>JAFAQY010000069.1 GCA_019261985.1 Bryobacterales bacterium | reverse complement strand
GAAACGTACAGACTGACGATCGCCCCAAGGCCCATGCTGTCCATCTGCGTGACGCCGGTGAGATCGAGCACCACACGGCGGCCGGGCGCGATCAGAGGCTTGACCTCGGCCTGAAGAAGGTCTGTCAGACCCGCGACCAGGCGACCTTCGCAGCGTACTAATACGCCGTCAAATTGCGTTTCCGTGCTCAGGTTGAGCGGTTCAGGCATAAGGATGACTATAGCGTGTAAACCCGAGCGTCCCCAAATCGGTCTAATGCTGCGGATGTCGATGGAACACGCAGCGCTCGCCGGCGAAATTCGCGAGACGGCAACGGAAGATTTTGACGCGCTCGTGCGCATGCACCAGCCGCGAGTGTTCCGGTTCATCCTCGCTTCGGTGCGCAATCGCGAGACGGCGGAAAACCTGACCCAGGAGTGCTTCATTCGCGCGTATAACGCTCGCAGGCAGTTTCGCGGCGACTCGAATCCGGGCACGTGGCTCATGCGCATCGCTGCGAATTTGGTTCGGAGTCATGAAGGCAGCAGCCGCTTAAAATTTTGGCGGCGTGCGCTGAAGCCGGACCGGGAAGGCTCGCCGGAACAAATCGAATGGGTTCCGGACAGGCAAATTTCGCCGGAAGCGATAGCCTCCGCTCGGGAGCGACTCGCGGCGATTTGGAAGGCCGCCGCGCGTCTGCCGGAGCGGCAACGTACAGTGTTTTTGCTGCGGTTCGTGGAAGACATGGAGCTTCTGGAAATATCCGCAGTCACCGGAATGAAAGAAGGAACAGTCAAGACTCACCTTTTTCGGGCGCTCAAGACGGTGAGGTCTGCAATCGAGGAGAACAAATGACACATTTATCTTCAGATCAGATCTCGCAATGCCTGATCGGCGCCGGCGCACCCGAGGAAGCCCGGCACGCCAGGGAATGTGAGGCATGCCGGGCCGAGCTCGAACGCCTCGAAACCGCGCTTCAGCAGTTTCGGAGTTCGGTCCGGCAGTGGAGCGATGCGGGCGCGGGTGCGCGCGTGTATCGCGTAAGTTATGGCTTGCAGCGGGCGAATCCGGCCATGGCGGGCGCCGGATCAGTCTTGATTCACTTGGGTGTCGTGGCAAGTCTGTTTGCACTCGGCTCGTTGAAGCCGGTTCAGACTGCGATGCGGGAGACAGTCTCGCTGATCGCTCCCGATTTGCGCCTCTACAAACCTCAACCTGCGCATGGCGGCGGGGGCGGAGGAGCCCGGGAGTTGCTCGATGCCAGCAAAGGGAAATTGCCGAAACCCGCGCCAAAGCAGTTTACGCCTCCGCGGGTGGATCCCGTGGAGGATCCGAAGCTGCCGGTGGTTCCGACCATCGTGGCTGACCAGCCCCTTCCGAATATTCAGGCGAATAACTACGGCGATCCGTTGAGTAAGCTGGGCATGGCTTCGAATGGCATTGGCTCGGGAGGCGGCATAGGCAACGGTAAGCGCGGCGGCGTTGGATCCGGCAATGGAGCGGGCACTGGACCTGGTTACAGCGGCGGCATCGGAGGCGGAGCTTACCGGATCGGCGGCGGCGTGTCGGCGCCTGTGCCGATCTATCAGCCGGAGCCGGAGTACTCAGAAGAGGCGCGAAAGGCAAAGTGGCAGGGGTCGGTGGTGCTCTCCCTTATCGTCGATGAGGTGGGCAAGGCCGTGAATATCAAGGTGTCGAAATCGCTTGGCCTGGGGCTGGATCAGAAGGCGATCGAAGCGGTGGAAAAATGGCGTTTCAAGCCGGGAATGAAGGATGGCAAGCCGGTGCCGGTGATCGCGTCGGTTGAGGTCAATTTCCGCTTGCTATAGCCCTTTAAGGGATCTCCGCCTTGTGATACGCTCTGTTGGAGTGCGGACCCAAGGAGGGGAATCCCATGAAAGCAGTAATCACGATTGCTCTGATAAGCGCCTGCGCGGCTCTGGCGCAAGCGCCACAAGGAAAGCAGGACAAAGGCAAAGCGGCGCCTCAACCCATGAGCTTTTTCGTAACCAGCGTGGGTTTGGGTAAAGGTGCCGATCTGGGCGGTTTGGCGGGCGCGGATCAGCATTGTCAGATGCTCGCGGCCGCAGCCGGACGCGGCAATGCCACCTGGCATGCGTACATGAGCACCCAGGGCGCCGGCGCCGTGAACGCGCGCGACCGGATCGGAAGCGGCCCTTGGTATAACGCTAAAGGCCAGCAGATCGCGGCAAACGTCGCGGAGTTGCATGGAGACACGATCGAGCAGGCGCGCCTTGGCAATCGCATCAGCAAATCGAGTGCGCTAACCGAAAAAGGCGAGATGATCCATGGCGTCGGCGATCAGCCGAACGAGCACGACATGCTCACGGGATCGACCCCGGATGGGCGAGCGTTCACCGATAATGCGGACCATACCTGCAAGAACTGGACCAGCAGTTCGGACGGCACTGCCATGCTCGGCCATGCCGACCGGCTGGGTGGCCCGAACGCATCGTGGAACTCGGTGCACCCGAGCCAGGGTTGCAGCCAGCAGCAACTGGTGGCGACCGGCGGGGCGGGGCTTTTTTATTGCTTCGCAGTCGGGCAGTAGCGCGAGCTTTAGCTTGCCCAGCTAAAGTGCGGGTGAAGGATGGACAAGCTGAAGCTTGTCCTACTGCACCAAGCGCCTGCGCAGGATTGCCGGGATTTCCAGATCGTCCAACATAGGGCCGGGCGCGCCATTCGTAGCGGCCGCCGCGTGCGCTTCTTCTTGAGCCTGCTCCGGGCCCGCTTCGATGCGCGCTGGTTCCGGCTCAGTTTGATGCGGCGCCGGCGCGGCGGGTGCGGGCGCGGCCCCGGATGTCGCATGATTCTTCCTCGAGATCGCCGGTAGAGTGTCGCGCTCGAAGCCTGTGGCGATAACCGTAATCTTCACCTGATCTCCCATCGCTTCCTTGTGCACCACGCCGAAGTTGATTTGCACATCCGGATTTTCCGTGGCCGCGCCGATCAGCATGCACGCTTCGTTGACCTCATGTAGACCGAGGTGGCTTGACCCGGTAATGTTGATAAGCACGCCCTTGGCGCCACGGACTCCGCCGGCCTCAAGCAGCGGACTATTAATCGCTCTCTGCGCCGCGTCGACCGCGGCATTCGCGCCGGACGCTTCGGCAGTGCCCATCATGGCGTAACCCATTCCAACCATGATGCCGCGGATATCCGAGAAATCGCGATTGATCAGACCCGGCGTGGCGATGATATCGCTGATGCCTTGCACGGCTTGGCGAAGCACGTCGTCGGCAATGCGGAACGCTTCGAAGAAGCTGGTGCCTTTCGGCGCGAGGTGGAGCAATTGATCGTTGGGGATGGTGATTACGGTATCCGCCACGCTCGCAAGCTCGGCCAGTCCGGCTTCGGCCTGGCGCATGCGCTTCGGGCCTTCGAAGCTGAAGGGCTTCGTTACAACCGCGACCGTGAGCGCGCCGAGTTCTTTCGAAAGCGAAGCCACGACAGGCGCAGCGCCGGTGCCGGTGCCCCCTCCCAAGCCGGCCGTGACGAAGATCATGTCCGAGCCCTCGAGCAGATCGATAATTTTCTCCGTGTCCTCAAGGGCGGCTTGCCGGCCGACGGCTGGATCGGAGCCTGCGCCCAAGCCATGCGTGATCTTCGAGCCGATCGCCAGTTGATTCGGCGAGGGTGAATTGGCGAGCGCCTGTGCGTCGGTGTTGAGCGCGAAGAACTCGATTCCGGGCATACCCTCCCCAAGCATGCGCGCCACCGCATTACAGCCTCCGCCGCCCACGCCGAAAACCCGGATTGTTGTTTTGGGCGCAAGTTCTTCCTGGATTACAAATTTCAATGCATCGAGTCCCATTTAAGTGTTCTCCCTATTGGACAAGCTGAAGCTTGTCCTACCTCATCACCAATCCCAACAAGCCTCCGGTCCGCCGCTGCGGCGGGCGGTGCAGCTTGAGTTTCGCCGAATACATGCTCAGGCCGGCTGCTGTCGTCCACAGGGGATGTTCGAGCGATTCCGGCCAATCTCCGATACCTTTGGCCAAGCCGCTACCGGCCTGACAGTTCAATACGCGCTCCGCCATGTCGCACATGCCGTTTAGTAACGACCCGCCTCCGGTGAGCACGATGCCATCAAGAAGCTTCCTGTCCATACCCGCGCGCTGAATCTCGCCGAGCGCGTGTAGAAACAGCTCTTCGGCCCGAGCTTCCAGAATCTCGATTAACTCGCCGCGCCGGGCTTCGCGCGGTCCCTTTCCTTCAGGCGACGGCACTTCGATCCACGTCGAATCCGACGTCAGTCCGAGAATGGCGCAGCCGTATTCGTTCTTCAGGCATTCAGCGTCTTCGTAGGTGACCTTGAATATCGCGGCGATGTCGCGGGTGAAATGGTCGCCTGCTATCGGGATGCTGGCGGCAAGCTGCACGGCGTCGCCGTCATAAATGACCAGCCCGGACGCGTGCAGGCCGATATCCAAAAGCGCAACGCCGCTGGTGCGGTCCTCGGGAAGCAAACACGCGTAGGCGGCCGCGATCGGCTCGAACACCGTTTCCTCCACTTCCAGGTGCGCCATGTGCGCGGCGGCAACCAGCGCGTGGTGCTCCTGCGCGGCGGCTGTCACAAGGTGAACGTTCGCCTCCAGGCGCGAGCAGATGCCTTTGTGCGGCTTGCGATATCCTGCCCGGCCATCGAGCACGAAGTCTTGCGGCAGCACGTGAAGCAGCATCCGCC
The DNA here is from genome assembly GCA_019261985.1 of Bryobacterales bacterium. GTDB lineage: Bacteria > Acidobacteriota > Terriglobia > Bryobacterales > Bryobacteraceae > Palsa-187. The sequence continues at coordinate 63,709 of JAFAQY010000069.1, read as the reverse complement.
CCGGCTCCAGATGGACCTCGGACGCCATCTCCGCGGCGTAGCTCAGGTCTTCCGGACTCACTTCGCGCGGGCGGCCGAATTCATATAATCCGCGGCTTTGGGCTCCGTGGACGTGTTCACCCCCGATTCCCAGCGTGGCTGCTTCCACGTTGATGCGCGCGCCCCGCTCGGCATCCATAATGGCCGCGCGGATCGATTCGCCGGCGGCTTCGGGGTCGCTGATACGCCCCTTCGCCCAACCCGCCGACGGCGCGACGCCGTGGGCAAGATACCGCAGGTACTCGCCTTCGAGCGCGCAGATCAGGCACCGCGTCCAAAGGCTCCCGGTATCGATTCCCACCGCGAGTTGATGTTTCGCCGCCACGTTTACTCCACCACCGTGATTCTGTCTTCCAAACGAAGATCGAGCGTCGACGCGCCCGGAAGCTTGCGCTTGATCTCGGCGTAATGCGTCAAGAAATTCTGATAGCGAGCGGCGAAATGGCTATCCCCAATCAGAAGCGTCACAATCCGGCCTTCATACGGCTGCCGAATTTTCAGATTGTCGCGATCGGCGACATCTATTTCGGAAATGTTTTTACCGGCATCCCCGATTTCTTTCATCGCGCGGAGCATGCGCGAGATGCGTTCGCGGCGCTCGGGCAATGAATCGGTGGCGTGGACGCCGGTGACCACCGGCAGCACGAAACGATCGTGAGCCTGCGCCAGAATCACTCCGTCTTCGTCGATGAGACCCACGCGCCCGGCGGAGAGCGTGAGGAAGGCCACGGGTTTTCGTTCGGCGATCTGGACGACCAACCGGTTTGGCCACAAGCGCGCGACAGTTGCTTCTCTAACCCAATCGATCGTCTTGAGCGTGATGCGGCGGTCGTTGATCGGAATGAGGTATACGCTGCGGCCCTTATCGCCGGCGAAGACAGCATCGATGGCGCGCCGGGAGGCGTGTTCCGCTCCCGCGATGAAAAGGGAATCCCCCGGGTCGTCGAACGAAAAAAACGGGTCGGCGATGAGGAACTGCTCGATGCGATGGAGCGCGAAAAGAGCGGTTGCAACTAGCGCCACGGTCACGAGAGCCCCGCCGACGATGCGCGGCACTGATGGAGCGGTGCGGCCGCGCGCCTTGGATGCCAGAGAAGAAGACGGCGGGCCCTCCATGCCGGGCAGCATCAGCGTGCCCTCGTTATTGCGTTGCGGGCCATCTAGCATTTCCTCGGCAGTAGGACAAGCTTCAGCTTGTCCTTTCCCGCGAAGCGACAAGCTGACGCTTGTCCTACTGTTCTCATCGCAGTTGCTCCAGAATTCTGTCTCCCGCTTGCGAGACGCTGCCCGCGCCCAACGTGACGATCGCGTCACCTTCGCTGGCAGCGCCGATAACGGCCGCGATTCCGGCGTCCATAGAGCCGACGTAGTGAGCGTTGCGGTGGCCGAACGCTTCCAGGCGCTCGATCAAAACCTCTGATGCGACGCCTTCAATCGGCGGCTCAGAGGCGGCGTAGATGTCCATCACGAATACACTATCGGCCTGGTGAAAAGCCCGCGCGAACTCGTCCATAAGCGCTTGCGTGCGCGTATAGCGGTGCGGTTGAAACAGCACGTGCACCCGCGAGAAACGGCATCCGCGAGCGGCCGCGAGCGTTGCGCGAATCTCGGTGGGATGGTGACCGTAATCGTCGATAACTGCCACTCCGCGCTCCGTGCCGCGTACTTGGAAACGGCGCTCCACTCCGGTGAAGTTTTCGAGAGCCTCGCGTATTGTCTGTATGGGGATGTCGAGTTCCAAACCAATTGCGGTTGCCGCGGCCGCGTTGAGCGCGTTGTGCGACCCCGGAAGACGCAAGCGGAACGTGCCCAGGTCATGGCCGCCCCAGCGGAGATGGAATTGGCTCGCCATGTGACCGGCCGAGCAGTGGGTCACGCGCAGATTGGCTTGCGCGGAGACGCCGTAAGTAACCGTTCGCCGGTTGATCGACGGCAAAAGTTGCTGGATATTTTCGTCATCCAGGCAGAGGATGGCCGCGCCGTAAAACGGAACCTTGCTTATGAATTCGGCGAAGGCCTGGCGGATCTCCTCGATCCCGGAGTAGTGATCCAAGTGCTCGCGGTCGATATTGGTGACGACTGCGAAAATCGGCGCGAGTTTCAAAAAACTTCCGTCGCTTTCGTCGCTTTCGACCACGAGATAATCGCTGCGCCCGAATCGCGCGTTGGCGCCCCCCATGCTGCCGACGCGGCCCCCGACGACAACCGTCGGATCGAGACCGGCGTGGCTCAGGATAGCGGCAGTCATCGAAGTGGTCGTGGTTTTACCGTGGCTGCCCGCCACGGCGATCCCGAACTTCTGCCGCATGAGCTCGGCAAGGAGTTCGCCGCGTGGGATAACGGGCAGCGCGCGCCGGCGCGCTTCGATCACTTCCGGGTTATCGGAGTTTACAGCGGAGCTGACCACGACAGCTTTGGCTTCTCCGAGATTGGGCGCTTGATGTCCCAGGTGAATGGTGGCGCCACGGCTCACGAGGCGCTCGGTGATCGGGGAGGAGCGAAGGTCGGAGCCGCTGACCCGATAGCCCATTTCGAGCAGCACTTCGGCGAGACCGCTCATGCCGATGCCGCCGATGCCGACGAAGTGGACAGGCTGGGGCTTAAAAAACATTTTAATTACGTATTGTTTCGGGTTTGGAGCGCAGTGTCAATAACCCGGTGGAGCAGGCTTCAGCCTGCAACGGGGGCTTTAGCCCCCGCGCTCGGCCGCGCCGGTTGAAGCCGGCGTTGCAGGCTAGAGCCCGCTCCACCCCACCTCCTCCAAAATCTCCGCGGCCCGGCGCGCGGCGTCCGGCTTTGCAAAACCTCGGGCGGCTTCGCCCATCGCTTCCAGTCGCCGCGGATCGGCCTCCAGCCGTTGCACTTCCTGGATCAAACGCGCCCCATTCATTTCGGAATCCAGAACCAGCCGCGCCGCGCCCGCCTTCTCGAACGCTTCGGCATTCCGCAACTGATGCTGATCGCTGGCGGTCGGCAGCGGCGCCAGGATCGACGGCTTGCCCGCAGCCGCAAGCTCGCTGATGGTGCTCATGCCCGCGCGGCTCACCACTAAATCCGCCTGTGCATACGCTTGCGGCATATTGTCGATAAACCCGCGTATTTCCCCTTCCGCGCCCGACACGTTGAACTTGCGCGCCAGCTCTTCGTAAGCCGACGCTCCGGTTTGATGAATTACGCGAAAGGCTCCCCAACTCTCGGCGGCGGCTCGATTCAGCGTGCGCGAGCCCTGGCTGCCGCCGGTGATCAGCACGGTCAATTTGTTCGCAGGCCGCTTCCGCGGGATCGCGAAGAACTCGGCGCGCACCGGCATGCCGGTGACTTCGCTGCGCCCCTCGGGAAAGCACGCCTGCGATTCCGGAAAACTGACCAGAGCTCGCGTCACGAAACGCGCCAAGTGGCGGTGCGTGAACCCGGGGACTGCATTCGGCTCCATTACGATGATCGGTAGGCGCATCCCCAAGGCCGCGAGCAGCACCGGTCCGGCGACGTATCCGCCGGTCGAAAAGACAGCCGCTGCTTTTGCTCGCTCCACCATGCGCCGTGCCTGCCACACGCTCGATGGCAGCGCCGTTAAGCTTGAAAAAGTTTTGCGAAGCCCCACGCGCTTCAACCCGCCGATCTCGATCCATCCGATTGGAAAATTCTCCGCCGGAACCAGCCGCGCTTCCATGCCGCGCCGGGTGCCGATAAATAACGCATTGTGGCCCCGATCGCGTAGCTCGCGCGCGACGGCCAGACCGGGAATCACGTGGCCGCCGGTCCCGCCGCCGGCCATGATGAAAGTCGCCATGCGGGGTCACTTCATCCCTCATGCTCGCTGACACTCAGCAGCATGCCGAGCGATGCCATCGTGCTAACCAGTGAGCTGCCTCCAAAGCTGATCATCGGCAATGGAAATCCCTTCGTGGGCGCCATGTCAAGCACAACCGTTATGTTCAGCAGCGCCTGAAGAACAATGCTTACGGTGACGCCAAGAGCCAAGTATTTGCCGAAGTCGTCCCGCGCGAGCAGAAATAGCCGCAGCCCGCGCCAGAGCAACACGACGAAACCGGCCAGTACCGCGCTAGCTCCCCATAATCCGAGCTCTTCGCCGATGGTGGCGTAAATGAAATCGGTATGCGCTTCGGGGAGGAACATGAGCTTTTGCTTACTCTGCGTAAGGCCGACCCCGAGAACTCCGCCGGTGCCGACGGCGATCTTCGATTGGCGCGGCTGATAGCCCGCGTCGCGCACGGTGGTGGAACGCTGGATGTAATTTCGGATCCGTTGGTGGGTGTCGATGAGCTCGATCTTGGAGTAGTCGGGATCGAGATAAGCAATGACGCGGCCGAGACGATATCCACGCGAAAATACCGCGAGTATGCACAGCAGCAAACCTGCCAGGCCCACGCGAAGCATGTACTTCCACTCGAGACCGGCAATCCAAAACACGATGACGACCGTCAGCACCGGGACCATGGCTGTGCCCAAGTCTGCAACCACCACCAGCGCAGCCAACACTGCCACCGCCAGGCAAGCTTGCTGCAAAGTTTTCCGCTGGTTGATCGTCTGGGCGCGGCGCGAAAGGAAATGCGCGATAAAGAGGACCAGCGCGGGCTTGGCGAACTCGGAAGGCTGGAGCGAGCCTACGCCGGGAATTCGGAACCAGCGGTGCGCGCGCGAATCGGCGAAATAGACCGCCACAAGCAGCGCGAGCACAAGGCCGAGCGAAGTGAACGCCCATGCGGGCGTATTGAGATTGCGATAGTTCAGCCGCTTAAAGTACATCATCACGGCGAAGGAAATCACCGCGAACGCAAGCTGATGCAGCACGAAAAAGTACGGCGGCACTTTATAGAATGGCTCGGCCGCGGCGCTGGAGGCGCTATAAACCATCACGATCCCGAAGCTGGTCATCGTGAGGATGGCGAGGAACAGGATCCAGTCAGTTTTGAGCTTCAAAACGCGCTCCGCCGTGTAGGGCAAGCTTCAGCTTGCCCATTTGTCCAGCACAAGCTAAAGCTTGTCCTACATTAAGGTTCACAGTTCCCCCACCATTCGCTTGAACTCCCGGCCCCGGTGCTCGAAATTCTCGAATTGGTCAAAGCTGGCGCAAGCAGGCGCGAGCAGGACGGTATCTCCCGGATGCGCTCGCGCGCGAGCCTGTTTAACCGCGGCCTCGAGAGTGCCGCAGCCGGTCATCGGAACGGCTCCATTCAACTGGCTTTCGATTTTTGCTGCCGCCGCGCCGATTAGCAAAACCGAATGCGCCCTCTCGCGCAGCGGAGCGGCCAGCGGGCTGTAATCCGTGTTCTTGTCTTTTCCGCCAAGAATCACCCACAATCCACCCTCGAATGCCGCAATCGCCTTCAGGGTCGCATCGACATTCGTGGCCTTTGAATCGTTGTACCAGGCCACGCCGTCCAGATCGCGTACAAACTCGAGCCGGTGCTCCACGCCGGGGAAGCTCATTACAGCCGCGCGAATCTGCGAATGTCTCGCGCCTGCAACGCAGGCCACCAGCGCCGCAGCCAGCGTATTTTCGACATTGTGCCGCCCGCGCAGCGGAATTTCGCGAACGGTCATTAACGGCAGGTTGTCCAAGACGATGCTCTCGCCGTCCAGGTAGGCTCCTGGGGAAACCCGCTCTTTCACGCTGAACCATAGAATGGCGCTGCGCGCGCGTTTCGCGTAGGCGCGCGTGATGGGATCGTCCGCATTCAGCACGGCATAATCGTTCCGCGTTTGCGTCTCGAACAGCCGGCCCTTCGCCGCCGCGTAGGCCTCAAGCGTATGGTGGCGGTCCAGATGGTCGGGGGTGACATTCAGCGCCGCGCCAATGCGCGCGTGGAAAGAATTGATGGTTTCCAATTGAAAACTCGACAACTCTAAAACGTTCCATTGGCCTTTTCGCGACGTGTCGACCATCGAAGCCGGAGGCGTACCGATATTACCGCCGACCTGTGCGGGAATCTTGCTTTCTTTCAGGATGTGGCCGGTGAGAGCGGTGGTCGTGGTTTTTCCGTTCGAGCCGGTTATGCCAGCGATATCGCCCTGAAGAAACCAGCTTGCCAGCTCCAGATCGCCGATCACCGGGACCCCTCGTTTCCGCGCGGCGTTCAGCTCTTGCAAATCGGCCGGGACGCCCGGCGAAAGGACGATCAAATCGACGTCGGCAAACGCCTCGGCCGTTTGTGGCCGTATTGACGGGTCCGCCGGATATTGATCGACACCGATCGCCACCGCGCCTTGTTCCGTCAGTAACTTCGTCGCGGCGCGGCCGCTTCGGGCCATTCCTACCACCGCCACTCGAGCGCCGTCTATTTTCATCGCAATTTCAGAGTTGTCAGCGCGAAGAGGGCGAGAATCAAACCCGCGATCCAAAAGCGCGCGATCACTTTGGATTCGCACCACCCGATTTGCTCGAAGTGATGATGCAACGGCGCCATTTTGAAAACGCGCTTGCCGCGCAGCTTGTAACTCCCCACCTGTAGGATCACTGAAAGAGCTTCGATAACGTAGACTCCGCCGATAAACAGCAGCAGAATCTCCTGCTTCAACAACACCGCTACCGTGCCCAGACCGCCTCCCAGCCCGTAGGAACCCACATCGCCCATGAAGATCTCGGCTGGATGCGCGTTGTGCCAAAGAAAACCGAGGGAAGCTCCGGTCATCGTGCCGCAGAAGATCGCCAGTTCCGAAGCTCCCGGCGCGCGCAAAAGTTCCAGGTAGCGGGCGAACTCGGCGTGGCCCGAGAGATAGGCGAGCGCGGTCATCGCGCCCGCCGCGATAACCATCAATCCGATCGCCAGGCCGTCCAGGCCGTCTGTCAGGTTCACAGCATCCGAGCAGCCCACAAGGACCAGCGCGATGAACGCGAAAAAGAACACGAACGCGAGCGGGTAGCTCCACATGTTGCGCAGCCATGCGTGGACCAGAAGATCCGGATTGAAGTTCTTGAAGAACGGCACGTTCATGCTGGTAGAGTAGACGCCCTTCGCGTTCATCGCCAGCAACATCACGCCGATCAGCAGAGCCGAAAGCAATTCCAACGCAAGCTTCTGCTTTACGCGCAGCCCAAGGTTGCGCTTGTTTCTTATCTTTAGGTAATCGTCCAGAAATCCCACGGCGCCGAACGTGACCAGGCCGGCGAGCGCCACCCACACAGCCGGCGTCCTGAGATTCGACCACAGCAGCGTGGGAACAAGAATCGATACGCCAATCAGCAGCCCGCCCATTGTCGGCGTCCCCGCTTTCTTGTGGTGTGTTTGCGGGCCGTCTTCGCGGATGTGCTGCCCGATCTGAAACGCGCGCAGCCGCGCGATCAGCCAGGGTCCGAGAAGGATTGCCATCAGCAGCGCTGTGATGCTGGCCATCCCCGTGCGAAACGTCGCGTATTGAAATACGCGGAACGGGGAGAAGTGGGAATTGAGATGGAACAGCTTTTCGTAGCACAGCCAGTACAGCATTATTCAGTCTCGCCATAGTGGGGCAGGATGCGATCCTGCGCGCCGGTTGCCAACCGGCGCTGGTCAAGCGTTTTTGAATAGTCGGCGGGCGAGTTCGCAACCCGCTGCAGGCTGGCAGCCTGCGCCCCTACGTCATACATCACACTCTCCCACAAACTGCTGGAGAGCCTTCTCCACGTGCACTCCGCGGGACCCTTTGAAGAGTATGGCATCCCCGGGCTGCGCGAGCGAGCGCGCCAGGCGCCCTGCTTCGGCCGGCTCGTCGAAAAAAAACGCGGCGTCGGCCCTAAGGCCGGCACGCTTGGCTGCATCCAGCATGTGGCAGGCCGCGCCGCGTATCCCAACGAGCACATTAATACCGCTCAGCGCTGCATAGTTGCCTATCTCGCGATGAAGCGGCTCAGCCCAGTGGCCGAGTTCGAGCATCTCCCCCAGAACCGCGATGCGCCGCCGCGCGGGAGTGTCCCGCAGGACATCCAACATGGCCCGAACCGCGTCTGGATTGGAGTTGTAGCAATCGTTATACACCAAAACGCCCCCGCAATGGAAGCGTTCGCCGCGCATTTTTGCGGCCGAAAAATTTCTCACTTTCGCGGTAAGGCGCGCGGGCTCGATGCCGTAAACGTTCGCAACGGCAATGCCCGCGAGCAGATTGGAGACGTTGTGCCGGCCTGTAAGGGAAGTTTCGAAGTGGACGTCGCCCACGCGGAAAGTGGTTCCGTTTTCGAGATAATGGACGTCTTCGGCGCGGATGTGCGCGGATTGCGAAAGACCATAGAAGACAGTAGGACAAGCTTCAGCTTGTCCCGTAAATGGACAAGCTGAAGCTTGTCCTACCCACCCAGCCACCCTGGAATCATCTGCGTTCAACACGGCTGTGCCGTTTGCCGGCAATGCCTCAATCAACTCTCGCTTCGCCGCCGCGATCCCCTCGATCGAATCGAAATTTTCGATATGCGCCCAGCCGACATTCGTCACCACTCCGGTCTCCGGCCGGGCAATCTCGGCCAGCGCGCGAATTTCGCCCGAGTGGTTCATTCCCATTTCGATGACCGCGATCTCAGCGCTGTTGTCCATCCGCAGCAAGGACAGCGGCACGCCGATCTGATTGTTCAGATTGCCCTCATTCTTCGCTGTCCGAAAACCGTCCGCCAGCATCTCCGCGATAATGTCCTTCGTGGTGGTTTTTCCGGCGCTGCCGGTTATCGCCACCACACGGCCGCCCCATCTTTGCCGCGCCCGCGCCGCCAAGCGCCCGAGCCCTTGTAGAACGTTCTCCACCCGCAGTATTCGGCCCGCTTCCGCCGTTTGGCCATCAATGCCTTCATCCACAACCACGGCCATCGCGCCCTTCCGGAATACTTCGTCGATGTATGCATGCCCATTATGATTTGGTCCTCGCAAAGCAAAGAAGAGATCTCCAGGTTGAATAGTGCGCGAGTCGACGGACCATCCGGTGACGGTCCCGTCCGCGCTCGCGTAGGCGGACGAACCCCGATCGTCCGGCCCACAAAGATCTAGATACCGCGCGACCTCGCGCAACTGCAATCGCATGCTCCACCCTACACATAACCGAACGATCTCAGCGCCTCCCGCGCTGTTTCCCGGTCATCGAAATGAATCGTGCGGTCTTTCAGAATCTGATACGTCTCATGTCCTTTCCCCGCCAGCAGCACCACGTCGCCCGGCAGAGCCTGCTTGATCGCCACGCGGATCGCTTCGGCGCGATCGGGCTCGATCGAATGGGGCGTGTCGAAGCGGCGCAGCCCTACCAGCGCGTCGTTCATAATGCCGATCGGGTCTTCCGAACGCGGATTGTCGGAGGTCAGCACCACGTAATCGCTCAGCTCCGCGGCCGCCATGCCCATCAGCGGGCGCTTGGAGCGATCGCGATCGCCGCCGCAGCCAAACAGAGTAATCACGCGGCCTGGGGTCAATTCGCGCGCAATCTGAATCACATTGCGCAGCGCGTCCGGCGTGTGCGCGTAATCCACAACCACCAGACAAGGCTGCCCGGCCTCGATGCGCTCGAACCGCCCCGGCACCGCCTTGCACCCGGCCACGCCCCGCGCGATTGCGGGCAGACCGATGCCATAACTCAGCGCCGCGCCCGAGGCGGCCAGAATGTTCAGAATATTGATTCGGCCGGCGAGAAGAGAATCTACCGGCTGCCGTTCGTTTTTCCAGCACAGCTCAAAATGCAGCCCATCGAATCCGGACCGGATGTTTTCCGCGCGCAGATCGGCCTGGTGTGAAAGCCCATACCAGAGGACCTGAGCCGGCGGGGACGGCTCCATGGACTTACTCGCGGCATCATCTGAATTCAACACCGCCCAGACGGGAGCGGGACCTTCGGGGGGCACAAACAAATAGCGCTTAGCCGCGGCGTAAGCTTCCATCGTACCGTGGAAATCCAAGTGGTCCTGCGTGAGATTCGTGAAGACCGCGGTATGAAAGTGGAAACCCCACACGCGCCCGAGCGCCAGCGCATGCGAGGAAATCTCAGAGACCAAATGCGCGCCGCCGCGCTGCTCGAGCTCCGCCGCGAAGCGCATCGTATCTATCGATTCGGGCGTCGTGTTCGGCGCGGGCCTTGCTTCATTCGCCAGCCGGTATTCGATAGTGCCAAGCAGTCCCGTAGTGAATCCAGCCTCGCGGAGGATCGATTCAAGAAGGTACGACGTGGTGGTCTTGCCGTTCGTTCCCGTAATGCCCGTGAAGCGCACGCGCCGGTCGGGATGATTAAAGAAATTTGACGACGCCGTCGCCAGGGCGCGGCGGCCATGCTCGACCTGGATCCAAGGGCCGGCGAAATTCGCGGGAGGCCCCTCTTCGCTCACGAATGCGCACGCGCCGCGAGCCAGCGCATCGGCCGCAAACTGTGCGCCATCCATGTGGCTTCCTCGAAACGCAAAAAACACAAAATCTTTGTTTACGCGGCGGGAGTCGTATTCCAGCCCCGCCACGCTCAGCTCTTGCAAAGTCCCCGGCAATGCCCCGTTAATCTTCACGCCCGCCAATACTTCGCGCAGCGTCATAGTGATTCAGCTACTCCGTTGTGTGCTCATGCACAATAAAATTCCAAGACCGAGTGGGACAGGCTTAAGCCTGCGGCGGGACTTCAGTCCGCCAGTCGAGTATGGCGGGCTTAAGCCCGCCCCACCTGATTCTTTGCTAATCCGCTTCCCTCCACCTGCACCCGCAGCCTTGTGGGGCAGGTTGCAAACCTGCGCGCCGGTTGCCAACCGGCGCTGGCGGGGTTTTGAGAAATCCGCGGCAGGCGGGTTGGCAACCCGCCGCGGGATGGCATCCCGCCCCACTAATTCCCAAACTGGACCCTCACCCCGGCGTGCACCGGTATCGGCGCTCCCGGCGGCGGATCCTGATTCTTCGCTAATCCGCTTCCTTCCACCTGCATCCGCAGCCTTGTGGGGCAGGTTGCAAACCTGCGCGCCGGTTGCCAACCGGCGCTGGCCGCGTTTCAGAAATCCGCGGCAGGCGGGTTGGCAACCCGCCGCGGGATGGCATCCCGCCCCACTAATTCCCAAACTGGATCCTAACCCCAGCGTGCGCCGGTATCGGCGCTCCCGGCGGCGGATCCTGATTCTTCGCTAATCCACTTCCCTCCACCTGCACCCGCAGCCCCGCGGCGGAGGATTGCTCCAGCACCGCCCGCAACGACAAGCCCCGAAAGTCCGGCACCTTTGGCCCTGCGGCCGATAAAAAAGGCCGCCGGTCCGCGTCGATTATAGGGTTAACCCCCGGATCGGCGTGGACCGGCGGCGGAGTGACGGAGGATGCGGACTGGGTATCGGTGGCCGCCTCAAAAATTTGTGGAGGACCATCGACCCCGGCAATGGACAAATCGTTTTCCTTCGAGGGCTTCGTCGCCGTACGCGAGGTCGTTTCGGGAAGATCCTTCGGAACATCGAGTATTCGCAGCGCGGTCATCGCGACTTCCCGGAAAACGGGCGCCGCGACAGGCCCTCCATAACCCGCGCTCCCGCCCGTAGTCCCATTCAGCGTAACCGCGATGACGATCTTCGGGTTTGCCACCGGCGCAAACCCAAGGAAGCTCGCATTGTATGAGTGCGTGTAAACGTGCGCTTTCAAATCGTAGATCTGCGCCGAGCCGGTCTTTCCGCCCGAGGTGTACCCGCGCAGGTTCGCGAGACCCTTTCCCGTGCCATGGAGGACCACGCCTTCCATCATTTGCCGCATCGCGATCGCCGTCTCGGGCATGATGACGCGCTCCGGTTTTTCGGAAGCGATCCGCTCTTCGGGCTCACCCGGTTTGCGGCGGGCCAGCAGGATCTGCGGCCTCACGCGCATGCCGCCGTTGGCTATGGTCGCTCCGGCGATCGCCAGTTGAAGCGCCGTGGCGCTTACTTCATGCCCCATCGCGACCGAGCCAATAGAGCTGGGCGTCCACTGCTCCACCCGCCGGAGCATGCCTGAAGATTCGCCGGGCAGGTCGATTCCGGTCTTCTGTCCGAAGCCGAAACGCCGGACGTAGTCGTACAGCTTGCGGTCGCCGACCTTGAGGCCGATATTAATCGCGCCGATGTTGCTCGATTTTGCCAGCACGTCGGCCATGCTCAGCGCGGCGTAGCTATTGTGGTCGTGGATGATGCGGCCGAACAAGTTAATGCTGCCGTTGCCGCAGTTAATGATCGATTCCGGCCGAAGATTCGTGGTCTCCAGCGCCGCCGAGAGCGTGACGGTTTTGAAAACGCTGCCTGGCTCGTACGGCGTAGTGATGGCGAAGTTGCTGCGCGCGTTCGGCGGCTCATCCGGTTGGGGCGGCAGGTTGGAATCGAACCGCGGAAAGTTAGCCATCGCGAGGATTTCGCCCGTATATGGATCGATTGCGACGATCGATCCGGTTTTCGCGTGGCTCGTGACGATTCTCTTATCCAGTTCTTTTTCCGCTTCGTATTGCAAGTTCGGATCGATCGTGAGGACCAGGTCCTCGCCGGGCTCCGGCGTACGCGCAACCGAAGAGTCGTAGGCGTTTTGTTTAACGTCAGTGTAAACACGCGCCAATCCGGGGCGCCCGGATAGCTCTTCGTCGAACTCCATTTCGATACCGGCGTTTCCGCGCTCGGCGTCTTCCTCATCCACCTTCCCGATGGAGCCGATCACATGCGATGCGAGCGAACCGTGCGGATAAAAACGGCGCATCTCTTCGCGGAATTCGACGTAATCGAGCTTCATGTCGCGTACGCGGCTGGCCGTTTCTTCATCCACCTTGCGCTTCACCCACAGGAAACCGCTGCGCCGCCGCTTGGCCGAAGCGATGCGCTCGTAAAGCGTGTCGCGGTCCAGGTTCAGCGTGGGCGCCAGCAGATCCGCCGCGACCGCGGGATCGGGGATGTGCTGAGGATTAACGCAAATGGATTCCGCGGGCAGCGTTTTCGCCAGCGGCTGCCCCAGGCGATCGAATATCGACCCGCGCATGGCGGGGATCTCGACCGTTTTTTGCTGCTGTTGCTGCGCTTGCGCCAGAAGCGTGTCGTGCTGAATAACCTGGAGCCAAACCAGACGCGCGAAAATGGCCGCTACCCAGACCAGCAGCAGTCTCAGGAGCCATCGCAGCCGGCGGGTGGATTGCGTTTCCGGCATCGGCGGGAGGCTCCTACTGGTTCATCGCCAGCGAACCTTGCTTGTCTTCAAGGTAAACGACTTTTTGCGGAGCCGGATCGACAAACTGCTGCTCGCGCGCGAGTTCTTCCATCCGCGCGGGCGACAGAAGCTGCGACTCCTGCAGCTCGAGCGATGCACGCGCGGCCTCCAGACGCTCGCTCTCCTGCTTCAGGGACTGAATGCGATAACCCGCCAGCAAGCCGTAGGCGCTCGGCAATAGGATGAAGATCAGCAGCACGGCGGCCGCGAATACCGATCCGGCCATCTTCATGCAGCGGGCGCGGGCCCCGGGATCTGCCTGGCGCACCACGCCGCTGTTGTCGATGCGCTTCACGTAAAAAAGGATATCTTCGTTGGCGAACGCGCGCACACGCGCGTGTGGATCCGCGCGCCGCACAGGCTGTTTCAGCTCAGCCCTGGGCGCCGCCGCCATCCTGCCCCAGACATGATCTAGCGTTGCCATATTCCCTATTGCCTCCGACTTGCTACAGCACTTCGATCGCGCGAAGCTTCGCGCTTCGCGATGGCGGGTTGTCCCGCGTCTCTTCCTCTGCAGGCCGCACGACGTGCCGGGTCAGCAAGTGCGCCCGCCCGGCTTTCGCCATCGCCTGAAAACTTTGTTTCACTTTGCGGTCCTCCAGCGACATAAACGTCACAATAACCGCGCGTCCGCCCGAGCGCAACAGCTTCGGAATACACTCCAGCAGCGCGTCCAGCTCTTCCATCTCGTCGTTCACCGCCATGCGCAGCGCCATAAATGTTTGCGTTGCTGGATGCAGTTTTCCCGCACGGGGCGCGACCCCCTCGATCAGCTTGGCCAACTGACCGGTGGTTGTAATCGGCCTGCCCCGCACGATTGCTCTGGCTATCTTCCGGCTCCTCCTTTCTTCGCCCAGCGTGTAGATGAGCCGGGCAAGCTCGTGTTCGGATTCGAAATTCACTATCTCGGCGGCGGTCCGCTGCTGCCCTCGAGACATTCTCATGTCCAGCGGACCGTCCGCCATCAGCGAGAATCCCCTCTCTCCCGCCGTAAGTTGGTACCGCGATACCCCCAGATCCGCCAGCAGCCCGTCCACTTGCGATATGCCTTCGGCGGCAAGCGCCTCTGCCAGTTGCGAGAACAAAGCCTGGTGAAAACGGATTCGCTCTCCGAGGCCGGCGGTATTCGCGCGCGCGAGTTCCAGGCTCTCCGCGTCGCGGTCGCAGGCGATCAGCACGCCCGTAGACAGCCGCGCCGCAATCGCGCCCGAGTGGCCGCCCAGTCCGCAAGTAGCATCGCAGTAAATGCCGTCTGGACGGATATTCAGGTACTCCAAGCACTCGCGGAGCATAACGGGATAGTGCTGCATCGTTCTTCACCATCCCGGTTAGTTGAATCCCATTTTCTCCAGCGTCTTCAAATCGTCGGCCACGCTCGCCCGCGCCACTTGTAGAAGCTCGTCGTGGATCTTGCGGCTGACGACGTTCACACGGCCGTTGTAGACGTCCACCATCACCGGCTGCCTTTCGAGCCCCATCTCCGTCCGCAGTGCTGCCGGCAACAGCACCCGCCCCGAGTTGTCGATCGCGGCGTCGCCTCCGAAATGCTTCGCCAAGCGAGCTAGCCGTTCCGCGGCGGCCGAGTTCTCGCCCGCGCTCTTGAAAAGAATTTCGTTGCTCTTCCAAACATTCAGCGGATATATTCGTACCTGACGGAAGTCGACCGTGGTGATGAAAACTTGGGTTACTCCAATCGCGGACAGGTATTCTACTACCTTCGCGGGCAGTTTCAAACGCCCCTTGTCGTCGACGGAAGCCTGCTCTATGGAGTGGGGCGGCTCCGCTATCAGGGGGTTGAGTTGATCGATTTCGGGTATCACGGTCCACTTCAGACCACATTAGGCCACTGAGTTAAATTTATAACGCTAATGTAGTTGAATGCAAGAGTTTTGTTTGCAGGAATTTGCTTCGCCGGTTGTTCGCCAGGCGATAAGGAAGCCCTTACTCCGGCCCGTGCAGAATCGAATGGAGCGTGCGATCCAATTGCCCGCCTGTTTCTTCCGGCAGAACACCCAGCTTGTCGCGGATCAGCCGGTTGTCCAGCGTAAAGAGCTTCATTCGGATGATGCAATCCGTGCTCAACCCGGCTGTGCCGGGCTTGATCGGAATATCGCCCGGCATTTTCGAGTGACGCGCGGAGGTCACCATGGCCATGATGGTGAGCCCACATCGATTGAACCCGCGAGTCGATAGGACCACCGCCGGCCGGAATTTCACGTGCGGGGAATCGCTGAACGGAAACGGCACCACCACGATGGTCCACGCTTCACAGATCACGAAAATCCTGTTCGTCCTCGCGCGAGTTCCATTCCTCCTCTAACGTCTTCGAAATACCGGAGTGCCAGGCGGCGTCGAACGGCCGCGCTTTACGAATCAGCACGCCCGCGCTGGTGTTCCGATACACGATGTGATCCCCTGGCCCTACGTTAAGCCGTACCCGGATTTCCCGCGGGAGAGTGGTTTGTCCCTTACTCGTCACCTTGCTGGTAAGCATGCCTTACATCCTTACCAGCTTACCTCTTTGAACGCCGGCGACGTCGGGGCGATAATCCTTTCATGGAAAGACCCGAAGCCGCCGCGAGATTGATCATCATCTGCGGCTTGCCGGGTTCGGGCAAAACTACTCTGGCAAAGGCTCTTGAGAGTAAGCTCCATGCAGTTCGCCTTTGTCCGGATGAGTGGTTGGACGCGCTTTCAATCAACCTCCGCCGAGAAGATCTGCGCGGGAAGATCGAGGCGCTGCAGTGGAAGCTGGCTCAGGATCTCCTCGCGCTCGGCGCGACCGTCATCATTGAATGGGGCACATGGGCGAGGTCTGAGCGAGACGCGCTGCGCCTTGGAGCTCGGGAGCTTGGCGCTGCTGTTGAATTGCACTATGTCTCCGCGCCTGCGGAAATTCTTTTCGAAAGATTGCAACGCCGAGGTCGAGAGAGCCCTCCCGTCAAACGGGAAGACCTGTCCCGATGGATGGACATTTTTCAAGCACCGGCTCCTGAGGAGACAGCGCTGTTTGACGAACATCAGCTTCCCGATGAGGTTTGCGGGCGCGCGGGTTGATTTGCGACATCCCAGCGGTCGGAGAATTCCACGACTCAGCGGCTCAAGAGCGGAACAACTGCCGCAGCCAGCCTCGCCGTTTGGTCGGTGTAGTAGATGCTGGAGAGGCCCCGCGATGCGGAGGAAGCTCTACAGGCGGTTCGATTTCGACAAAATTCTTTGTGAAAACTTTAGTTTGATGACCTTCACCTTTTTCGCCGAAATAGCCTTGTCCGCGGATATAGTGGCCCTGCACTGGCCGCCTGGGTCCACCGGGTGTTTTACTCTTCTGCTCCCGCACGATTGCCACGCGATGCTCATGCCACTCCTGGTATCCCTTTTGTAGTTCGGGAGCGGATTGCAGGTTGCGAATTTCCCCTTCGAAGGCTCCGAGATCGTGTCTGGGGATCGGGAGGATCATGCAGAATGGTTCATCCCGCTTGAACGTGACGGTTTTGAGGCGCCGGGTCAATTTCCAGTTCATGGTAAACGTGTACGGCGTCCAATCCGATTCCACAATTCCATCCAAAGGACTGATGCCATCCTTGAAGATATTGGTTGGCCCGCGAACGATGAGGTCATAACCTGGGGGCGTTCGGAATAGATAGGGAACGGTAAACGTGACAATTCCGTGCCCGAACATGCTGGAAGCAAAAGCCGGCCTATTATTGGGATCCGCCGGAAATATTCTTAAACTCTCCAATGACGATTTTCCCGCCCAAGCGACATCAAATTCGGCGTCATTCAGAAGAAACCAGCCCGCCTGATTCGAAATACGCAGGGGCAGGCAGCGATTCGCCCAACCTCCCGTTTCCATGTCCATCCATTCACGGTTGGCCGCTGCCGGCACGATGGCCGGATACCGCCTATGCCCCGGTATCCGATAGGCGACGATCATTGGCGCAGTGGCGCCTTTCAGATGCAGTTCTGGGGCGACGTCCAGATTGCCCCCGGTTTCGGGCGATTCCTCAGCTTGCATAATCGGCGCCCACCAGTATGCCAAATTCGCGCGGCCAGCGACGCCGAGCGCGCTACCTCCTCTCCGGTAGCGCGAAGACGTAGAGGGCGTTGCCAGTCTCCGGATAATGCACGTCCGTGGCCACTAGCCTCGGCACATTCCGCGGACTGCCTCCGCCGTTGGCTGTTGTAACAGCGACGTATTGTTTGCCGCCGACGCTGAACGTTAGCGGAAAGCCCTGCACGGAAGCCGGGAGGCGTGACTCCCACAGAACGCGGCCGGTATTTGCGTCGAAGGCGCGGAACATGCGATTCAGGTCGCCCACGAACGCGATGCCGCCGGCTGTCGACAGCACTCCCGTCAGGAATGGCGCGTGCTGCTCGTATTTCCAGATCTCGCGGAGGGTCCGCACATCGTAGGCCGCGAGCTTGCCGACGTTTCCGTTCGACCCCGGCATTTCGAAGTAGCGCGGCCGCGCGCCGCCCCCCGCCCCGGACCCTTCCACTTTCTCGACCGTCTGCGCGGTGAATTCGAGGCAGCTTTGGCTCAGCGGCACAATCAGCCGGTTACCAGGCTGATAATACGAAATCGCAGGCCAGTTCTTCCCGCCTTCGGTAGAAGGGCATCCCAGCACCGGTTCGCCGATGCGTTGCTCTACGATGTCATTGCGGTAATGAGGCTCGCCTGTGGTGGGATTGTAAGAGTCGTACACATTCTGGAACACCATTTCTTTATGGCCCAGATACTTTCCTGTCTTGCGGTCGAGCTTCCATAAGATTCCGGTTTTGCCCGAGCTGAACACATAGTTCTGACCTTGATCGTCCACCAGCACGCGCTCGAAGACTTCGTCCAGATCCAGCGTCTCGCCCGGCGCGTGATCGTAATACCAAACGAGTTTTCCAGTGTCCGCGTTGAGTGCCAGCGTCGAGTTCGCATAGAGCGTCGCTCCGTTGCCTGAGCCCCGGCTCGCTCGCATCCATGGCTTGGCTTGAGCTGTTCCCCAATAGGTCAGGTTCAAATCTGGATCGTAGCTGCCCGTGATCCAGCTTTCCGCGCCCGCGCGAAACACGTTCGGTAGGTTGCCCCAGGTGTCGCCTCCGGGTTGGCCGTCTACGGCGACTGTGTTAAATCGCCACAATTCTTTGCCGGTTTTAGCGTCATAGGCGCTAATGAAGCATTTTTCCTTGCGATACGTTCCGCAACCGCCGAGACCTTGGATCAGCTTGCCGTTTACGGCAAGTGGTCCGCTGGTAGTGGAGTAACCGCCCTGGGAGCGGTCGCCGATAGTGGAGTCCCAGACCACCCTGCCGGTGCGGGCGTCAAAGGCCATCAGATGCGCTTCATTGGTCGCGAGGTAAACGTTATCGCCATAGATGGTAATGCCGCGCATGGCGGGCCAGCCGGGATTAGTTCCGTAGCGATTCTCCCAAATGAGATCACCGGTCTTCGCATCCAACGCCTGCAATACGCCGCCGTTATTGTTCACATACAGCACGCCATTGTGGACGATCGGCGCAGGCTGGTTGCCGAGGATAGCGCCATCCTGCATGGACCAGCTCCACATCAGCCGTAACTCATTTACGTTCTGCGGCGTAATCTGATTCAAAGGGCTGAATGAGTTCGCTTTGTAATCGCGGCGGATCATCAACCAGTCGGCGGGATCAGGATTGCGCAGCATCGCATCGGTTATCGGGACGTAGTTTTTCACCTCGCCCTCAACCGTTAAGCCCCGAGGTGTCTGCCTTTCCTGTTTTCCCTGCTTGCCTTGTTTCGAATTTTCGACGGCCGCGACGGGCGCCGGGCCGCCACCGTTCTGCAAATATGCCGCGCGCTGGCCGGCTGCGACGCTGCGAATAGTTGCGTTCGATGCGGCCGTAAGCGCCTGCGTACCCGGACGAGCGCTGTTGGCATCCAGAATGAACGCGGCCAGATTCGGATACGAATCGCCCGGAAGAGCGGCTCCGCCGGGAGGCATCGTCGATTGCAGGTATTTGATCAATTCGCCTGCAGTCCGGTCGCCCCACTGAATCATGAAATTCGCGCCCGCTAATTGCGGCCCTTCGCGTCCGCTGAGGTCGGCCGAATGGCACGAAGCGCAATTAATCTGGTAAATTGCCCGTCCCGCCGCCGCTTGGTCTTGCGTATACGGTCCTGCCGGCCGCTGCTGCGCAAACAAGATCACCACGGTGCCGGTTGCTGTCGCGAGTGAGAAAATGAAGCGAATTTTCATTTTGCCCCCTGTTCAGTACCCGCCGCGCGGCGCGCGATACTGCCAACGATTATATACAGCAGTGTTGGATTGGCGAACGGTCACATGCGCGAGACGAGCGGGTTTATCCACCGCAATCCGGGATACCGCGCGAAATCTCCATCTGTGGAGCAGAGCAAAGGACCGTGTTCGATTCCTAAAGCGCGAGGTGCGCGTCGGGGACATGTTTACTCGCGCCCGCGGCCGCGAGCATGCGTTTGAAATAGCCGGGTGATTCTCCGCGGGCGCCGGAATCCAAACGTTGGGCACGGAAAGCTAGGCTTCGACTTGTGCCCACGCTCTGGCGAGAGTCGCCGCGCCATTGCCATACACACGGACGTTGGTAATGATGCGCAAATAGGCCGTAACGTAGGCCAAGGGATCCCGGCACGAACGCTTTCGTTGAACTGGCGCTCAAGCCAATCTCTAGCTTTCTCCCGTTCGGGGCAAGCCGTTGAAGAATAAATCAGCAAATTCGCGTCATCGAGGATCACTTGTAGTCCTCACCCTCGATCAGCGAAAGAACCTCAGCGGTGTCGTCGATATTTGCCGGCAATCGCGGCCCCGCGATGAGCGTCTTGGTGCGTGCGAAATGGTTTCCGGGCCTGGGGAGGCCTGCTCATGGCGACCAGGCCCGCGCGCAGAGCGGCGTTGATTACGTCTTTAAAAGAGCCTTTCCGCTCTTTATGAACTTGATGGAGGAGCGCGGCAACATCATCATCCAGCGTAAGCGTCGTCCTCATACATCACAGCGTAGTGAATCTGATGTTTTGATCTCAAGAAAGCCCTTCCGGCATTTCTCTAAATGCAGTATTTTTTATGGAAGCTCTCCCTGTCATCCATCGTCCAAACTACCGCCATGATGACCAGCCGCTACCTTCTCCCGCTGCTATTTCTCACGAGCCTGTCCGCGGAGACGAACGTTCCAAAGGTGATCGAGACATACTGCTCCGGTTGCCATGACGGCCGCATGCGGTCGCCCTCCGGAGTATTGCTCGACCACTTCGATGCCGACCGAATTTCTGCGAACCCAGACCTCTGGTCACGAGCGTATCGCCAGCTTCAGGCGGGCGTCATGCCGCCCTTTGGCTCGCCGCGCCCCGATCGCGCAACCTATGGCGACGTGCTCGCCTCCATTGAACAAGCGCTGGGCGCGGATCGGAAACCACCCGCCAGTGGCAACAGCCAGGAGATCGCTACCCGCCTCGCAACACTTTTATGGAACAGCACGCCCGATGACGAGCTGCTTCAAGATGCGCAGCACAATCGGCTAACCGATCCGGCCGTTCTTGAGGGCCAAGTCCGGCGCATGCTCGCCGACGATCGTGCCCAAGCCTTCGTCGCGCGCTTCTTCTTTCCCTGGCTGCAGCTCGACAAGCTCGCCGCGGCTGATCCCGACAAGAAATATTTCCCCGATTACGATCCATCCCTGCGCGATTCGTTCGCCAAGGAAACCGAGCTTTTCCTCCTGAGTCAACTGCGCGACGACCGCGATCCAATCGAATTGTGGACCGCAAAGTACACGTTTTTGAATGAGCAGCTCGCCAGGCACTACGGCATCCCCAACATCACCGGCCCGCAATTCCGGCGCGTTGAGGTATCGAAGCCGGAGCGCGCCGGTCTTCTCGGTCAGGGGAGCATTCTGATGGCAACTTCCAGGCATCAACACGGTGTGGACGCCGGCTACACCACACCCGCAACACGGGCGATATGGATTCGCATGCACTTCCTGGGCGCGCGCCCGCCCGGCGCATTTCCTAACGCGCAGCCGGCAAAACCGGAGTTGCCGATTACGCCCCAAACGCGCACTCTGCCGGCCCAGCCCTGCGTCAACTGCCATCGCAACTTCTTTCCACTCGGCTATGCTCTGGAAAATTTCGATGGGATTGGCCGCTGGCGCACGGAGGACCAGTTGGGTGCCGTCGATGCCTCGGGAGCGTTCGTGGATGGCACGCCGTTCAACGGAATCGTCGAACTCCGCCAGGTCCTGCTCCAATACCCCGACGCGTTTCGGAGCACGATCGCCGAAAAACTGCTGGTCTACTCATCCAGCGGATCGGTGACGCCGTTCAGCGGAACACCGCAAACGCTTATCCGGGCCCGGCAGATTCTACACGCTATGGACAAGCCCCGCTGGACCGCTCTAATCGCGGCCGTCGTACAAGCGCAGCCGGTTCAAATGCAATAAGCCGCGTAGACAAACAGATGCGCTTCGGGGCCGTTTTCGGTCATCATAGGCATCATGGACCTTGCCCAAAAATGCACCAGGCGTCTGGCCGCTGGCCTGCTTGCCGGCTGCGCGCTTTACGCAGCCGACCCTATCATCACCATTCGCAGTAAGAACCTGTTTCCCGAAAGCATCACCTCCACCGCCGACGGAGCCATCATCATCGGCAGCTTCGGCACGAGCACCGTCTGGCGGATTCCTCCCGGCGAGAACATCGCCTCCCAATGGACCGACGCCAGCGCCAACAAAGGGCCGTTGCTCGGCGTGCTCGCCGACGAGAAATCTGGACGCCTTCTGGTGTGCCAGGCAGGCGTCAAAACCTTCGACCTCAAGACCGGAGCCGCGAAGGAGTCACTCACTATTCCCACGGCCAATCCTTTTTGTAATGACCTCGCGGTGCGCAACGACGGCGCCATCTTCATTACGGACACTACGGGCGCCAAGGTCTTCATGTTTCCGAAGGGCGCAACGGCTGGGGTTGAAGTAGCTTCCGACCCGCTGCTAGCCGGAGCCGACGGCCTCGCCTTCTTAAGCGACCCTGACAAGCTGTACGTAAACACGTAACCACAAGCAAGCTTCTCCGCCTCGATCTTGCCAAAGACGGTAAGGTCACGAAGATAACGGATCTTAAACTCTCGCGTCCGCTCGAAGGCCCTGATGGAATGCGCCCAATCGACGGCAAGCGCCTGATCATCGCCGAGGGCGTCGGGCGTACGGCGATGGCCGTGCCCAACGGCGACTCCGTCGAAATCACCACACTGAAGGAAGGCGGCATGGAGGGCGGCACTCCCGCCGTCACGGTCACGAAAGGCATGGCCTGGACCGCGGAAGGCAAGCTCCGCCAGCGCGACGCCAAAAACCCGGATGCCGATAAGGGGCCGTTCCGGCTATTCGCCGTCCCGCTGCCGAAATAACGGAGTAGGACAAGCTTCAGCTTGTCCTTCAGATTATCGGCTGCCGGGAACCAGCATGCGGATCACGCCATCCTGCCTCGAAGTGAGCAGCAGCTCGCCATCCCGCGTGCGGCTGATGTGCAGATCGGCGCGAGGCAAACTCTTGCCCATGGTCTTGTCCACGAGTTCTTGAAACGACACATCGGCGCGCTTTCCCGTTGAATCGCGAATGTACAGCTGCACTTCCTCGATCGGAGCCACCGTCTTGGGAATACCATCGTCGGCTTTTTTCATCGCTGCAAGATCGCAGGCAAAAACGCGTCCGCTCTGAATATCGCCGAAGACGAATTTGCCGTTCAACGCTGGAATGCGCCCGTGATAGGCGAAGCCATCCGTCACGGATCGGCCCTCATCGTGATCGTAAACTGCAACCGGGTACGTAAATCCGTCTTTCACTCGTCCATCCAGGATCTCCGGCGGAAGCGGATACAGCTGATTGAGCGCGCCACCGCGGACCCGGCCGTTTTCGAAATAGCCCTCCCGCTTCATCCAGCCGTAATTCTCGCCGTTACGGACGATGTTGATTTCTTCGATGTTGTCCATGCCGATATCAGAAGCAAACATCGTCCCATCTGTGTCCCAGGAAAGGCGGTGGGCGTTGCGAAAGCCGTACGCGTAGATTTCGCCGAGTGTTTTGGGGTCTCCATCGGCGGCAAACTTGTTTGCCATCGGGATGGTGTAATCGCCTAGCCCCTTTTGCCCGTGCGTGACGGACGGGCTGCGCGGGTCGATTCGCAAAATAGCGGTGATAATCGAATCGAGCCGCTGCGTTTGGGCGGGATTACTCGCGTTGGGACCGCCTCCGTTGCTGAATCCAAAATCGCTGCCGCTGGTGTAGAGCAAACCGTAATCCGGATCGCCGGGCTTTGCCGTGGGATTGAACTCCACCGCGCCCATCGGATGCGTCAGGTTGGCTACGACATGCGCGGCGCGGAGGATTTCCCGGCGCGTGCCTTCGAACGTATTCGCAGCCGGGTTGGTGGCGTGCCACTCCGTGATGATGTTGTGATACGTGACATCTTTCAAGCCATAGCCGATCGGAATAAAATCGGGCGTTTTCGGATTTCCCGGACCGATCTCGGCATGGACGGTGTAAAACAGTCCGTTCCGCGCGAATTCAGGGTGGAACACGAATCCGATAACGCCGCTCTCCAGGCGATTGTAGACTGCATATGGAAAAGCCGCGGCCATATCGGCGTACACATGGGACTGGTTATTCCCATCGATCAGGTACAGGAACCCTCGTGAGTCGTTGGCGAAGCGGCGGCCGTCGGGCAGATCCCGAACGTAGCTCACGCGCGCCCACCCGGACGGATTCACATCCTGTTCGGCGGGCCGCAGCCCTCGCGTGTCCGGCAGGCGAACCAGATCTTTGATCTCAACCGCCAGCCCGCGCTTTACGATCTTTTCCGGGATGGGGTTGCTCGTAATCGGTGCATCGGCGCCCCCTGCGGCCAAGATGGCCAGAAGCGGTACGGTGACCAGCGGCGCTAATTTACGCATAAAACCCTCCAGTGTGGGCTTTGCTGGCGATGATATCAGAACGGCGTTGGGACTCGGTAGAAGCAGTCGCTGCTTGCAGGCCCCCTTGGACCTAACCCGCGGCTGCTAACTCCAATCCCTCGGACGGGTGCTCTTCCAGGCGACGAGCCAGCGCGCGGATCTCGTCGTCGATCTCGCGCTCGATCGTGCGCCGCTTGACCAGGTCCTCGCGATACCGCCGCAGGAAATAATCGATGGTTTCCACGCGGATTTTGATCGATCCCGTTGGCTTATTCTCATCCAGGTCTTTGAACGAAAAATACGGCGTCCCGCTCTTCTCGATAATGCCTTCGATTACCCCGTAAATTGGAGCATCGTGACCGCATTTGAAGCTGGACATCTCGAGCGCGACCAGATTGGGATGGCGCGCCGTGAATTTCGCCGCCCAAACCTTGTGATTCGTGCTGACGCTGTAGCTGTTTTTCCAAACGTCCTGGATTTCGAGCGGCGATTTTATTTCGCCCCTGCGGACTTCCTCTCCGAACAGCCTTTCCAGGATGTCGTCGTCGTAAGGAAGCGTGCTCTGGCTGAAAATCGGATAGCCGAGCTTCTGGAATTCATCGAGAATTTCGTGATTCAACCCCGGATCGTGATGATACACACGCGCGAGCAGCACGAGGCCGATGCGGTCTTCGCGTTCGAGATCTTCCAGAACCGCTCGAGCTTTCTTCTGTACTTCTTTCTCGTATTGTTCCTGCGCGTCGAATGCGGCCTGAATAGCCCGGTCGTTCTCTTCCGGACCGAGCCCCAGGATGTCGCGAAAGGCCGCGTACATCTGCTGCGCGAACAACGTGCGATCCGCGAGATTAAGGATCGGGTCCAGGTACACTGCGCCGTGTTCCGCGAAAACATCGTTTTCCTTCGTGAAAGCGGCCTTTACCGTTTCCGGACTTGCCGTAATGGTAGGACACGCATTCGAGCCTTGCAGTTGAACCAGCTTTGTCGGAAGGACGTCGAACATCGGATAGAAGATGTAATCGATCTTCTTCTTCAAAGCTTTCACGAATAGCAGGTTGTGGACGTGGGAGATGCCGATTTTGGCGGGAAAGCAGGGGTCCACCGCTCCGCGATTGGCGCCTGCGCGGTAAAGGTCGCCGCTGGTGTAATCGGAATAGACGATGTTCTCCGAAGGAATGCCGAGCGCCTGGAAATAGCCATTGAATATCTGCGCGTGCGAATACATATAAAACACGCGCGGCATGGCGATGCGCACTTCTTTTCGTCGCTGCATCAGCTCGATGCGCTTCCTTACTTCTGCTTTCTTGGGGTCCCACCACTTCACTTGGGGCAGCGGGTCCGCTACCGGCTGTGTATTACGGAAACGGAAAGCTTCGCGCGAAGCCCATTCGACCAAATTCGGGTACTGCGCCTTCACTGCATCCAGATTGCCCTTGATGCCTTTCATCTCCTCGATATCTTCCACTGTGCCCTTTTCGCAGGTAGCGATAATCAGGCGCTGCTCGCCCTCCCGCAGTGGAACCTTCGTCTTCTTCTCCTGGAATTTCGGCTCCGGCAGTTTCACGGTCTCTGTCGATCCCACCGAAAGCTGAATCTGCGTGAGAGGCTCGACGCTCGCCTTGAGCGATTCGCGCGTCGCCGGGCCCGTGACGTTGATCACAGGCGCTTCATCGTTCGTATTTACATCGATAAACGTGCGCAGGCAGTTGTTCTTGCAGAAGTAGCAGCGCGTGTCTTCATTGCGCGTAGTCCGGTAGCTAATCTTGCGCACCGCGTCGAGTCCAATGAATGATGTTTGGCGGCCGTTTTTCCATAACCGGACCGCCTCCACCGCCGCGCCGATCGCGCCCGACTCGCCGCAGTGCTCGTGCACGATGATTTCAGGCCGCTTACCCGAAGCACGAAAGCTGGAATTGATAAAGTCGACTTCCGCCTTCACCACAGCCAGATTGTTTTGCGTGCCGCCCTGCAACACAAATCTTGTGCCCAAATTCGCCAGGTTGGGGATGCTGGCGACGTACAGAAAAACGTTTTTCGGCAGCACCGCGGCCAGGCCCGCGAGAATTTCTTCCGCGCGCCAGCCCTGGCGCTGGAAATTGACGATGTCAGACTGCATGAACACCGCGCATCCGTAGCCGAAAACCGGCATACTTTGGGCGGAAAACGCCGTTTGAGCGAAATGTTCGACGGGGATATTGAATGCTTCCGCGGTCGATTGCAGAAAGTAACCGTTTCCCGCCGAGCACTGCGTGTTGAGCTTGAAATCTTTGACCCGCCCATTCTTCAGGACGATCAACTTAATATCCTGCCCGCCGACGTCGACAATCACGTGCGGATCGTCATAGAACCGGATTGCCGATTCTGTATGCGCGACCGTTTCCACCAGCGCGACATCCCCGTGCAGAACGTCCTTCAAAATGTCCTTGGCATACCCGGTAGTGCCGACGCCGAGCACTTCGAGTTTCGCGCCTTGCTCCTCCACTTGCGCGCGCAGCTTCTCGAACATCTGCTTGGTGTCTTCTATGGGATTGCCGTTCGAAAGCTGATACGCCTTGCAGAGAATGTCGCCGTTCTCATCGACGAGCGCCGCCTTGGTGGACGTCGAGCCTCCATCCACGCCGACAAATCCGGCCACCACCTGCCCGCGGCGGAATGGCGCTGGGACGAACTTCTTGCGCCGGTAAGATTCTTCGAAGGCATCGAGCTCGCAACTGGAAGCCGCCAGTCCGCTTCCGCCGGCGGCCGCCTTCTCTTCCGCGCGTCCGTAATCGATGTAATGTGCGAGCTTCTCCGTTCCCGTGTAGCGGCCGACTTCGTCGTCTTCATCTCTCCCGAATTCGATAGCGCCCAGAGCGGCGAAGTACTGGGCGTTTTGCGGAACTTTGATCAACTGGTCAGGCGTCATTCCTTCCGGAATCTCGACCTTGCGCTCCTTCCACATGCGCGGAATATTTGCGATCCAGGCTTCGCGCATGCCGCGGATGAAGCTGTTCGGACCGCCCAGCAGCAAAACATGCGGGCGCAGGGTATGCCCGCGCGTGAGCACGCTGAGGTTTTGAAGCACGATGGCTTCAAACAGCGACGCCATGAGCTGATCGGGCGGCGTGCCCTCTTTTTGCAATCCGTTGATGTCCGTCTCCGCGAATACTCCGCACTTGCCGGCGACCTTGTGGAGCTTGATGCCGTTGTACCCCTGATTTCCTAGTTCTTCCACCGGAATTTTGAGCTTGGCGTTGATTTTGTCGATCACCGCCCCGGTGCCGCCGGCGCACTTATCGTTCATGGACGGAATCTTCTTCTTCCGGCCGCTTTCGTCGTCGTCCTTGAATACGATGATTTTGGCGTCCTGGCCGCCCAGTTCGATTACGGAGTAGACCTCCGGATGCTGCTTTTCCACGGCGAGCGAGACCGCCGTGACTTCTTGCACGAATTTCGCTCCGATGCGCTCGGCCAAAGTGGTCCCGCCGGAGCCGGTCATGAAGATGCGAGTGTTATCGTTGCGAACCCCCGCCTCGGCTTCCATCCGCCTTAAAAATTCCAGGACTTTTTCAGGCTGCTTGGTTTCGTGCCGCTGGTAATCCTGCCAGACGACGTGATCCGCCGCCGTATCCAAAACACAGGCTTTTACAGTGGTCGAACCGACGTCGAGGCCGACGCTGAATTGCGCTTTGTAGGACATGCTTCAGCTTGTCCTGCCCGCTGGACAAGCTAAAGCTTGTCCAACTCGCACACGCGAGCGGCGGAACAATCCCGTATCGCGGTCCATGCGCTTTCCCACGTGAAGCACAAACTGCGCGGCCGTGCCCGCGATTCCCTCCACGTGAGGCACGTGGTAGAAGGGCCGCTTCAGCTCGGGATGATCATCGATGTAGGCACGGATTTCTTCGAGCGATTTGCCCGTCCGCTGGAGACATTGCTCGAATTCGAGCTTGGCTTTCGCTTTCGCTTCACCCAAAGCCATCTGCACGCGGCTGTGCGCGTTCACTTCGCCTTCGCCGCTGGTTTCAATCGGCAGGAAAATCATGTCCTTGTAGCGGTTGATTACAGCGGACTGCGCCCCATCGGACTGAGTGGAAGGCATGCAGCCGAACGGCTTCAGCGCCAGCACCATGTGGCACAGGCGATGAATCGTGTAATACACGTTCTTGCCGACTTCAAGGTGTCCTTCCCCGCCGCGCGCAAAACGGTTGTAGAACGGCGATGCCAGCTGGTCAAGCTCGGGTTGCGGCGCAAGCGTATGGGTTATGCCTCCAAGCTTGCGAGTCACGCGGTGATAAAAATATTGCCACATCACCTCGCCGATTGCGAGACCGAACACCTTCTTGCGGTAATCGAATTCCGCGGCGAGCTTCTTGCGCGTGCTGTATTGCTTCACTTCCTTGCGCCGCTGCGCATTGTATTTGGCCTGATAAAGCAGATATGCGACCCAGGTTGCAATCTGCTCAACCAGCACCTGCGCGCCCTCGCGCTCCAGAAAACGGAACATATTGAAGTTGCCGTCGCCTTCCGTTGTCTGCGCCCAGAACTCACCGGTGATTTTCACGATCGGGCGAACGCGCAGGCGGTCGACTTCGATGGCGTCGATCCGCTGCCGGGCGGATTCAAGCGCTTCCACCCACGGCTTGCCATACAGATTCTCGCGTATTTTGCCCAGTGTATTTAAAAGGTCTTTAAACTTCTTCTTCTCGGGCCTGGAAAGATATCCGTTGAGCCAGCCTGAAGTGGATTGCAGGATTTCAAATGGCGGGCGCTCACGCAGACACTTCGCAAGGTCTTCTCCCACTTCGCCGAAGACTCGATCGGTTTCGCCTTTTTTCGCCTCATAGGGACGCACCTGGTGGATGAGGTCCTGCAACGTATCGCCCGCGTGGAGCGCGTTCAACATTCCCATTCCGAAGTCGACCGTGAATTTGAGGCCGGGCTCGCCTGATGCGGCCTTGATTCCTTCCTGCTGTTGAAACAGCAGCACGCGGAAGCCGTCGAATCCGGCATTCTGGAGCGCGAAGCGGTATTCCGCCTCATACATTCCGAAGCGGCACGGGCCGCACGATCCAGCGGTGAAGAAGACGTATTTATCGATAATTTCTTCACGCGACATTCCTTGTTTTTCGAGGCCTTGCAAGAACTGCACCAAATTGCCGACCGTGAAATACGTGGGATTGCATTGTCCGTTATTCCCGTATTCTTTGCCTGTCTGGAATGCAGCTACGTCGGGCGTGGGCACAATGTCGCACTTATAACCCGATCCTTGAAATACCGCTTGAATCAATTTTTCGTGTTTCCAGGTAAGACCGCCGAACAAAATCGTCACTTTGTTGCGTTCTTCTGCTCGAAACGGGCGTTCGACAGGTTTTTTGAAGTGTTGAAGCTGCACCAAACCGGCCTGAATGCTCAGGCGTGCTCGCTCAGCTTGGAGAATCGAATCAAGGCGTGTGTTTCCCAGCGTATCGCTTGGGGACTCCATATATGTCCTCCGGCCCACACAAATTCGTGTATGGGCAATTACCCACGCTCTGATTAGATCGAGCGCCGGGTTCTTGGGTTACGCATTTTTTTTGGGGGGTTCGTCCACCAGCCTCCCGAACCAGTGTGGCGAAA
Organism: Bryobacterales bacterium; assembly: GCA_019261985.1. Taxonomy (GTDB): domain Bacteria; phylum Acidobacteriota; class Terriglobia; order Bryobacterales; family Bryobacteraceae; genus Palsa-187. The sequence goes on along the minus strand of JAFAQY010000069.1, from coordinate 34,017 downwards.
ATAACACAACAGTGTCACGAAAAAACATTTGTTCGCGCGGAATTAAGATAAAAGTCGAATGAGCCGCGTAAAAAACGAGCTGCTCCGGGTTGGCCGTCAAACTATTCAGGTCACACGACCGGACAAAGTTCTCTTCCCGAATGACCCGATCACCAAGGGCGAGCTGATCGGATATTACCGGCGGATCGCTCCCGTCATGCTGCGGCACCTGCGTGGCCGGCCAATTGCCATGCAGCGCTATCCGGACGGCATCGAATTGCAAGGATTTTTTCAGAAAAAAGCCGCGGCGTATTATCCGGATTGGATTTCCACGGCGACCCTGCCGAAACAGAATGGCTCGGTCCGCTATGTGATTTGCAATAACGCCGCCACGCTAGTGTACTTGGCGAACCAAGCCGTAATAACACCGCATGTTTGGTTGAGCCGCGCCGACAAGCCGAATTATCCGGACCAAATGATTTTCGATCTCGATCCTCCGGACGGGGACTTCGGCGCTGTTCGCCGGGCCGCGCTGAAGCTGCGCGAAATTCTCGAACGCGGTGGGCACGAGAGCTTCCCAAAAACAACCGGCTCGCGCGGCCTGCATGTTCTCGTGAAGTTAAATCGCCGCAAAAATTTCGATGCGGTAAGGGCGTTCGCGCGGGATGTTGCCGGCGAGTTGGCCGGTTCCGATCCGCGGCATCTGACTACGGAAGTGCGCAAGAACAAACGCGCAGGCCGCATCTTCATCGATACGGCGCGGAACGCCTATGGCCAAACCGCCGCCCCTCCATACGCCGTGCGCGCTCGCGCGGGTGCGCCCGTTGCCGTGCCGTTGAGTTGGGAGGAAGTCCAAGACCCGCGGCTCCGCCCGGACCAGTTCAATATTCGTAACATTTTCGATCGTCTGGAACACGTGGGCGATCCGTGGAAGAAGGACCGCACTGGTATACGCATTGCACACTGATTCGCGAAAGGGGAACCCTATGAAGCTCACATGTCCTGTATTCGGACCCGGCGATATGATTCCCGAGCGTTACGCGCGCAGAAATGGCAACGTCTCTCCTGCGCTGGTTTGGTCCGATGTGCCTTCTCAGGCGAAAAGCTTGGCGTTGGTGGTTGACGATCCGGACGCCCCGAACGGCAGATTTGTACATTGGCTCGTTTACCATATTCCGCCGGATATCAAAAGCCTCGATGAAGGCGTCGAATCGCGCGGCGAGCTATCCAACGGCCTGCGGCAAGGCACGAACGGCTTTGGTAACGTCGGCTACGGCGGGCCGCAACCGCCAAGCGGAACGCACCGCTACCAGTTCCACTTGTACGCACTCGATCGCGATGTAGACCTTCCTCCAGGAGCGTCGCCGAGTGAACTCGATTCCGCCATCAACGGGCACATTGTCGAGGAAACAGAACTGGTTGGAAAGTACCGCGCGAAATAACTGATCCGTGGTGGGGCAGGCTTTAGCCTCCGCTTTAGCCTGCGGCGGGCTTCAGCCCGCCTGGGCGGTCCTGCAATTAACCCGTCCAGCGCGATTGGCAATCGCACGCAGGATAGCATCCTGCCCCACGCTCCGTAAATTCTTCGCCCCCACTGGCGTGGGAAACAGCCCACCGCGCAAATCGGTCTTATGTCGAAAGGAGTACGTTCCATGAAAGTGCGCGAGGTCATGACCACCAATCCGGTGACTCTGGACGCCACGGCGCCCATCATGAAGGCGGCTGAAGCAATGCGCGACAACAACATTGGCAATATTGTTGTCCGCAAGGACGGAAAGCTGTGCGGAATCGTAACGGACCGGGATATCGTGGTTCGCGTGCTTGCAGCAGGTAAAGACCCAAAGGACACGAAAATCGAATCCGTTTGCAGCCACGAAATCTTGACTATCTCACCCGATCGGGATACTTCGGATGCCGTGAAGTTGATGCGGCAGCGCGCCGTCCGCCGCTTGCCTGTGGTCGATGAGGGAAAGGTGCTTGGAATCGTTTCCCTGGGCGACCTCGCAGTGTCGATTGATCGCACTTCCGCTCTCGGCGACATTAGCGCCGCGCCGCCAAATCGCTAACCATTCGTGCAGCGGGTGTATTTGGCGAAAGGTTCGCCGCGCCTGAAGCATCACATAAATAGGGCGGCGCATGGCCCGACAGTTCCTTTTTCGCGATCGAGCAGGGGCCGGGAGGGTTCTAGGCGGGATCCTCAAACCTGTCATCCCCGGCGGGGACTTGATTGTTCTGGCTCTGCCCCGTGGAGGCGTCCCCGTCGGATTTGAGGTTGCAGAAGCGCTTCACGCCGATCTGGATGTTTTCCTGGTCCGTAAACTCGGTGTCCCCGGCCAGGAAGAACTGGCGATGGGAGCGCTCGCCAGCGGGGGTGTTCGCGTCCTAAACGAGAAGTTAATCGAACATCTCGGCATACCGGATTCTGTAATCGATCAGATCGCTGCGCGCGAACAGCGGGAAATCGAACGCCGCGAACATTTATATCGCGACGGACGCTCGCCACAGCCGGTGCAGGGACGCACGGTAATTCTAGTCGATGATGGCCTCGCGACCGGAGCGACGATGTTGGCCGCGGCAATAGCCGTGCGTGAGAGCCGGCCCAAACAAATCGTCGTGGCCGTTCCGGTCGCCTCGCGTGAGACATGCGATGACTTTCGCAAACGCGTGGATCGCGTCGTGTGCGCGGCCACGCCGGAACCGTTTTCTGCAGTCGGGGAGTGGTACGAACATTTTACGCAGACTACGGATGAGGAGGTTCAGCAGCTGCTCGCCCGCGCCGCGCGCGAGCATCGTCCCCGCGACGTGGGAGTGATTTAGGAGGATATTCGTGGCCGCTCCGAATTCCGGCATGCTTCCCGGTACACTTCCCCGCACACTTCTAAGACCGGCGGCGCACCCCTGTCACGGCGATCGCGAAGATCTGGACCGGTTGAAATTTAAAATGCCATGATTCCAACCCCCTCAGAACAGCCGATCCAAATCCCGCCGGGAGGACTCGCCGGAGATCTCGCGATTCCCGGCGCCATTGGCGGCAAAAGCGTAACCGGAGTTGTTTTATTCGCGCACGGCAGCGGTAGCAGCCGGCACAGTCCGCGGAATCGTCACGTCGCATCCGTCCTGCAGCAGGCGGGGCTTGCGACGCTGCTGCTGGATCTGCTGACCGTGGCCGAGGAGGCAGTCGATATCGCCGACGCTCATTACCGCTTCGACATCGACATGCTGGCCGGCCGCGTTGTGGAGGCAACCGACTGGCTCGCGCGCGATCCGCGAACCGGCCGTTTGTGCATCGGCTATTTCGGGGCCAGCACTGGCGCCGCCGCCGCGCTGGTCGCGGCTGCGGAAAGACCCCAAATCGTGCGGGCCGTTGTCTCGCGTGGCGGCCGTCCGGATCTCGCGGGCGCCGCCTTGCCCCGCGTAACCGCCCCCACGCTGCTGATTGTAGGAGGCCGCGACGAAGTTGTTATTGAGTTGAACCAGCAGGCGCTGCGCGAGCTGCGCTGCGAAAAGCAACTCAAGATTGTTCCGGGAGCTACGCATCTGTTTGAGGAGCGCGGCGCCCTCGAACAGGTCTCTCTGTTGGCGCGCAACTGGTTCACTCAGCACTTGAAGTGTCCCGCATGACTCACGCACAACGGCTCGCTGCATTCATTAATCAAGCCGAATATGAATGCATTTCCGAAGCGGCGCGCCGCCAATTGAAGATTCGGGTGCTGGACGCGCTGGGGTGTGCGATCGGGGCATTGGGCAGCCCCGTAACGCAAGCCATCCGGAAGCAAATCTGCGAATTTGGCGGCGCGCCGCTTTGCACGATGTTCGGCGGCGGACGAAGCGCTCCCGACCGCGCAGCTTTTTACAATTCCGCGCTGGTTCGCTATCTCGATTTCAACGATAGTTATTTGGCGAAAAACGAAACATGCCATCCGAGCGATAATCTAGGCGCGGCGCTCGCCGCATGCGAATACGCGAGAGGCACGGGCAAGGATTTCCTCACCGCGCTCGCGGTCGCGTATCAAGTTCAGTGCCGCCTCAGCGATGTGGCGCCGGTTCGCGATAAAGGCTTCGACCACGCAACGCAAGGGGCCTACGCCGTCGCCGCGGGAGTTGCGAAGGCGCTAAAGCTCAATCGCGACCAAACCGCGAATGCTCTCGCCATATGCGGGACCGCGTTCAACGCGCTGCGCGTAACCCGAACCGGCGCTCTGTCGAACTGGAAGGGTTTGGCTTACCCGAACACGGCATTCTGCGCCACGCACGGGGCATTCTTGGCCATGCACGGAATTACCGGGCCCTTGGAAGTGTTCGAAGGCAACAAGGGATTCATGGATGCGATTTCGGGCCGGTTCGAAATCGATTGGTGCCAAGAAGATTTGGAACGCGTGACGCGCACCATCGTGAAGCGCTACAACGCCGAGATTCATTCACAATCGGCCCTTGAGGGCGTCCTGGAGCTTCGGAACCGCTACGGCTTCCAACCACCAGCGATCGAACGCATTGACATCGAAATCTTCGATGTTGCGTTCAAGATCATCGGTGGCGGTGAAGAGGGCGACAAATCGATTGTCCGGACAAAAGAAGAGGCCGATCATAGCTTGCCTTATCTGATCGCCGCGGCGCTCTTGGACGGCGACGTGATGCCCGAACAATATTCACCGCAGCGCATTCAGCGCGCCGACGTTCAAAAGCTGCTGCGCAACGTCCACATTAAGCCTGCGCAGGATTTGAGCGACCGCTTTCCGCGAGAGATGCCCTGTCGCATCTGGGTCCGGCTTCAGGATCGAGCCGGATTTTTCATCGAGAAGAGCGATTACGAAGGTTTCATGACTCGTCCCGCAAGTTGGGAGCAGGCGATTGACAAATTCGAGCGGCTAAGCGCGCCTCATACTAGCCCTTCTTTAAGACGACAGATAATCGGCGTCATGGACACGCTTGAGATGAAACCGGTCCGGGAATTGACCGATCTGCTGGAACCAGTGGCAACGAGCACTCTCACGGAGGATTTGCAATATGGCGGAACATGATGGCGAGCGCGCATTCGATTTTTTGCGCACCAACTACCGTCCGCCCAAGCCACGCAAAACCGGGCTAACCGAAATTCGCGGCCCGTATTACACGCCGATGGGCAAGCGCTATCTTCAGGACATCCTCGAAACCATGGGCGATTACATCGATTCGCTCAAATTCGCCGGGGGCTCGTTCACTCTCATGCCGCGCGCGGCGGTACGGGAACTCATCGACCTTTGCCATGAGCATCAGGTCCTGGTCTCAACCGGCGGCTTTATGGAATACGTTCTCCGGCAGAGCGAGGACGCAGTTCACAAATATATTCGCGAATGCAAAGAGCTCGGATTCGACATTATCGAAATCTCGTGCGGCTTTATCACCATTCCCGTTGAAGACTGGCTGCGGCTTGTCGAGTGCGTAAAAGCCGCGGGCCTGAAGCCGAAGCCGGAGATAGGTATTCAATTCGGCGCCGGCGGAGCAACGTCCGCGGAAGAGTTGGAAGCCGAAGGCACGCGCGATCCCGCATGGGCCATCGGCCAGGCGAAACGGCTGCTCGATGCCGGAGCCGAAGTCATCATGATCGAATCGGAAGGGATTACCGAAAACGTAAAAGTCTGGCGCACCGGCGTGGTCGCGAAATTTGCAGGCGCGCTCGGAATTGAGCATCTGATGTTTGAAGCCGCCGACCCGGAAGTTTTCACGTGGTACGTGAAGAATTACGGCCCGCGCGTGAACCTGTTTGTCGACCACAGCCAGATCGTTCAGCTTGAATGCGTGCGATCCGGAATATGGGGGACAAAAAGCGTGTGGGGGCGCATTATGACGTATGGAGACGAAAATGGCTGACACAACGAAAGACGATAAAGAGAAACAGCGCGAAAGCGGACTGCCCGGCGGGGGCGCCGGGCGAAGAGACGAAGACGTGGGTAAATCGGGAGTGTATCCGATGTCCGGTCCGCATCCTCCCGGTGATGCCCCCATCGTGACACCGGGCTCATGGGGCCAGGGTGCGCGCGGCGCGGCCGGCTACGAGGATCACGGCGAATCCGAGATCTACATGATCGGCGTCAAGCCGGAAAAGTGCCGCGATCTGATGACCAAAGATCCGCTCTGCTGCTTGCCGGGCGACAGTGTCCAGCAGGTGGCGCAAATGATGAAGGAGTTTGATGTCGGAGTTGTTCCGATCGTTGAAGACCAAAGGGAGAAGCGGCTGGCCGGCGTCGTCACGGATCGCGATCTGGCGGTCAAGGCGCTCGCAGGCGAGCGCGATCCGCGTGAGGTTACGATCGCCGAAGTCATGTCGCTGCATGTCGTCACCTGCTCCCCGGATGACGATTGCGGCGCGGCGCTGCAGCTCATGGAAGCGCATCGGGTTAGGCGCATTCCGGTGCTCGACGCATCCGGCCGCATTGTCGGCATCATTTCTCAGGGCGACGTGGCAGTGCGGATGCGCGAAGCCGAAAAGACGGCCGAATTGGTGATGGAAGTATCGCAGCCTCAACATGTTTGAAAAACATGTTTGAGGTCCTCGAACACCCGGCCGACGTCGGCTTTCGGGCCACCGGCGCGTCTTTGCCCGAGTTGTTCGAGTCGGCCGCCGAGGCGCTGGCGTCAATTGTCCTCGACCCGCAAAATGTCCGCCCGGCAACTTCGGTTGTGTTGACCGCACAGGGTGACTCGAACGAATCGCTGCTCGTGAACTGGCTCAGCGAAGTGCTGTATTGGCTCGACGGAGAGCGTTTTGCCACGCGATCTTTCAAGGTCCGGGCGTTGGATTCCGTCCACCTCATCGCCGAAGCGAAAGGCGAGCGCCGCGATCGCGCGCGGCATGAAACCAGGCTGGTGGTAAAAGGCATCACCTATCATCAGCTCAAGATCGAAAACCATGGAGACCGTTGGGTCTGCGAGGTTTATCTGGATGTCTGAAAGACTGGAGCTTCAGCCGATTGACGAATTCCGCTTTCGCATTCCGCGAAGCGTAGAGCGCGGGATGCGGACGGATGTCGTCGTCTACTCCAGCCGGAAGTTGATCGAGCAGATTCGAAAGGATCAATCGCTGGATCAGGCTGTGAACGTCGCGGCGCTGCCTGGAATTGTCGGGCCGAGCCTTGCGATGCCGGATATCCATCAGGGCTACGGATTTCCGATCGGCGGCGTCGCCGCGCTCGACTGGCGGCAGGGCGTCGTTTCCCCCGGCGGTGTTGGATTCGATATCAATTGCGGCGTGCGCCTGGCGCGCACTTCCGTTTCCCTCGACGAAGCTCGTCCGAAGCTTCGCGATCTTGTTAATCAGGTTTTTCGGGACATTCCATGCGGAACGGGCGGGGAAGGTCCGGTGACGCTCGAAAAAGATGAGCTTAATCGGGTGCTTACCGATGGCGCGGCGAGCATGGTCGAGCGCGGCTACGGAGAACCGCGCGATATCGAGTTCTCCGAAGAGCGCGGCTGCCTGGTAAATGCCGATCCGGAAAAAGTTTCGGATCGCGCCAAGACTCGCGGGCGTTGCCAGCTTGGAACGATTGGAAGCGGCAATCATTTTCTAGAGGTTCAGTACGTGGAGCAAATTCACGATACACGCGCCGCGCGAGCGCTGAACATCGAGAAGAATCAGATTGTCGTTTTGGTGCATTGCGGGTCGCGAGGTCTCGGCCATCAAGTCTGCACGGATTATCTGGCGCAAATGGGCGAGGCCATGAAGAAATATGGGATCTCCATTCCCGACCGCCAACTTGCCTGTGTTCCCATCCAATCGCCCGAGGGCCAGTCCTATCTCGCCGCCATGCGGGCAGCTGCGAATTTCGCCTGGGCCAACCGCCAGGCCATTTTGCACTTTCTTCGCGGAGCGTTCCGGCGAATCTTCGGCTCCGAAACGAAGCTGGATCTGATGTACGATGTCTGCCACAACATTGCCAAGCACGAACGTCATGAAGTCGATGGGGCAACGCTCGAAGTGCTGGTTCACCGCAAGGGCGCGACCCGCGCGTTTCCGGCGGGCCACCCCGAGCTCCCGGAGGCATATCGCGAGACCGGGCAGCCGGTTCTGGTGCCGGGAAGCATGGGTACGGCTTCCTGGATTCTCGCCGGCGGCGAGCAGTCGATGCGCGAAACATTCGGCAGCGTGTGCCATGGCGCCGGCCGTTTGCTCAGCCGCACGGCCGCGAAGAAAGGCCGGAACGCGGCGGAGGTTAAGAGCCAGCTCGAAAAGCAGGGCATTATCGTGCGCAGTGAAACCCGCGACGGCATCTTAGAAGAAATTCCCGAGGCGTACAAAGACGTCGATGAAGTGATCGACGTGGTTCATCGCGCGGGACTGGCGTATAAGGTCGCGCGGCTGCGGCCGCTCGGGGTGATAAAGGGTTAGCAGTGGGCCATGTATCGTGCGCGAAGCCTTACGCAGCTTCGGCAATATAATTGCGAAGGTTAACGCGTGCCGCTTGCGGATATCCTTCTAGGCTCTCCTCTTGCCTCAAGCGACGAGAAGTCTCAGCGCGTCGGCCCGGCGCGCGGAGTGCCGATTTTCGGCCTGGATGCACTTTCCTCCGCGGCATACGGTCCGGAAGCGGCGCTGACGATATTGTTGCCGCTCGGAGTCGCGGGACTGACGTACATCCTTCCCCTCACAACCGGCATTGTCGTTCTGCTTGCGATTGTTTACTTCAGCTATCGCCAAACCATCGCCGCATACCCGCAGGGCGCGGGTTCGTACACGGTGGCGAAAGAAAACCTGGGCGAGGGAGCTGGGCTGCTTGCGGCGGCTGCCCTGTTAATCGATTACCTGCTTAATGTCGCCGTCGCCATCTCGGCCGGCGTAGGCGCGCTGGTGTCCGGTGTTCCGAAGCTTCAGCCGTACACGCTCACACTCTGTCTGGTGATCCTCGTCCTCATCACGATTGCGAATCTCCGAGGGATTCGCGAGCCTGGCGCTTTGTTTATGGCGCCCACGTATCTGTTCGTCGCATGCTTATTCGTCGTCATTCTATGGGGATTATGGCGTTCGCTCCTCTCGGGGGGACATCCGCAGCCTCTGGTTCCGCCGCCTCCCTTTCAGACTGCGCAAGCGGCGGCAAGCACATGGATAGTTCTGAAGGCTTTCGCCAGCGGCTGCACCGCGATGACCGGCGTCGAAGCTGTTAGTAATGGCGTGCAGGCGTTTCGCGAGCCTGTGGTCAAATCGGCCCGCCTGACACTGACCGTGATTATCTCGATTTTGATCCTGCTGCTGCTGGGAATTGCCGAGCTCGCGCGGACTTACCACATCGGGGCGACAGATCCCGGACAACCCGGGTATCAAAGCGTTCTCTCGCAGCTTACGGAAGCGGTCGCCGGAAGGGGCGTGTTCTACGGGATAACCATCGCGGCTATTTTGTCGGTCTTGTGTCTCTCCGCGAACACATCGTTTGCGGATTTTCCGCGAGTTTGCAGGGCCGTGGCGATGGACAGCTATCTGCCGCGCTCGCTCACCAATCGTGGCCGCAGGCTGGTCTACTCCGAGGGCATTTGGATTCTCGCAATCCTTTCCGCCGGAGTATTGATTCTTTTCGGAGGCGTCACCGACCGGTTGATTCCACTCTTTGCCGTCGGAGCTTTTCTCGCGTTCACGATGTCGCAGGCGGGCATGGTTGCCCACTGGAAAAAAGCCGGAGGCAGGGGGGCGCGCGGCAGCATGCTGATCAACGGCATTGGCGCGATTGCGACGGGCGCAACGCTGGCCATTATTCTTGCCGCAAAGTTCACCAGCGGCGCCTGGGTTGTGGTGTTGCTTGTTCCCGCAATCCTCGCGGCAATGGCGGCCACGCGGCATCACTACGCGCGCGTGGATCGCGAAACCGCGCCCAGGGGCCGTTTGCTCGCCGGCCCGGTTCAACCGCCCATCGCAGTCGTGCCCATGGAGCAATGGAATTCCACTACGCAAAAGGCACTGCGCTTCGCTTTCGGTATTTCAAACGATATCGAGATCGTTCACGTCGACTACGAAGGTTGCGAGCCTCTTCAGCGAAACTGGGCTCACGAGGTGGAGCACGCGGCCCAAAATTCCGGCGTGCCGATGCCAAGGATTGTCCGTCTGTCGTCTCCGTACCGGTTTGTAATCCAACCCATCATCGATCACATACTGGCGCTTGAGAAAAAACACGCCGAACGCGAAATCGCAGTCGTCATTCCAATGCTTGTGGAGCCGCGCTGGTACCAGTATTTTCTCCACAGCGAGCGGAACGAGCTGCTTTCGGGACTGCTGTTGCTCAAAGGCGACCGGCGTATCTCTATCGTCAATGTGCCCTGGTACATCAAGTGAAGCTTACGTTCCTGGGCACGCGCGGCGAGATCGAACCTCGCACGGCCGAGCACCGGATGCACACGTCAGTGCTGATAACATTCCGCCGCAAGCGCATTATGATCGACTGCGGAGCGGACTGGGCGTCCGAAGTCGATCGCGTCCGGCCCGATGCGATTGTATTAACCCACGCGCACCCGGACCACATCAGCGGATTGACAAATGGCATCGGTTGTCCAGTGTTTGCGACTCCGCGGACATGGGACATCGTCGGGCGGTGGCCCATCCCGAACCGGGCAACAGTCAACCCCCGCGACCCCTTCGGAGTCCACGCGATAAAGTTCGAAGCCTTTGAGCTCGAGCATTCGCTTCGCGCGCCGGCTGTTGGCTACCGGATCGGTTCGGGCGCGGCAACGATCTTCTATTCTCCCGATGTAGCCAAAATTTGCGAGCGCCACGAAGCGCTGAGCGGCATCCGGGTGTATATCGGCGATGGCGCCGCGATTACGCGCCCGATTCTGCGCAAGCGAGACGGCGTTTTGATCGGCCACGCCTCGATCGCGATGCAACTTGAGTGGTGTAAGGCCGAGCACGTCCCCGCGGCAATCTTCACTCATTGTGGAACAGAGATAGTTTCCGGCGAGCCTATGACAGTACAGGCAAGACTTGATGTGTTATCCAGCCGCACGCGTATCCGCACACGCATTGCCGTTGACGGTTTCGAGCTGAACGTCGCGTAAGTGCCAAAGTTAGCCTACAGCCCGCTGTGGGCAGGCTTTAGCCTGCGGCGGGCTTCAGCCCGCCAACGCGCTTACCCGGAAGCACCACCGCGACGAAAGAGAACGGTCGACTGCCGATGCATATTGACTGCTCCCCACCAGAGGTCCACAATTTGGTTGGAGGCCATTTGCGCCTCATAGGAGATCTCCAATGAATGCTGTAAAAATTGCAATCTCCGGTTTTGCGGCAGGCGCCGCATACATGTACTTTTCCGATCCGGACAGAGGCAAGCGCCGCCGAGCTCTTGTCCGCGATCAATCCATTCGAATTTCAAACAGGTTCACGAGTTTGCTGGATAAGGCCAGGCGCGATGCGGCCAATCGAGTGCAGGGAACCGCCTGCGCTGTGCGCTCCCTCTTTCGCGACCGCACCACACTGGACGATATTGTGGTCCAACGCGTGCGATCGAAGCTCGGACGTTTGGTCAGCCATCCGCACGCCGTGGAGGTTGCCAGCGCCGGTGGGAACGTCACTCTTTCAGGTCTTGTTCTTAGGAACGAGGAAACCCACCTTGTCCGCTGCGTCAGAGCCGTGCCCGGCGTGCGAAGCGTCGACAATAAGCTCGAAGCGCACGATTCCGCGGAGCACGTCTCAAGCTTGCAAGGCGGCCAGAGGCGCGAGAGCCGCTCCGAGCTGATGCAACAAAATTGGACGCCTGCGCTCCGGGTCACCGCCGGTGCGTTGGGCGGTGTCCTGCTCTCGTATGGGGCTCGCAAGAGCGGTCCTGGCGCAATCGCCGGACGGCTTGCGGGAGCCGCGCTCGTTAGCCGCGCCATTTCCAACCGCCAGTTTTGCGAATTAACCGGCGTCGGCAATCATGCGCGCGGAGTGGACGTCAGTAAGACAATCCACATTCAGGCGCCTGCCGAAGAAATCTTCAAGTACTGGTCCCAATATGACAAGCTGCCCTTATTTATGTCGCACCTGAAGGAAGTGCGCGATCTCGGCAATGGCAAGTCGCATTGGGTTGCCGAAGGCCCCGGTGGAATCCCGGTTTCGTGGGATGCGGAAATCATTCAGGCGATGCCGAACAAGCTCCTCGCGTGGCACAGCGTGCCCGGATCGACGGTAGAGACGGAAGGCGTCGTCCGTTTCGATCCGAACTCGCACGGCGGGACGCGTGTCACCATCCGGATGCGCTACAAGCCGCCCGCGGGCGTTCTGGGGCATTACATCACTTCGTTATTCCGCGCAAATCCGAAGTCCGAAATCAAGGAGGATATGGTTCGCCTGAAATCGCTGCTCGAAATCGGCAAAACGCGGGCCCACGGAGTCAGAGTGGATAAGCAATCGTTGAATTTGGGATTGGGGAAGGCTTAATCACGCGGGACTTCAATGCCCGCGGCATTGAAGTCCCGCGCCTGCTTAAACCCACCTCGGCGTTATCCAACCTTCGACTGACGCGTACTGCTTGTGCCCTCCGAAGAGATCTGCTTTTTTTCGGTCCCCTCCTCGATCGGAATAGTCCGCGCCTTTTGACTTTCGGGGATCGGAATCGTCACTTCCAGAACACCGTCTCTGAACTGAGCCTTTGCCTGGTCGGGATTTGCTCCTTCCGGCAACTGGATTGAGCGAAAGAAGCTGCCGTAGGATCTTTCGGAGCGGTGGTAGCCTTGCTTCTCCTGTTCGTGCTCCCGTTTGCGCTCTCCGCGAATGGTTAGACTGCCATCCGTCAGTTCCACTTTTATATCGTTCTTGTCGATCCCGGGCAGATCGGTGCGCACGATCATTTTGCCCTCTTTTTCCATGACCTCCATGGCGGGCGACCACGCCGTCATTTCGCGGCCAAGCCCACCCTGCCCAGCGGTCCCGAAGAAGCGCTCCATCTCATCTTGCATCCGCTGCATCAATGAGAACGGACTGGAAATGAACGGATCGAAGAAACCGCGCCATGGCGCGACCCCAAAATGGCGGCTGAATGGATCGTATTCCCTTCTGGCAACGCTCTGGTGCTCTTGCGCGCCGGGGCGCTTTTCTATACTCACGTCTGCCATAGTCTCCTCCTTTGGGCGTTAGTCCCCTTGGTGATGCCGGGGCTCCCGCCCGTGTTTCATGCGAGAATTGCAGCGTGCGGAACATCATCTTGTTTACAATTTCATCGCTCGCCATAACCGTCGCTTTGTTGTTCGGTCAGGCCCAGCAGCAAGGCGCATCTCCGCGGCCCGCGCCCAAAGGCGCCGTAGAGGGGCGGCTGACGTGGTTCGATCGCCAAGGCAAGATTGCTGCCGCGATCGGAGAACCCGGTTTGTACCGCACTTTGATGGTTTCTGCGGACGGCAAGCAGGTTGCCTTCGAGCACAGCGATCCGCAAACGCAAAACCGGGACATCTGGATTATAGATTCGGCGGGCGGCATGTCCCGCCGTTTCACCTCCGATCCAGGATGGGACGCATTTCCCACGTGGTCTCCAGATAGTAAACGCCTCGTCTTCACGTCCAACCGGAGCGGCAACTATGAGCTTTACGTCAAGAATGTCAACGGTGGAGATGAGGAATTGTTTTACAAATCGAGCGACGGCAAAGGTCCCACCAGTTGGTCTCCCGATGGACGGTTCCTGGTCTATTACAGCCTCGGGCAGCCGACGCACGTGAAGCTGCTCGCGTTTAACGGACCGGCGGATCGCCAGCCCACGCCCGTTGTCGATCCGCAGTTCACCAGCATAACGGCCCGGTTCTCGCCCGACGGCCGCTGGATCGCGTATACCTCGAATGAATCGGGCGCGAGTGAGGTTTCCGTTCGGAGTTTCGATCCCGCTTCCGGATCGATCGGCAAGCCGGTTGTAATCACGAAAGATGGCGGCCGGGCGCCATTGTGGCGTGGCGATGGAAAGGAGATGTTCTACATTACGCAGGACGGGACCGCGACCGCTATCGACATCGACACCAGGACGGGGTTTAAGGCCGGAACTCCGAAGGCGTTGTTCAACGTTCCAGCGGCTGTTTTGTTTTGGGATGCTGCTCCGGCCGGCACGCGATTTTTAATGCCGGCAGCAAGCCGTTAACTTGTCCCTTGAACGGGTTGCGCCCCATCCCCGACCACCGTATTCCACTTCCGCACCCGCCAGGATTTCACCAGCCCGTTCTGGACGTAAGGATCTGATTTTGCAAAGGCTTCCGCCGCTCCCGGCGCCGAGCCGCTGAAAACCAGGACCGCCTGATCCGCCGGTTCCTCCAACGCCCCCGCGAGCACTAATTCCCCGCGATCGTACGCTTCCCGCGCCAGGGACAAATGTTTTTCACGAAATGGCTTCCGCCTCTCGACATACTGCGCCTCAACTTCGTAGAATAGAAGGTAGTGCATGACCCCAGGATAGCCAGTTGAGCCGTGTGGGGATTTGAAACCAACTGATTCTGGGCCTCATCATAAGAATTGAAGAAGAGTTTGGAATGCACGCAGGCGAAGCCTGCTAGTTCCTGTGTCTGCCTATGGAATGGCATATCATTAATCACCGCGACTATATCGACGGTCCCTTCGATAGTCTGGAAGCGGCCCTCGAACAGGCCTACCAGTTGGGAAATGACACGCGCATAGACAAGCGCGTGCGGCGCCGGGCTGAGAATTTTTACATCTACAGGCCGCCTTACGATCGCCGCGAACGGTGGCAGGCCGAATACTGGATTGCTACTAAAGAAGCCGCCATCGCCGAAGGTGTGTCCAAGGAGATCTTTTCCCAGCCTTTGCAGGAAAGCTGGTACTGAGAGTTCCGGCCTATTTTCTGACGAACTTCTGGACCGCGCGGTTCACTGAATCGGCCACGTAGATGTCGCCCTTGGGGCTGACGGCGATGAAGTGTGCCTCGCCGAACTCGCCTACGCCGTTGCCGGGTTTTCCAACCGCCGCCAGTACTTTGCCGTCGAGGTCCAGCTTCAGCAGTTGGCCGGCAAAGCCGTTGACCATGTAAATATTCTCGCGTCCGATATCGAGAGCGCACGGCAGGCCGGCGTATTTCACTTCCCGCACATATTTCCCGTCCTGATCGAAGATCTGAATGCGCTGGTTTTCGCGATCGGTCACCCACAGCAAGCCCTTCGCGTCGATCGCGATCCCGTGCGCCACGTCGAATTTGCCCGGATCGGTCCCTTTGCCGCCCCAGGTCTTGATGAACTTGCCGTCTTTGTCGAACTTCAGCACGCGGGGATCTCCTTTGCCTGGCCCAGGCGTGTGCCCTTGCGTGACGAAGAAATCGCCGTTGGGCGCGAACACGATATCGTTCGGCTCGTTGAACAGTCGCGACTGAGCAGCCTCATTCCATTCACCCGCTTTACCCTTCGTGCCTAGCGTGAGCAGAACGTCTCCCTTCGGGCTGATCTTCATCACTGTATGCGCGCCGACATCGGTTGCCCAAATGTTGCCTTCTTTGTCGATGCGCAAACCGTGACTGCGCGTGAACAGCCCCTCGCCGAAGGAGCGAATGAATTTTCCGTTTTCGTCGAATTCCGTGATGGGCTGCGCTCCGCGGCTGAGCACATAAAGGTGGCCCTTCGCGTCGAAAGTCACACTCGAAGACGCGCCCATGTTGACGTTTTCGGGAAGGGGCAGCGGATTGGGAACCGCGACATAGTCCAAGGGCGGCGCGACCTCCGGAATCAGCAGCGCCGGATTTGAAGGCCGCTGCGCCCACAGAGCGGACGACCCGGCCAGCACAAAAACGACAGCAACTCTCTTCATTCAAGTTCTCCTAGTGCCCAGTGGGGCAGGATGCCATCCTGCGCGCGATTGCCAATCGCGCTGGTCGTCTGTGTACAAGCCCCGCCCACAGCTATCAAGCCACCTTGGCCTTATGCATCACAACCTCGCATTTGTCGCGAATCTTCTTAGCCACCTCATACGGATCCCCCTGCGAAAACTCCGGCAGGAACAGCTCGACCGAAAGCGATCCCGCATAGCCTTTCTCCGCCAGTTTCCGCAGCATCTTCTCGATCGGAGCTACGCCATCGCCGGGAATCACGCGGCTCTGCTGATCCAGCAGTTCGCGCGGCATATCCGGCGTGTCCTGAAAATGCACATGCGCAAGCTCGCCCGGCTGAAGTAAATCGAGATCTTCGAATTTACTCATACCGGACCAGAAATGATAAAAATCCAAATGCGGATGAACGCTGGCATGCGCAGCCTCACGGATCGTCTTGAGCGCCGTAGTCAGCGTCGAAATGTGCGTTGAGGCGCGAGTGAACTCGATCATCGCCGTGAGCTTGTACTCCTTAGCGATATCGCCTGCCTCGCGGATGCATCCGGGCGTAGCTGTGTAATCCTCTTTGGTGACCTTTCGATTGGTGGTGGAAGGGCAATAAATCCGCGGCGACCCAAGCTGTGAAAACTGATCGCATCGCTTCTTCCAGGTTTCGAGCGAAGCCGCATGCGCGGGGCCGGGAATCCACAAATCCTGAAGCACGGCCGCGGAGGACACCGGCGTAAGTCCGTTATCCATGAGCACGCGCTTGGCGGCCGGAAGGGTATCGGTCTTGAGAAAATCTTCCAGCATGTTATCCGTGATCTCGACATGTTTGATCCCCGCCTTCGCCCAGCCCTCCAGCGACTTGCGATACCCCGCCGCCCGGGAAGTGTTCTGGTGAATGCACAAGCTCATTTTGGACGTCGCCGCCGCTGCGGGTATCGCCATTTTAGCCAACGGAGCAGCGAGCGAGCTAAGGAGTACGGTTCGTCGAGAGGGCATGTGCAATACTATATCGCCATTCGCCGCGGCTTTGAGGCTGTATTGTTACACTTCGGATGTGGATCGAGTCGAAGAAATCGAAGCAGCCATTGCGCAGTTACCGCCGGATGAATTCCGGCGTCTCGCCCAGTGGCTTCATGCGCGCGAGCAAAGCACCTGGGACAGCCGGATCGACGCCGATGCCGCTTCAGGAAAACTTGATTTTCTATTCGACGAGGCCGAGGACGAGGCTATCAAAGGCACTTTGCGCGAGTGGCCGCCAACGGAATGAGGTCCATCGGGACCCGCCGTTTCTGGGATCGCTATAATGCCCTGCCCGCCGAAGTTCAAGAATTGGCGGTAAAGAAATATAGACTCTGGGTCCAAGACCCGAGTCATCCGTCCCTCCACTTCCGGCGGCTGAAAGGGAGCGAAGATCGGTTCACAATCCGTGTGGGCGACCACTATCGCGCGCTGGCTAGAGTTCGTGACAATGCGATCTATTGGGTTTGGATCGGCACCCACGAAGAATACAACCGACTTGTGCACGGCAAAGCATAAACGCCCGAATCTACATCGACCGGTCTGGTCGATCTGCCAAACTAGCGGCAAGCTCAAATCGCCCGCAACCGTCTCTGAGGCCAAAGAAAGCCCCTCGGCTTCCGCAGTGGGAGGCCCTGAAGAAGGACCACGGCTCTTTTACTCTTAACTACTTCGGCTCCGCCCCCGTCGTCGTCATCGGACCCGTGCCGACGATGTACAACACGCAGTCCTCGCCCTTGGCGCCGTCATAGTGGATTTCATTCGCGTGGTGGATTACGAACGATCCCGCCGGGACCGGCTTCATACCATCCGGATCGTATTTCGCCCCGCTGCCCATGTACCAGTTGCCCGAAAGCACCGTGATGTATCGATCCGTCGAGTGCATATGCGGACGGCTGTTATAGCCCGCGTGCCAGCGTAGCATCTGAACGTAGACGCCTGGCTTCGAAGGATCGCCGTACAGCGTGGCGGTGTCGTTATTCTGGCCTTTTTTCCACTGGATATTTTCAGGCAAAGTAACGGTGATCGCCTTCGGATCGAGTTCGGCACCCCGCCCCGGCATCAGTACGATCGCGGCGGCAGCCAGTCCGATGAATTGAAACGACCGTCGTAGCGCAAGCATGACGTTCTACTCCTTAAATTCGGAAACACAGCGGAAGCCGATGTTGAAGTCGGTATCGCCTGGCTCGATCCTGGCTCGATAGGACGCGCGGACCAAGTCCGGATCGTCCCACCATCCCCCTCCTTTCAGCGACTTGAATTCGCCGATGGAAGGCCCGGTCGGATTGATATTCTCCTGGTTGAGCTGCACCCAGTACCAGGTATACGTCCACTCGACAACGTTGCCGAGCATGTCATATAAGCCGAACGCATTCGGCTTCTTCTTCGCCACCGGATGCGTAGAAAAATCGCTGTTTTGCCAGTACCAGGCGATCTCGTCGAGGTTCCCATACCGCGCGCTGGTCGTGCCTGCGCGCGCGGCGTATTCCCACTCGGCCTCGCTCGGAAGCCGGCCGCCGATCGCGCGGCAGTATTCGTCCGCTTCGTTCCAGGTCACCATTTCAACGGGCAGGGTCGCGCCTTCGAAAACGCTGGGATTGTATTCCATAACCTTCTCGAACGCGGCTTGTGTCACTTCCGTTTGGCTGAGCCAGAACCCTCGAGAGAGTGTCACTTTCCGCGACGGGTATTCGTCCTCATAACAGTCGTTGTCTCCCGGCGAGCAGCCCGTGGTCACGTTTCCCGGCGGAATCCACACGTATTTAAGGCCGTCCTTCGGGTTTACGCGAACGTCTGCGGGCTTGGGCGCGGCTTTGGAGGCGGTGGCTTTGCTAGCGCTGCTTTGGAAGGCGAACAAGCTCGCATGCACACCGATAAGCGTGCCAATCACCGCTGCTAAACTTCTCCGCACGAACGACCTCCATGATCAATCACTTCCTCTAACATACGATATAGAAACATGAAAAAACATCGCATGCTGATTGGAGGCGCGTGGCGCGATTCCGCTTCCGGGCAGTGGTTTGAGTCCGTAAACCCGTTCACCGCCGAGCCTTGGGCGCTGGTTCCGCGTGGCTCCAAAAATGACGTAGACATCGCGGCGGAAGCGGCCAAAACCGCGTTTCATGGAGATTGGCGCAAGCTGACCGCAACCGCCCGCGGCGCGCTGCTGCGAAAATTAGCGGATTTGATCGCATGCGACGCTGAGCGCCTCGCCCGCGTCGAAACCACCGATAACGGCAAGCTGTTCGCCGAGATGCGGGCGCAATTAAGCTACATTCCGCAATGGTTTCATTATTTCGGCGGTCTTGCGGACAAGCTGGAAGGCCGCGTGATTCCCATCGACAAGCCGGGTGTCTTCAACTTCACGCGCGAGGAGCCGTTAGGCGTGGTCGCGGCGATTACGCCCTGGAATTCGCCGTTATTGCTAGCGGCCTGGAAGCTGGCGCCGGCGCTTGCCGCCGGGAACACGGTGGTTTGGAAGCCGTCCGAATTTTCCTCCGTATCTGCGCTCGAGTTCGGCGAGTTGTTCGAACGCGCCGGCTTCCCTCCCGGAGTCGTCAATATCGTGACCGGATATGGCAACGAAGTAGGCGAGCCTCTGATCACCCATCCCGATGTCGCCAAAGTCGCATTCACCGGAGGCGACCGCACCGGCGAACACATATATCAACTTGCCGCTCGCGGTATCAAGCCCGTCACCCTTGAATTGGGCGGCAAGTCCGCCAACATCGTTTTCGAAGATGCCCATCTGGATAGCGCGGTCAACGGTGTTGTTTCGGGGATTTTTGCGGCCACTGGCCAGACCTGCATCGCGGGATCGCGCGCGCTGATTCAGCGGTCCATTCACGATACTTTCGTCGAGCGCCTTCTGGCGCTCGCGAAGACAGCGCGGATGGGCGATCCGCAGGATTTGACGACGCAGGTTGGCCCGATCACCACTCAGCCTCAATACCAAAAAGTGCTCGACTATATTCGCATCGCAAAAGAGGAAGGCGCGGTATGCCGGTTGGGTGGAGAGGCGGCGCGCCGAGCCGAATGCAAGTCCGGCTGGTTCGTCGAGCCAACTATATTTACCGGTGTCGATCCGAAGATGCGCATCGCGAATGAAGAAGTGTTCGGTCCAGTGCTCTCGATCATTCCCTTCGATGATGAGGACGAAGCCGTGCGCATCGCCAATGGCACGGTATACGGGTTGGCCGCCGGTGTTTGGACCACCAGCATCCGCCGCGCGCTCCTGATGTCGGAGCGGCTTGAAGCAGGAACCGTGTGGATCAACACATATCGCGCTGTAAGCTACATGTCTCCCTTCGGCGGTTACAAACGCTCCGGCATCGGCCGCGAGAGCGGACTGGACGCCATCCGGGAATATCTGCAGACGAAGAGCGTGTGGATCGACATTTCCGAGAGCAGCCCGAATCCGTTCGTCATGCGATAACTCCGTGAGAGAATGCAATCGATGCGACCCGCCTTTGATCCACCTGTGACCGCCGACACCTCCAAACCGTTTCCATGTTTCCGACTTCCGAAAGATGCCGGCCAATTACGCTCGAGTGCACCCTCAATGCGGAGGACGAATCTGTGGAAGACGAAGATAGTGCCTAAAGTTGTGATCACATCAGGCCGTATTGGAGTACAGTCTGCTGTGGGGCAGGCTTTAGCCGGGCTTTAGCCTGCGGCGGGCTTTAGCCCGCCTGAGCGGTATTAAGCGTTAGTACCCATACGGATAGCATCCAGGCGTCGCGATCCAATTGCCAAAACTATCGTAGTAGCCGCAGGCGCTTGGGCCGTAATAGTAGCCCGGACCATAGCCGTAAAAATAGGGGTCGCTAAAGAGTCCGAACGACAAACCGGGTCCGCCATAAAAATAGCGGCCGCCACGGTGTTGATCGAAATCCCCCCGTACGCCGCCACGGTATGCCTGTCCGCCATGGTACGCCTGTCCGCCATGGTACGCTTGTCCGCCATGGTACGCCTGTCCGCCATGGTACGCTTGCCCGCCCCCCGCGGCATGCCCGCCGCCACGCTCATGCTGTCCTTGGGCCAGAGCTGTCCCGGGTGTCAACGCCAAAGCCGTGCCTAGAGCCAGAGCAGGTAATCCTTTTAATACTTTCGAGAACATCTTCCTATCCTCCACTCTGTTGGATGCGACTATTGCGACAGGAATGGTTAGCCTGAAAGGGCTAGAGCCGGCGCCTAAATTACACTGCTCAGCGCGACAAAAATTTAATAATTGCCCTGCCGGCATGAATTTCGTCGCCGGATCGAAGCACCAGGCCGCGGTCGCCCCGATGCACGGGCTGGCTAAGCCCATCGCGTAGAATCCAAAGGCCGCAGTTCGCGCCTTTGTACCAACGGTCGTTGAAGATCCGGTATTCCCCGGATTTTCGCTCACCCAGAATGTGCGCGTGCTCGCGTGAAACCGTGCGATTGATTTCATTGTCTTCCGTGAACGCGAGGTCATTCCGCCGCACCGGGCCGTCGGCCTGATATACATCCACCGTTCGGCCTACGTTCGTCCGAGCTTTGGTTAAAGCAAGCTCCGGTTTATTCGCGGTGCCTTGCAACACAACTAAACGGCCTGTGCGCTGTGATTTGGGTTGTTCCGGCGCGGGCGCGGTTACTTCCAATGCCGTTTCCACTCCAACCCACGCCTGACCTGGACTCGGGAGCAGTGACGTCGCGGCCACCTCTACCCGCAGATTTTCCGGAAAACGGAAGCTGGATCGCGACAACCCATCGCGAAGTGCGCTCGCCAGATAATCGGCAAGCACTCCGCTCTCAAACGCATTCGCCTGTTCATCGGGGATGCCGCGCAGTCGCACTCGAATCACATTGTCGCTAAGTACCCGCACGGATCCGGCGCGATGGCTGCGAGCTTTTGCGGCATCCAAAACCGCGAGCCTGATTTCCGCCAGTTCGGGTGCTTCGGTCCCGGAGGTGAAGGACGATTCAAAAATCGCTCTGCCGAGTTTTTCGATCGAATCTAAGAGTGCCATGTCACTGTTGAATGATCCCCAAATCGCGGGCGGCTTCAATCACCTGCCGGGCCAGCGGCGCCGCGAATTGCGACCCATAGCCGCCGTGCTCAACCACAACGGCAAATGCAATCCGATGTTCGCCGCTTACCGGAGCGAACCCGGCGAACCACGAATGCGGAGCGCCTTCGCCAACCTGCGCCGTGCCGGTTTTTCCGGCGACTGCAATGTCGAGTCCCTTCATCGCCCGCCGCGCTGTGCCGTCCGTCACCACCGATCGCATAGCGGACGTGAGAAAAGCGGCGTGCTCCGGGGGAATCATCTCTTGCGCCGGCTGGGCGCGCGAATTCGATTCGTCCATCGTCCAGCGCCCTTGCGGCATTTTGCCCCCGGCGGCGATAGTGGCCGCCACGCGAGCCATCTTGAACGGCGTCACCAGCACGGGGCCTTGGCCGTACGAGGAAAACGGCATCATTTTCGCGATCTCCGAAACATCGCCGGCCGGGATCTCAAAAAGCGCGGCGGTATCGTGCAGCGAACGCGCGCCGACATCGTACGTTCCAAGCTGCGCGAAGTAAGCGTTGCAGGAGACCGTCAGCGCTTGCTTCATGCTCAACGCGCCGTGCGGATGGTCGCCGATATCGTCGCGAATCGGCCTGCGCCATCCGTCCACCACCGCCCCCGCGCGCCCATCCGGAAGACGGCGGCACTCATACTTACGATCCGCGAGCTTTGGGTCGATGCGTAAAGCCGCGATTGCGGTCACCAATTTAAACGTTGATCCGGGTGGATACTGCCCATAACGCGCGCGATCCAGCAGTTCTTCCGGAGTGGAAAGTCCGGCGGATCCCGGGCTGGGATAACTCGCAAGCGCGAGCACATCGCCCGTTTCTGGCTCAAGCACAACCAGCGCTCCGTCTTTCCGAGCCGGCTGTAGAGTCTTTTTCATGAGCTGCGCGACGCGCTGTTGCAGCCGGGCATCGATAGTGCTCCGCACGCTGCGATCTTTCGACAGCAGAGCGCGCATTCCCGGATTGAACGGTTGATGGCGCGCGCGCACCAGGGGCGCGAGGTCATGAATATCGGAATAGCCTTGTAGCCGCGCGTTCGAATCGTGCTCGATCAGCGATGCATTGGACGCGTGGAAGTTTTCGCCCGTGCGCAAATCGCCGAGCAAATGCGCCGTCGCGGCTCCGAAAGGATAATGGCGCGATTCGATGCGCGTGCAGGCTTCGTCGATCGACACTCCGAGCTTTTCGTAATCCGCGCGATGCGCTTCAAGTTCCCGCCAGTCGCTAGTCGCCAGCGGGATGCCGCCGCGGTCCGAAATCGTGCCGCGCGGAATTTCGGCCGCAAGCGAATGCAGCCGCGGATTCACCTGCGGCCGCTTCACCCCGTCCTGCTCAATCACCCGTGCGTCGCGGATCATGAATTCGGGGCCGTGCAGAACTTGAATGTAGCCCGCGCGAGCCGCCAAAGCGGCTGTGAGCGCGGCTAGAGTAATAGAAATTCCGCGTACCGGACGCAGGAACGGCGGATGCAGCAGTTTTCCGGAACTTCGGCTCGAAATGCCGGCGATAAACGCGATTATCAGGAAATTCGCCAGCATGGCCGTGTTACCCGCGCTCAGGAATGGCGAAACTACGCCCGAAAGCGGAATAGCCCCCAATACGCCGCCCGATATCAGCAGCATTTCCAGCGCGAGTAGAGCGCCCAGTCCGAGCGCGACAAACATCGCGAATTCATCCGGCGCGCGCAGCGCGATTAGAAACACGCGGCGAAGCAGCAACACGAACAGCAGCCCGATCGTGACAACGCCAACGAAGCCCCACTCTTCAGCAATTGCAGGCAAAACTAAATCGGTATGACCGGCCGGAATGACTTCCGGATCGCCCCAACCCGGGCCGGACCCGGTAAGGCCTCCGGTCGAAAAGGCCCAAAGCGAATGCGCCAGCTGATCGCCTCCGCGCACGTCGTTGTCCCAAGGCGAAAGCCACATTGAGACGCGCTCGACAACCGTTTTGGGTTTGCCGTAGCGGTATCCGGCCGTTACTCCCGCCACGAGTACGATTACGCCCGCCAGCGCAAGCCCGCTACGGTTGCGCGCCGCCGCGAACATCACCAGCAGCAAAAATCCCGTGACCAACGCCGGCCCCATGTCTTTCAGCACGAAAAACATTACCAACGCACCCGCGACTCCAGTCATTACCGGAACCGCATGGGCGAGGCGCGGAACCGGCACCCATGGGATTTTGCGCTGATTGAGTTCGCGGAGCCACTCCCATTTGCGGGAAAAATAACCCGCGAGAAACAGAACCAGCAGCACTTTTATAAGCTCCACGGGCTGGAACGGGCCGAGGTTGACCTTCGCGTCGCTTCCGGTCGGGCCGGTGCCGCGAACCAGCAGTAGCAAAAACAATCCGAGCGCGGCAAACAGCGGCGTATAGGTCAGCTTGGCGAAATTCTGATGATGGAAGAACCGCAGCAGCGGCAGAAGCAGTAGCGCGCAGCCGAGCGCGACACCCCACGCGAATTTCCGGAACTCGAGCGTATCGCGGAGCGGATCACGCAGGCTAACGGCCAGCATCAGCCCGATTCCCGTAAGCAGGTGCAACACCGGGAGCAGCTCGGGGTCGCCGCGAAATTGCCGCCATCGCCACAGCAAGTGAACCATCCAGAACGAAGTGACATAGATCAGGCACCAGAGCGTGTACTGAACTAGAAATTCACGCGGTGTCCGGACTACTAAAAGAGGTTTGATTTTCGGCAGCGGAAGGCGATCGCCGTCAAACCGAATTCGCGCGAGCGCGCCATCGTTGGCGACATCCGGATGGGATTCCACGTAATCTAAAATTGCCTGTGCGGCGAGAGCGCGGCTGTCCCGGTCCGTGATTGCCAACAAAAATGGCTGGATGTGTTCCGCGTCTGTCAACGAATTCAGGTTCAGCAAATCTCCCGCGGCGAGCCGCGCGGAAGCTTCACCAAAATCGCGAACTTTCGCGGCGCCCACCAGAACCAACCCGCATGCTACTAAAACCGATGCTCCAGCCAGCCAGCGCAGCTCGATGCGGCGCTCAGCCGGAGTAGTTTCTCCGGCTAGTTTGATGCTGATTTCGCGTTCCCAGCTTTTAGTAATCATAGGCGGGGTCTTCCACGTACGGGGGATTTTTCGACTCGAGCGCCGGAGGCTGTGGATTTTTGGGGTCGGTGTACTTTTGCTGGGGCGGGGACTGCAAGCGCCGCGGCGCGGATGGCGGTCTTGTTCGCGCGGCCGCTGGAGGTTTCCGCTGAGGTTTCGCCAGAGCCTCCGCCAATTGCTCCGCCTCTCCGCGATCGCGATAAATTCGTTCGATTCCGACGTTCACGTTTGAAAAGCCGGCGATGGGTTCATAAAGATCTCGCGCGCGATCCAGGTCGTTGTTGGTTTGGCGCACCCACCGGCTCGATTCGACGCGCGACGATCCAACCAACCGCTGTGCTTGCCGAAGCTCGTATTCGGCTCGAAACAGATACGCGTCGCCCTGCTGCTCGAATTCGCGCGGGCCGGATTCAAACCCGCGGCGCTCCGCTTCGGCAAATTCGCCCATCGCTTTGCCGGCATTGTGAAACACATATGTGTACAGGTACGCAAGCGCCAGATGAGGATCGGGCGAGCGCGGCAAGTCTGCCGCGGCAACTTGGAAACTGGTTTCACTTTGCTCGGCCTTCGGAAGTTGCGGGTTGCGGATCAGATTCAGGTACCCCTCGCAAAGGGCGAGCTTGCCGCGCGATTCCCGGTCCGCCCCATCGATTTCCACCGCATGCGTGAGCGCAAGCTGCGCCTTCGACCATTCAAAATTCGCCAGAGCCGGGTCCGAGCTGTTCCGGTATTTCTCGACAACCGAATCCGCCGCGGAAATCAGTCGCTGGCGGAAAGCCTGCGCCAGTCCGGGAGCAGGCGAAAATCTCCCCAAAAATACCCCGTCGCGTTTTAGCTTTTGATACACATTCCAATCCGCAGCAATATCGGCTGCGCTCAGGCGCGAATAATCGCGCGATTCGCGGAGGGGCTGCATTGAGCGCTCGAACCCGAGCAGATAGTGCATTGGAATCACGAGCAGCAAGCCGATAACGACCCCTGCCGCCAACGCGCGCAGCGCGCCTGTGGTGTTGCTCGATAGCGACGGAAACCTGAACCCGCGGCCCTGCTGTGCGGGGCGGGCTTGCTGTACGGTTTCGGGCGATTCCCAGGCGGGAATCTCTTTTTCGGCCCGCGTCGGGCAGCCATTGAGGAACGTGCGCAGGTCATCGGCGAAGTCCGCGGCCGAAGCGTAGCGGCGCTCCACCCGCGCGCCGAGTGACTTTTGAATAATTGCCCGCAGCGGGCCAGGGCAGTCGGCGGGTAATGCTCGCGGCGGTCGGCGCGATTCAATCAGCACTTCCAGCTTGCGGGTGGTCGCCGCCTGATAGGGCAGTGAGCCCGCGATCATCTCATACAGGCTCACGCCTACAGCCCAAAGATCCGCCTGCGGTTCCACCTGCGCCTTTTCCAGGCGCTCCGGCGAGCAATACGTTGGGCTACCCAGGTTGTGGTGCGTCAAGTGATGGGTATTCGTGATGGCCTTCGCAATGCCGAAATCGAGCAGCCGGACCTGATCGCCCGCTGCGATTTGAATATTCGAAGGTTTGATGTCTCCGTGCACAACCGCGCGGTTGCGGCCATCGAGATCGGTTACGAAAGAGTGCAGCCGGTCCAATTGGGACAGAACCTCGACTGCATAACGCGCGGCGCGCTGCGGATCCAAGCGGCGCTCCACCTCGAGAATTTCAGCAATGCTCCGTCCTTCGCAATGCTCCATCGCAACGAAGAAACAGCCGTTGCGTTCGCCGAATTCGTACACCTCGAGGATGCGAGGATCGGCGTCATGGAGTTGCTTCTGAATCTCAGCCCCGCGGCGCTCCGCCTCTATGACAATTTGCGTGAACTGATCGCCCGATTGCTCCACCAGCTTCAGCACCACCCGCCGATCCGTCTCGGTGTCACGAGCCAGATACACGTCGGTCATGCTGCGGCCGAGCTTGCGAACAATTTCATACTGGTCGAAGCGCTTGCGCACCATCATGGCTTGCCCTCCCCGGTGACGTTGGCGCGGCCGATATCTTCTTCAACGTTAGGCGCGCCATTGCCCGTAATAATGTTGCGCTCAATCGTGGGCGCCGCGGGGGGATGAAGTTCGATTCCCGCCCGCGGCGCGTCCCTTGCGATTCCGTTGCCGGCAATCCGGTTTCCGGCAATCTGCGGTGAGCTGTCGCCTCCAATCCAAATCCCGCAGCCCGGGTTATCGTGCAGATCGCTCGCGTGGATTACGGGCGACGAACCCGACACGATGCGAATGGCGCAGTCCGCAGCGCCTGAAATATCAACGTCGTCGATTTCGAGATTGGCGCCGTCCACAAGAATTCCGGTGGCAAGCGGTACTGCCTTGCTGCCCGCAATCCGGAAGCCGCTGATCCGGCCGTGGTGAATGCCTCGCGCCGCAAAGGCGATGCCGGCATCCGCCACTGCCGCTGGGTCGAGTCGAATGATTGCCGCCCCTGGCGTCCGGCTGATCAGGTTGATCTCATCGCGCATTTCGATAGGCCCAAAATATTCGCCGGGAGCGACGTCCAGAGTATCGCCAGGCTGCGCCACGCTAAGCGCGGAAGCAATCGCTCGCGGATCGGACGCGGCCACCGCGATGCGGCGGCTCGCGCCTTGCGAATGATCTAGCGTGCTGCGATTCAGAAACGCCCACAGCGCTGTTCCCATCAGCATTCCGCCTAAAAGCCAAACCGCCCGGCTCAGCGCGATTTTCCAGGGTTTCTGCCGCAGGCGCGTGATGGCATGACGCCGGCGCGCCCGTGCCGCCGCGGCGCCCGAGAAATCCGCGCCCGCGACGAAAATAACGCTGATATTGTCCTTACCCCCGGCCTCGTTCGCCGCATCCGTTAAACGCTGGCTGACTGCTTCGGCATCCCCGTCGTAGGTTTCTATAATCGCGGTGATATCGATCGAAGGCACGCAATCGCTCAGCCCATCGCTACACAGCAGCAGCGCCGCGTCCGCGCGGAACGGAAAGCTGTGCACTTCGATGAAGTCGTCTTCGTCGGGCTGGCGCGGACGCGATCCCACATCCCTAAAGACCTGGTTACGGCGAGGGTCCGCCATCGCTTCACGTTCGCTGATCTCGCCCTGGTCTTCGCGCTCGCCGACAGGCGAGTGGTCGGAGGTCAGCTTGCGCAGCTTGCCGCCTTGCATTACATACAGGCGCGAATCGCCGACGTGCCCCACCACAACACGATCGTCGTCGATGACCGCCAGCGTCAGGACGCATGCCATGCCCCGCCAGTCTTGTTGAGCTTGCGCCAGGTCGAAGATTTCGTTGTTGGCCGCGGTAATGGACCCGCGCACTCGTTCTTCGGCGCTGCCGTTCGAATGCGCAAGCTGTTCCGCGATGACGCGCACTGCCGTTTCCGCGGCGGTCTCGCCCGCCGCCTGGCCGCCGATTCCATCCACCACAAGAAAAATTCCGTCCGTCTCGTCCACAAAGACGCGATCTTCATTGTTGGAGCGCAGCAGCCCAGGGTGAGTTGCAATGCCGGCCGTCCATGTGACCGCGCCAGTCATCGCCGCCTCCAATGCACACCCGCCAAGGCAGCGACAAACACAAGAAACACGGCCACAAAAGGAACATGCGCGCTGTACAGCAGAGTCATTTGCGAACCTCAAATACCAAGCTGACCACTTCGGCGACCTTAATCTGAGCCTGATCGGGCAGAACTTCTTCCACGCCGCGCTTCAGCCGCCGGCCATCCACCCAGGTGCCATTCGTGCTCTGGTCGATGATCACGAAGACGCCCGTCGCGGGATCGCGCCGAAGCAATAAGTGCTCGCGCGAGACCTCGTCGCTCGCGTACAGCGCCAGATCCATCGGCTGATTGTCCCCGCCACGCCCCACGCGGACCTCATTCTGAGTAACCAACAAGGTCTGCGGTCCGGAATCGTCTTCGTAGTGGATCTCCGCGTAGACGCGTTCACCGGCGCGACGGGTATCGGAGGGCGCCGTAACGCGTTGCGAAGTGACGGTGGGATCGCGGCCGGTGAGCGTTGTCTTAACTCCCCGATAGCCCGGCTGCGGGATTTCGTTCAGTTCGGAGTGAATTTCGACATTGCCCGCCGGGACTTCGGGATCGGGAAGTAAATCGATAATCCAATCGCGGCACGCAATTTTGAACTCTTTTTTATTTTTGGGAGCGCGGCGCAACATGCCGTTGCCTGCGTGGCGGTTCAATTCGGCCACGCGGCTGCGAAGCGCCCGTGCCGCGTCTTCGACGATTAGATCGACAACGCCGGCCAGACGCGCATGATCTTCCGGGTTGAGGTACACCCGGAAAACGCAGGGCAGCAGGACGGAATAAGCCAGCTCAAACCGGCCGAGTTCCATATTCCGGAGTAGCTCGCCGATGATGGTTTGACCGCTGAGTTTGGGTTCGCCCGGATTCTGCTGTGGCTGTGCCACTACCCGCCCTCCTTGCACTTCCAGAACAACGCGTCATTAAGGACGCGCGGGAAATGACAGAGTTTCACCTCCACCCCAGCCGTGGGGCGGTGAACGCGGGTAGAACTGATATTACCGCATCTGCCGGACCGCGGAACGCCGGTGTATGAATTCCCCTTCATCCGCAATTGCGGCATTCACCTTGTGCGAGAATTGTGACCAGCGGAGCGCACTATCTTTGGTGACCAACGAACAGCTCTATCTCGCCATCGGTATTCCGATGCTCTTTAATGCCACCATCCTCGGGGTCCTGATAGCGTTCGTAAACTCCAAATTCGAGGCTGTCAACGCCAAGTTCGATGGAGTGAACACCAAGTTTGATGGAGTGAACACCAAGTTTGACTCTGTAAACGCCAAATTCGACGCCGTGAACTCGCGATTGGACGCGATCGAAAATCGCTTCGACGACATGCGCGACCTATGGCGCGCCGAGCTTCGCCGCGTCGAAGAGGTCATTGACGCCCGTTTAAAGCACTTGGAAGAGCGCGGCTAGCAATCCGCGCCGCTTGCGCGGACGACTGAACTGCGCCGTTCAGCAAAATCGCGGAATTCGCCTTCATCCGCAATTGCGGCATCACTCTGTGCAAGATTGTGACCAGCGGAGCGCACTATATTTGGTGACCAACGAACAGCTCTATCTCGCCATCGGAATTCCCATGCTGTTTAACGCCACCATCGTCGGAATCCTCATTGCACTCGCCAATTCCAAGTTCGACGCCGTGAACTCGCGCTTAGACGCGATCGAAAATCGTTTCGACGACATGCGCGACCTATGGCGCGCCGAGCTTCGCCGCGTCGAAGAGGTCATCGACGCCCGTTTAAAGCACCTGGAAGAGCGCGGGTAGATTTCTAGACGCCCGCCGTTTCATACAACCTGTGATACGCCCGCGCCGAAGCATCCCACGAAAAATCCTTTGACATCCCGAGCCGCATGCGAGCCATCCAAGCTGCGCGGTCATGAAACGCCTCGAGAGCGGCATGCGCAGCGGCGGCTAATTCGGTAGCGGACACCGAGCGGAATTTGAACCCGGTCTCATCGTCCACGGTGTCTTCCAAACCCCCGGTTGCGCGCACCACTGGAACGGTGCCGTATCGCAGGCTGTAGATCTGATTTAAACCGCAGGGCTCATAACGGCTCGGCATTAGAAATAAGTCCGCGCCGGCCTCGATTCTGTGCGCCAGGCCTTCGTCGTACCCGATGCGCACGGAAACTCTCGAAGCAAAAGAATCGCTCAGGGAACGAAATGCGCGTTCCAGCCCGCTGTCACCCGAGCCCAGGGCCACGACGAAAGCGCCGCGGTCCACCAGGCTCGGTACTGCCGCCGCCACTAAGTCCATCCCTTTTTGAGGCGCCAGACGCGACACGATCCCGAATACCGGCCGGTCCGGATCGGACGGCAAGCGCATTTCGCGCAGAAGGTCCAGCTTACATGCACGCTTCGGCGCTAAATTCTCCAGCGAATAGTGCGCCGTAATATAGCTGTCGGTTTCAGGGTTCCATTCGTTATAGTCGGCGCCGTTCAGGATGCCGCTAAGTTTCGTGGATCGGGACCGCAGCAGCCCATCCATGTTGAAGCCGTATTCCGGCGTTTGAATTTCGCGAGCGTAAGTGGGACTGACGGTTGTAACC
Source organism: Bryobacterales bacterium (assembly GCA_019261985.1). Taxonomy (GTDB): domain Bacteria; phylum Acidobacteriota; class Terriglobia; order Bryobacterales; family Bryobacteraceae; genus Palsa-187. The sequence goes on along the minus strand of JAFAQY010000069.1, from coordinate 3,113 downwards.
GCATCCGCCCAAACCACACCGGCTTTCAAGAAGTTCAAGCCCCCGTAAAATTCAAGGCCCTCCAGGTGGAACAGGCGGCGGTCCAACGTCAGATCGGATAACGCGCGGGCCGGAAACTGCCCCTGATATCCGAGATTATGAATCGTGAAAACGGAGCGCATCTTGAAAAACGTTGGATCGCCGGAGTAATTCTCACGCAGATATACCGGTACCAGGCCAGCTTGCCAGTCATGGGCGTGCAGAACATCCGCCCGGAAAATGTGGCGCGATATGTTCAGCGCGGCTTGGCACAGCACCCCGAAGCGAATATGGTTGTCGATGTAATCGCCCGTCGAATCCGCATAAAATCCCGGCCGGTCATAGAGCACCGGACAATCGACAAACATGTACCGCACTCCCTGGCGAACCACTTGGTCGATACCCGTGAAGTAAAAGAATGCGCCGGCTTGGATGGGCAAACTATCCCAGATGCGCTCTCGCGGAAGAGTCATCCCGCGGTACCGCGGCAACACGACCGCGACCTCATCCCCCAAGCGCGCCAGCGCTGGAGGAAGCGATCCCAAAACATCGCCTAATCCTCCGGATTTGGCGAAGGGCGCGGCTTCGGAAGCCACCATCAGAACGCGGGCCATTTAGCTTTGCGATGCCCTCGCCAGCAGGTGTTTCTGAACTTTGCCTAGCGCGTTCCGCGGCAGCGTCTCAACCAATTCAAACCGCCGCGGAATCTTGAACGATGCCAGTTTTTCGCGGCAGCGCGCCTCCAGAACGGAGCAGTCGCAAATGCCTCGCGGCGCCAAATATGCTATGGGAATCTCGCCTCGCACGCGGTCTGGTTCACCGACCACCGCGGCTTCCGCCACTTCCGGTTGTTCCATCAGGAACTCCTCGATCTCGCGCGGATAGATATTGAACCCGCCGGAAATGATCAGATCGCTGCGCCTGCCATGCAGCGTGTAGTAGCCGTCCGCCGATCGCGTGGCGATGTCGCCGGTCTTGAACCAGCCGTCCACAAAGGCCTCGCGCGTCGCGTCTTCTCGCTTCCAGTAGCCGGTGAACACATTCGGGCCTTTTAACAGCAGTTCCCCGGTAGATTCGTCGATTCGCACGGAAACTCCCGGCAATGGCATTCCCACGCTGCCGGGCCTTCTCGCGCCCGCGTACGGATTCGAGATGTTCATAAGAGTTTCGGTCATGCCGTACCGCTCCAATATGGTGTGGCCGAATTTCTCGCGAAATTCCTCCAGTACATGCGCCGGGAGCGGCGCCGAGCCGGAGACGAACAGCCGCATTCGAGCCCCTATCTCGCGCGCGGCATCCAGGGCTGTTTCTAGCAGGCGAACGTAAACGGTCGGCACGCCGAAAAACAGCGTCGGTTTGAAATCCAGGAACACGGCCGCGGCAGTTTGATGTTCAAAGCGCTCCAGCAGCCGCATGCGGCAACCGGACACCAGCCAGCAGTGCACTCCATTCCCGAGGGCGTGTACATGGAAAAGCGGCAGGGCCAACAGGAACCGGTCGCGATCCGTGATCTGCCAGCAGCCGGTGAGATTCATTGCGTTGGCGCTGAAATTATTGTGCGTGAGGATCGCGCCTTTGCTGGTCCCCGTCGTTCCAGACGTGTAAACCAGCGCCGCGGGAGCGTCCCCCTCAAGCGGCAGCGACTCAAGCGTGTCCGGCTGAGATTCCGCTTCGGCGATCAACGCCGGCAGTTCAGCTTCTGTCACGAAAAGTTTCGGCTCTGCATCCGCGCGGATGTGCGATAGCTCCCGCTCGCGATAAAGGATGTTCACCGGAACGAATATCGCGCCCAGTTTAATAGCCGCAAGAAACAGATCGATGAATTCGATGCGATTCGCGAGGTACACACAGAGCCGGTCGCCTTGCGTCAATCCCCGCGCCCTAAGCGCATGCGCGATACGATTACTGCGCGCGTCGAGTTCGCCGAAAGTGTAAACCGATCCGCCCCATTCGAGCCCCGGCTGATCGCGCCGCTTCACCAGCGAAAGATCGAAAATTTGACGTAGATTCAATCCGGTAGTTCCTGCCCCTTAGTTTCCACCCCCCAAGGTAACAGGAAGATGCCCACCAGGAATGCGAGTGAGGTAAACGCGACCGGGGTCCCGATGGTCTGCATGCGTCCCACGGCCCATCCCACCAGCAGCGTCACGCCCGCGCCTAGAAAGCGTCCCGCGGAGGTCGCGAATCCGAAGGCGCTGGCGCGGCATTCCGTGCGGTATTGTTCCGGCAGCCACAGCGAGTACATAGTAAAGTTCGCGCCGCCGAAGCCCAGCACGGCCAGGCTCGCCAGGAACCACCCCAGCGCGTTGCTCTCTAAATAATATGCGTATCCGAATCCATAAGCGATCGCGACAAACATCAGCAGAAAATAAGCGGCCAGCGTCCAGCGGCGGCCGAACCGCTCCGCCAGCGGCGGAAGCGCCACGCAACCCAAGATCGTCGTGACAGCGACCAGCACCGTGGCATACGAACCCATGCGAGTAGCCTCTAAAGCGTTAGCGCCTGCTTTGGATGCCAGGAAGGCGGCTCCCGAGGGAACGTAAACCGTGCCCGCCCATAAACCCGCGATCGACACCAACAGATAGATCGCGTTCAACAGCGTCCGTCTCCGGTACTCCGGCGAAAACAGCATCGCCATTGCGCGCCGCGCCGACTCCGGCGGTTTCCACCGCGAAGGCTCATGCACTCCCTTATTGATCAACAAAACGAGAAAGGCGGGCAATCCCCCGATGGCGAACATGACGCGCCATCCGAATGCCGCGCCGATTGTCGCGTTCAGCAGCGCCGCCATAAGAATGCCGAAGTAGTATCCGGTCTGCATCAGCCCTGCCCCCATCTTGCGGCGCGATTCCGGCCACTCCTCGGCGACAAACGTCCCGCCGAGGGTCCACTCACCGCCGATCCCCACACCCGCCAGAAGCCGGAACAAGGCCAATTGCCAAACGCTCGTCGCGATCGCTCCCGCGAAGGTGAAAACGGAGTAGCAAAGAATAGTGAGCATCAGCGTCTTCACTCTGCCGAACCGGTCGCCAACGGGACCCCACAACATCGATAGCCCCCACCCGAACAGGAACAGCGCGAAGAGCAGCCCGCCA
>JAFAQY010000132.1 GCA_019261985.1 Bryobacterales bacterium | reverse complement strand
ATCTGACTCGCGAGATCACAGAAATCGAGCAGAGTATTCTCGAGGGGTTGCTGCATGTAATCCTTCACGATCTGCGCGCGTCCTGGCATCCCGTGACGGCGCTCGAATTCTCGATTGACGCCCACGAAACAGAACCGCAGGTGCTTCAGATCCTCGCGCCGAATGAAGCGGTGGTCGCAATCAGCTTGGAAGTTCGCATCGGCGATCGAGCGGGCATGATGAATATCGGTATACCGTCCATCATCGTTAAGATGCTGCGGCAGAAATTCGATCAACAGTGGAGCGTCCGCAAAACCCAGGCAACCGAAGAAGAGCGGGCACGCGTGCTGCGGCTAATTCGCCCCGCGATCCTGCAGACCGACGTGCGCCTGCACGGACCGACCTTGAATGTCGGGGAGCTGCTCGACCTGGAAAACGGAGATGTTCTCGCATTCGACTATCCGCTATCGAAACCAGTGGACCTGTTGGTAAACGGGAAATTGAAGTATCGAGGGGAGGTGGTCGCCACAGCGCGGAAGCGCGCGTTCGAGGTAAGGGCCTTAGTCACAGAAGAGTAGAGTTTCAACGCCGGGCGGCTGAGGCGGGAGCGTCGGCGGCCCCCGTAATCAATCTCGCGCCTCGATCGAAGGTCAGGTATGAAAAACCCCAACGGATAAACACGATCAGCCGGTTCCGAAATTCGGCGAGGTACATCAAATGGACGAACAGCCATAGCAGCCACGCCGGCCGGCCGTGAAATCTCAAGCGTCCGAAGTCTGCGACCGCGGCATTGCGTCCGATCACTGCCAGGTTTCCCTTATTGCGGTAGCGGAATTCCGGCGCCGGATAGCCGCGTAAGCGTTCCATAATCGCCTCAGCCGCCTGCCTGCCCTGCTGCATCGCGACGGGAGCAATTCCAGGCAGCGGTGCTCCCTTCCACTCCAGGTGCGCTGCATCGCCAATCACGAAAATTTCCGGATACCCGGAAACCGTGAGATCGGATTGAACGCAGATTCGGCCGGCTCGATCGGTGGCAGCGCCCGTCGCGCGCGCAACGATGCCGGTGAAATCGGAAGGCGCAACGCCCGCCGCCCAAATCACTGTTTTCGATGCGATGGTTTCCGGACGCTGCTGTGAGGACAAAGTGACCCCATCGGCGTCAATCGCGGTTACTCGAACACGTGTCCGGACCTGTACGCCGAGCCGCGCCAATGATTGCTCGGCGGCCTTGGAAAGATCCTCGGGAAAGCTCTGTAAAAGCCTGTCTGCGCCCTCCAGTAATAGGATCTGAGATTCTTCCGGACGAATGGAGCGGAAATCGTCCCGCAGAGTATCGTTCGCAATTTCGGCCAACGCCCCGGCGAGTTCTACACCCGTGGCGCCGCCGCCCACCAGGACGAATGTGAGCCAAGCTCGGCGCGCATCCGGGTCGCGCTCCAGTTCGGCCTTCTCGAACGCCTCCAAAATCTTATGGCGGATGCGCGTCGCATCTTCGATCGTTTTGAGGCCGGGCGCCGATTGTTCCCACTCGCCGTGGCCGAAGAAATGATTCTGCGCTCCGGTCGCGACGATCAGCGAATCGTAAGGGATGGTCTCGCTGGAAAGAACCAGGCGGCGGTTCTTGGTATCCAGATAAACCGCTTCATCCATGGCCACGCGAACGTTTTTTTGATTCCGCACCAAAGTCCTCAACGGAGTCGCGATTTCGCTCGGCGACAGCGATCCGGTCGCTACCTGATACAAGAGGGGCTGGAAGAGATGGAAATTGCGCCGGTCCACCACCGTCACTTCGACCGGAGCGTAGCGTATCGCCTTCGCGGCTGCCAGACCGCCGAAGCCGCCGCCGACGATTACCACGCGATGCATTCTTGATAATAGTCTCGTCGATTTCGGCCGCGGCTGCGATTGTCCCGATTGCAGAAGTTGCCATATAGCCCGCTGGTGGGGTAGGCTGCCAGCGTGCGGCGGGCTTCAGCCCGCCTGGACGGTTACGTGAAGTCCTGCAATTTAGCGCTAGTGCCGGGAGCAGGCGCGCCTAATCCCCGACTGGCCAGCCGCGGACCGCGCCCCCGTCCCCACTTAAGCCGGCAAATCGCACTCTATCTATCAAGTCCGAAAACGGCCAGTTCCATCTCCAGGCCTCCCACATAATGAAGGCATGGATGTCGCGGAATTCGAAAAAGCCCGGCTGGCGCGCGACGCGCGCTACGACGGCCGGTTCTTCATCGGCGTTACTTCCACGGGAATCTACTGCCGGCCGATCTGCCCCGCGCCTTCTCCGAAACCCGCCAATGTTCGATTTTTCCAGTCCGCCGCCGCGGCCGCCGAAGCGGGATTCCGGCCATGCTTGCGCTGCCGCCCGGAAGCATCGCCGGGGACGCCCGCATGGATGGGTAGTTCCTCAAGCGTTTCGCGGGCTTTGAAGTTGATCGGTGAAGGTGCGTTGGACGATGCGAGTGTCGATGATCTCGCTGGGCGGCTGGGCATCGGCTCCCGTCATCTGCGGCGTTTGTTTCTCCGGCATCTGGGGGCGACACCCGTTGCCGTCGCGCAAACGCGCAGGGTGCACTTCGCCAAACGGTTGATCGACGACACCGACTTGCCCATGACGGAAGTCGCGCTGGCATCGGGGTTCTCCAGCATTCGCCGCTTCAACGCGACGTTCCGGACGCTCTATGGCCGCACGCCCAGCGAGCTGCGTTCGGCCTCGGCTGCGAGCCGCGTGCATAGGGCCCCCGGTGAGTACGTTTTTCGCCTCTCCTATCGGCCTCCCGCCGCCCCGCGCGAATACCGGCGCAGAGTTTCCTTGGGCGGCCGCACAGGAGCAATTGCAGTTCGGCCCATCCATGGCAAGAATGAAGTCGAGTTGCACATCGATTTCCCCGAACCGGCGGCTCTATTGAAAATTGTCAATTTGGTTCGCCAGAAATTGGATTTACAATGAACTATTTTTATATCGAAACACCCATTGGAAAATTGCTGATCGCGGGCGACGCGGACTCGGTAAGGCATATCCGCTTTCCGGAGAAGGGCGCCGCGGCCTCGGCCGATGCAGGTTGGATTGAAGGCGCCACCGGACCCCTTCGGGAATCAGCGCGCCAGTTAAAAGAATATTTCGACGGCAGACGCATGGAATTCGATCTTCCGCTGCTCCCCGAAGGCACTCAATTCCAGAAGAGCGTCTGGCGCAAGCTTCAAGACATCCCTTACGGCCAGACCATTTCTTACGGCGAGCTCGCGCGCCGCGTGGGAAGTCCGAAAGCTTCCCGCGCTGTCGGCGCAGCCAATGGGCAAAATCCGATTCCCATTGTTATTCCGTGCCATCGCGTGATCGGAGCCAACGGCAAGCTTACGGGCTTCGGCGGTGGCTTACCCACGAAGGAAGCGCTGCTCGCGCTCGAATCCCGTCAGTTGACGCTAGGAAATCGGGCCGGCGCCGGCCGCTAGCGCAGTCAGGAATCTCTCCTTCTCGCGCGATGCGAACTCGACGGCGGATTCGAGTGCGATCCGGTAAACGATAATCCCCACGATCGCATCGAATGCCAGCACTCCGAAGAACGCCGCTTCGCTATCGAACGCGAATCTCGCCAGAAACGCGAACGCCGCCGGAAGGAACGCGAGCGGCTGCACCAGCAGCATGAACGCCTGCGTGCGGCCAGTCGTGTTGTGGCGCATCGACGAGTCGGGATTTACGCCGCGCGCTTCTCTCACCGACATTAAATTGCCTGCCGCGAATTGAAAAATGCTGGTGACCACCACGACCGCGAGCGCCTCGCCCAGCCGCCGCATATCGATCGGCATGCGGAGCAGAACGCAAGCGATGGTTACGATCGCGATTTCGAGGGATATAAAAATTGCCGCGCACAGGTTTTTTCCGATCAGAACTTTTGAAAACGGCAGCGGAGCCAGAAAATAGATCTGCGCGGCGGAGCGGTCGAATCCAAACGAATTCCACAAACAGACTTCGCTCAGCAGAAGGAGCGAATATAGGCTGACCATCGTCAAATAATTCGTCGCGAAGAACGAGTGAGCGCCGCCTGGCCGGCCGAATGCGGTCGGCAGCCAGACTACCAATCCAAATGTGAATCCCATGAAAAAAACCATGCGGAAGCGCGGTGAGCGCGCGAGAAAGCGGACATCCTTTTCGACCAGTGCGCCCAGCGGATCGGCGAATACCAGCGCGGGAAAGCGGTAGAAGCGCTCCAGTAAACCCGGCCGGCCGGAGCGTCTGAGAACGGTGGCGTTCGCCGCGTCGGCGTCGAAGCTAAGCGATCGCGAAAACTGCCATAATCCGAACGCGCCCGCAACAAGGCACCATGCCGCCAGAATGCCGAATGATTTCAGAGCTGCTTCGTTCTGCGCGGTCCGCGCGGCTGCGGTCCAAGGCCAAACCGGCAGACTTACGATGCCGCCCACGGGATCAAAGGTTCGTCCGAGCTGCCGGGTGCGAAAGGCAATGAACTGAATCGACGCTATCCCAAGAAACAAGATCAAAAGCACGATTTCACGGATTCGCCTCCGCGACAAAAGCCGGCCCAGCAAATCGCGCAAGCCGAGCGCCAGGTAAAGATTGAACACAACATACAGCAGAATCGCAATGAGGCCGGTCTTCGCCAGGCGCGGATTCAGCAGTATGCCGGCACTCGCGCCCAACAGGACCACAAACATTTCAAGTGATGCCGTGGCGCGCAGCAGGACTTCCACGATGAACAGTTGCCGCGTGGGGATTGGATAACCCTGTAGCTTTTTCAAATCCAGGGACGCTCCAGTGGCTGCGACGAGCAGGGGCACCACTTGCCAGTACACGAACACGAAAAAGAATGCGATTGGAAACGCCGTGTGAAGCTCGTCCGTTATGGCCGGCTCAGCTAAAGCGCGGGCGATTGCGGCAGCACCCACCATCCATAGGCCATACCAGATAATAATGACGCCGGTGGCCAGCACGGAACCGCCGCGCGGATAGAAATTCCGCATGCTCCGCCACTGCGCCCACAGGATGGCTCGGATTTGATTCATAGCGTAGCCAAGCAGTGGGGCAGGTTGCCAAACCTGCGGCGGGTTGCCAAACCGGCCAGCCCGGTTCCTGCCGATCCCCTCTTGCACGTCACAGCCAGTCGAGAGTTTCCACCGCGCGCTCCACGCCCACGGCGCGCAAGAAAGCGTCCTCCAGCGTTCCGGAGCCGCGCAGCCGCTCCATCGAATCCTCCACCACCAGTTTGCCTTCATTGATGATGGCCACCCGATCGCACAAGCGCTCGACTACTTCGAGCACGTGCGAAGTCAGGAAAATCGTCGCGCCGTGCCGGACCTGTTCGAGGAGAATATCCTTCATCAGCCTCGCCCCCATCGCGTCCACTCCTTCAAAAGGCTCGTCCATCAGAAATAGGCGCGGCCGGTGAATCAGCGCGGCTGCCATCGCGGTGCGTTTCCGCATTCCTTTCGAGTATTCGGAGATTAGCTTGTTCCGCGCATCGTGCAGCTCAAATAAATCCAGAAGCTCCGATGCGCGCTCTTTCGCCACAAGGCGCTGCAATCCGTAAATGCGGCCGGCGAACTCGATGAACTCTCCGCCGGTGAGGTGATCGAAAAGCAGCGATTCGTCCGGCACAAGTCCGATCTGCTGTTTGACCTCGATCGCCCGCTCGGGCATCGGCAGGCCAAGCAGGCTGATCGAACCCGAAGTCGGCGGCGCAAGCCCCATCAACATCCGGATGGTGGTCGTTTTTCCCGCGCCGTTCGGGCCGAGAAAGCCGAAGAAGCAGCCGCGCGGCACCGAAAATGTCAACGCATCCACGGCGGCTTTGAAGCCATACAGTTTGCTTAAATCGTGGACTTCGATCGCGGGAGACTGCTCGTCCATTTTCAACGATTCTCGAACAGGTCGGAGCGATTCACCCTCTCCCCCTTGAAGAGCAAAGTAGAAATTCTTTCCGTAGCGGAGATTTCCTGCAGGGGATTGCCGTCCACCAACAGCAGACTGGCTTCATAACCCGGCTGAATCAGGCCGATGCGATTCGCGGCGCCCAACAAGCGAGCGCCGTCATAAGTAGCCGCTTGAAGCGCATCCGCGGGAGCGATCCCCGCTTCCACCCAAAGCTGCATTTCGCGATGCACGCCCGGCCCGTGCAGCGTCAACGGATTGCCGGCGTCAGTCCCTGTGACCAGCATCACTCCGGCGCGGCGAGCGGCGATCAGATTCTTCTTTCCTTGGTCCAGGCTCCACGGCATTCCGCTATACGCGGCGCGCATCGAGGCGAATTGCCCCGACTTGACCGCGGCCTCAATCGAGGCGAGGAGTTTAGGAGGCGCCGCCTGCTGGACCAGCGGACGTACGACGGGCGCGGTGCTTCCGTTGGCCAGAGCTGAAATCGCCTCGACCACGATAAGCGTCGGGTCATAGGTTGCGCCTTGTTGTTTCATGCGCGCGAAAAGAGCGTCTGGGATGGCCTCTCGAAACGACCCGTGCTCGATTCCATTCGCGCCTGCATCTAAAGCATCCGCGACATCGCGTGCATCGCCCGTATGCACAACCAAAGGCAGCCCCGCCTCGCGAGCCGCTTCTCCAATGGCCTTAACAATCGCAGGATCCATGCGGTTGAAGCGCATTGTCCCGGCGCCCGCTTCGAGAATGGCCTTGATTCCATCCACATGCTGCCGCTTCAGCTCGGCGACCTGCGCCTTGGCTTCCTCCGGTGTTTTTGGCAGCCGCAGCAGCATGGGCTCCACGGCCGGGCGGATCGCGTCGGGCATATACTTCAGAATTTCGGTTCCGTGCCCTCCTTCGGTGGTGAACATGGGACCGACAACAAACAGCTCGGCGCCCAGTTTTTCCCCCGAGTTGACGTCGGAGCGCAGCTTCAGAACATCGTCCAGCCCGTCGCCGGCGCTCTTTACCGCGGTTACACCGCTATACAAATACGCGGCCAGCTCGCGATCCATGCCGCCGGCATTTGTGTATGCCTCCGCCGAAATTCCTCCGTTCGCGCCTAGATGGACATGTACGTCGATTAAACCCGGCAACAGGGTCTTGCCTGCGCCTTCGATTACGTTCGCATCGAGCGACTTCGCCTCCGGAGCATCGCCCTCGAAGATTTTTGCAATCCTGCCGTCTTTAACCAGAACCGAGCCGCGTTCGACCACGCGCCCATCCCCGATGAACAGGCGGGCGTCATGGATCATCCACGTTCCCTTGCGCTCCAGATCCCGCGCGAGGATCTTCTGGCGTGTAATGTTGTCCTTTGCGTGCGCCTGCCACACTCCCATAACCAGGAACGGAGCCAGAACCGCAAGCACCCACAGTTTCGCCGCGGGCTTCATCTTCTCGTCCTTTTCCCAGCGAAATAGCTTCACGCCGAGAAACGTTCCGACAAGGGCGGTAAGCACCAGCGCTCCCGCCGCGGCCAGATTATCTTGAAAGTTTCCGTGTTCCAACAGAATGGCCTGCATTCCGGTAGCGAGATGCGTGGAAGGAACAAACTGAGCCGCGGTCTGTAGCCAGTTGGGCATCACTTGCACCGGGATCACGCCGCCTAGCAGCAGCATGGGCATATACAAGAGTTGGACCAGAATCTGGCTCTCCTGCATCGAATTCACCACGGCGGCAATGATGCCGCCTATGGCGCGGAACGCCATCACGCCGATTGAAAGGAACAGGAACAACGACGCCGTATGCTCCACGCGCGGCATTTTGTATATGGTTCGCGCCAGCAACAGCACAATCACAACCTGGGGCAGAAATTGCAGCAGGCCCGTAACCATGGACGAGACAAGAATCGGCGCGGCCGTGATGGGCGCAACTTTGAAGCGGCGCAGAATATTTTGCTCGCGGTCGGCGGCGGCGCGGATTCCCGCGCCCATCAGCCCGGTTCCCAAAATCCCGATGGTTAGAACGATGCTGACCACCTGCGTCATCCCGCCTTCCCGCGCGTGAAATATTTGGCCGAACATGAAGAAAAAGAACAGCGGAAAGATGTAGTTGAAGAACAGCACTGTGCGGTCGCGCAGGCTGAGCCGCAGGTTCATGCGGATTTGGGAAAGGTATGCGTTCATTTTTGTTAATCCCTCAGCCGCTTTCCTGTTAATTCAATGAAGACGTCCTCGAGCGTCGGCCGCTTCAGATGAATATCTTCGAGATCCAGACCGATTTGATCGATCCATTTAACTACGTCCGGCAGCGTCCTGGCCGGTTTCGATGAGTAGACGGTGAGGAGTTTGCGATCGCCGTTCACCGTATGGCGCTCGGCTTCGAAAAACTCCGGGATCTCGGCGGGCAGTGGCCGGCCCGTGAGGATCTCGATCCGCGAATGGCCGAGCGTTGCCGCCTGAATCTCGCGTGGAGTGCCCATCGCGATAATCCGGCCTTGATCGATAATCGCGACACGATCGCACAGGCGCTCCGCCTCTTCAATGTAATGCGTCGTAAGAAGAATCGTGCGCTTGTTTTCGCGCAGCTCGCTTATAAGCGCGTGAATTTCGTGCCGCACTTGAGGGTCGAGTCCGGTGGTCGGCTCGTCAAGGAACATCAACTGAGGATCGTTGACCATCGCCAGCGCAAGCGCGACGCGCTGCTTCTGGCCGCCGGAAAGCTTCGAGTAGAACTCGTTCCGCTTCTCCGTTAGCTGCAACCGCTCCAGCAGCTTTGCGCAATCTGCCCGGCGTGAGTAGAAGGAAGCGAACCACTCCAGCGCTTCATGAACCTTGACTTTATCGGGCAGATTTGTCGCTTGCAGGCACACGCCGATGCGATCCTTCAGCGCGCGGACGTCCTCCGCCGGGTCGCGGCCAATGACGTTAACTTCGCCGGCGCTCCGGGGCCGCAATCCCTCCAGGATCTCGACCGTGGTTGTTTTTCCGGCGCCGTTCGGCCCGAGCAGCCCGAACACTTCGCCTTGCGCGACCTCGAAATCAATCCCGCGCACAGCCTCAAAGTCTCCATAAGATTTGCGTAGCCCTCTGACCTGGATGGCGGTTTCCATAGCGACCAGACCATTCTAGCCGGGGACGGTATTACGCGCCGGTAATAACCGGCGAACGGCGAAGCGGATGGGGCCGGTGGCGCAGGCGGCCGGTTTGAAAGTCGCCTGCGCTTTTGGATTATTGCAGGTTCAACCCGGGCAACACCTGTGTGCCTTCGGCCTTCACCGCTTGAAGCGAATTCGGATCAAGGCCGAGGGCCTTCAGAATCGTCGGCGCCACTTGCATCGTCTCGACAAAGGTGGTCACAGTGGCAGGAGCAAGGTTCGGCTTCCATACCATAAGCATTACGTTCGTATCGTCTTGCGCGAAACCTCCGTGCTCGGATTGTTTTTTGGTGCTGCCGGTATAAACCACGCCGACATTGGGCTGCACGATGATGTCCGGCGTTCGGGGGTCGGGGCCCGAAGTCGGCGGCGCGGATACAGGCAACGGACTCGGGCTCGCCGGAATTCCGGGCGCATTGAACATTTGGTTCAGCGTGGCGCCGTAATAAATCTGGCTGATGCCGGCCGAGGCTGCGTTCTGCTGTAAAAGCGAAACAGCCGACTGCAGATCGGTGGAATGCGCCAGCCACAACTGCGAAATGTCATCTTCCGTGGGGCCGATGCCATTAGGATTGGCAGGGGACTCGGAGAAGGGAAGGTACTGCTGGATTACGTTTGCCGGGGAGCTTCCGTTCTTGCCGCTGTGGCCTGGGATCGGGAAAAAACGATTTGTGTCAATGGGAGACTGGCCGTGCTTCGCGGTGACGATGATCATCGTGTTGTTCAGTATTCCTTGATTGTTCAGTTCTGAAACCATCTGTCCGACGGCGGCGTCGACGAACATGATCTCGCTTTTCATACTTGCTGTCGGGGTTCCGGCGGCGTCCAGGTAGCCGCCCTTCGTTCCGTTCTCAATCAGCTTCTGGCCGACGCTGACTGCCTGAAAATTCATTCCGAAGATGGTGGGCACAGGAGCAGGATGCGAACCGTCGTGCCACTTGCCGTCGATCTGATGGAGGATTGCGTTGACTTTCAGTTGGTCGTAGCACTGCACGTTCTGGAAACTGCTGGTCCAGTCGGCATTGTTGTTATCGGGAATTGGCGAGCAAGCCATTCCCGTAGCAGTAGTAACGCCCGGAAGCGCGATTACGTTGGAATTTATGTCTGGCGCATAGTAGTCGTTCAGGTTGCTGGCCAGCGTATCGCTCGCTGTCGTTGGTCCCGATACGGCGGCATACACGCCATGCTTGTCCGACCACGCCGTGTACCCGCCGGCGGCATGGATTACCCCATAAATCGTATTCGTGCGGATAAAATTCCACGGATAAACCGGAGCACAGTTATTGTACGGATCGCGCGGGAGGCGCGCCGGATTGATGGAAAGTACGCCGCCGTCGGTAACACTAGCGTAGTACCCGCCGCCGTTCACCATAGTTTGGTCGTAATCGACGCCCTCCTCGTATTCCGTAGTGGTGCCGTTAGGCTGGTTTGGAGTGCAGGTTCCACCGGCTACGCCGTTGCCCGTTGTAATTTGCGGCGGCGCCAGCACGCGATCGTACGCAACGTCGTAGAACGCGCCGACCGTTTTAGGGCTGCCGCCCGTTACCAGAGCCATCAATCCAGGAAACGAATCCGACGGCTTGGATGTTGACGTGCGTGTGTAATTCACGCTCGATTTTCCTAACGACGCCAGATTGGGACAATATCCGCCGGCGGTGCAGTTCAGGTAGTCGGCGGCGTGCATGCCGTCGACGCTGATAAGCAGCACCCGGCTGACTCCATTGCGTCCGCTGATATTTTGCGCGTAGGCGGGAAAAGCTGCAAACGCGGCGAGAGACGATAATACTGCAGCTAGGCTGCGGTGATTCGACAAGGTACCTCTCCTTTCAAAAACTCCAAGCGTACTGGACGGGAGTTTCACTGCGCTTACAGTGGTGTGAAAATTTGTGCAAAATCAGGTTACAACTTGATGGCCGTAATAACGTGGCGTGCAGCCTGCGTGCACGCTATCATGCATTGAGATGGACGAAAAGCAGTTTTATCGTGAGTCGGAGACGACGAAACCGGCCTCGCTGAACTGCCCTTTTTGCAGAACCGCGGATACGTACGATTTGCGCTGGTTAGTCCGAAAGAAGATCGATAGCCTGCCTCCGCGCGCCGATGAACGCGATCGCGCCAAATTCGCCAAGGCGATGAGCTATATGGTTCTGCTGGACGACAAGGTGAACTGCAAGAACATGCGCTGCCGGAAACGGTTTGAGATTTCCGGCATTAAGACCACAGCATTTATTTAAGTGGGGCCGGATGCCATCCGGCGCGCGGTTGCCAACCGCGCTGGGCGGGGTTGGAATAAATGCCGGCAAGGTTGCCAACCTGCCCCACTTTCAGGTGGTCCTACTGCGCCGGAGGAGGCGGGCTCGGCAGAGCCGCCTTCCCATCCATAGAGAAAACGAGCAACTTCGGAACATGTGGGGCCGGATGCCATCCGGCGCGCGGTTGCCAACCGCGCTGGGCGGGGTTGGAATCAACGTCGGCAAGCGGGTTGTCAACCCGCTGCAGGTTGCCAACCTGCCCCACTTTCACTGCGCCGGAGGAGGCGGGCTGGGCAGCGCCGCCTTCCCATCCACCGAGAAAACGAGCAACTTCGGAACATCTGGGGCCGGATGCCATCCGGCGCGCGGTTGCCAACCGCGCTGGGCGGCGTTGGAATCAACGCCGACAAGCGGGTTGGCAACCCGCTGCAGGTTGCCAACCTGCCCCGCTTTCACTGCGCCGGAGGAGGCGGGCTCGGCAGAGCCGCCTTCCCATCCATAGAGAAAACGAGCAACTTCGGAAAGATGGTTGTCGCCGGCGGCGGAGTCGCCGGCGTTTGCGTGGCATCGCGTGGAACAACCACGCCGACTCCACCCATGAAGGCAACGTACTGCTTTCCATCGAGCATGTAGGTGATCGGCGGTCCCATGCCTCCCCGAAGATTGGTCTGGATTTCGTGAAGCTTCTCGCCTTTGTCCGCGCTATAGATTACCAGGCGCCCATCGTTGATCACCTGAAAGACCAGGCCCCCGGCAGTGGTGAGGGTGCCTCCTCCAATGCTGCCGCCCCCCGGAGTGCGCCAGCGCTCGGTCTGAGTGGCCGGGTCCCATGCCACCAGCATTCCGCGTTGTCCCTCCGGCGGAGTTGGGCCGATCGCCGGTGGCGAGGGCGGCTTCGGTGGCGGGAGCTTGGCCGTGCTTGGGGTCGCTCCCGCAACATCCGGCGGCAGCGGAGGGCCGCCAGGCGTGCCCGGATTACGAATGATTCCGATGTTCGTGCCAACCGGCTTTACCGTGAAGTTGGGATCCATTGCAAAGGTTGAGCTGGAATCGGTCGATGTTGGGATATAGACTAATCCAGTTGTGGGATTGAACGACATTGGCGCCCAGTTGTGCGCCCCGCCAGGACCCGGAGAAAGAGTCACTGCCTCCGCCCCATAATGCGCTTCGGGGTTTATGATGGGCCGGCCCGTTTCTTCGTTCAGTCCTTTGGCCCACGTGACTTTCGCGAAAGGCTGCCCGGAAATGAATTGCCCCGTGACGCGATCCAGAACGTAATAGAAACCGTCCTTGTTGGCCTGCATCAGGACTTTGCGCTGGCGGCCCTTCACCGTAACGTCCGCCAGCATTAGTTGCTGAACACTATCGAAATCCCACGAATCCCCGGGCACCGGTTGGAAGTACCACTTCAATTCGCCTGTGTCCGGTTTCACCGCGAGAATTGAACAGACATAAAGGTTGTCTTTGCCCTTCGATTGCCGAAGCTCTTCGGGCCAGGGCCCGCCGTTGCCGGTGCCGATATAGATGAGGTCGGCTTCCGGATCGTACGCCATGCCGTCCCAAACCGTGCCGCCGCCGCCGAGCTTCCACCATTGGCCGCTCCATGTTTCCGCCGCTTTTTTCAACGCCGGATTTTCGAAAGGCTTCGACGGATCGCCGGGCACGGTATAGAACTTCCACGCGAAATGCCCAGTTTCCGCATCGAAGGCAGAGAAAAATCCGCGAACCGGGTACTCGGACCCGCTCACGCCGATGATGACCTTGCCCTTAGCAATGCGCGGAGCCATCGTGATGCTGTAGTTATCCTGCGGGTAGGAGACCCGAGCCTCCCAAACCGGCTTCCCCGTTTCGGCATCCAGCGCCTGAAGCCGGCCATCGTTTAATGCCGCGATAATTTTGCCCTGGAAGATGGCTAAGCCGCGGTTCACGACGCCGCAGCAGATCTTTCCCCGCACCGCGTTTTGATTGATCTCGGGGTCCCACTTCCAGCGCTGCTTTCCGGTGCGTGCGTCGATAGCGTAAACCACGCTCCAGTTGGTGACGGCGTAAATCGTTCTGTTCCAGAACAGAGGTGTGGCTTCCTGATTTCCGCCGCCGGTGCCCAAATCGAATGACCATTCCAAGCCCAAGCCGCTGGCATTCATAGCGTTGATCTGGTTGAGCGGACTATAGCGAGTCTCCGCGAGCGTACCCCCGTAAGTGATCCATTCGTCACCCGTCTTGCCCGTGTTTTTCAACGCCGCATCGTCAACCCGCCGGCCTTGTTGTGCCATCGCGATCCCCGTGAATAAAACGGGCAAAAGGATCCTTCGCCAGTGCATGCGCACCTCCAGAGTAAAAAACTTAGATTATTCTACTCCTGCAAAAAGCCATGTGTGCAGTAGCTGAATGTGGGGCAGGTTGCCAAACCTGCGGCGGGTTGCCAACCGGCCTGCCGACGTTTATTCCAACCCCGTGCAGCGCGGTGAGCAACCGCGCGTCGGATAGCCTCCGAATTACGGCGAATTAAATTTCGCCAATCTACTGGAAACGTACTTACATTCCTGGGATAATCGAGTTTAATTCAAAACAATTTAGGACCCCAGTGCGAGTCGTTGTCCCAAAGGCCTGGGGCGTGTTGGAGCCTTTTCACCGTCCCTACTTACGTTTCCTGGCGGGCGTAGCCGCCCGGCAAATCCTTCTGATCGCGGGCGGATATTCGCTCGTCTTGCTGCTGCACAAGTCGATCGGCTCGGTGCCGATTTGGGCGTGCATCGCGGTCCTCTTGCTCTACGATTCCGGCCTCCTAGGCTTGGATTTACGCCTGAATATTTCCTTTGTACAGCGCGTAAGTTTCCCCATGTTCGCGTATTTGCGCTCCATTACCTTAGGCAAGGTTTTCGAGATGCCCGCGGAATGGCTGCAGCGGCAGCAAACCAGCGCGCTAGCGGGAAAAATCAATGAAGCCGTCGGGAAAGTGGTTCAAACCGTCGAAGGCTTCGGCCGGGAGCTTTGCCCGGCGCTGATCCGCACACTGCTGGTTTTAGTTCCGCTGGTATATTTCAGCCCGTGGACGATAGTATTTGTGATCTGCGCAGCCGGCATGTTCGCCGCCATCACCGCTATGGAAAGCCAACGCCGCCAGCCCTACCGCAAGGCGCGCCACCAGAACTATGCCAGGGATTTCGGGATGTTTTCGGAGTGCATTGAAAACCTGCAGCCGGTTGTCCACTTCGGGCAGACCGGACGCATGCTCGGCGAGTACCGCCAGCTTCAGCAGGAAATCGCCGGGCAGGGCATCGAAGATGTCCGGCTGGCGACGCGTTATTCGGCGCGCCGCAACTTTCTTCTCTCGATTGCAAAGCGGGCTTGCCAAGGAATCTGGATCTGGCAATTTCGCAAAGGCTCGCTTGACGGCGCCATGGTGATGTACCTGAATGCGATGCTGGAGGATTTGTTCAACTCGTTTTCCGGTTACGCGGGCTTGATCGAGAGGGTTTACGACGGTTTGGAACCCACCCGAACCTTAGTCACCCTGCTCGACGAACGATCATCCATCCGCTCGAACGCTGTCAATTTGGTCGAAATGCCGGAGGCGGTCGGAATCGAGTTCCAGGATGTGCGCTTCGCGTATGGCAATGGCCCGGATATTCTCCATAATTTCAGCTTGAAAATCGAGCCCGGGACGGTGCTGGGCATCGTGGGACGATCGGGAATCGGAAAGACAACGATTCAGCATGTGCTGTCGCGTATGTACGACGTTCAGCAGGGCCGAATCGCGATTTCGGGTACGGACATTCGTGAATGGCCCCTGGAACAATTGCGCGGGATCTTTTCATCGGTTTCGCAAAACGGAGGCGTGTTCTTTTCCGGCATGACCATTCTGGATACCATCCGCTTCGCGCGCCCCGACGCCAACTTCGGCCAGGCGATCGACGCCGCAAAGCTCGCCTGCATTCACGACGAAATCATGCGCATGCCGGACGGCTATTTCACCAAAACTGGCCAGCGCGGCTCTACCTTGTCGAAAGGGCAGCAACAGCGTATCGCGCTGGCTCAGGCGCTGCTGGCGTTCGAGGATCGAAAGGTCCTGATTCTCGACGAATTCACCAGCGCGCTCGATTCGCAAACCGAGCAGGAAGTGCTCGGGAATCTGATGCCGCTGCTGAAAGGAAAAACGGTCATCATAATCGCCCATCGCCTTGCCACACTGCGCAAGATCGCGGACAAGATCATCGTGCTCGATGACACCGGCATCGTGGAATACGGCGATCACTCGGAGTTGTTGTCGCGCGGCGGCGCCTACGCGCAAATCGCGCGACTGCAAGCCACAACAGTTTGAGAAACTTGCATTAAGCGTGGCTTGCGAGCTACCCTGCGGTTATGTAAAATGAAGAACGCGGGCATTCCTCAGCGTTCATAGTCCCTAGAGGTAGTTAGGCACCACTCATCTAAGGCGTCAGGCAACACTCGTTAAGTCAGGCACCATTCGCCAGCGTCGCGCATCATCCGTTGCCTTCAGCTACCAATCTTTAGGCAGGCTTAGTCAGGCAGTACTAGCCGTTAGGGTTCGGGACTTTACGCGGCTTGAAACGCCCGCCGATACGGAGGCGGAACTCAAATGGTGTCCTGTGCAGGCGAGCGTGCGCAACAAACCCGGCCAGGCCTTCGGTTCAAAAATCGCATTTTTAAAAATCTCAATCTGTATGCATTTACGATTGTGTTTTTGCTGAGTGTGCCGACTCGCTGGATGTTGATTTCAAAGAGCATCTGGCTTGATGAGGCATGGGTGGCCAATTCCGTTTTGGAGCCTTCCTGGCGCCAAATGTTCTTTTACCCGCGATGGGCCCAAACTACTCCGCCCCTGGTGCTTTCGCTTATGCGAGGCGCGGTTCATCTCTTCGGATCCGGAGAGATCGCTTTGCGCCTTGTGCCGCTCATTGCGGGCACGGCGGCCGTCCTTGTGTTTGGAGTCGCTGCTAAAAAGATGTTCAGCGCACCAATTGCCTGTTTGGCCACCACCTTTCTTGCCACGAACTACTGGGCGATCAAGTACTCGCAGCAGGCGAAGCAATATGCCACCGACCTTTTGCTGGCCACAAGCTTTATTTACATCATTCAGGAATTGCATCACCGCCGTAATCGCCGCACCATATGGCTGCTCGTACTTGCGTCTGGCGTGGGGAGCTTCCTATCGCTCACCAGCGCATTCTGGTGCGCCACTTCGATTCTCGCAATCGCGTGGAATGACATGCGAACCCGTGCTTGGTCTTCTTCAATCATCAAAGAATGTCTTCGCGTTCGCAGCCTTGTTACCGCTACGATTTTTGGAACGTGCCTCGCGGTGTCGTACCTCCTTTTTTTCCGCCCGAATGTTACGCCCGGATTCTCCAGGTTCTGGAGTGCCTACACTCTCGGCTCGGGGAGGCGTGCTTTCTTAACGGCCCTGCACACGTTCGTTATGCTGCTCGTACCTCCGGTTCACCGGCTAGCGTATCCGGCTGGCCTTCTCCTGCTTACTCTCGTCGGAGTCGGAGCCTTCAAGGTCATGAGCGGCACAAGAAAAAACGACTCGCTCTCAACGTTGCTGTTGTTAGTCGCTGTTATGCCGATTATGAGCGCGGTCCTACTGAGCCTTGCGAAGCTAGTTCCTTTGGGAAACAGCAAAGGGTGATCATTTGGGCGCTGCCCGAGCTTGTACTTCTGTTGTTCTACGCCCTGCAGCACGGCTTCGAGCGGTATATTAGGCGCGATTCCTCCGCTCACTATGGCGCGTTTGCTCAAACGATCCTTTTGTTCTGCATCACAACAACAGTTTTGAATTTGATGATGATTTCGAGATTTTCGGCGAACTATTACAACGATGTTCGGTACGGGAACGAGGACAACAGGGGCGCGACCGACTTCGTCATGCAAAACATGTCAAAGGGAGATTGTGTACTTGTAAGTGGCGCCGCCTCTGAGCAATTTGACTACTACTCACGATCGCTCAAATGGAGGCCGCCTTGCACATGGTTAAGCAGGTGGGAATGGCAATGCTGTTCCAGTGGCTTGCAAGGACGCATCTCCATTCCCGGAGCGCGATCTCCGAACGAGGAGCTTGGGACGATCATCAGCCGGATGGACGGACGGACTCTTTGGATCTTTCGACGCGGGGAATGGCCAGGGTTAACGGCGGTGATGGCACAATACGGTAACGCCGTTACTGTGAGACGCCCGTTCGGCCGCGTTCTCATCTACCGCTTCCAACACATCGTTCAATAACGCGAGAGAATGCACTGCTGCTCCCGGGTTATCCAAATGCAAAGGCAGTCAAATGGAGAGACGCCACTTCCAATCAAATCCCTTGACCGCTACGCGGCATTTCCCTTACACTGTTGTAGAAATGCCAAAGCTCGACTCAGTGGGCCAGTTCGAGCAACTCGTTCTTACGGCCATCCTCAGCCTGCACGAGGAGGCTTACGGTGTCTCGATCCATTCCAAAGTGCAGGAACTATCCGGCTCGAAAGCGATCTCCTTGGGAGCGATTTACGTGACGCTTGACCGTTTGGAAGACAAAGGGTTCGTCACGTCGTGGCTATCGGACCCGACTCCCGAGCGCGGCGGGCGAGCAAAGCGATGTTACCGGCTGGAAGCTTTGGGCGAGCGCGCGCTTCAGGAATCGGCCGCCACAGCGAAACGCGTCTGGAAGGAAGTCACCCAAGTCTGGGGCAAGGAGTGGGTAAAACAATGGGGCAAGCACGCCGGCTGATGCCTCCCAAATTGGTGGAGAAGGCCGTTGCGCTACTTATCCCGCCCGCGAGCCGGGAAGAAGTTGCCGGCGATTTGCACGAGCGGTATCGATCGCTAGGTCACTACGTTTTCGAAACTTTGCAAGTGCTGCCGTGCGTCATCTACAGCCGCATCCGCCGTACCTCCGACGCTCGCATCGTCATCATTCAGGCGCTGTCGTTGTATCTGTCGTTTTTGATTGGAGCATGGCTGGCGAATATAGATTTCCTTCATGAGGCGTGGGCTCCCGTGCGCCTGGCTGCTCCTGCCGCGACAATGTTGGCTGGAATAATCCTTGAAGATGCATACGCCGCCCCCGGCCTAAGAGCGGGATGGCGATTGGGGCGCGGCCCGGTTGTCGGCGTAGTGTTAATGCTCACGACAGCGGCGCGCGTTGCGATTCCGGGGCTGGTGGCGATTTACGGAGGCGCCGTTGGGTTGCTGCTTTCTTCGGCCGTCCGGCTGGTATTTCCTCCGATGATATTCCCAACCAGCAAGCCCCAGCCATGAACGAGCAATCTAAAGTAGCGGTAGTTACCGGGGCGGGCAGCGGTATTGGCCGGGCTGTCGCATTGGCGCTTCAGGCGGACGGGTATTCGGTTGCGCTGGCCGGACGCCGCGCCGCTGAACTCGAGAAAACCGCGGCTGTCGCCAAGCCGGACGGTGGCCGGATGCTGCCGGTGCCTACCGACGTCACAAAACCCGAAACTGTAAAGGCGCTATTCCGCGCCGCGCAGGAAGCCTTCGGCCGGCTGGATCTGCTGTTCAACAATGCCGGTATCGGCGCGCCCGGCATTCCGATGGAGGATTTGAGTTACGAGCAGTGGAGCAGCGTGGTGGCCGTAAACCTTACCGGCGCATTCCTCTGCGCCCAGGAAGCGATCAAGATCATGAAATCGCAGGACCCACGCGGAGGGCGCATCATTAACAACGGATCGATCTCGGCACATGCGCCGCCGCCCAACTCGGCTCCGTACACGTCCACCAAGCACGCAATCACGGGACTTACAAATCGATCGCGCTCGATTGCCGCAAGTACGATATTGGCTGCAGTCAAATCGATATCGGCAACGCTGCCACGGAAATGACCGGGGGACCGCAGTTGCGGCCACCGAACTTGCGTTAATGGCTGGAGCCGATCGTGTCGAAGGCACGTTGTTCGGAAACGGCGAACGCACGGGCAATGTGGACATCGTTACGCTGGCGATGAACATGTACTCGCAAGGCGTCGACCCGGCCCTTGATTTCTCGCGCATCAATGACGCGATCGAATGCGCGGAGTTCTGCACCCAGTTGCCCGTTCATCCGCGGCATCCCTATGCGGGCGCTCTGGTCTTTACGGCGTTCTCTGGTTCGCATCAGGACGCTATTAAGAAAGGTTTCGCTGCCCAGAAGCCGGGCGAACTTTGGGCGATTCCTTACTTGCCCATCGATCCGAAAGATCTTGGCCGCAGCTACGAGCCGATCATTCGGGTCAACAGCCAATCGGGCAAAGGCGGCGTGTCATTCCTTCTCGAACGCGACTATGGCGTCAAGATGCCCCGCAAAATGCAGATCGAGTTCAGCCGCGTGATCCAGCAAATCGCAGACGCAACCGGTCGCGAGATCACCTCAGCCGAAATCCGGCGGGCGTTCAAAGCGGAATATATCGATCAGGCATCGCCCCTGGCCATTCTCGAGCATTCCGAGCACTCGGCCGGCGAAAGAGGGCAAATGCGAGCGACCGTAAGCGAGGGCGAAGCACGCCACGCTATCTTCGGCGAAGGAAACGGCCCGATCGATGCTTTTGTTCAGGCACTGAACACGCACTTCGATCTGGCAATTCGAATTCTGGATTATGACGAGCACGCCATTGGAAGCGGCGCCGATGCAACGGCCGTGTGTTTTGTGGAACTGCGCGCCCTTAATAGCGATCCGGTTATGGGCGCCGGCATGCATCGCAATATCCTGACTGCGTCGCTGAACGCGATCGCCAGCGCGCTGAATCGGGCGATCCGAGACGGCCTAATCTCGTTGAACAAGCCCCCCATCCAAATCGGCTCAGTAGGTACATAACCCAGGTACATAAGAAGGAGGCCGTGTTTCTAAGCGGTCGTTGCGATTTGATCGCGAAGTCCGAGCGCTTCGATCTCAATCTCACGGATTCGGAATTTCTGGATCTTGCCACTGACGGTCATGGGCAGCGATTCGACGATCCGCACATGTTGGGGAATTTTAAAATGGGCAATCTTGCCCTTGCAATAGTCCCGGACTTCCTCGGCCGTGAGCGTTGGCCCCGGTTTAGGACGGACCCATGCCGCAACAATCTCACCCATTTTCAGGTCGGGCAAACCGACCACACTTGCTTCGGCAATTCTGGGATGCGTGAATAAAAACGCCTCGATTTCGGCCGGATAAATGTTTTCGCCGCCCCGAATGATCATGTCCTTTGCCCGGCCTCGAATGTGGAGATGTCCGTCTTCTCTCATCACGGCCAAATCCCCCGTGTGTAGCCAACCATCGCTGTCGATGGCGCGCGCCGTCGCCTCCGGATCTTCATCGTAGCCGGACATTACCAAGTATCCGCGGGCGCATAGTTCGCCCACCTGCCCCAAAGGAGCCGTGGCGCCGGTCGAATCGATAATCTTCACCTCGGCGTTGGGCATCGCCTTTCCTATAGTCGAACTGCGTTGCTCAAGCGTGTCGCCGGGGGAGTGCATGGTAATTACCGGCGAAGCCTCGGTCTGTCCATAGATGACGCTTACTTCCTCGCAGTGCATTTCGGAACTCATCCGCCTCAACAAGTCCACCGGGCAGGGCGCACCTCCGATCATCGCCGCCCGCAGCGTCGACAGATCGAAACGGGCAAACTCCGGATGCTGGAGCTGGGCGATGAACATCGACGGTACGCCCGCGACTACCGTTGCCTTCTCTTTTTGGATCGCGGACAACACCGCCAGCGGATCGAATGTGGCCGACGGCAGAATAATCGTTGCTCCGTGCGTTACGCAATTTAGAACACAGCAGACACAACCCCCACAGTGATACAAGGGGAACGAGACGCAAAATCTATCGCGCTCAGTGAGGTTCATCCGATCGCCCGTGGCCAAGCCATTGTTTAGCACTGCCTGATGGGTCAGCAAGACGCCTTTCGGTGAACCCGTTGTGCCCGAAGTGTACTGAATGTTGGTGGGATCGTCCGAGAGCACGCGCTCAGCCGGAAGCGGTGCACTCCGCTTTAGAATGGTGTCCCATTCGGTGGCGCCCAGATGAATCACGTGCTCGAGCGGGTGCTCAGGCTTGCGCGCCTGTTCCAAAATCTCTTGATAGTTCGATCGCGCATCGTTCTCCCAAAGGAACAATGCCCGCATTTGCGATTTGCCAAGAACAAAGGAGAGTTCGTAAGGCCGATACGCCGGGTTCACATTCACAAGAACAAAACCCGCGCGAGCGCAGGCGTATTGTAGTAGAATCCACTCGGCGCAATTGGTAGACCAAATCCCAACTCGGTCCCGCGTCCGCAAGCCCAAGCCGGCTAAGCCGTGAGCTACATGGGTAACCGCCTGATCGAATTCGCGCCAGGTATAGCGCAGGCCCTGATGACGCGAGACTAACGCTTCATCGGTTGGAAATCGCGCAGCCGTTTGCTGAAGGGCTTCAGCAAGGGTTAGCTTCACGAGCGGCGTTTCAGGACCCTTGGCATAGCTCAGCGACGACATCGGACTTAGTATATAGAAGCGCTGAAACTTTGTGGCGCGCCGGAACCGAAAGAAAGCTAGAACCAGCGGTGAAATTCCTCGCAGTCTCGAGTTGGGTGACCTTGATGCAATTCAATTTACGACTTGCCGCGGGCTTGGCGCCTGCGCACACCGCGGGTGGGCTTTTCAAGATATGTGAGCGGAACCTGCGCGCAGGGTTGAGCTTCCTTCGCTCGGAGTTGGCAGAGCGTTTCGCGGCCCTGCTCAAAGTCCGCCTCCTCGGTTACATCCGACTTGCAGTCGCATTCTCGTTCGTTTGCCTAAGTGCGAACGCCCAGTGGCATAACCCGCCGACTCCCGGTGCTCCTCGCGCCGCCGATGGAAAGGTAGACATGAGCGGACCGTGCCTCACGTCTACGGTAAGCCCGATCTTGCGTGAATCTGGCAGGTGGAAGCCGAGCCTCGCGGGCCGGGCCTCTACGGCTTGGGCGAATCGCCGAATTCGAAATATTTCAGGGAGATCCTGTCCGACTTCAAGCGCGGCGAAGATCCCCCGGACGCCCTATGGCGCGGAGCTTTTGGCGCAGCACTGCAAGCCGGGAGTGGTTGGCCCGAACCTGCTTTGCCTGCCGGATGGTGTCCCTCATGCCGATCTGCTGCCCGACCGGGACTGTGGAGGTGATCGACCTGCGCTCGCTTTCGCCCTACGATTGGGAGGCGATCCGAGCATCCGTGGAAAGACCAGTCGCTTGATGGTGGTTCACGAAGACTGCCTATCCTGGGGCTACGGCGCTGAAATCGCAGCCCGCATCGCGAGCGAGCTTTTCTCTTCTCTGGATGCTCCCGTGGGTCGCGTCGCCGCGGTCGACACATGGATCGCCTACCATCCACAACTTGAGCACGAGATCCTGCCGCAAGTGGAAAATATCGCGGCGGAGGCGGACTGGCTGCTGTCGTATTAACAGGCGCCCGCGCTCAATTCTACGTCTCCTCTTGGATCTCGACGCTCGTTTGGGATGGGTGTTCTCCGGAGGCCGGCAACACTTTCCAACTAATGGCGCTGACGCACTCCTCAAGCGAGAGCCGGGTTACGATTTGCTCCAGCATTTCGTCGTTCCGGCCAGTCACCCGCAGATCCGCGTCGACCAGCACACTAGCGCCTTGATCTTCACTCCGCAATGCATAAAGTGCGCAAGGCAAGCGATTCACTGTTTGCAGGAGCAAGGAACGGACCCGCGATTCCTCTTGCGATCTGCAGGTAAGTTCCAGGTGATAACAGACCTCTTCGGGTTGAGGCTGAGCCATGGGCGGATGCAGTTTATAAGCGAGCGGGCGGAGAACGGTATTGGCGAGCAGCACTCCCGCCATCACAATGGCCGCGTACTGAATGTACCCTAGCGCGGTGACGACACCGACTGCGGCCGAGCACCAGATTGTGGCGGCCGTATTTAAGCCACGAACCTGTGCACTCTCTTTGAAAATCACTCCGGCGCCCAAGAAGCCTACTCCTGAAACGACGTAGGAAACAATGCGTCCCTGAGCCGTGGGATCTCCCGGAACCAGGGTGCCGGACATAACAAAGACTGCCGCCCCACCCGCAACCAAAGCATTCGTGCGGGTTCCCGCCATCCGCTGCCGCCATTGGCGTTCCACCCCGATAAACGCTCCAAAGGCCAAAGCCACGGCGAACCGCACGGCGAAACTTTGCATCGTCAATTCAGCCATCTCAGACTCCGGCAATACCGATTCTGGCCCCAGCCATTGTCCAGTTCAAATCGCTCTCCTGTTGCAACATTCAGAATGTGAACTTCGCGGCAACCTGCGAGATTCGGGGAGAGGCCGCATGGGTTACGTAGCCAAACGTCGAACTGTTGATGTTTCCATCGACAGCATTCGCGCCAAAAAACTGCGCGTGATTGAAGGAATTAAATGTTTCAAAGCGCAATTCCAACGCGCGGGATTCACCGAATTTCGTGACCTTGTGCAGAGCCACGTCGAAATTGTCCATGCCCGGACCATAGAACATCCTGCGTGCGGCGTTACCAGGAGTACCGAGCGCGTTCGGGCTGAACAATGACGTGTTGAAATAGGGTTTTCCGTTACGCGGGTCGCGATTAATCTGGAGGTCGCCTTTCACCACATCGGGCAGATCGATGCCAATGCCATTGATGCCGTTGTTCTGTACGTTCATGAGCGCATTGTCTCCGAAACTGGAGAAGGTGACAGGCAAACCCGTGGCAAACCGAGCGATTCCGGAAATTGCCCAGCCCTCCACCAGCCGGCTCTTCGCCAGGAACAGCTTCGCGAACGGCAGCTCGTAGTTGTAGCTGAAAACCAGGTTGTGTTTGATATCGAACGCGGAAGGTCCGTAATCCTGACGATAGTTGTACGGGTTCACCTGCTCCTGCAGATTGGAAGACCAATCGAGCGACTTGCTGTAGCTGTAGCTCGCGAGCAACGTGAGGCCTCCTTTAGTTCGCTTCAATGTGAGTTGCAGGGCGTTGTAATTCGAGTTGCCCATGTTAGCGAAGTACCCATCGCTGCCGATGTCGTTGTTGAAAGGCGCGCGCGTTCCGTTCACGACGTTTCCACTGGCCCTAGTGTAAACGCCATTTTCCCCGAAAGGACCGCACGCCCGCGTGCCGGGAGCTACGTCTTGCGGCTCGCTCAGACCGAGGCA
The DNA here is from genome assembly GCA_019261985.1 of Bryobacterales bacterium. Classification (GTDB taxonomy): domain Bacteria; phylum Acidobacteriota; class Terriglobia; order Bryobacterales; family Bryobacteraceae; genus Palsa-187. Next base: position 127,746 of record JAFAQY010000132.1, on the reverse strand, counting down.
CAACGACGGAACGCCGGGATTCGCGCCAAGCGATGTAAGCAGGTGCCGGCCCAGAGAACCGACATAGCTTACGGACGCAAGATAGCTGTTGCCAATTTGGCGTTCGATCGTTACATTCGCTGTCATTGCATAGGGCGTGCGGTTCTTGTAGAAGTAGCTGATCGCCCCGTTGATGGGAACGTAGCGGCTCCAATCGGTTGTGAATGGATTGCCCGGTGACACGCTGTATGGCGGAACATTGACCGGAAACTGCTGGACGTATTGAGTGCCCGTCAGCGCTCCCACAAAAGGTTGCGCGAATTGAGGCGGCTCCGGGCTCACATAGGTGAGGCCGTATGGAGGATTCCCGGTGGGATACGCAACGGTCAACCCTTCGATTGCGGTGAAGAAGCGCCCCGCGCCAACACGGATGCTGGTCTTGCCGGGGCCGCCCGTCAATTTGTTTAACAAGGCGCTCGACCAGCCGGGGGAATACGCGATCCCGAGCCGCGGAGAGAAATCGTTCAGCGGCGTCGGCGCGATGGTCGAAGGGACCCCTGGATCGCCTGGCAACACGTACCCAGACGGCGCGCCTGGGAACAGCACTGAATTCTCGCCGTAGATCAAAGTCGAGATTTGATTGTGATCTTCCGACCACGGGCGGATGTAATCCCAGCGGAGGCCGTAATTGATCGTCAGATTCGGACGAAAGCGCCAGGTATCTTCCACGAAGATGCCGGCGTTGACGGATAACTCGTAGAACGCGGGCGAGGACTGTTGTGAGTAGTTATCAGGCAATCCAAGCAGAAAGTCGGCGAATCCGTTGCCGGTTGACTGAGCTCCCGAGCCAAAGAACGAGAAGGTCCCGTTCGCGACCAGGTTCGGCAGTTGCTTGACCTTGTATCGGGTGTATTGGCCGCCGAACTTCAGCGTATGGTTCCCGCGAACTTTCGAAAAATTGTCGCTCGCCTCATACGTATTGTTGACCTGGCTTAGCGAAAACGGGTTGGCGCCGATCGTGAAAGTGTTAAAGTACAGCGTCTCGACGCCGACATATTTCGGAAAGCCCGGCTGGATGCCAGTGGGTCCGGTCGAAAATCCCTGATCCGCCAGGCTCACGCCGACGCCGCCTTGCGGAATGCCGAGCTGATTGTTCAAACGCGTGAAGCTGACGCGGGCTTCATTTACCGCGGTGGGGCCAAAACTCATCGTATGGCTCAGAACGGTCAATTGCGTCAGCCCGTTTGATAGCGCGTTAAAACCTGGAACGGTTGCTCCGCCGAATCCACTCGGATAGGGATTGTTTTGGTTATAGGTCTCGGCAAAGTAGTAAAAATAGAGTGCACCCCGTTTTTCGGAGTTGAAATCAACGCGCAGCGCGCCCTTGCCGTCATTGAGGCGGTTCTTTTCCGCACCGGAGGAGAAAAGGCCGCTCCCGGTGTTTGGAGCTGGTATGTATTGCAACAAACGCGTTGCGGGCGCCGAAAATGCTCGCTGCGGAATAATCGCGTTCGGAAATACGCACCGGGCCGTACTGGTGCAGTTCGGCGTGTAGAACGGCTCGCCGGTGTTGACCGCGTAGCCGAGGCGATCGGTGAGGGTTTGCGCCAGATAATCGCCGTTCACCCGCCCGGTCAAGGTTCCAGCCGCATCGGCGAAATTGCCGGCGCGATTTGCGAGTGAGGGAACCTGAACCAATCCAGTCTCCAGGCCCTGAATAGTGCGTTGCCCCTGATAATCGCCGAAGAAGAAAACTTTGTTCTTGCGGATCGGCCCGCCCAGGGTTCCGCCAAACTGGTTCTGCTGAAACGTCGAACGTTCGGGAGAAAAGAATCCGCGAGAATCCAGATCGGTGTTGCGGAGGAACTCGAACGCAGACCCGTGAAAATCGTTGCCGCCGGCTTTCGTGATTACGTTGACGATTCCGCCGCTGTACCCGCCGTATTCGGCGTCGGCGTTGCTGGTCAGGATTCGAAACTCGGCGATCGAGTCTAGGTTGGGTATGATGCCGGCTTGTTGGCCTATCGTCTCTTGGACGCTCGCGCCATTCAGATAGAAGCCATTGGCAGACTCGCGTTGCCCGTTAATCGAGAACTGCCCGGTATTTCCGTTGCCGCCAACAGGAACGGTTCCAAATCCGCCGCCCGACGTGCTATTGCCTGCGCCGCTGGTAGTGATGGGAGTAACTCCCCCTTGGATCGCCAGAAGATCCGTATAGCTGCGCCCATTCAGCGGCAGCGCCGTCACTTGCCGGTTGCCGATCACCTGGCCGAGTTTCGTATCCGACGTTTCAACCTGCGCGGCGTCTTCCGTAACAGTCACGCTTTCAGTGACACCGGCGAGCTCAAGAGCAATTTCCAGTTGCAGCGCGCTCCCGAGATCGACCACAACATCCGTGCGCTTGTAAGGGCGGAAGTTTTCGATCGTCACATTGAGTTCATAGGCGCCGACCGGAACCACCGGGAAGGCGAACACGCCTTGCCCATCGGCGTGAGTTGCCTGCTTTACGCCAGTTGCTTTGTTCGTCAACGTCACGCTTGCCTGCGGAACAACATTTCCCGCCGGATCCTTTACGGTCCCGAGGATCTTCCCGGACGTATCGGCCGCCCAGGCGCTCGCGATCAGCCCGAGCGATACGGCCGTTTTCATGCTCAATTTCTGGATAAAGGTCATATGTCGTCTCCTGCATTCGCTGCCCACACCACTCCCTCGGGCGTCCGGCGAGGTACGCCGTTCGTCAATTCATTAATCGCGCGGAGTCCGGCCTGACGAGAACCTCAGGCCGTTTGGGAATGACCTAAGCTATCGTCAGAACGGACTCGCCGATTTACCCGCAGGCTCGCTCACGTTCGATTCAGTGCTGAATTCAAACATCTCAACTTACTTCTGCTTTCACCGGGTGCGGAGCCCATACAGCGCCGCCACCGGCATGCGCACTTCGATGACGCGCTGAATCCAGCGTGCGACTGTCCTCAGCGCGTTTGTCGTTTTCATCCGCATTGGTATGCCCTCCTTTCGTTGAAAAATATTGGCACTCAGCCGTGAATCACACCGGCGAGCTGGAGCCCGGTCCTTGGGCGGCAGATCACTCACTTCCCTCGCACGCACGCCGTCAGGCGCACGAAGTTCGGCAGACACAACCTCGGGAGGTGCGTGTGGAATAATCGTTCCTGTAATTTCGGAGAGAGCGCGGATAACGAAGGGCTATCGAATCAAAGGAGGGAATCCGTCAGAGACGGAGGCTCCGCTGAATCGGTATCGATCTTATGTTCGCGCACGCGACTATTGCCGCCGTCAGACAACATGGACCTCCTTTCTCGTTGGATTTGGTTCGACCAGTCCGGCGTCCCATAGACAGAGTATACCGGCGGGGGTATCCTTGTAAAGTCTTTTCTGCAATTATTTCCGCGAAGGATTTATTTTTAGAAGACGTATTTTTTATGGCGCACACTATCGAGGAAAAGAAGAAGCTACTGAACCGCGTCCGCAGGATCATGGGTCAGGTGGCAGCCATCGAAAGGACCTTGGATCAAGAGACTGTGGACTGCTCGGAGATCCTCCACAACATCTCCGCCTGCCGTGGCGCGATGGACGCACTGATGGCAGAGGTGATCGAGGGTCACATCCGCTATCACATCCTTCCCCGGAATGGAGATGAAACCGATGAACAAAGCCGCGCAGCCGACGATCTTGTTAGCGCCCTACGCGCGTATCTCAAGTGAGCAGGTTATCTTGCGGCTTGGTGTGCCGACTAAAGCGCTGTCGAGAGGCTTACTAAAGACCGAGCGTATGTAGTCTAATAAAATTCATGCGCGGTTACATCCGACTTGCAGTTGCATTCGCGTTCGTTTGCCTAAGTGCGAACGCCCAGTGGCATAACCAGCCGACTCCCGGTGCTCCTCGCACCCCCGATGGAAAGGTAGACATGAGCGGGCCTGTGCCTCACGTCAACGGTAAGCCCGATCTTTCGGGAATCTGGCAGGCGGAGGCAGAGCCTCGCGGTCCGGGTCTCTACGGCTTGGGCGAATCGCCGAATTCGAAATATTTCAGGGACATCCTGTCCGACTTTAAGCGCGGTGAGGAGCCCCTGACGCCCTACGGCGCGGAGCTTTTGGCGCAGCACGGCAAGCCGGGAGTGGTTGGCCCGAACCTGCTTTGCCTGCCGGATGGTGTCCCTCATGCCGATCTGCTGCCGGAGCCGTTTAAGATCGTCCAAACGCCCGGCGAGATCTTGTTCTTATATGAAGTCGAAACGATCTTCCGCCAGGTGTTCACGGATGGACGCAGTTTTCCCAAAGATCCATCGCCCGTGTGGCTGGGCTATTCAATCGGCCATTGGGAAGGCGACACTTTGGTGGTCGACACCACCGGATTCAATGAATCGAGCTGGCTGGATGCCCGCGGCCACGGACATAGCGAAGAAATGCGCGTTCAGGAGCGCTTTCACCGGCGCGATTTCGGCCACTTGGAAGTCACGGTGACCGTCACCGACCCGAAAGTGTTCACGAAGCCGGTTACGATTAGCTTCGTTGAGGGCTTACTTCCCGATACCGACGTCTTCGAGCACATCTGCTACGAAAACGAGAAAGACGCCGCGCACTTGCCGGGCAAACAGGGGAAATAACGTTGCAGGCTTAATTCGCCGACGGTCGTTCAATGCGATCGATGACTAGCACGTCCGCTGGAGCCTTGGTCGACTCCAGCTTCAATCCCAATTGCTGCTGAACCGCGGTGAACAGATCCGGAGGCGCATCCAGATTGTCATTGGCGGCAGCTGGCGGCGGACCGCCCAAGCCGCGAAGCTGACCCGGGTCGGGCGTCCATTTCAGGATGAAATCGTACTTTTCTTTGAGGCCGGTTTGATCGAGCACCGGCTTGTCCAAAACGGCAGTTTGGAGCAGATTGGCGAATTCTCCCATGGTCGCGTTGGTCACGTTTAGTTCGTTCCCGGACCTTGGAAGAACAGGCCAGGCAGGCTATTCGGATCGCGCTCGCTCTTCGAAAACTTCGCGCCGGTCTTTCCCATAGTAAGGGCATATACGTTCAACTCCGGTTTTTCGCGATGATACTTGAGCTGAAGGCGATCCGCCAGAAGCTTTTGAAGCATGATCTTCATTTGCGCGACATTCGGCTGGCCCGGCGCATCGGGTTTTCCGGCGATATCGAACTTGTCCGATTCAAACCACGAGGGCGCGCCCGCGATCTGCCTCGCATGAAGGTCATAGGCCATGGTCATGATGTCGCTCATAGTGGTGTTGATTGTAATCACCTCCTGACCTCGGACCGTGAAAAGTTTGCCCGGCCGGTTGGGATCGCTTGGCTTAATGGTCGCGACTTCAAATTCCGGGTTAGCGTTCGCCGCCATTCGCACCGGAGGCGCCGGAGGCTCGGGAATGGCCTTCGCGGTTTCCGGTGTGGCGCGCGTGAGATTCAGCGGTACCACGGGACCTCCCTGAGTCCAGGTTCCGGTAATCGAATTGCCATCTCCGCTCAGCTTGCCCTCATACGTGCCGTTCATCGCGGCAATCGTCATCTTTATCGAGGAGCCGTCCCTCGTGATCGTGCTGGCGGGAATAGGTGTCCCGCCCTGATCAATGCTGTACAGGGTCGCCTTCAACTTGTCGTTGTCTAAGGCGATTTTGACTACGGTACGGAGTTGGCGGCCGTCAGGAGCCTGCAATGCTCCCTGCCACGCGCCGGTTAGGTTTTGGGCTTGCAATGCCGTTAGCGCCATTGCCGTCAGAGTGGCTATCCATAATAGTCGATTTTTCACACAGAGCAGGCGCGCCCGATCGCCAAAGAAGTTTTCGAAGCCCTCCGAAGGCCAGTTGAGGGAAGGCCAAATCAATCTCGAGCGGTGCCTCCGCGCTCTGGACCAGAAGGGGGAGGCGGGCCACCAGCGGGAGCTGGACCGGAGGTTTCCGGGAACGACGGCTCCGAACCTCCAGTCGGAGGTCACAACGCCGGCGGGGATAAGGCTCCACTACACCTACAAACCGGGCTTTTCGCTCCCCACGAAGAGGTACGGGCGCGAGAGAAAGCACGTCTGACCGCGACTGACTCACCGCGCAGTTAAACGCCGGTTAGTCACGAGGAGCAGCTTAAAAAACGCAAGCCTGCGACACCCAAACAACAGCGCGGACTGTTCGAGCCACGACCGAAAGAAGACGACCAGTTCGGGCTGTTCGGCCACGTGCCAAAGACTGTCGAGGCTGCGCGCGGCGGGCCGCTGCGCCGCTTCGTGCGGGAGGACATCACGGTGACAGTGCAGCGCGTCGCCGCGGATTTCGCCGGGGCGAAAGAGCAGATTCAAAGTATCGTAGCGCCCGTGAGCATCGCAGATGCTGAGCGGGCGGTCGGGCCTGAGCTTACGGCACCGCATGCCGCAGTTTTACGAGCTGGTCTTCGAGTGCCCCGTCCTGATAAACAAAATTACGCCCCCCGTGATGCAAACGACGCCGACAATCGCCATTGTCAGATACTGGCGAATTTCGATGGCAAATGGCGGGGCCGAGTAAGAATTGTCACTGGCGGCAAACGCAAGCACAGAGAACAGGCACAGGTACGAAAGCATGACGCCGAGTTTTTTGGTCATGGCTCATTCCTCCGGCCTGGGTCAGGTGCAATCGCCGCGCCGCACTTAAGTAGTTGAAATGAGTAGGCGCGTGTTCGCGCGGCGCGTGTTTTCACGCCAGGCGCTGCGCGCACGCTGGGTTGAGGCGCTCACACATGATCCGGGGGATGTTATGGGCTGATTCAGGGCGTCCAGATCTTGTGAGCTTGTGCGGGATCGGTCGCTTTGAAATGAGCCGGATTCCAGGTGACGGAAGCTCGATGTCGCCGAAGCTACGAGCCTCAAACTCGCGACACGGGCTGTCCATGCCAGAACGCCGCTACGAAGACCGGCGTGTCAAAGAATTTCATCCGATGATGTCTCGCATTCGTTTTTCGCGCTGCTGGTCTACGAGGGCCGGAATCGAGATCCGCGCCGGCTCACCTTGGCACACCCAGACGCCCTGCTCTTTCTTCAATAGGGCTTTGGGGCGCAAGGGCCGTAACCGGATCTCTTCGTCCGTGCTTTCCAACTGGGAGGGTATCGCCTGGCCCTAAGCGCAACTCCTGGCGCAGGCTCTTCGGAATCACAACGCGCCCCGCGCTATCGAGAGTAAGTTTAGCCATCAGTGGTATCATAGCGTGCCATTCTGTCAAACCCAGCGAAACCGAATGTTGAGAACATGGCTTTAACCGACCAGACCTTGGAGGCTTACCTGAGCGATGTCTTAGGCGCTCCCGTCAGGGTTCTTCGATTGAGCCGCCTGGACCACATCTCCGCGAAAGCGCCCACGGAGGTAAAGGGCTACGGCTACGGCGTCCCGATCCGCGTGGAGTTCCAGCGCGAGGGCGGCATGCCGCGAAGCGCCGTACTGCACACCATTACTCCCGGGCCGTTCGGGCATGAGCATATGGCGGATCGCGCTCAGGAGTTGCTTTGGGAGCACCGCGCGTTCAATCGCCTGCCTCGTCATGTGCGATCGCTCGATGTCGGCGGCATCCGATCCGCCGGCCGCCTCGTCGCGCTTGGCGATGTCGAGGAATTTTGCCTTCTGACCGAGTACGTCGACGGCGAGAGCTATGCGAACGATCTTGAGCGGCTGCTCGCGACGGGCGATCTCGGTGAACTGGATGTTGCCCGCGCCGCAGCACTGTGCGATTACCTGGTCCAGATTCATTCTGTTCGGGGAGCCGATCCCGGCCTGTACGTCCGCCGAATCCGAGAGCTGATCGGACATGGCGAGTGCATTATGGGATTGGTGGACAATTACCCGCCGCACGCGATCGTCACGGCCGCGGTGCTTGAAGACATCGAGCGGCGCTGCCTGAAGTGGCGATGGCGGCTGAAAGGCCTCACGCACCGGCTCGTGCAAGTACATGGAGATTTTCACCCGTGGAACATCCTATTTCGAGAGGGAGTCGATTTTCAGGTGCTGGACCGTTCGCGCGGCGAGTTCGGCGATGCCGCGGATGATGTCGCCTGCCTCACCATGAACTATGTCTTCTTCTCCCTCCAGCGCAGCGGGCGTCTGGAGGGCTGTTTCGAAACCCTCTTCCGCGGATTCTGGGACCGGTACCTGGAGCGAAGCGGAGATCACGAAATGCTTCGCGTTATCGCGCCATTTCTGGTCTTTCGCTGCGTGGTAATGGCACATCCAGTATGGTATCCGGATCTCGCCGAGGGCGTTCGGAAGAAACTGATGGCCTTCAGCCTCAGCGTGTTGGAGCGCGATGACTTTAGCCCTAGTCAGGTGAACGCTTATTGTGGCGCGTGACGAAGGCTTCGCGGTCTGGCTCACCGGACTTCCTGCATCGGGAAAATCAACCATCGCGCGGGCACTGGCGCATGAGCTCGAGACGCGGAGCACGGACTGCGCCGTGCTCGAATCCGACGAATTACGTAAGGTACTTACTCTGCGGCCAACTTACAGCGAAGAGGAGCGGGAGAGCTTTTACTCGCAGATGGTATACATCGGTACGCTGCTGGCGCCGCATGGCGTCCATGTAATCTTCGACGCCACGGCGAACCGGCGTAGGTATCGCGACGCCGCACGAAATCATTTCGCGAAGTACATCGAAGTATACGTTGACACTCCGCTTGACGTATGCATGGCACGAGATCCGAAAGGCATTTACCGCCGCGCTGCGAGCGGCGGCAGCGTGCCGGGACTGCAATCGGAATACGAGCCGCCGCTCAACGCGGATGTGCTTGTGCGCGGCGATACCGAAGACGCAGACGCCGCTGCGCGAAGAATCGTCGCGGTACTGGTCGAGAAAGGCTACCTATGAAACGCAGCGCGGGCATCCTTTTATTTCGGAGAAGGGCGGGCGGGATCCAGGTGCTGCTCGGTCATCCGGGAGGTCCATACTTTAAACGGAAAGACGAGAATGCGTGGTCGATTCCAAAGGGCGAGTACGGCGAGAACGAGGACCCCGAGGCGGCGGCGCGGCGCGAGTTCGAGGAGGAAACCGGTATCCGTCTGGAACAGCCGTTAAGGCCATTGGGTGAGGTGAAACAGGCGAGCGGAAAATTGGTGCGTGTTTGGGCGCTTGAGCACGATTGCGATGCCCGTGGCCTTCGCAGCAACACGTGCTCGATCGAGTGGCCGCCGCGCTCGGGCAAGCTGCAAGAGTTTCCCGAGATCGACCGTTTCGAGTGGTTCACCCTGGATAACGCGCGCATCAAGCTGGTGAAGGCGCAAGATGCGTTTCTGGACCGGCTGGCCGCGATGCTTTCCGCGGGCGCGCAGCGATGAAGGCGGCAGGATATGAAGTGCGAAATGCCGGAGGCGGACTGAAGCCCACCGCAGGCTGAAGCCAGGCTGAAGCCTGCCCCACCACGGGCTGTATCGCGGTGCTGTCGGATATTGATATCGTGATTTTACCCACTCAGTGACGATTTAAAGCATTTCGTGATCGAAAATTATTTCAACTACTTCACCGAAATCGAAGATCATTTCCGCCAGGTGCGAGGGACCGCGCTGTTCCTGCTTTCACCGCTGGATTGGGCTTTGATTGAGGCATGGAAGGGTGGTGGCGTACCGCTCGAAGCAGTCTTGCGCGGAATCGATGCGGCTTTTGAAAAGTGGAGGTCGCGCCCAGCCCGCGCCCGCACGCAGAAGGTAAACTCGCTCGCATTCTGTGCGCAGGCGATCGCGGTGGAAGCGCAGGCGATGGCCGAAAATGCCCCGCGGCCCCGCCGCCAGAGCGCTCCGCCGTTTTCACTGGACGAAGTCCGCGGATTCATTGCCGGCAACGCCGAGGCTCTGCAGGCCGCCGGACACGCCGACTTGGCCTGCGCGGTCGGCGCGCTGGATGTCGATACGCTGTTCAGCGATCTGGAACAACTCGAGCAGCGGCTCACGGCGATAGAGGAAAAGCTGATCGCGCGGCTGCGAAGCGCGGCGAGTGAAGAGGCTCTCTTCGAAGCTCGCCGGTCTTTAGATCTGGAGTTAAAACCTTATCGCGGCAAAATGGCTGTGGAGCAGCTTGCGATGCTAGAGAAACAGTTCCTGGAAAGAAGGCTCCTAGAGTCGGCGGGGCTTCCGCACCTGAGCCTTTTCTACCTGCATTGATGGCGCGTATGAATCTGCTAATCACCGGACCACCGGCGTCCGGCAAGTCTACGGCGGCAATGGGACAGTTCCGGTCCTCCGCGGATGCATACCTGATCACGCCCACGGCGACCATGGCCGAGCATGTTCGGCATGAACTGGCGCGTTCCGGTTTTTCGGTGCGTCCGTCCCGTGTAGGCACGCTGGCCAGTTTTCTTGAGTTGTTCAGCGCGGCGATCCCTCAAGCTGCTCCGGAGCCGCTGCTGCACGTAACGATCGCGAATGCGCTGGAAAGACTCAACCCTGAGCGTTTTGCCCCAATTCGCGAATCACGCGGGCTGCATGTGAGCTTGGCGGACCTGATCGAGGAGTTGCCCGATCAACCGCCGGCGAGCGCGCTGCCCCAAGATCTCGCGGAAGTCTTCCAGCATGTTCGCGGCGATTTGGCCGCGCGAGGGTTTGTGTTACGAAATCGGCGGGTTTACGCCGCGGCAGCAATCGTTCGCGAACAGCACGCGCCTGTGCCCGCTCACATCATCTTCGATGGCTTTTTCACTCTCGGCGAAAGTGAACTCGACTTCGTGCAGGCCCTGGCGAACCGAGCTTCCGTTACGATCACGCTGCCGGAGTCACCTGGATCGAATTTTGCGCGAAGGCGGCTGGAAGCAGCGGGATTTACCGTTCGGCGGCTTGCCGAACAGCGCCGCGCATCGACGCGCACGCTCTTCAGCGCCACCACGCCGGAACGCGAGGCGGAGGAAATTGCCCGGCGCATTCTGCATTACAGCGCGCGCGGACGGGAATTTAGAGAAATCGGGATTATTCTGCGGAGGCGCGATCCGTTCGGTCCGCTGGTAGAGACCACGCTGGGCCGGTTCGGTATTCCGGCGCGATCCTATTTCGCGGACTCACTGACCGCTCATCCAGCGATCGCTTTCCTTGCCGGAATCGTAAGAACGCTTCTGGAGGGCTGGGATAACGCCGAACTCCTGTCGCTGCTCCGAATGCCGGTTTCCGGCTTGGGCGCAACACCGGCTGGCGACAAATTCGATTTCGAGCTGCGGACAAAGCTCCCCGGGCGCGGACCCTTGGCGAGTTGTCCTATTCCGATTTTGGGAACGCTCGACTCGTGGCGCACTGAGCGCCTCGACGCGGGAGGCTGGTCCGATAAACTCAAATCGCTTCGCACGCTGATTCCCGTTCCCGCGATCCCACTGGCCCCAGCCGGCCGCGACCAGGTTCAAGCATGGCGCTCCACTTCCATGGCGCTCGCCGCATTCGAGGCAGCGGTGGATACAACGGCGGCAACGATTGGCTCGGGCGAAACACTGAAGCTGAGCGAATTCTGGCGCTATGTGGAGACAGCACTCTCGCTGGAATCGCTGCGTGTCGACGATCGCCGCCGTAATGTGATCCACATCATGGATGTGTATGAGGCTCGCCAGTGGCAGCTCCCGGTAATTTTCGTCTGCGGTCTGCTGGAGCGAGTCTTCCCGCAATATCATCGCCAAGATCCGCTATTGCCCGATTCGCTGCGCGCCAGTCTCGGCCTGCCAACCGCCGCCCTGCGCCAACAAGAAGAACGATTCTTGTTCGAAATCGCGACGACGCGCGCGACTGAGGAGACCGTCCTCAGTTATTCGCGGTTCAACGAAAAGGGCGAAGAAACGATTCCGTCGTTGTTCCTGGAAGGCGCTCCCGCGATTGCGTGCGATCGGCCTGTGCGGCCCGCCCCATCCCGGAGCGCCCCTGCGCCTGCCGTATCCAATCTCAACCAGCCTGCCGCGCTTGCTCACTTGGCGAAGCTGCACCGCAAGCTTTCCCCGTCGAGTATCGAAAGCTTTCTTCAGTGCCCGTTTCAGTTCTTTGCCCGGCGAACGCTGGATATCCGCGAGCGCCCTCCCGCTCCTCGCGACCGCTTGACCGTTCTGGTGCAAGGGCAGATCATGCATCAAGCGCTTGCGGACTGGGCGCGAATGCCCTTGCTAGGCGCGCAGCTTCTGAACCGCGCCTTTGAAGAGGCGTGCGCCGGCTTACGGATTCCCGATTCGTACCGCACCGAGGCGGTCCGGCTGGAGCTGCTGCGGTATTTCGAAGCATATCTGGGCAATCCCGGCGTGCCGCTTCAATCGAATACTCGGATCGAGGAAGAGTTCCGGTTCGAATTGCAGCCCGGCCTGACGATTCGCGGCCGGATCGATAGGTTGGATACCGGCCGGAGCGACAAAACAATCGTCATCGATTACAAATACAGTCCGGGTAGCAAAATGCGCGAGTTGGTGCAGGAAAGCCAGCAAGGACATCGCGTCCAAGCCGGGCTTTATATGCTGGCCGCAGAACGCGCGCTCAAATTGGAGCCGGCGGGCATGCTTTATTGCGGGCTAAAGAAGGATTCCACGTGGGATGGCTGGCATCTGACAATGCCCGGACTGGAGGGGGTCGGCACGTCCTGTCTTCCCGATACTCTTCGCGAGTTGATGGATAGCGCTGCGCGGTCCGCTAGCGACGCGCACCACGCCATAACGTCGGGCGTGATCGCCGTGAAGCCCCGCGATTCGAAAAAATGCGAGTGGTGCGATTACAGGGATGCCTGCCGCGTGGAAACAATCGAGCGCGAGGTGCGGGCCCGGGCGGCGGGCCAACAGAGTCCGATCGTGGATTCCGAATCGCATTTTTGAGGAATCGCAGATGCTTCCGAGCGATCCATGGAGCGCTCGTGGTTGATTGCAGAACTTCACGTTACCCGCTCAGGCGGGCTAAAGCCCGCCGCAGGCTAAAGCCCGGCTAAAGCCTGCCCCACAGCCGGGCTGTATGCCATCTTCTGCAATAAGGTACTGGTTCTGGAAATTTAGGTACTGGGCGTCGCGGATTATTCTTGATGGAGAGGGGCAGACGAAATGCTTCAATTGCGTCCAAACTGCGAATGCTGTAATAGAGATCTTCCGCCCGAGTCCGTGGAAGCGCGAATCTGCTCCTTTGAGTGCACGTTTTGTGCTCGTTGTGCGGAGACGGTGTTAGACGGAAAGTGCCCAAACTGTGGTGGCGAACTCGTCGCTCGTCCTCGTCGTCCCCGAAACAAACTGGCGAAATACCCGGCTTCAGCGGAGCGTGTTTTCAAACCGGAAGGTTGCGCCGCAACAATCTCACAGCCGGTTTAGCACGTTCACCGCTACTTTCCCGCCCAGCAAGGATGGCGCTTTTCCAAGAATGCGCTCATACCTTCTTGAGCATCGGCCGCGAGTGCATTCATGCTCATTACTTCTTTTGCATATGCGTACGCCTTCGATTGAGCCAAATCGATTTGCGTGTAGTACGCCTGCTTACCGAGCGCAACCACGAATTCGCTCGCGTCCGCAATCCGCGCGGCGAGCTTGCGAGTTTCGGCGCGCAGTTCAGTTGCCGGGACGGCGCGATTGACCAAGCCCCATTCCGCCGCGGTGCGCGCGTCCACGGGATTGCCTGTCAGCAGCATTTCGAGCGCGCGCTTGCGCCCGACGGCACGGCTTAGGGCCACCATGGGCGTCGTGCAGAACAAGCCTATTCTTACTCCGGGTGTCGCAAAAACGGCTTCCTCAGCCGCAATCGCCAGATCGCAGGTTGCGACGAGCTGGCATCCCGCGGCGGTTGCGGTCCCTTGGACTTCCGCGATTACGGGCTGGCGTATCGATTGGATCTTCGTCATCAGATCCGTACAAACCTCGAATATTTGCCGGTACTCGTTGATGTCGCGTCGAACCATCTCTGACAAATCGTGACCGGAACAAAAGACCTTACCCGCGGAGGACAAGATCACGGCGCGAATTTCCCGCGATTCGCCGATCTCGCTAAAGCAGCGAATCAGCTCCTGCATCAGCTCGAGCGAAAGCGCATTCCGCCGCGCGGGCCGGTTTAAAGTGACGACGGCCACGTTTCCTTCCGTTGTTGAGCAAATCGTCTGGTATCCCATACGCCACCATATTAGGCGCTTGCGCAGGTCTGAAATTCGGAGCCGTTGCGCACTAGAATGTGGGAATGATCCGGTCATGCTCGCATTTCATAGCCTTAGCGCTGATTTTCGCCGGCGGCGTTTGCGGCCAAAATTCAACCACGGCAGGCGAATTCTCGGCTGAGCCGCCCACGCTGGTTTCGCTCGGGTTCGAGTGGCGCATCACCGGCGACGATAATCGCAATGCGACGGTCGAAAGCTTCTATCGGAAAAAGGACGAATCCAACTGGCGCAAGGCGCTGCCGCTGATGAGGCTGCAGCGTGAAGAGATCGGAACTGCGCCGGCTCCCGGAGCTCAAAATGCTCCCGCACGGTATCCGCTCTTTAAATACACGGCGGCGAACATGTTCGCGGGAAGCATGTTAAATCTCGAACCCGATACCGAATATGAATGCCGATTCGTTCTCTCCGATCCGGATGGAGTAACCGGCGCGGCGGAAAAGATCGTCAGCGTGCGGACGCGAGCGGAACCCAAACCGGCGGATGAAGGACACGTTTACCACGTGTACCCGGTGGGCTGGACCGGGCCCAAGCAGGAGCCGGCATTCACCGGTTTGATGGCTGCGTACTACATGGGCCTCGCGCACTTCGATTATGAGAATGCATTTCCTCCCCGCGTTCAGCCGGGCGACACGATATTGGTCCACGCCGGCTTATATGTTGGCGACCGCTTCCATTACATGAATGGCGCGCCGCGACCGGGATACCTGGCGATGGGTAACGTCTTCGATGGCACCTACTATCTCACCCAGAGTGGAACGCCGGATAAACCGATCGCCATTAAAGGCGCTGGCGATGGCGAGGCTATCTTCGACGGAGACGGCTGCCAGAACCTGTTTAATTTGATGGGCGGCAATTATCAGTACTTCGAAGGCATAACCGTCCGGAATACGAACGTTGCCTTTCTTTTGGGCATCAAGGGCATCGCCGGATCGAGCGGTTTCACTCTGAAGCGCTCGAAAGTGTACGATGTCGGCCGCGTGGTCCAAGACGATTGGTCTGGATCGAAGAACTTCTATATTGCCGACAACACGCTCATCGGGCGCCACGATCCCAATAAGATGATGGGCTGGATAGGTTCACCCTGGGATAAGTTCCCCGGCTTTCCGGAACCGCTTACATCCGAATACGCGATCAAGGTCTATGGGCAAGGCCACGTTGTCGCGTATAACTACCTGGCCAACTGGCACGACGGCATCGACGTGGCGACGTACGGCACGCCGGACGGCGCTCCCAACGATATTCCGGATCGCGTTCCGCTGGCGATCGATTTTTACGGAAATGACATCCTCAACATGGGCGATAACTGTTTTGAGACGGACGGCGGCGCGCGCAATATTCGGGTTTTTCGCAATCGCTGCTTCGATTCAGCCGCAGGGGCGCTGAGCGTGCAGCCTGTGTTCGGCGGTCCGGTGTACTTTTATCAAAACCTCATATACAACGCCCCGACGGGGTCGCTGAAGTATATCGAGGGGTCCTCCGGGATCTTGACATATAACAACACGATCATCGGCGAGGGCCGTGCCGGGCCGGCTTCCAACCAGCATTTTCGCAATAATCTAATCCTGGCGCAGGGCGCTTTCGATCCCGTATTCGCCGTTACGACATACACTAACTATTCGAGTTCGGATTACAACGGCTTCCGTCCCAACCCCGGCAAGCAGGATTCCTTTGAATGGAATTCACCTGCGTTCGGCACGGCGGCGGCATTCGGAGAGCAAGCAGTCCAACGCCGCTACCGCAGCTTGCAGGATTATCGAGAAGCAACGGGGCAAGAACGGCACAGCGTTTTGGTCGATTACGACGTGTTCGCAAATGTGCCAAAGCCCGATCCAGCGGACCCGCAGCGCATCTACAAGCCCGAGGGCCTCGATTTCAGCTTACGGCCGGGGTCACCCGCGATTGACGCGGGAGTGGAACTGCCTTCAATAACGGACGGATTCACTGGGCGAGCGCCGGATTTGGGAGCGTTCGAGTTCGGGCGCCCGCCGTTTCATTACGGTCCTCGCTGAGCGATCCCAATCGAGCCTGCACGCGCGGGCACCGCTGGTTGCACTCCGGACCGATTGATGAGTCCGCTCCCGCGAAAAAGGTCACGCCTCCCCGTTTCGGGCGCGACGCAACACGTTATCCCGCCACTTTTCTATACCCTGAGTTCGTCATCTGTACGGTGATCTTCTTGGCCTTTGCGTCGAGCACGACATTTGCGGGGTAATTGGTGCCGTCTGGGAGCTTGGCGAAGCTCACGGCTAGCGAGACTATATCCTTCTCATTGTCCAAATAAGAAGCTATATTCATGTTCTTTATGGCGGTTCCAGCAGCGTCCAGGTTGAGGATGAACTGATCGCCCGGCTGCACATAGTTCTTGAATATCAGAATGACCCCCCCGCTTGGGTCCCGTTGAACCGAGGCGTTACCCGCTTTCGCAGCCGCCTGAATCTTCTCTCCGTCGGGCGGTATGTAACGCTGAATGAGGGCGACGGCCCGCTCCATATAATCTTGCATCTCATCAACCTTCTTTTCGACAAGTTTTTGTTTGAGCCTGCCGCCGGGGCGTCTGCTACTTTGTTGCTGGGGTGGAGGCGAACCGTCGCCGATTGGCGTCTTCTGAACTTTGCCGTCAGGACCATACATACACGCTTTCTGCTGACGCTTCTTGACCTCGCCTTTCAGGCTGACCTCAGTCGTTTCCGTCCAGGAGTATTGGCGGAGCGCAGCCTGGTTGTTTGCGAGCGCCTGCTTCAGCGCTGCTGCCTTTTGCTGGGCGGCTTCCTGCTGGGCGTGCGACGGCTGGATCAACATAGAGACAACGCCCGCGGAGAAAGCCGCGCAAGCAAACTTTACGGTTCTGTGTCTGAAGGTACTCATTTTCGTTCTACGCCACGGTGCGTTTTCCGGGCGCTTCTCCTTTCGTATGGTCTTGGATGTCACTCGTTTAGTCCGCATGATGTGTTTCGCATTCATGCGCCCGAAGAAATCCATCAGCACTGCTATCGTGCCGGTCCAACCGGTCTGTGGCTGGCGCCCAGGCCGGCTCCATTTCGGCCATGGAAGTATCCGTAGCGCGCTTCATCGAACCGTTTCTGTTCCGCTACGTCGTGAACTTGTTTGCCGGCTCACTTAGGCTGCTTCTCCTGCGGAGTAAGGATGCGCGGCAATGCTGCGGGATTCATGCATTTATGTTGAATTTTACGGAAGGTGGCTGGAGCGATCCTCCAAATCCCGCGCCTGCCGGCTTGCGCCGGCCGGGTGAGCTTTTTCCCACGCCCGGACTTTTACGCGGGCCGCATCGAATAGCCGCTGATAGTTCTCCAGGCGCACTTTGCGGCTGGCTTCCGGCGTCAGCAGCTTCCACAACGGGTCGTACAGGTTGAACACGCGCAGGTACTGTGCCTGATCCGGCGGCGCGACTTCATCGGTGCCGAACAGAAAACGATCCGGGTAGCGATTGATGAGACCCGCTGTCAGCGCCGTCGCTTCCGGGCTGGCGATGATGTATTTCGCGACTTCATCCCAGGAAAGATCGAAATTTACGTTGCTCGACTCGCGAATGATTACCTCCAGATTGGCCAAATGATTCCGGATCGGGCGCACCACCCGGCCCACCCCGGTGTGGGCCCAAATAATCGTAGTTTGTGGATGACGTTTGAAAAGATCCCTCATCTGGTCGAGGTAGGCCGGCGGAGCACCTTCCTTCGCAAAAGGCACATCGATATCGTTGTGGAGGATCACCAGTAGCCCGGCTTCCGCCGCGAAATCGAGGATTCGATCCAGCGCCGGATCTAGCAGGCTCGCCACCTCGCCGGCGACCTTCGAGGAGACGAACTCCTTGTGAATCGTGAACTCGCCGATGCCCGAAAACACCCCCGGAAAGGTCTGGAGCACGCGACGAATGTGATCGGCCGCGTACATGTCGGAGGGATTGAATCCCGTAATCATGGGGTCGAAACGCGCGCGCTCGGACGCGGTGAGCGAAAGGTATGCCCGGGCGATCCAGGCATCTGTGAACGAGTAGTAATACAGAGGGGCATCCGAGCCCAAATAATATGTCGGGGCGTCGTCTCCATCGGAGCGGAATGACCACTGTTGCTGCAAGGGAATGCCAAACAGCGCTACTCGCCCGGCCCTGTTTCCCATGATCTTGAGAAAATGATAGATATCGGTTCCTTCCTGGACATAATTGGTGAGATGCAAATGGGAATCATTGAAATCGTAGGATTGGGCGAATGCGCAGCAAGCCGTCGAGATGATCAAAACGGGAACACAATACCGTTTCATCCCACCTCCCCTAATACAAAGCGGTGAAGCCGATGGCCACAACGGGCCCGGTGATCTTTCCGAGATAGAAACCGAATGTGCTGCTGACCGGAGATTGATAAACATTGAGCACCTGCATGTTCAAGCGGAGGTTTCGAGTGTTCCAGGGATAGTAATTGCCCCCACTAATAAATTCGTGCGGGCGTCCGTAGCCGCTGAACACGTATGAAGTTCCCCCGTAGAGTTCGAATCTTTGGGGCACAACCATATACGCCGCTTGGACGTAAAAGCCGGTGTCGCGGACTGCGCCTACCGGCATCGGGCCTGTAGCGATGAATTGATCGAGTTTCCGGTAATAGCCCTCGCCTTGCAGCCAGAAACCGTGAAGTTTCATTCCTGCCGCGGCGGATAGCAGCCTATACCGGACTCTTGTTACCGTAACGCCATTGGCGAATGCGTTTGTGTCGAATATATTCAGGCTATCCGCTAACCGGAGGGTTGTGTTGCCGGCCGCGGAACCGGCCGGACTCTGCCGATCTTCGGGGCTATACGTGAACGCGAGGTTAAAGCGAGTCGCCAGTTTTTCATGACGCTCGTAATCACCGAAAGCGCCTCGCGGGCCGAACTCGCCCGTTGTCGGCAGCCATGTTAGGGCCGCACCGGCGGAAAGGTCACGGTCTAGTTTCGAGGCAGGCACATCCAGGTTGCTGTTGTTGTTCCCGACCATCCACCGGTATTCGAGCTTTCCAAAAATCGTCCCTTGGCCGAAGATACCTTGAGAGAAGTAGGGCCGAAAGAATTCGTCCGCCATTACACGGTCGTAACTTTGCCAATATGGGTGAGAGCCTTGTAACGATTGCGTACCGGGATATGCGTTCCAGCCCATTCCGATAGTGGCGTATTTCCCGAAACTGTAGTACAGAGCCCCGCCCACAGCTACCTGATTGGTGTCCTGCACCGTCCATACGAACGTCGAATATTGGAATTTGGGGCTGAACAACCACCCTTGCGAAAACAGCATGACGCGATGGAACTGGAAATCTTGGCGAGGCATGACCGCAATCGGGCGGCCCAAGTGGTCCGTGGCTGACTGATCGGGCGGCAGTTGGTTGAGATATCGGGCCACCATGTAACCGCTAAGGTTCAGCTCCCCGTACTCGCCTTTGCCGACGGTGAAGCCGCGGCCGGGATTAAATTCTCCGAAGATGGCGGGCTCTCCGTCAGACGCTTTGGGGAACAGACTCTTGTCATCCTCGTCTGCCGGCTGGCTGGAAGATACTCCTCCGGTATCCTTCGCCTGTCCCTGCGCGCTCACGGTACCCGCAGGCGTTTGTGGGGCTGGCGCCGGCGCTGATGCAGCCGGCGCCTGGCCTTGCTCATTTACCAGAGCCTGCCGGAGCGCAGCTATCTGCTCCATCAGTTTTTTGTTCTGCTGTTCCAGTTGGCGGTTCTCTTCGACGAGTTGGTCAATCGTCTTTAGGATGTCGGCGCTGCTTGCCTGAGCGTGAGCAATGCTTATCGCCACAGCCGACACCGCAAGGACACCAAGAGAACGCGACTTCATATGACGTGGGTGATTGCCCTACTTCCCCCGCCCAATGGATGCCGGCAACCCAACCGATGCCGGCGCAAACAGGTCGTAATCGAGCTTCTGCGCGACATACCCGATGACCTTTTGTGCCTTTAAGCTATTGCCTTGTTCATCGAGGGGAGGCGCAAAGACCGCGATCGCACCCTTGCCCGGCACCACCGCGATAATCCCTCCGCCGACTCCGCTCTTCGCCGGCAAGCCGACGTTCCAAGACCAGGCGCCGGAAGAATCGTACAGTCCCGCGGTCATCATCGCGGAGAGGATGTGCGGAACGTTCTCGGCCTTAATCACGCGCTGGCCGGTTGCGGGATTGATGCCGTTGTTGGCAAGAGTGGCGCCCATGATCGCAAGCTGTTTCGCGTTCACGCCCACCGAGCACTGCTTCGTGTAGACGTCCACGGACTGCGATGGATCTGCGTAAATGCGATTGTATTTAAGCAGTAAGGCCGCCAGGGCCTGATTGCCCTGATTAGTGGCCGCCTCGGACTGGTAGACATCGTTGAGCAATGTGAGCTTTTCACCCGCCGCTTTGGCGTAAAAATCCAGAATTTTGCTCCACTTCTCATCCGGAGTATTTGCGGGAATCAGGCTTACAGTCGCAATCGCTCCGGCGTTCACCATCGGATTCCCCGTATGCGTCGGCATATCTACGACAGCATTGACGGAATTGAATGGACGGCCGGTAGCTTCTGACCCGATCTTCTGGAAAACCGTATCGGCGCCTAGCTCCTCCATAGCGAGCGCCAGCGAAAACACTTTCGACATCGACTGAATGGAGAACGAGTAGGCCGCATCGCCAACCGAGTAAGCGTGGTTATCCGTGGTCGCGACGGCGATTCCAAACAAGTTCGACGGGACTTTAGCAAGCACGGGAATATAGTCCGCGTTTTTCCCACCCTTTTCATTTTTGAATTTATCGTAAGCTTCGTTGACGATCGCTTTTACTAGTTCTATGCGCGGCGCGACGGGACTGCGTTGAAGCTGTGGTTGCGCGGCTGCTGCCTGTGCGTAGAGCGGCGCGCTGACCAAACCAAAAGATGTTATCACTGCACCGATCGTCAAGGCCTTCGCTGAAGGTGCACTATTCAACATAGAAACTCCTTTAGTTCGCTATCTCACGGAAGCTATTCCCCCACCTTAGAGTTGAAGTTGTACTTGGCCGAGAACTGGATGCGATAGTCGGGCACATGGAAACGGTTGATATTGTCCCGATAGCCCCATTGGAATTCAGGACCGAGCATCACATCCTTCACTGGGTAAAAAAGAATGTTCGTCAGAGCATATTGTCCCGACTTGAAATCGGTCGGCGACTGACCCGCCGTGGTTCTGATATCCAGGCGCGAATACCCGATCGTGCTGGTGAACTTCTTGCTCCAGTTCAGATCCAGGAATGCGACGATGCCCAGGACAGGAAGCGCCTTGCCGATGAGCGGAGTTTTGGGATTTGAGAAGTTGTTTGCGACACCAATATCGATGGGAGCATCATTCATGTAATTTTCAATCCCATTACCATAGGC
This sequence comes from Bryobacterales bacterium, assembly GCA_019261985.1. Taxonomy (GTDB): domain Bacteria; phylum Acidobacteriota; class Terriglobia; order Bryobacterales; family Bryobacteraceae; genus Palsa-187. The sequence continues at coordinate 106,311 of JAFAQY010000132.1, read as the reverse complement.
CACCTGCGCTCGTAGGATGTATTTGGACAACTTTGCATTGGCGCTGAAGTTGACGCCCCAGCCATTCGCGCTGCCGCTGAAATCGCGGGTCGGAGTGGCGTTCAAGTCGTCCCACTGGATGCGGCGATAAATTGCCGCGAGTTGGACATGTCCCTTACTGCCGCCCCACCTCACGTGGCCCGAAATGTCCGGAGCAGGGAAGCGCGGCTTGATGCCTTGTAGCTCGATGCGATCGGCATAAACCCCCTGGTCGCCGCTTGCGCCCGGCCGTTCCGCGGCTATCATGACATTCGAATCGCCCTTAGACCAGGGCGTGAACCGGAACTGGACATTCCGGAAGAACACCATTCCGTTCGGACCCCAATATTCAATCGAATTCGGGAACACGTCCGGATCCATAAAAGGACTCCACGTCTGGCCGGCGCCGATCTTCCAAATCTCGCCCCAGGCGTGCCGCAGACGGAATGTGGTCTGGCCCGCGTCTATACCTGTCCCGAACAGTTCGAACTCGAAGATTGTTTTTAGTTCCCCTAGGAGGGTTGGCGTAAAGCTCCGCACTCCGAATCGTGTCTGGCGCACACCCATGAACCAATTACCGTTCTTGCCGAACTCGTTCGGGAATGCCGGCAGCTTCGTTGGCCGAACAACGTCAAACCAAAGCGGATCGACTTGTTTGAAATCGAATCCGGAGTCCAGCATGGTAAAGCCGTAAATGTCCAGATGCGGCTTGCGATCCTCATCTTCCGGCAGGGTGGCTTCCAACGGCTGGTCCGGGGACTCCGGTGAGGGCTCCGATATCAGGGCGGGCTGCGGTGTCGACGCGGGCTGGGATTTGGGGATGGCCGGCGTCTTCTGCCCTTGTTCTACCGCCGCAATCTGCTGTTGGAGATCCTGCATCATCTGCTGGAGCTGCGCCATTTTGGCCTTGAGTTCGGTTACATCGGTTGTTTGCGCCCAAGTCGTTGCCGCGCAACACAGCCACCCAAGGTATAAATTCCGGGAACGTACATACTTCATCGAATTGTTATGACCCCTTGGTGGGCTGATGAGGCCGTGGGCTGACTTCGTTTCAGCAGCTTTTCCGCGGAGAACTGTTCAAAATCAGTGCCGATAACGGCAGTGCGATAATCACCGGATAGTGTCTCCAATAATTACTCGATGATGTTTTCCGCCAAAGGGCGCGAGGCTCGTGCGAGGCGAAGTGCAAATTCCCACAGCCGCGGAATTAATTTTTGGCGCGAACTCAGCTAATTACCGAAGGTACTCTCACCAATGAGGTCAAATCCACGGCTATTCATATGGCCGGGGAGACCGAGCGCTCCGCGATCTGAGAGCCGGTTCCACATGCGCTGCCGTCCTAGGCCCCGGTAGCAACGGTGTGTGTGAAGGTCGACGTGAGTCCAGCACGAAAAATTGGATCGTCGCCGTATCCGTTAATCCACGGCCCTGCTTCCGATGCAGGTTTTAAACCTCGGATGGGAGCTCCCGAAACGAAGATCTTTGATTATTCTTCTTCTTCCTCTTCGCCGGTCTTTGCCGCCTTCGCCGCTGCGATGATCTTGTCCGACTGCATCGATGGGACGAAGTCGTAGTGGTCGAACTCCATGCTGTAGGTCGCGCGCCCTTGCGTCATGGAGGTGAGATCGTTCTGGTAATTGAGCATTTCGGCCATCGGCACCTGGGCCTTTATGATCTGGGTGCCGCCCTTGGTGTCCATACCGGAAATACGGCCGCGGCGGCCGTTCATGTCGCCCATCAGGTCACCTGCGTACTCCACGGGCGCATGCACTTCTACGTTCATGATGGGTTCGAGCAATGCCGGTTTCGCAGCTTCCATCGCAGCCTTGAACGCCTTGCGCGCCGCCAGCTTAAATGACATTTCCGATGAGTCCACGTCGTGGTATGAGCCGTCGTAGACGACGACCTTGAAATCGACTACCGGATATCCAGCCAGATAACCTTTCTCGGCCGCTTCCACAATTCCCTTTTCGATGGCGGGGATGAAGTTCCTCGGAATCGCTCCGCCGAACACTTCGTTTTCAAACGCGAACTTTTCGCCGCGCGCCAGAGGCTCCATGCGGATCCAACAGTCGCCGAACTGGCCGTGTCCGCCCGTCTGCTTCTTGTGGCGGCCCTGCACGTCGGCCCGGCCCCGGATGGTCTCGCGGTATGGAATTTTCGGCGCGTGCAGCTCCACCTCCACGCCGTAACGCCTTTTCAGGCGGCTGACGATGATCTCTACGTGCTGCTGCCCGCTGCCCGCCAACAAAAACTCCTTGGTTTGCGGATCGCGATAGAAGCGCAAGGACTGGTCTTCTTCCAAAATCTTGTGAACCGCGTTGCCCATGCGATCCTCGTCCTGGCGCGTCTTAGCCGCGATCGCGTACGCGATCGAAGGCTCGGGCAGTTTCACCGCCGGATAGGCAATCAGCGATGCTTTATCGCCAAGCGTGTCTCCGGTCAGCGTGTCCTTCAACTTCGCAACGGCGCCCAGATCGCCCGCGTGCAGCTCGGTTATGGACTGAATGGTTTTTCCAAACAGCGCGCCGATGTGGGAGAGGCGCTCGCCCCCTCCGGTTCTCGCGTTAACGAGATTCGCGTCATTCTTGACAATGCCGGAGACAACCTTGAAATACGAAACGCGTCCCGCAAAAGGATCGGCAACTGTTTTAAACACGAATGCCGAGACCGGCTCGGAATCCTTAACGGCTCTCTGCGCCTCGCTGCCGTTCAGAGCGCCGGGCCACGCGCCGCGCTGGGCAGGGTTCGGAAAATTCTCGAGCGAAAAATTCAAAATAAGGTCGCTGCCCACGTTGTGGAGCCCGGAGGCGCACATCACCGGGAAAATGCGCATCTGGTGCACGGCGTCGCGAAGTCCGTCCTGGATGTGTTCTGCCGGCAGCGTGCCTTTATCGAAGAATTCCTCCATCAGGGCGTCGTTGCCCTCAGCCACCATTTCGATCAGCGCTTCGTGCGCTTTCTGAGCGGCATCGGCCAGAGCTGCCGGGATCTCGCCTTCCTTGCCTTTTCCGTCTCCATCGGGCGGGTACGTATACGTTTTCATGCGGACCAGATCCACCACGCCGGAAAAATCTCGCTCGGCGCCCAGCGGAAGCTGGATCGGAACCGCCGTGCGTCCGAAGACCGATTGCACGCTTTCCAGCGCGCGGTCAAAACTGGATCGCTCGCGATCCAGCTTATTGATGATGATCGCGCGCGGCAGCTTGAACTCCTCGGCGAAGCTCCAAACTTTCTCGGTTTGCACTTCGACTCCGGCTACGCCGTCTACGACGATCAAAGCGCTATCGGCCGCGACCATCGCAGCCTTGGTGTCGTTGATAAAGATGTTGAACCCGGGCGTATCGATCAGGTTGATCTTCTTTTTGCCCCATTCGATGGCCGCGATCGCGCTCGAGATCGTTATTTTGCGCGCAACCTCTTCCTCGTCGAAATCGGTGATCGTGTTTCCTTCGTCGGTGCGGGTCAGCCGGTTGGTCGCGCCTGCCGCGAACAAAAAACCGGCCGCCAAGGAGGTCTTTCCGGAGTTGCCATGGCCAGCCAAAGCGACGTTCCGGATATCTTGGGTTTCGTAAACTTTCACTGGAGAGAGGCTCCCTATTAACCTAATTGCAAAACCAGGATGTTACCACACCCTGCGTGTAGCTCAGGACCGGCGTGGGCGTGAACCAGGCGCCTACGACTCAAGGACCCAATCCGCGTCGAGCCATTTCGCGCAGGTATCGACTGAAGTGCGCGTTACGCCCCGCCGGATTGGCGCAACGCGATATGTTCTCAACGAGTTGGATTTGGCCGGATGCATGCTTTCTCGCTATCATTAGGGAAGAGACCATGTCGTCTAAAGCATTTGTTACCCTGTGGTTCGCATTACTTGCCGGGGCCGTGCTGGCTATTGCCGGGCATGACCTGACGACGGAAGAAACTTCGATCCTGCCGATCGATCACAAAGCCATCCAATATGCCACCGGGCCGTTGGAAGATCCGGTCACCAAGCTCGACCGCGACCTTGCCGCCGGAAAAACCAAGCTCGAATGGAGCGCGCAGTACGGCTGGCTTCCAAGCATCCTCAAACACTTGGACGTAAACGTCGATTCACAGATGCTGGTCTTTTCGAAGACCAGCTTCCAGGCGTCGAAAATCGGCCCGCGCGCCCCGCGCGCGCTCTTCTTCAACGACACCGTCGCGGTCGGATCGGTGCAGAACGGCGACGTGTGGGAATTGGCCGCGCTCGATCCCAAGCAAGGCTACATCTTCTATACGTTGGATGTTCACAAATCCGACCAGCCGCGCTTCGATCGCCGCGATGTCTGCCTTCAATGCCACCAGGGCCCGGCTACCATAGGCGTGCCCGGAATCATGGTCGCCTCCGTCTACCCCGACGCGAGCGGAATGCCGGCCTTCAATTTCGGAATGCCGGTCACCGATCACCGAACCCCGTTCCAGGACCGTTGGGGCGGATGGTACGTTACGGGCACGCATGGAGGAATGCATCATCGGGGCAATGCGGTGGCGCGCGACCGCTCCAAGCCGGATGTGCTCGAATCGCAAGGCACCCAAAACCTCACCACTCTCGGGCATAAGTTCGACGATGGACTGTACTTGAGCCGGTTGAGCGATATCGTGGCGCTGATGACGCTGGAACATCAGACTCGCATGACGAACCTGATCAACCGCGTCGGGTGGGAGACGCGGATCGCTCAGGCGGACGGCAAAATGGATGACGCCGATACACGTAAGCGCATTGATGCGGACATCGAGTCAATGGTGACGTACATGTTATTCGCCGACGAAGCCACGCTCTACGATCCGATCGAGGGCGTTTCTACTTTCACGAAAACCTTCGCCCAGCGAGAGCCGCGCGATAGCCAGGGCCGCTCACTCCGCGATTTCGACCTGCAAAAACGGTTATTCAAGTATCCGCTCAGCTACATGATCTACAGCGAGGCGTTCGACAACATTCCCGATGCCGCGCGCGACAAGATCTACCAGCGCCTTTACGATGTCCTGACGGGCAAGGACGGGAATCCGAAGTTCGCCAAGGTTACGACGGAAGACCGCGCGAACGTCCTCGCGATTCTGCGGGATACAAAGAAGAACCTGCCTGCGTATTGGCGGCAGTAGGAACTTATCGCCAGCATAGACGTTTGCTGGAAGACCAGGATGAACTCATTGCGCCCGCTTCGCAATAAGCGAATCAAATATATCGCCAAGTTTCGGCGCACTGCCGTCCCAATAATGTGTATGAGCCCCAGCGCCGATTGAAACGTCGGCCCGATCTTCATCCTTCGAGGCACTCGAATCTGGACTCCACAGATGCCGTCCGATATAATCGCCCGTTCGATAGGCGTTCACCCATGAAGTAACGCTTAGATCGGAGGGATTCGGCAGAGGTTTAGCGCCGAGTTCCTGGGGCGCATAGCCGTACAGGTAAGGGAATCGGAGTCCCTAGAGTTGGCGCAGCGGGCAACCCATTGTGAGAAGGACGATGGGCAGGCGATCGAAGCCGGCGAGTGCGGTATCGTACTTTTGAAAACTTCCGGCTTGACGAGCTTCCGCCTTTAGAAAACGTAGTAGGTCGGCGGTTATCACGGTTCCTTGGCTATGGGCAAAAATCAAGACTGCGCTGTACCCCCGGCCAAACGGATCACGCCACTGCGAGATGTGCCGCAAAAGTGAAACATAGCGCGCACAGATGCGCGCCGTTGGATTGGATTCCCGCGGGTGCTCCCGAAGCCAATTGCCTACATCGAGGGCCACCCGGACAGCGGGACGAAAACCTAGGGCCAGCTTGGAAAGCCTTCCCCCGAATGCCAATAAACTCAGAGCGCCGCCAGCAACGAGCAGCCCCAACGCGGCGTTCAAAGACGCGGTCACTTGCGCATAACCGGGATTCCAAGCCAGGGCTAAACCCACGGGAAACAGAAACATTGCCGAATACATTACCCGTCCCGCCCAGCGAAGAAAGGTTAAACCCTCATCCAGCCACCTGCCGCGAGACACAGCGTCAGCGCCGGCGCCGGGTGAGACGAGTTCGTCTTTAACGGAGAAGAACAGCCCCCATACGGCCACAATCACGCTCGTGCAGATTGCTGCAAGCAGGACTAAAACGTATCCTGATCCGGCGCGGGATAACGCATCGTGAGCCCAGGTCGCGGCCGTTTTGGGATCAGAAAAGAAGGGCTTGTAGCATAACGCGTCGCCGGCTGCGTTAGTGGTTCCTCGCACGCTAGTAGCTGGGCAATACTTATCGTCGTAGGAGGGATTGGTAGGAAGTGTAGGGAGGCCCACGGAAAGGACACTTGCCCAAGCAGCAAATGTCATCAGCAGAAAGAATAGTGCGGGCACGGCTAAAGTTACGCCGCCGTCCAATTTGTACGTAGTGCCCGGTCGCGTTCGGAGGGCACATGCTGTTTGGTAACTTTGACTGCTAGGGAGCCAGCCGCGAACGCTAGAAACATCGCGAGCCAGAACAATATCCAACTGCCCACAACGGCCCACGCCTCAAGTTCGACGGTGCGGAGGAGGACCGTCATTACCTTGAAGTTGGTGTTGGAAGGCGAATCGCAAATACCACGACTCCAAGCAGCGAGAGTACGGCGAAAATCGCAAAAACCTGTTTTGTGCCTGGGCGACGCCGATCATATGCTCGCATCAGCAGCCATATGCCGCTGTACGCGATGGACATGACCAATAGTGCCGCGATAGCCTCCGCGATCTCACTCCATATCTTCCTGTTTTGGTCGAAATAGGCGGGCTTCGTTAACACAAATGCTCCGAGTGCGAACCCGACAAGCAAAAACGTAAGAATCGGCGCGCGGAAAGCTTTCGTTCCGAAAATACCGCGGTGCTGCAAGGCACGCCCCCAAAACCCAATCGCAAGTGCGAGGACCGCAATGGCGGCTGTCAGAACCTCCGCAGTTGCACTTAGTCTGCTAAGCCCGCTGCTTGCGAACAACGCAACGGCGCAGGCGGCAATTAGTAGGTTGAGAATCGGCTTCGGCCACGCCAATATCGCCGCAGCCCACGATTGTGCGTTTGCAAACCAGTTCCATTGCCGGTCTGCGCCTTGCCTGTACAACGAGATCGCAGCCGCCCTGACATTGTTGACACCGACACTGCCAAGATGGAATAACACTTGATAAAGCTCTCCGAAGATTCTAAGGCCGGCCTTGGCGACGCCGGACAGGTCGCTCCAAAACCTGTCATACACGTGGATCTCTTCGTTTTGCTCTCCGTTTTGATTCGCGTATCTAGTACCTTCGAGGCACACAGTCTCATACGTTTCTTCGGGTCCGCCGCCACGAAACTGGGCAAGCTGACCTTCCATAAACAGGTGATCGAGGCTCTGAACGTCCGCTTTTGACGCGAGCTCGACCGGTCGGCTTTTTTGATCTGTGCCCGGTAGAGTGCCGACGGAGACGATTCAGGCTCTGGTGTGGCGCACCGCCGACCGCCTGATTAAGAATTGGAAATCTATCGCCGGTTAAAGGATCTCCAAGTCCACCGGCGCGCCCGGGCCGCAGCCCAGCTTTAAAGCGGCGGAATCCTGATTCGCCGATATTTCCAGGTAACCCGAGCTCCCCTCGATCGCGAACACTTCTCCCATTTCGGTTTCGGCATAATTCCGCGCCAGGCGCGCGATGCGGCGGCTTCCAATGCGCAATTCGAATCGCCGCACGCCGATATCCGGGCGATGGCCTAACCGGAAATTCGTAATCAGATTCCCAAAGCGATCGACCTTTAGAATGCGGCCGCTCCAACAACGCGAACCTTTCTTTACCGGCTCGAGCACAGCGCTGAGAACGGGATCGCGCACCCATTTCCCGAATCGCGCGAGCGCGACGCCGTTCGCCAGATGCGCCGCCGCCGGCGCAAAAATGTCGCGGCCATGGAACGTGCGGCTGATGTACGGCAGCATCAATTTCGAATTCTCAATTTCGCGGATCTTGTGCGGACCGGCTGCATAGACCGGGGTAAAAACGCCATTGTCCGGGCCAACGAAACGATGGCCGCCCGCTTCCACCACAATAGGGCGGCGGGCGCTTCCGACGCCGGGATCCACTACGGCGACATGAATCGTCCCTTTAGGAAACCAGCGCCAAGCCTCGGCGATGACGAACGCGCCTTCATTCAAATCATAGGGCGTGATTTCGTGCGTAATATCGACCACGCGAGCGTTGGGGGCGATGCCCGCGATCACTCCCTTTATCACGCCGGCGAAATGGTCCTTCGTCCCGAAATCGGTGGTGAGAGTAATCAGCGGCACACGATTATTGCTCAGGCTTCGCGCAATCGTCGAAGGTTTGCCCCTCGACGAACGGGCAGAGCTTTTCTTCTAAAAGCTTGCGGAGTTTCGATTTCAACGCCAGAATCGCCAACGGAGAGAGCGCCACGTCCGCCGCGGCTCGCAACAGCTCGGGAGCGTTCGCCAGCAAGCCCGACTTCAAACCCTTGGCGCGAGTGAAAATCGCATCCACGATTTCATCCAGCGAATCGCTTGTCATCTGCGGGCGAACCGGCGACGCGCATTCTTCCGCGGCAGAGCCAAGTAGCGGAATCAAAGGCATCCATACCTTCGCCTGTTCAGCGACCCGATCGTTCGGCGCATCGATAAAAAATTGATCTTCAATAGCCTTCGCGAATTGACCCGCGTTGGCCAGCCCGGCGTCGATCACCGGGTTCCCCCGCGGCAAGCAAAAGTAATCCATCAAAAATTTCTGGCAGTTGCGGCGGCCGAGCAGAAAATCGTGCGCGCGGAAACCGCGCTCGAAGAATCCGCCAAAGGCGCTAAGCAGCCCGCACATCAGCACGGAGCCATCGGGCAGATGCGTGTCGTCGGAAGGAGCGATCGTGAACCGGCTGAATGAAATTCCGCTGGTTAGCAACTCCAGGGATTCGCCGCCGAAGCGCGATTGCGCGATCAGCACATCGAACAATCGCGCCACCATCTTCAGCGGATTCGAATTCGCCACCGGACCGTAATTCGGCTTGAATTTATCCTCGGCCGGAAAAGGCGCGACGGTGATGACGGCGCAATTTGCTTCGCGCGGGTCGCGCGGATTGGTGCTGTCCTGCGCCTTCGGATTGTGCGAAACCAGAAAATCGTGCGCCAGATTGAACGGATTGTTGTCCGTCACACCGCCGTCGATATTTAACGTTTGCCAGGTGGCCGGCATGCCGGGCGGGAAACTCGGTTCTACTGTGCGCTTATCGGGACCCGCGGGCAGCGACCTCCATGGGGGCGTATCGTAATCGGCGACAGCGCGCGTGATGATGCGCGGCGCGAGAAAAATCGGGAACGCACCCGTGGCTTTTGCGGCCTGTTGCAGCAGGGGCCACGCAAGCCGGCCCGGCTTCCCGGCGGGGAGCGGCTTCGCAACCGGCGTGCTGGTGGTTCCATCCGGCGTTACCTCAAACCGGAGCTTATCGCCGAAATATTCGACGAACTCTTCCGTCCCGGCGTTCGGGTCGCTGTAAAGCTGATACGGCGTGCCACGGACATTCGAAAGCGTCAGCATCAACGTCAGGCGCTCGGAGATGTAGGGCCGTGGCACGGGCGTGGACGGCGTCAGCGCCGTTGCGGCGATGCTGTCGATGATGGTGGAATCCAACAACGAGACCACGGGCTGGCCATCCTGTAAATCATCGGTCCGGAGCAATTTTCGAATATCGATCGAATTGACCCAGCTTTCGTAAAAAATATTGTTGGTTCCCGTTTTTTGCGCGTCTTGTTCGGTACGAATGTGCTCGAAATCCTGCTGCACCAAGACCGACGAAATTGCGGCGCACATGCCGCCGGCGGAGGCGCCTGTGAAGATCTCAATGGAAACATCGTGCAGCGGAACGGCCAGCGGAGGATTGCCTGCCGGATTCGCCAGGTATTTGCGGAAGGCATCTTTGCGCTTCTGCCATTCCTCAAGCGCTTCCATGAGGAAATCCAGCACCCCGGCGGTGTAGGCGCCGGCAGAAATCGCGCCCGCCATATTGATGCCGATTTTGAATTCGCCTGCTTTCCAGGAATTTATCATGGCTGGGTTAACGTTCCGCTGAGCTGCGCCGAGCCCGCTCGGTCGGCATGCCGGACCTGGGGCTCCGGCGCGGGCGGGGGCGCCCGCCCCACCAGCGGAAGAGGAGGCCTATCATGCCTTCAGCAAAATGGCCGTTATATTGTCCGGGCCGCCGCGCGCGCGGGCGGCCGCGATCAGATTGCGGCACTTGGCTTCCAGCGGATCTTGCGTCCCCAGAATGCTGCGGAGTTCTTCGTCCGGGGCCACTCCGTGCAGGCCGTCGCTGCACAAAAGGATTTGCGTTCCCGGTTTGGGCTTAACCACGTAAGTATGCACGCGGAGCTGATCCGACACACCGATGGCCATCGTCAGCACGTGCCGCATGGGATGCGCCTTGAGCGTGTTCTCATCGATTCCGAGCCGTCGCCCGACCTCGTTGACCCAGGTTTGGTCTTCCGTGACGGCATTAAGGGCGCCGCCTTCAAACAGGTATGCGCGGCTGTCGCCGACACTTGCCACCAGCAGATTGCCGTTGCGGTTCAGGGCCGCAACCATGGTGGTGCCCATGCCCTCAAGCGCCGGGTCCGCCGAAGCGGCCTCCATCACACGCCGGTTGGCTTCATGAAAGGCCTCGACGAGCCGGGATTCGTTCGCGCTGTCCGGATCGCCCCCGACCACCTCCAGGAGGGTCTCCACCGCCAGCCGGGAGGCATGTTCGCCGGCCTGCGCTCCGCCCATTCCATCGGCCACGGCGTACAGCCCCAGGGCGGGCTTGATCACATAATAATCCTCGTTGTTCCCCCGCACGCACCCTGGATCGGAGGCTCCGAAAGCTTCGAGCATTAATTACACGATTATATCCCGTTGGTATGTTTCGAGACGGGGGCTCAGCTGCTTGTGAGGAGCAGAATTTATGCTGCAACGGGAAGTTTCAGTACAGGTCGGGCGCCGAGGCTAAAGCCTCGGTTGCAGGCTGAAGCCTGCTCCACAATAGAATCATTTATTCTTTTCGTCCATCAACGATTTAAGTTGCAAATATGCCTTTTCCTCGAAATCCGTCTTTAATCTCTCGAGATTTTGCAGGCGTGCGTCGGCGGGATCCGCGCGCAGACCCTGTTTTTTCAGGCAGCGCCCTAGCAGCAGCGTCGCCATTTGATCGTTTGGATCGCGATCCAGTGCGGCGCGAAACCGGTCGGCCGCTGCCGCGAAATCGCCCTTTTTCCACAATGCGTAACCGGTATTGAAGTGGTAGACGGGATCGTTCGCATCGCCGTCCAGAGCCTTGCGGAAATCGTCTACCGCTTGGGGCAGGTTGCGGCGGCTCTCGGCCGCGGCAACGTTATTCAAAACCGCGCTCAGCGGCACAGCCGCGGCGACCGTTTCAAACGCCTTCTGCGCGGCGGCATAATCTGCGGCCTGAAATCGTGCCAAGCCCAGCAGAAAACTCGCCTGGTGATACCCGACGTCTTCGGGAGGCACCTTTTCCAGCCAGTCGGCGGCCTGCCGGTACTCCTTGCGTTGATAAGAAATCCGGCCAAGTTGGAAGCAGGGGCGGCCGAAGCGCGCATCCAAGCGCGCCGATTGCGCGAAGTATTTTTCGCGCTGCTCCGGAGACTTCGCCATCAGGCCGCGGATGTAATTTTCTTCCGCATCCAGCCGGATGGCGGGGCGGAGCGCGCGGAACTCGGATTCAGCCGGGGCCAACTTCGGCGCAATCAGCGCGAGCGTACGCCACGCAAGGTGCGCCTCCAAAGTCGCCAAGTCATCGAGCGCGCCCGTCTCGTCGAATTCCGGCGTTTCGCGCATGCGGCGGCGATCCACCACTCGCGCGGAGATCTTAATGGAACCGCGAATCGCTGGGGCGGGCGCGGGTACGGACGATGGCGGCGGCGAGGCCCAAGGCTGGAACTCGAAAGTCCCATAGATTACCTGCTCCGCATCCACGGCCTCGCCCGTTTTGATTACCGATGCCTGAGTCAGTACCGCGCGTTCGCGCAGGTTCAAGCGACGGTAGGTTTCTTGGATGTCCTCGCGATCGATCGTGAGGATTCGGTGAGATGAGAGCGCATCGCGCACCGTTTCGGCGATGCTTTCGCCGATCCAGTCCAGGCTCGCGGCGCTCTGCGCGGCGCCGGAAGCGTTTCCGAATGGCAGCACCGCGGCCGTTTCGGCGCGCGCGCACACCGCGCAAGCGAACGCAAAAAGCGGGAACTTTTTTCGCAAGATTTAGTGTAGCGTGGACCGAAGTAATGGAGCTGTACAGCGCGGCGCGGCGTCACCGCGCCCCGCGGGCGGAGTGCGGATACCGGCCATTGACGCTCTCGATGAAGCCGCGTATCTGCCGCGCGGCTTCGCGGCGCCGGCCGATGCTTTCCTGCACCATGGCGCGCACGTCCTCCGGCAGCTTCGGCGCGAGCTTCTCGGCAACCTCCGCGCCCTCTTCCAGCGTTACCACAGCCGACCAAAGGGTGCGTTCCTCGGTTTCGGCATGCGCGGCAATCATTGCCTCGGGCGAGTAGGTGTGTTGGACCCGGCAGCGGTATTCGGCCAAGTCTCCTTCGAGGAATAAATCCAGATGTCCGCGACACTCCGGACAGCTGATGGAAGTAGGAATGCCTGCCATAGGTATCGCTTCCTGAATCTTTTCGCCCACTGTCTGGCGGGTTAATCCCCTTAATAGGACTCCGATTTCTTCGGCCGTTCCGATGTGGTCCGCACCCACATGCGAAATGGCATTGAGTGGAATGTTGGGATGCCCCGCGTCGTCGGGCGATTGAACCACGCCGATTCCGCCCCGGCGCTTAAGCTCCCATAGTCCCGACACTCCGTCGTCCAGAGCGCCTGACAACAAAACGCCGATCACGCGCGGACCGTAGGCGAGCGCAGCGGAACGGAACAGAGGATTAATCGCCGGCCGCACATGGTTTTCCTTCGGCCCCCGGCTCAGATGCACATGCTCCTTTTCGACGATCAGGTGGCGATCCGGCGGCGCGATCAGCATGCTGCCATATTCGATGGGCGATCCGTTTTCGGCAAACGAGACCTTCAGCGGCGTCGAACGCGACAGAATCTCCGGCAGTAGGCTCCTGCCCAACGGCGGCATGTGAACGCTCAGCAATAGAGCGGCGGGTAAGTCCTCCGGAAGCTGCGCGGTCATACGCGTCAGAGCGTCCACACTTCCAGCGGATCCGCCGGCCACGATGATGTCGCGAGTTGTCATGGAACATCTTGGACGACTGGTTTCATTCGTTCGCGGACGGAACCTCACGTAGGCGAAATAGACACCCTACCGCCAGCCTTAGGGAAACCTGTGGAATCTGTGCCTATAAAGTAGATGAAGCCGGCAGACTTACGTTTCCGCCGGCAGGGTAAACCGGAAGATCGAGCCGCCTCCGCTCGTGGCGGCTTCCGCCCAGATCCGCCCGCCAAGTCGCTCTACCGCGGCGCGGCAAAGCGCCAGCCCGATCCCCGATCCCGATTTCCGCCGGGGCTGCACGCGCCCGAACGGCTCGAAGATGTACTCCAGATACTTCGAATCGATGCCCGTTCCGTTATCGGCAACCGAAAAAAACCAATATCCGCCGTCTAACTTTGACTGAATTATAACTTGCGGCGGATCTTCAGACCGGTATTTAATCGCATTATCGATCAAATTCAGAAAAACGTGGGTCAATAATGTCTCGCTGCAGCGCATACGCGGCAATCCGTTCCATGTGACCGATCCGCCGCATTCCGCGATTGAGGAGCGCAACAGTAACGTCACGTTGTTGACCACAGCTTCACAATCCACGTCGGAAAGCACTGGCTCCTCCGTCTGTACGCGCACGAAATGTTCCACCGCGGGCAGGACGGTGCTCATCAGATGCGCGCTCGTCAGCGCAAACCGCAAATATTTCTTTTCTTTCGCATCCAGTTTTCCTTCGGCGGAATTCTCAAGCAGTTCCAAATTGAGAGTGATGCCCCGGAGAGGCTCCTTCAGGTCGTGACTGGCGGCCCACGCGAAGCCCTTTAACGCTACGTTTTCTCGCTCTAATTCCGAAATTCGGGCTTCTAGAACGCCGGTTTTTTCTTTCCAGGGTGTCACCTTTGTTCCAATGGTAAGGCGATTCCCATTTACGCGAAATCGGGTCTTTATCCTAGAGCGTGCAAGCGTTGTTATGCCACGTTCCGATTTGCGATGCAGACGTGAGCGTATGATTTCAGGCGACTAATCCGGCCTGCATCGCCACGCGCACCAGCGTAGCGCTTTCGTGACATTTCATTTTCACTAGGATGTGTGAGCGATGGCTGACCGCGGTTTTAAATGAAATCTTAAGCGCTTCTGCGATTTGTTTTGTCGATAATCCCTGCGCGATGAGGCGGAGAACTTGAATTTCCCGCGCGGTAAGCCGGTCGATACGCGATGACGGGCGACTGCGGCGCCGGCGTAATTCGGAAAAATCGACGTCCGAGTTTTGGTGAATGACTAGCAGGATGTTCTTCAGCCGCGCGTGATTTTCTTGGAACCGCTGGCGCTGGTCCCGAGAGCTTTCGAGCACAAAATCCAATTTCCCTCTAGCTTCGGCGATTTCATCGAGGAGCGTAGAGATTCGAGAGTCCACTTCGTCTTGCGCCGGCCGCCTGTGCATATTTCTGCCTCGGTCACCTAATAGTAGAGCCGTCGGGCAGAGAAGTCAATACTGTACGGACGACATAATCTGTCCGTACCGGAACAGGCAATCGCATCTTAGAGCACGCATTAAAGCGCGCAATCGAGGCTTCAGCCCGGCGCGCGAGGGGTGCTGAAGCACCCCTGGCGGGCTGAAGCCCGCTCCACCTGATTTCGGATTTAAATCATGCTCTACGAATAAATTTGTGGGATAATCAACGCGCAATGGCGAAGAAAGTACATCGCATGCCCAAGAGGACTCCGAACGAGCTCGCAGAGGCAGAGCCGCCCGCGGCCGGCCGGGAATCCCTCCCCACACCGGAATCTTCGAACACTGGTCATTGCACTGTAGTCGGCTTCGGCGCTTCCGCCGGCGGCCTGGAGGCATTTTCGGAAGTGCTTGCGAACATGCCGCTAGACTCCGGCCTGGCGCTTGTCCTGGTGCAGCACCTGGACCCCACTCACCAAAGCATTCTGACGGACCTGCTGGCCCGCGCCACGCCTCTGCCGGTTCACGAGGTAGAAGATGGCATGCGCGTGGCTTCCAATCGTGTGTATGTGATTCCACCCAACACCAGCATGACAATCGAGCAAGGAGTGCTGCGTCTTGGCGAGCGCGGCTGGGGGCAGGTGATGCCGATCGACATTTTCCTGCGCAGCCTCGCGGAAGCCGAAGGCAGCAAAGCCATTGGAGTGATCCTCTCGGGTACCGCCTCGGATGGGACGCTGGGACTAAAGGCGATCAAAGCCGAGGGCGGCATCACATTCTGCCAGGACCCGGCGACAGCGAAATACGACGGCATGCCGCGAAGCGCCATTGCCGCCGGCTGTGTGGATTTAATGTTGAGTCCCAAGGGCATCGCGAACGAACTAACGCGGCTCGTCAAACACCCCTATGTTTCCGAGGTGCATCTGGCGGAACCGGAGCAGGCCGAACCCAACTTGAACGAAATCGTCTCGCTAGTGCGAAACGTGACGGGAGTTGATTTCACTTTCTATAAGGACGCGACCATCCGCCGCCGTATACTGCGGCGAATGGCTTTGAAAAAGATGACTTCGACGGATAAATACGTCGAGTTGCTCCGGCAGAGTCGCGAAGAAGTTCAAGCGCTGTTCCACGATATTTTGATCAACGTGACCGGGTTTTTCCGCGAGCCCGACACGTTCGATTTTCTGAGAACGCGAGTTTATCCGAATCTTCTCCGGGACCGCTCGCCGGACGATCAGATCCGGGTGTGGGTGGCCGGTTGCTCCACCGGCGAGGAGGCCTACTCGATGGGTATTTCCCTTTTGGAGTACACCCGGGAGAATAATATCGATGCCGCCATCCAGATCTTCGGCACGGATCTGAGCGAAACTGCCCTGGAAAAAGCGCGCGCCGGTGTTTATCCCGAAAACATTGCCACGGAAGTGTCGGCGGAGCGCCTGCGAAAATTCTTCAATAAAGTCGACGGGAATTACCAGATCGCGCGTTCTGTGCGCGACCTGTGCATTTTCGCGCGGCAAAACCTGACGAGGGACCCCCCCTTTTCCAGGTTGGATCTGATCAGCTGCCGCAACGTGATGATCTATCTGGGCCCTGTGCTGCAGCAAAAGCTGCTGCGCGTCTTCCATTACGCGCTGCGGCCGCAGGGATGCCTGGTGCTGGGGACTTCTGAAACGATCGGCTCCGCCACCGAAATGTTTCAGCCCATGGATCGCAGGCATAAAATCTACATCCGCAAAGATCTTCCAGCGGCTGCGATACCGCTTGCGCTCGGCACATACGACGAGATCCACGTCCCGCTTCAGGAGCGGAGACCGGTTCCCGCCGGCCAGCCTCTGGATCTGGAGCGGCGCGTAGATCATATGCTGGCGTCGCGGTACGCTCCTCCCGGCGTCGTCGTGGACGCCGATTTGAAGGTGCTGCAATTTCGCGGGCGGACCTCGCCCTATTTGGAGCATGCGACCGGCGAGCCGAATTTGAACCTCGGCAAAATGCTTCGCGGCGGCCTGGGGCTGGAAGCGAAGAAGCTGATCCAAAAGGCGCGAATGAAAGACATAACAGCCCGCAGCGAGCCTCTGCAGATCAACGAGGATAGCGGCGTGCGAAACGTGCGAATCTCGGCCACACCTCTGCAGATCCTGCCGAGTCAACCGGCCTCCTCGTTTTTAGTTTTGTTTGAAGATGTGCCTCCCGAGATAAACGCCAAAAGTGCAGCCAAGCTGCCGCCCGGGTCGGCAACACGCCGGGTCAGGGATTTGGAGCAGGAACTGGCTACCACCAAGCTGTATTTGCAATCGGTGATCGAAGAGCAAGAAGCATCCACCGAGGAGCTGAAGTCCGCCAACGAGGAGATCCAATCCAGCAACGAAGAGCTGCAAAGCACGAATGAAGAACTGCTGACGGCCAAAGAAGAACTGCAATCCACGAATGAAGAGCTGACCACGGTCAATGAAGAGATGCAAGGCCGCAACACGGAACTGACGCAGGCCAACAATGACTTGAGCAATCTCCTGAGCAGTGTGAACATTCCGATCATCATGGTGGGCAACGATATGCGCCTGCGGCGATTCACGCCGCACGCGGAGAAATTCTTCAATCTTCTGCCCACGGATGTGGGCCGGCCGCTCGCCGATTTCAAACCGAAGATCGTGGTTCCGGATTTGGAGCGGCTTTTTCTGGCTGCGATCGACACCCTGAGCATCTCCGAGCGCGAAGTGCACGACAAAGAGGGCCGGGTCTATTCGATGTGGATTCGCCCTTACCGCACGTCGGATAACAAGATCGACGGCGCGGTGATGACGCTGTTCGACATCACCGAGCGGAAAAATCTTGCCGAGACGCGCTTCCGGCGCATGTTCGAAGCGTCGCGCGATGCGGCAATCATCGCGGATTCGTTAAGCGGCGAGATTTTGGACATAAACCCGGCGGCCGGAACCTTGTTAAATCTTTCCCGCCAAGATGCGGCGGGCCGCAGATTACGCGACGTGGGCGCCTTTGCACCCGAGGATCTCGACGACATGGCGACGTGCCTCGCCTCGACCGCATCATGGCGGCGCTCGGTTGTCGTGACCGCCAGTGATGGGACTCGGACCCACGTGGACGTGTTGGCGAACGTGTATGACGAAGGCGAGCGGAAAGTGATTCAATTGAATCTCCGCGAGATGAACCGGCGCGCGGGCGAACGCGACCGCCTGGCGGTGGATCTGGACGGCGTCGCTCAACCAACGGGTCTGGGCGGCCGCTCGGCAACCGAGCTGGCCGGGGAATTCGACGGCTTTTTGGCTTCCATCTTTGAGAGCGTGGATAACATTCAAAAAAGCCTCGGCCCAAGCCATGAAGCGGCTTCGATGCTAGACGGGATCAGGAGCACTGGCGAACGCGCAGCCGGCGTGGGCCGGCTGCTGTTGGCGCTCAGCGGTATCTCCCCGGCCGAAACACTGGACCTGAATTCAGTGGCGACAAACATCACGGAGCTCATGCAGTTCACATTTCCTGCGAATATCAACGTTGAATCGCGGCCTTCGCGGGAGCCGGTAACGGTGACCACGGACCGGTTTGCCGCGCAGCAGATTTTGATTGAGCTGGTGGGCGGCGCTCGGGAACGCATGCCGCGCGGCGGAACGCTGACCCTGGACTGCTTTAATACGGAAGTGACCGAGGCGTTCAGCCGCGAGCATCCTGCCATTCCTGTGGGGAGCTACGGTGTGCTGCGCGTCACCGACACGGGCGTGGTTGCAACGCGCGAAGGCCGCTTTCCTTCCGCCGGCCTGCTGCCGCCGGGCGTTCCCGGCTGGCTGGACGGACTGCAGGCGGCGATCCGGCTGGCCGGCGGATACCTGTGGTGCTATAGCGAACTGGGGAAGGGAAGCACGTATACCGTGTATTTTCCGCGTGCCGCGGAGGTCGCGATTGATACTCGCGTACAACGGTCATAGGCGCCCTGTGCGAGTGTGCGTGAAGAGGCAACGCCGGCTGCTGGTATGAACCTCAACCAGGTCACATTGCACTCTTCCGACATCGCCCGGTCGATCGAGTTCTATCGCCGCCTGGGGCTGAAGCTGATCGTGGAAGCGCTGCCTCGCTATGCCCGGTTCGAGTGCCCGGACGGCGATAGCACGTTCTCGGTGGAGAAGCGGCACGGCGACGGCAGCCCCTCGCCCAATTCCGAAAACCCGCCCCGGGGCCGTGGTGTATTTCGAATGCGCCGATCAGGATGCAGCCGTTGCGGACCTGCAGCGGCTTGGCGTCCAATTCGACTCCGGCCCCATAACTCAGCCCTGGCTCTGGCGTGAAGCGCGCCTCAAGGATCCGGACGGGAATGCGCTCTGCCTTTTCACCGCGGGCGAGAATCGGAAGCAGCCGCCGTGGCGCTTACCGGGGTGAAAACCACCGCGCTGAGTAAACAATGGCAGCGGCTGCCAGCCAGCCCTCCGCGTATTCTGGTTGCGCGCCCCAGCGCACCGTGGCCGAATGCATCAGCCCCAGCCAGGAAAACGCGGCAGCCATTAAGCACCACACAGCCGCGCGAGTAAATCTTCGATCGATGGCTTCCGTTATCGTCGAAGCCAGCACAAGAACCAGGAACAGAAACCCATTTCCCAGCCCTTGTACCGAAAACCAATAAATCGATTTGTTCAGCGCCGCTTGAACGTCAGGATTGGTGGCGGAGAGATGTAACGCCGGTAAAGCGGAATTCATCGCCGCGGCCACCACGGCTCCCGCCGGGAGCACGAATCCCAGCAGCGCTACCGGCGTATATTTGGCGTCCACTCTTCTCAACGTGGTTGTGCCGACGCCGATCGAAACATAAGCTACCATGGCCGCCAGAATGGGCCACGGAAAAAGCTGCGCGATGGACAGCGACAGTCCGCTCATCACCACCGCTGCAAAGATCGCGGGCGCCCAAACCGCAAATCCAATTCGCGCGCCCATGGCTTTATATGGAGGCAGCATCGCATAAACAACCGGCGTGACTACGCTGCCTGCAAGCCCACAGGCGAGCGTGCCGACCCCGTCCCATGCGAGGACGGCGCGCGCGTCGTAATCGTCCCCCGCCGCGCTGCCTCCCGCACATGCGGCGATATCTTGAAGCACGTGATAAATCGCCATCGGCGCAATTACCGAGAGATATGGCACCGCGAGAAGCATCGCTTCCAGAGGCTTGGGCGCGCGTGAAAACGGCAATACCGGCGAGACGCCTCGCCATTGCGGGTGGACGTATCCGATCGCCACGCCCAATGCTAGCGGGACCAGCCAGGCAACCAGAAACGGAGGAATCCGCCAGCGGGTGATCGGCACATTCGCCAGCACGCTCACGGCGACGATCGCGAGGGCCGACAACCCGACTAGCGGCTGATCGAAAATGCGTTGCAGTAGGACCATCGCGAGATAGCTGTACATCGCCGCGCCGAAGACGGTCATCGCCGCCGCGTTTGGGATGAAGCGCCGGAACACCGCCGCAAACGGAGCCGCCGCGAGTTTGATCAGGCCCGTCCAGACAACGGCCGCCGCTCCGATTCGCCAAGCCAAAACGGCGTCGTGTTTCTCGAGATAAACGGGAAGGATGATCGACAGCGAGTAGGCGATGATCGCCGGGACATTGTTTCCGTATACGTGGGCGGTCACGTCTTTGCGTTTGTCGCGCCTCCCCAGGCGCACAGCCAGATGGCCCATGCCAAGCGAGCCGCACACGAACCCCAACGCATAGCCCGGCAGCAGACGGCCCACGCTGAATTCCAGCGAAATCCCAGCTGGGAGCAACAAAAACGCGGGAATTACCATCTGCGCGAGATTGAATCCGACCTGCGCGATGGTGGTGTCTACGTCTCCCCGCTCCAGGTTCCACCAACGCTGGACGGCGGGGGCTTCCGCGGGTGTCATCAGCCAGGCGCCCTGGGTGATCTTATACCACGTGGGCGGCGCCAGTAACGAATTGCGGGAGTCAGCCCGCTGTGGGGCAGGCTTCAGGCCGGCTTCAGGCTGCGGCGAGCTTCAGCCCGCCTGAGCGGTGATAATTGAAGCACCAGTCCGCCGGCGACCCCCTGGTCGCCTCGGACTCCGCGCGCGCCCCCTATTTGACGTGCCGCGCTATCGCTTGGGTCGTTGCGCCAGCATCATCGCGTTCACCCCAAGCCTGTTTTGAATGAGCGCAACATCCTCAGGCGCGAAACTGAGCGGCCGTACCGACATCTCCTCATAGTCCGCCGGGTCCCAGTGAGCTTTCATGATTCCTTGCTCGGAGTGCCGGTTCAGCCCTTCGAGAAGGTGCGCGATCTCGTGAGCCAAAACGTGCCCAAGCAGGATCGGCATTACGCGCGGCTCCGTCATCTGCTCGATACGGTCGTAGTACACGTCGATCCGAGGCGGTGTGCTGCCGAGCGGAGTGGATGCTAACGCTCCGGGATATTTTCGGTCCGGCAGTCGGGTTATAAATTCGATGTGGAACGTTTTTTCAATAGAAGCGTTGCAATCCCGCGCACGGCGCCGCCAGTCGATGTGCACGCCGATCCCCTCGTAAATACGTGCTGCGATCGCTTCTGCATGTAGGGTTACCGCTTGCGAGGCATTGCCTGTCTCTATGCAGGCAATAACGACGGGTGGATTGGCTCCCGCGATCTCAGCGGCCCAAGTGCCGCCGGCGGAAAAAATAAAAAACGCAACCAGGAATGCAGTTATCATCTCCGTTCTCCTTGTTGCTGTGCCTCATCTCAGCCAAGGAGAGGGCGGAAGATAACCACGCCGCAATGCCAGGCAAACTATTTCGCGATGGCGGCGGCGTTTTTATGCAGGCTTCAGCCTGTGTGGGATTTCAGTTCCGCTGCCGGAGAATCGGACCGCGGGGCGCGGACTAACTCTTCAGCTAATTTTGAGATCGTCACGCGGCGCTGCCGGCTTAGCTTTCTCAAAAATTCGTATGCTTGCGGCTCGGTCATGCCCTGCTCGGTTTGCAAAAGGCTCTTCGCGCGTTCAACTATTTTGCGGCTGGCGAGTTGATGATTCACCGCGCGTAATTCGGCGCGCAGGCGAGCCGCCTCTTTCACCGACCATGCCGCCAGCGCGGCCAGATTCAAATTCTCCACCACATGATCTGGAACGGTTGCGTGCGGCGGTTGGGGCGCGTCGAATCCGAAAACGATAGTGACCACGCGCCGCTCCGCGCGCCAGGGGAAGAGCAAAAAAGACGCAGCGCATGATGCCACGGCCGCTCTGAGAAAACCCGCCAGGGCGGCGCCGGCCGGAACAGGGCCCGGGAGTCCATTCAGAGCTTGGCGAACTTCAGGAGAGCAGGAGATCTCCCGCGCTTGCGGATAAATGATTTCGAGCGAGAACGCTTCGGCCACCAAAACCGCGATCGCATTCGCTCCCAATTGAGAGGCTGCTTGTTGCAGTCCTGCGAGCCCTTTTTCCAACGCGCTCTCGACGGCGTTGTCCGCTTCCTGAGGTTGCTCCCGATGCGGTGCCATTTCGCTTCAACGGGCATAGCGGCACAAGGCCGTCGCTGCTGCGTTTCCCGTTTCTCCTCCGGGGCTCGCGCTCATTCCCGAAAGCCGCCTAGCCCGGCCGCGCCAAGGCTTCGTTGTGCCGCAACTTTCTGGAGAGTGTAATCCGTTACGGCGCTGTCAACGGAGCCGCACTGCATCGCGCGAAGGAACCGGGAGGCCGAAAGCTCAACGTCCTTCGCAAAGGAACTTGAAAAAATTCGCCGTCGATCGTGTCGTTCTACTGTCTACTAATACGCCGTTTCATGCGAAAGGTTTCGCCGAAAAATAGTAAGACGAACCAGACGGCATTTTCGTTCGGCCGGCATCGGAAAAAGATTACCGGGGCCGCATTACCGGATTGTTACCCGGCCGTCCTGTATTCACTAACAGCGATATCCGCTGATGGATTTAGACACGGAATGTGGAGTTTTTGTTCCGAAGAAGGGCTACTGGAGCGGCCAGCTGAACGAAAACACGCTTCCGTGTTCCGGCCGGCTCTCGGCCCAAATGCGTCCTCCATGCCGTTCCACGATCCTCTTGGCGAGCGTCAATCCCAGACCGCTGCCCGGATATTTTCTGCCGCTCAGCCGCTCGAAGGGCCGGAAAATCTGCTCGGCGTATTGAGGATCGAAACCCATTCCGTTGTCCTGGACGGATACGATCCACTCCCGCGGTGTTTGGTTCGCCGCAACGTGAATCGTAGGCGCAGCCTGCCCGCGAAACTTGCAGGCGTTATCGATTAAACAACGAAACAGAAGTGAAAGCGCGTGAAAATCTCCGTGTATCGCTGGCAGATGATCGTGGGTGACTACGGCATCGTTGCGGCTGAGTTCGGCGGCAAGTTGATTCTTCGCGTTCAGCAATGCCTGATCCAGAGGCACGGAAACGCGCTCCATGTCGCGGAGCTCCTCGGTGCTGAAGTCGGCCAGATTCCGAATCAATAATTCCAGGCGATCCGCGCCATCCGTGACGAATCGCAAATTGCGGGCGACCTTTTCGTTGGAGGATTCGCCGCATAGCGCGCCCACCATCTCCGTGCCCGCCCGGATCGCCCGCAAAGGCTCGCGCAAGTCGTGAAACGCAATGGACAGAAAATCCTTGAGAGACTCTTTGTTGGATAGCGGCAAGATTCTCTTATCTTAACGAGGATTTTGGTTGAAAAATGAGTCGAACGTCTAGTCCGCGAGCATACTGCCATCCCGGTGCGGGAATGTGAAGTAAAACGTCGAGCCTTCACCCGGCATGGAGTCCAGCCAGATCCGGCCGCCGTAGCTTTCAACGATACGCTGGCAGATCGCCAGACCAATACCGGTCCCCGGATACTTGTTTCCGTGCAGCCTTTTGAAAATGCCGAAGACCTGTTGCGCGTATTCGGGTTTAATGCCGATGCCGTTATCGCGAATGGAGAAAAGCCAGTCACCGAAGCGCCGCTCCGCGTCGACGTGGATGTTCGGGGGATCTTCGCGCCGGTATTTGATCGCATTCCCCACCAGGTTTTGAAACAACTGCAATAGGCGCGTTTCATGCGCTTCCAGCGTCGGCAATCCATTCCATGAGACCTGCGCCTTATTCTGCTCGATACTCGCTTGCAGGTTCAATAGCACCTGCCGCATGACGTCGCCGCAGGGCACTGGGCCGGGCGGCCCATCCTTAATCGCGCCGAGCTGTGAATATTGAAGGAGATCCTTCAGCAGCGTTTCCATCCGCAGCGCGCCATTAAGAACGAACCCAAGATACTTTTTGGCTTGATCGTCCAGTTGCGCCGCATGCCTCTCTTGGATGATCTGGCTGTAAAGGGCTACCAGCCGGAGCGGCTCCTGTAGATCGTGGCTGGCGGCGTACACGAACTGGTTCAGATCGTCATTGGTTTGCCGCAGCATTTCCACCGATTCCAGCAGCTCGGCCGTGCGTTCGGCCACCCGCAACTCCAGTTTCGCGTTGAGGTCCCGGATATCCTTCACCGCCTGCTTTTGTTCGGTGACGTCGCGTATCGCAGCGGTCACCACCCTTCCTTCCTCCGTATCCAGCGGACTTACCGTGATCTCCACCGGAAATTCAGAGCCGTCCTTGCGTATGCCCCGCAGATCCAACGAGGCGCCGTTGTGGGCGCCCGGCCCTTCTTTGCCGGCGGCGGACGTACCGATTCCGTACCCCTCGCGGAAGAACGGCACCAGGATCTCCATGCTCCTTCCCAGCAGATCCTGGCGGTCATAGCCGAACACCTTCTCTACTTGCTTGTTGACCACCTCTATTCTGCCGTCCTGATCCAGCACCGCCATTGCATCCGGAGCGGCTTCCAACAGCGACCGGAATTTACGCTCGGCCTTGATGAGGACCTCGGCTTGCTTTTGCAGAAGAACGTTATTGCGGGTCAGCTCAACGAATACACTGACTTTTGACCGTAGGACTTCGGGAATGATGGGCTTGAACAAGAAATCCACTGCGCCCAAATCGTAGCCGCGGAACAGATGCTCGTCGCTCTTGTATGCAGTCAGGAACAGGATAGGCGTGTGGCGTGAACGCTTGCGCGACCGGATTAACTCGGCGGTTTCAAACCCGTCCATTTCCGGCATTTTCACATCCAGCAGGATGACTGCAAAATCTTCCTGAAGCAGATGGCGCAGCGCTTCCTTGCCGGAGTTCGCCAGAACCAGATCCTGGCCAAGACCGGACAAAGTTGCTTCCAAAGAGACCAGATTCTCGGGCGAGTCGTCTACTAGGAGAATTTTTACCTGATCCTGCATCGTTAGTGCAGGTTTGTTCCAGTCTGCATCGCCACAACCAATTTGTACGGGAGCTCCAACCGCCATAATATCCCAGTTCCGAGATTTATGCGCCCGGAATCGCAATCTGTGCTGTTTCCTGTTGTTCGGTTCTCATGCTGACGCGCAGCACTGAGAATAGCTGCTCCAAATCCACCGGCTTGGTGATGTAATCCGACGCTCCGGCTTCTATGCACTTCGCCCGGTCGCCCTTCATAGCCTTCGCTGTCAAGGCCACAATGGGCAGCGACCGGAACTCCGGGATATCGCGAATGGCCGCTATGGTCTCATACCCATCCATGTGCGGCATCATGATATCCATCAATACTAGATCGATACCTGCGTGGGTTTTAAGCAATTCAATGCCCGCGTGTCCGTTTTCTGCATGCACCACGTTAAGATTATGCTCTTCCAACAAGCTGGTGAGGGCGAAGATGTTGCGAACATCATCGTCCACTACTAGAACAGTCTTCCCGTAAAGCGCTGGATCGGTTCGGCGCAGGTGCTCCAGGATACGGCACTGCTCCGGCAACAGCTCGCTCTCCGCGCGATGCATCAGCAGAACCGAATCGTCCAACAGGCGCTCCAATGTTTGCGCGCGCTTGACGATACTGTTGCGTGACAAATGTTGCAGATTTTGCTCTTCCTCGAAAGTAAGGGCGCGGGTCGCCATGATCATGACCGGCGGCACGTGCGGACTAAGCTGGTCTTGAATTTCCTCGACCAGATCCAGAGGCTGGATATCATGCACATCCAGGTGGACCAGAATGCCGTCCAGGTACTGGTCCTTAACGACGGCCAGCGCCTCGCCTCCCGTCGCCACCTGGATGATTTCAAGGTCGGGCGCGGCCAGATGCTGTTCGATTTCCGTCCGCTCTGAGTCATCCGGACACACCAGCAGCAGCTTTTTCAAGCGTTGTTGCGTTGAGTGCTGGATGGTCGCGAACGCGTCCGCGAGCGAGTCCTTTGCCGCGGCCTTTTCGAGATAGGTCATGGCGCCGAGCGCCAATCCCTTTCTCCGGTTCTCATCTCCGCTAATGATATGCACCGGAATATGGCGCGTTGCCGGATCGTGCTTCAGGCGGTCGAGGATGGTCCACCCGGCCATGTCCGGGAGAGTGATGTCTAACGTTACCGCGCCCGGCTTGAATTCACGGGCCAGCGTCATCGCGCTTGCGCCCCGCAACGCCACTAGCGCCTTAAGTTGATGGTCGTGCGCCATGTCGACGAGGATCCGCGCGAAGGTGATGTCGTCCTCCACAATCAACAAGACGGAATCGCCCGGTTGAATCAGGTTGCGGTCGTCATCGAGCACCAGCTCTTCGACCAGCGACTGGTTTTCGAGCGGCGAAGACAGGATCAGGTCGACCTCCGCGTGCGCATCGGCCGCAGCCTGATCTATCAAAACCGGGCTGATCTTCAGCGCTTCGCTCTTCGGCGGCTGCGCTGGCGCGATATAGGTCTGCGGGAGATAGAGCGTAAACGTGCTGCCTACGCCGGGCGTGCTCTGCAGGCGGATTTCGCCGCCTAGCAGCCGCGCAAGCTCGCGGCTGATCGACAGCCCCAGTCCCGTGCCGCCATACTTGCGGCTGGTGGTGCCGTCGGCCTGCTGGAAGGCCTCGAAGATGATGCGCTGCTTGTCCGCTTGAATGCCGATGCCGGTGTCCACGACGCTGAATGCCACCACCGATTTGGCGTGGGACAGCGTCATGTGATCCGGGCTCCAGCCGCTCCGGGCGCGCTCCATCGTCAGCTTCACCGATCCCTGCTCGGTGAACTTCAAGGCATTCGATAACAGGTTCTTCAGCACCTGCTGCAGCCGCTTGGCGTCGGTTTGAAGCATTTCGGCGGAAAGCGCGCCGTCCAGGTCGATCGCGAAATCCAGGCCCTTGCCTTCGGCCACGTGCCGGAAGGTCTTCGAGCAGTAGTCCTGAAGCTCGGTCAGCCTTACCGCGCCGATGTCCAGGTCCACCTTGCCTGACTCGATCTTGCTCAAATCCAGAATGTCGCTGATCAGGGCCAGCAGGTCGGTTCCCGAAGTGTGAATGGTTTCAGCGAACTTTACCTGCTTTGGCGTCAGGTTCTTGTCGACGTTTTCCGATAGCATGCGGGCTAGAATCAGCAGGTTGTTCAAAGGCGTGCGCAGCTCGTGGCTCATGTTGGCCAGGAATTCGCTCTTGTATTTCGAGGTTAGCGAAAGCTGCTCGGCTTTTTCCTCGAGCGCTTTCTTGGCTTGTTCCACCTCGCGGTTCTTGGCTTCGACCTCCGTCTTCTGCTCCGCCAGCAGTTTGGCTTTTTCCTGCAACTCGGCGTTGGTGGTCTGCAATTGAAGCTGCTGGCTGCGAAGCTCTTCCGCCAGCGCTTGCGATTGTTGCAAAAGCTGTTCGGTCCGCATCGTCGCCGCGATTGTATTGAGCACGATGCCGATCGATTGCGTCAGCTGGTCCAGGAACGCAAGGTGCACATCGCTGAATCTGCCGAACGAAGCTAGTTCGATCGCCGCCTTCACGTCGCCCTCGAAGAGCACCGGCAAAACCACGATGCTCAGCGGAGTCCCTTGCCCCAGGCTGGATGTGATCCGAACGTAATCGCCGGGGCCATCCGTCACTAGGATGCGCTCCTTTTCCCTGGCGCACTGGCCTATCAGCCCTTCGCCGACCTTAAACCGTTTCGGCGTGCCGTCGCGTCCGTCGATGGCGTAGCCGGTCAGCAGCTTCAGCACCGGTGTGTCGCCCTCGCTATCGGCCATGTAGAAGGTTCCGTGTTGCGCGCCGACCAAAGGCGTCAATTCCGACAGCAGCAGTTGCGCTACTGTCAGCAGGTTGCGCTGCCCCTGCATCATGCCCGTAAATTTAGCGATGTTGGTCTTCAGCCAGTCCTGATTCTGGTTCTTTCGCGTAGTAGCCGCGAGGTTGAGAATCATCTCATTGATGTTGTCCTTCAGCGCGGCCAGCTCGCCCTGCGCCTCTACGGCGATCGATCGCGTCAGGTCGCCCTTCGTCACCGCCGTCGCCACGTCTGCGATCGCGCGCACTTGGTTCGTAAGGTTGGCGGCGAGCTGATTGACGTTATCCGTTAAGTCGCGCCAGATGCCGGCCGCGCCCGGCACGCGCGCCTGGCCGCCCAGCTTGCCCTCGACGCCGACTTCGCGCGCCACCGTGGTTACTTGGTCGGCAAATGTGGCGAGCGTATCGATCATGCCGTTGATGGTGTCCGCCAGTTCGGCGATTTCACCCTTGGTTTCGAGCACCAACTTGCGCTTCAAATCTCCGTTCGCCACCGCGGTCACGACTTTTGCGATACCGCGGACCTGCGTAGTGAGGTTCGCGGCCATCGAGTTGACGTTGTCTGTCAGGTCTTTCCAGGTGCCGCCGACCCCCTTAACCTCCGCTTGGCCGCCGAGCTTACCGTCGGTTCCGACTTCACGCGCGACGCGCGTCACTTCGCTGGCGAAGGAGTTGAGCTGGTCCACCATCGTATTAATGGTGTCTTTCAATTCGAGAATCTCGCCCTGCACGTCCACGGTCACCTTTCGCGAAAGGTTTCCGTTCGCCACGGCGGTGGTCACTTGCGCGATGTTACGCACCTGGGCCGTAAGATTCCCGGCCATGGAATTCACCGAATCCGTCAGGTCCTTCCAAGTTCCGCCGACGCCGCGCACGACCGCCTGGCCGCCCAACTTTCCGTCGGTGCCGACCTCGCGAGCCACGCGGGTGACTTCCGATGCAAACGAGCTCAGCTGATCCACCATCGTGTTGATGGTGTTCTTCAGCTCCAGAATTTCACCGCGGACGTCCACGGTGATTTTGCGAGACAAATCGCCGCGCGCGACGGCACTCGTTACCTCGGCGATGTTGCGGACCTGGTTTGTCAGGTTCCCGGCCATGAAGTTGACATTGTCGGTCAAATCCTTCCAGGTTCCCGCAACTCCTTTTACTTCCGCCTGTCCTCCAAGCTTGCCTTCGGTACCCACCTCGCGCGCGACGCGCGTCACTTCGGACGCAAAAGAGCTAAGCTGATCCACCATCGTATTAATGGTGTTTTTCAGCGCTAAAATTTCCCCGCGCGCATCCACGGTGATTTTCGTGGTCAAGTCGCCGCGCGCCACTGCCACGGTCACGCCCGCGATGTTGCGCACCTGATTGGTCAGATTGCTGGCCATGTAGTTGACGGAGTCCGTCAGGTCTTTCCAGGTGCCTGCAACCCCGCGCACATCCGCCTGGCCGCCGAGCTTGCCTTCGGTGCCGACCTCGCGAGCCACGCGCGTCACTTCCGACGCGAACGCGTTCAGCTGGTCCACCATCGTGTTGATGGTGTTTTTCAGCTCCAGAATTTCGCCGCGCGCATCCACGGTAATCTTGCTCGAAAGATCGCCTTTAGCCACGCCGGTAGTCACCTGAGCGATGTTGCGCACTTGGCTCGTCAGGTTGCCGGCCATGAAGTTGACGCTTTCGGTGAGGTCCTTCCAAACGCCGCCGACGCCCTTCACGTCCGCCTGGCCGCCGAGTTTGCCTTCGGTGCCGACTTCTTTCGCCACGCGGGTGACTTCGCTCGCGAAGGCGTTGAGCTGGTCCACCATCGTATTGATCGTGTTCTTCAGCTCCAGGATTTCGCCGCGCACGTCCACTGTGATCTTGCGCGACAAATCGCCCTTCGCCACGGCCGTTGTCACTTCCGCGATGTTGCGCACCTGGCTGGTCAGGTTGCTCGCCATCGAGTTCACGGAGTCCGTCAAATCCTTCCACGTGCCGGCCACGCCATGCACGTCCGCCTGGCCGCCGAGCTTGCCGTCCGTGCCGACCTCGCGGGCCACGCGCGTCACCTCCGCGGCGAACGAGTTGAGCTGGTCCACCATCGTATTGACGGTATTTTTAAGCTCCAGAATCTCTCCGCGCGCGTCAACTGTGATCTTGGTCGAAAGGTCGCCTTTAGCAACCGCGGTGGTCACGCCCGCGATGTTGCGGACCTGATTCGTCAGGTTGCTGGCCATGGAGTTCACGCTGTCCGTCAGATCCTTCCAGACCCCCGCGACTCCTTTCACTTCCGCCTGGCCGCCGAGCTTTCCTTCCGTTCCCACTTCGCGGGCCATGCGCGTAACTTCGCTGCCGAACGCGTTGAGCTGGTCCACCATCGTGTTGATCGTGTTCTTCAGCTCCAGAATTTCCCCGCGCACGTCCACCGTGATCTTGCGCGAAAGGTCGCCATTCGCCACGGCCGTGGTCACTTCTGCGATGTTGCGCACCTGGCTGGTCAGGTTGCTGGCCATCGAGTTCACGGAATCGGTGAGGTCCTTCCACACGCCGCCGACGCCTTTCACTTGCGCCTGTCCGCCGAGCTTGCCGTCCGTTCCCACTTCGCGCGCGACGCGCGTCACTTCACTGGCAAATGAATTAAGCTGATCCACCATCGTGTTGATGGTGTTCTTCAGCTCCAGGATTTCTCCCCGCACGTCTACCGTGATCTTGGTCGAAAGGTCGCCCTTTGCGACGGCTGTGGTGACGCCCGCGATGTTGCGCACCTGATTCGTCAGGTTCCCGGCCATCGAGTTGACGGAATCCGTCAGATCCTTCCATACGCCCGCGACGCCCTTCACCTGCGCCTGCCCGCCGAGTTTGCCTTCCGTTCCCACTTCGCGCGCCACGCGCGTCACCTCGCTGGCGAACGAATTCAGCTGATCCACCATCGTATTGATGGTGTTCTTCAGCTCCAGAATTTCCCCTCGCGCGTCGACCGTGATCTTGGTCGAAAGATCGCCCTTGGCCACGGCCGTGGTCACGCCCGCGATGTTGCGCACCTGGTTCGTAAGGTTGCTGGCCATGTAGTTGACGCTATCCGTCAAATCGCGCCAGGTGCCCGCGACTCCCTCCACCTTCGCCTGCCCGCCCAGCTTTCCTTCGGTGCCCACTTCACGCGCCACGCGCGTCACTTCCGAAGCGAAGGAGCTGAGCTGGTCCACCATCGTATTGATCGTGTTTTTCAGCTCTAAAATTTCGCCGCGCACCGGCACGGTAATTTTGCGTGATAAATCGCCATTCGCCACAGCGGTCGTCACTTCGGCGATGTTGCGGACCTGAGCCGTCAGGTTTCCCGCCATCGAGTTCACCGAATCCGTCAAGTCCTTCCACGTTCCGGCGACTCCCGGCACATCGGCCTCGCCGCCCAGCAAGCCTTCCGTTCCCACTTCGCGCGCCACGCGCGTTACTTCCGCGGCGAACGAGCTGAGCTGGTCCACCATCGTGTTGATCGTGTTCTTCAATTGCAGGATTTCGCCGCGCGCGTCCACGGTGATGCGCGTCGAAAGGTCGCCCTTCGCCACGGCCGTGGTGACCTCGGCGATGTTGCGCACCTGGCTGGTGAGATTCCCCGCCATCGAGTTCACGGAGTCCGTAAGCTCCTTCCACACGCCGGCCACGCCCTTTACTTCCGCCTGGCCTCCCAAGCGGCCGTCCGTGCCCACCTCGCGGGCCACGCGGGTCACTTCCGCCGCGAAAGAGCTGAGCTGATCCACCATCGTATTAATGGTGTTTTTCATCTCCAGAATTTCGCCGCGGGCATCCACCGTGATCTTCGTGGTCAAGTCGCCCTTGGCCACGGCCGTCGTCACTTGCGCGATATTGCGGACCTGGTTCGTCAGGTTGCTGGCCATCGAGTTAACGCTGTCCGTCAGGTCTTTCCATGTCCCCGCGACCCCCGTCACCACCGCTTGGCCGCCCAGCTTACCTTCGGTGCCGACCTCGCGCGCCACGCGGGTCGCTTCCGAGGCAAACGAGTTCAACTGATCGAGCATCGTGTTGACCACGCGGGCGGTGTGCAGGAATTCGCCCCGCAGCGGCCGCCCGTCCACTTCGAGCGACATGGTCTGCGAAAGGTCGCCTTTCGCCACCGCGCCGATCACGCGCGCCACTTCCGTCGAAGGCTGAACCAGGTCTGCGATGAGACTGTTCACCGAGTTGATGCATTCCGCCCATCCGCCGCTAGTCGCCCCGATGGAGGCGCGTTGGGCGATTTTGCCCTCCTTACCCACGGCTTGGCTAATGCGATCCAGTTCGCTCGCCAAACGCTGGTTTAGTTCGAGAACATCATTCAGGGCATCCGCAATTTTTCCCGGCATGCCCGTGCGGTCGACGGGCATCCGCGCCTTGAAATTTCCATTTTTAAAGGCGATTAAAGTCTTGAGCAGGGCGCTATCATTGCTGTCGCTAGTGCGCGTAGGCTTGGTAGCGGCTTTTAACGTGGCCATTTAGAGCGATCTCCTCCTCCGACGTCCGGGAAGATAAACACCGAACAAAACTTAGAGGAATTGATTATTGCAAAGGTTACGCTTTTCTGCAGGGTGTGGGGCAGGCTACGCCGGCGTTAGCCTGCGACGGGTGCTTCAGCACCCGCCAGCCGCCGGGGCTGAAGCCCGTTGCACGCTGAAGCGTGCTCCACGGGGATGCGCTCGTTGTGCCACAGCGCTGCAGGTGGAGCGGGCTTTAGCCTGCGACGGGTGCTTCAGCACCCGCCCGCCGCCGGGGCTGAAGCCCCGGTTGCACGCTAAAGCGTGCTCCACGGGATGCGCCCCTCTCTGTAAATCAGGTGGAGCGGGCCTTAGCCTGGGTTAAGTCTGCGGCGCTTCAGCCCGCCTGAGGCGTTGGTAAGAAAATTGCCTCACCACTGGCATGAGAAACCCAGTTAGTTACCTCAGCCCCTTAATTCTTGTGCTGCCTACAGTACTTTTTGCAGCCAAGAACGACACTCCACAACATCACGATGCGTTCACGCCTGGGACCGCGGATGAGAGCAAAATAGCGCGCGAAGTGCGGCACCAGTTGTTAACGCTTCCCTACTACGGCGTATTCGATGACCTCGCCTTCCGCGTCGACGGAGATACCGTCACGCTGCTCGGCGCAACCGCAAATACCACCCTCAAAAGAGATGCCGAAAGTGCCATCAAACACGTAGAAGGCGTCTCCCGGGTGGTCAACCAAATCGACCTTCTGCCCGTTTCCTCCATGGACGATCAGATCCGGCGCGCCGTGTTCCGCGCGATCTATGGCGATCCGGCGCTATCCACTATTTACGGCTATCGATCCATCCCTCCGATCCACATCATCGTGAAGAACGGCAACGTGACCCTGGAGGGTGTGGTCGCCAATCAGATGGACAAAAACCTCGCCAACATTCGCGCCAACTCCGTTTCCGGCGTGTTTTCGGTCACGAATAATCTAATGGCGGAGAAATAGCAGTATGATTCGCAAGCTCAAGAGCGGGGAATATCGCCTCTATTCGCGCAAGAAAGACGCGAAGACCGGCAAGCCGCGTAACCTCGGCACCTTTAAAACCCGCGAACAAGCCGTCCAGCACGAACGGGAAGTGCAATTCTTCAAGCGGCGGGGGTAAGGTTCACGGGTCGAGATTCAGTCCATAGCTCGTGCCGCGGCCGCGCTCCGGCTTGCGCACGAGCAATTCATCTTCAACGCAGTTTGCGCGACCCCATCACGCCGACTTGCGCCCCTGCCGCGCTACTCCCGCTGGCGAAGGCTTGTTGTCGACGTTCGGCAGATGAATGAGCCCGTGCTGGATCGCGTACTTGATCACCTCGGACCGGTCATGCAAATCCAGCTTCCGCATCATGTTGGTTTTGTGCGCATCCGCTGTCTTTACGCTCACCACCAAACGCGCGGCGATTTCTTTTAGGGTCAGGCCATCCGCCAGCAGCTTCAGCACCTCTCTTTCGCGGTCGCTGAGGCGTTCGTAGCTCGATTCGCCGCCTTTGCCGTGCTTCACGTGCCGCTTGACGATTTTTTTCAACGCCCGCGAGCTCAGGTACCGGCCGCCGCCTCGCACAACATTGATCGCATGCAGAAGATCTCCGCGAGGAGCGTCCTTCAGCACGTACCCGGACGCGCCCGCTTGCAGGCAGCGGTCGATCACGTCCTCTTGCTCGTACATTGTCAGGATCAGCACTTTGCAGCTTGGATTCGCCTGCAAGATGCGCTTGGTTGCCTCAACGCCGCCCAAATCCGGCATTGCCACATCCATCAGAACGACAGCCGGTTTCAGTTGCAACGCCAGATTAACCGCCTCCCGGCCGTCTTCGGCTTCCCCGACAATTTCAAGCGAGGGTTCGCCCGCCAGAATGGCTTTGATCCCTTCTCGAAACAGCGTGTGATCATCGCACAGCAAGACCGTAGTACTGCTCTTCATGCCGCGCCCGCCACTTTCTGCACCGGCAGAGTCACCTCGATCGTGGTGCCGCCGCGCAATGCTCCATTCGTTGGGCGAGAGGTCACTTGAACCGCTCCCCCCAAAAGCTCGATGCGATCGCGCATGGCTCGCAACCCGAATGACTCCGGGACCGTCGCCATTGTGCGGTCTACGTCAAAGCCCTTTCCGTCGTCTTCCACTCTCATTACGATCGAATCCCGCCGGCTGATCAGGGTGATGCTCACGTTTTTCGCCTTCGCATGAGCGCCGATATTCGCCAGCGACCCCTGGAGAACCTTGTAAAGAGCCGTTTCATACCTCGACGGCAGCGTCGCCGGGAGCCGCCGGGCGTTGAAATGCACCTTTATCCCCGTTCTTTCTGCGAACTGTCGCGAATAGGCCTTTACGGCTGCTACGAAGCCCTGCTCATTCCAAACGGCCGGGCCGAGATCGAATACCAGATGCCGCACGCTTTGGAGCGCATGATCGATCAGCGAAATGGATTCCTTCAGTTTGCGGCGGACTTCTTTTACGTTGCCTTTCTTCAAGTCCATGCCGATGATCTGTGTGTACAATTTCAAAACGATCAAGTCGTGGCCGATTTCATCGTGCAGGTCCTGGGCGAGCCGCCGCCGCTCGATTTCATAGGCGTCGCCAAGCTCCGCCGAAAGAGCTTGAAACCTGCGCTCGGTGGCCTTGACTTTCTCCTGTAGGGCCTGGCGGTCTGTCGTGATCTGTTTCCGGTATCCAGCGATCAAAAAGAACTGATAAACGGAAGCCCACCGCAACAGCGCCCTGCGGTAATCTTCTTCCTTGTCCGCATGACGTAGGTGCGGCAGGCAGCTCTTTACATACAGCGAGATTGCCGCCGCCGCGCACTCCACCGGAACGCCCTTGCTCGCCAGATCCTTGCCTTGATTTTCCGACTCCATGCGGTACATGTGCGACGGAGTAGAAGAAAGATCGCGAAAACGCTTACCTAGATAGAGCTCCGCCAGCAGAGCCGAATACTGGCCGCAGGGCTCGTAATGGCGCAGCAGCGACCGCCACGCCCGCCGGATCCGGGACATGTATGGTGAAAGGAACGCCGCGGCGCTGGCGAGCGGTCGTCGTATCTCCGTTACGGTTCGTTCTGTGCCGCTGGCGGGCATGGTTC
This sequence comes from Bryobacterales bacterium, assembly GCA_019261985.1. Taxonomy (GTDB): domain Bacteria; phylum Acidobacteriota; class Terriglobia; order Bryobacterales; family Bryobacteraceae; genus Palsa-187. The sequence continues at coordinate 71,064 of JAFAQY010000132.1, read as the reverse complement.
AATGTCGAATGGATCAGAGAAGGACTTTAATCGGGCCGTATCCAATTTGCGGGAGGTGAGGCTTTCAGCCCCATGCGCCTGCACGCACAAGCAAACATGAAAGCGGGGCAGCATTCCGGCTCCCTCGCGTTCGAGGGAGTCGGGCCCCGATAAATGCGACACGGCCCGCCCCCTGGCGTGCGCCACGTTCCCCTAGCGGACATTGCTCCTACTCGCCAGTTGCGAGGCCGTCATCCGGTCCAGTGTCTGTCCCAACTGTTGGCGCACTTGTAAAAAAGTGCTCGGGTCGCTCTCAAAAAGGTAGGGCGCTTGTACAATCTGGCTGGCGTAATGGTCCGCCATGGCTGGATCGAACTGCGCAAGCAGCGCCAAATATTCGTAGTCTTCCATTCCTTCCCGGATGAGTTTCAGGCGCATGCTCTCTATCGGAATATGCGTTTTCCCGCCGATTCTCCCGGGCGTTCCCGGATAAAATAATGTGCCGTCGCCATTACCGGAGAACTGCCGGATGTTCGTCCACGCGTCGCCGGAAGTGTAAGCGTCATTCATGCTGTAGTAGAGCTCGCCTTCCATCTGGTACTTCCAGGCGACCCACTGCATCACGCGATTCGCCGGACCGGAAGCGTCGATCATGTAGCTCGGCCAGCCCTCGAAATATTTGCCGCCGGGGCCGCCGCATCCATGGCTCGCGCATGATTGGTAAAACCACAGACCCTTGGATTGCGCCCGCACGTCTGCGTACTCTTTCGAAGTCGGAGTATGGGTGCAGAAATCGTCGAAGCCCGGCTTGACCTCCAGGCAGTTCACCAACGGCGTCCAGATGCGAACCACGGGCGCCAGCGTGCGATCCGGGGTGGTTGTCACCAGATTGCGAAGGCTTGGGGCGGCTTGCAACGCCGCGCGGCCCAGAGCCGCGACTTTCGGAAAATCCGTGAGCGCAGGCTCGTCCCACAAGTAGTAAAACAGGCGGCCATCCCATTCCTTGTCCTCAAAATGCCGCACGGATTGCTGCCAGTACAGCGCCTGAAGCGCAGGCGTCCCAAAAGATGCCGGCATCCGCAAATCTATCGATGTTGCTTTTGCTCCATGCAGCGGGCCCGATGCGATCGCGCTTCCATCCAGAAACGGACCGACTTCGGCGTCGTAGGCCGCCCAATTTATGCTCATCTGGCCATGATCGTATTGATATTTCGGCGGAACTTGGCTTCCCCCATTTATACTGACGCGGTGAAGCAGCGCGGCGGTTTCGTACACCCGCGTGATTATGTATAAATCCTGATCGCTGGTGTAAGACCCGTAGTGCACCTTCAGCGCCGACGTCCCGCTGAAGCCGTAAGACGACGGCAGAGTGGAGGTCGATGGCAGCGCAAAGGACCACACAGTCAACTGAACCGGAACCGTGAACGACGCGGCGCCGTTCGTCGTCACCGTCACTTTGCCCGAATACTGTCCAGGTGCGGCATCGTCTGGAACGAACATGTCGATCCACACCGGCTGGTTGCTGCCGCTCTGCAAATTCAACGGAAACGCGTTGCGCTGTTCGTTGGCATACCGGTCGATGCGCGGAACCAGCGGGTCCGGATATTCTCCCGGCACTCCGCTTTGAAGCGAGGGCTGCGTGATCTTGATGAACTGCTCCGCGTAAATCGTGACGTTATCGCTCGACGTGATCGTATCGCCCGCTTCGGTACGCAAATCCGAGCAGGTGACATCTACGTTCTGTACCGCGCTGCCGTTCGCGCGCAGAACGATTTGAAACGGCTCGAACTCATTACGGGCCGCGTAAATCGTAGCGGCTTTCGCCGGAGTCGCCGGCTCCGGATCCGTAGGCTTGATCTTTTCCAAAGGACTTGCTACCCACCAATCGATTGCGGCCGCCTGACCCACCACAGCGAACACGAGTAAAGCCGCAGTCAAAACCACTGGCCCCTGGCCCCTCTCGCGTATGTTCCGCATCCTACACCCCCTCTAACACCGCCCGCCTCTCTCCGAGGCCTTGCATGTACTCGCTCAATTCCTCCACCTTCGCGTCCCACGACTCGTCATCCATCGCGCGGGACACAACCATGCGCGGCCCCCGTTGGCCGCGCGCCAGCAGCTCCTCGATCTGCTCCAGATATTCCCCGGGGCTGGTTGCCAACCGAACCAACCGCCCCATCTTCTTCACCTCCGGAATCGGACTTGCCACCACCGGTAAGCCGGCGGCAAGGTACTCGCGCAGCTTCAGCGGATTCGCCGCGATCGTAAGCTCGTTCATCACGAATGGCAAAAGCGCCACATCGAATCCTTTGCAGTACCCCGGCAGCGAACCGTAATCCCGCCGGCCCAAAAAATGTACGTTCGGCAGGTTCTCGAATGCCGTAATATCCGTCCGCACCTCGCCGATTACCGGAAACGACCAATCCGGCCGCGCCTCCGCCAGATACCGGATCACTCGCAAATCTACCCAGTCCTCCACCAGCCCGTAAAACCCGATCACCGGCCGCCGCGTCGGGCAATCCGCTGGAATCTCCGTTTCCGGAAAGCACGCCTTCCGGAAATGCTGGACGTCTACGCCGTGGGTGATCAAATACGTGTTTTCGTTGTAGGCTCTCTTGGTTTCGTATAAACGGCTGGCCGAGACAATCACCGCATCCGACTTCTCCATCAGCGCCCGTTCCATCTGCAAAATCGCTTCCGTATCCGCTCCGCTGAATTGCGAGTATTCATCGACGCAGTAGTAAATAATCCGCGACTCTCGAAGCGAGCCCACCACCGCGGCGGAGCTCGGCACAAACGTCAGCGTGGTCGCGTCGCGAAAGCCCAGCTTGCGGCACGCTCTCCGCAACTGCGCCGCAAGCCATCGCGCATTTATCCGCCGCGCCACGGGACTGCCGTGAAAAGGAATCACCAGGGGCGCAAATACCCAGATGTTGTCCTCCACCCGGCGAACTCCCCGGAAATACTGGCGTAGTTTTTTCCACGCCCGTCCGAAATCGTGCGCCGAAACTTTCGGATTGCGAATGCCCGTCGAGTTCACCCATAGAATCCGGTTCTTTCTCGCGAGCCGGCGCACGATCTGCGTTTTGCTCAGCGGATCGCCGCCCCAGTCGTTACAAAAACAGATGATGTCTTGGTTTTGGATCATACGGCAAACTCCCGTTCCAAAGCGGGCCGGGTGAACTGCCGCTCCCAGGATTCGAATACGATCAGCGTCCACAGCTCCTGCGAGCGATCGATGCCGGCCTCGTGCTCCTCGACCAGGCGAACCACGCCTGACCCGTCCATATAGTTGCTGAATGCCGATCCCGGCGAGCACAACCTGTCGCGCACGAACGGGCGCAGCGGCCCGCGCAGCCAGGGCGAAAGCGGCACCGGAAATCCCTTCTTCGGACGCTTTAGGATCGCCTCCGGCAAAAACCCTTTCATGGACTCGCGTAGGAGCGCCTTTCCATTTCCGCCCGCGATTTTTGCGCTCTCGGGAAGATTCGCCGCGAACTCCACGAGCTGGTGATCCAGAAAAGGAACGCGCAGCTCCAGCCCGTTAGCCATCGTCATCTTATCGGCCTTGTTCAAAAGATCGTCCGGAAGCCACACCTTCGCGTCCACATACAGCATTTTGTTGAGTGTCGAAGCGTGCGCCACGCGGCTGAAATAGGAATCGAAAATAGCGCGAAGCTGCAGCTCGGATTTCCATGCCCGGTCGTCGCCGATCAGTTTCCGCTTGCCTTCGAACCCCGGTCCGCGGTCGACGCTCTGATATCGCCTCTCGATGGGCTTCGCGGAATCGAGAAGATAGCGGCCAAGTTTATCTCCCGGCGCGAGCCGCGCCAGCAGCGGCGCGATCGCCGCTATTCCCGGCACGCCGCGTCGAACCCGCTCCAGCGTAAGCATCCGCCGGTAGATTGCGTATCCGGCGAGAATCTCATCCGCTCCTTCGCCGGACAGCACCACCGTGATATGCTCGCGCGCGAGCTTGGAAATGTAATACAGCGGAATGCAGCTCGCGTCCGCCATGGGTTCGTCCAAATGCCAAACCAAATCCGGCACAAAAGCCTCGAATTCGGACGCCTTCAATTTGTATTCGTGATGCGCGGCGTGAAACGCCCGCGCGGCGATGCGCGCGTATTCGAGTTCATCCGCGCCTTCCGTGCCCGGACCGTCGTAGCCGATGCTGAACGTTTTCATCCGCTCGCCCGGCCCCCGCAGGGCCGTGGCTTGAGCCAGAATCGCGGTGGAATCCAGTCCGCCGCTCAAGAACACGCCTAGCGGAACCTCGGCGATCATTCGCAGCCGGACGCTCTCGCTCAACAAGTTCCTGAACTCCTCCATCCTTTGCCGGGCAGGCTGCTCGCGATCCTCCTCCCCCGCCGCCGGAAACTCAATATCCCAATAAGGCCTTTGCGTCCGGATTCCCGACCTGTCCACCACCATCAGGTGCCCCGGCTGCAAGCAATAAACGTTCTTGAACATCGTTCGCGGTCCGGGCACGTATCGCAGTGATAAGTACAGATCCAGCGAATCGGGATCCACCTCGCGCGGGACCTCCGGGATTTCCAGCAGCGCTTTAATCTCCGAAGCGAATGCAAAGAAGTCACGGCCCGCGTAATAATAAAGCGGCTTCTTCCCTAGCCGGTCCCGCGCGATAAATAGACGCCGTTCACGGGCATCCCAAATCGCAAACGCGAACATGCCGCGAAGGCGGTCGACGCAGCTCTCGCCGTAGTCCTCATAGGCGTGCAGAATTGTTTCGGTATCGGACCGCGTCTCGAAGCTGTGCCCGGCGGCTTCTAGTTCCGTAGCCAGCTCCTGGTAGTTGTATACCTCTCCGTTGAACACGATAACGGCGCTCCGGTCCTCGTTGAAGATCGGCTGCTGGCCGCTGTCCAAATCGATCACGCTCAAGCGCCGGTGTCCCAAACCCACGCCGCTCCGAATATAAAATCCCTCATCGTCGGGGCCGCGATGCGAAAGCACCCGGGTCATGCGGCGGATCAGCGCCGCATCCACCGGCTTAGCCAAATCGAAATTCAAAATGCCGCAGATGGCGCACATACCGTTTCTTCCTTGGCGGAAAAGTAGGAGCCCGGCTTCGAGTGGCTGAAGATGATACTGTCGCCGGCCGTCAAACTCTCCGCGCGGATTGCCGCGACCTGCTGCAGTTCTCCGTCTTTCAGCCGTAGCCAGAAGAACTCGCCGCGCATTCGGAACCGCTCGATTTCCACTGTCCCGCGCTCGGGCGAAAAGACCACAATGTCTTCCGCCGAGCCGCTGCAATAAGAACAGGCGATGCCGCTGTCGATGTCCAGCGCCTCAAAGACCGCGCCATTTTGATACGGCGCCACGATGGTAATCGCGGCAGCCGGCGTATCCGTGCGTAGTTTCGCGCGCAGAGTGCGGCACGTATGCTTCTCCCCGTAGCCGTTCGAAGCCCATCCGCCCACTACATCCGTGCTGAGCGCATTGGAAGCCTGCATCCCCAGCAGCAATCCGCGGTCCTCGCAAAGCACCGCTTTGGTACCGTGGCTTGTATACCGCGATAGTTCCACCTCGGGGCCCAGATGAAATGCAAACTCGTATTCGTGCCGGCCACGGCCGCTGAAATCGTCCACTACCACCCAATACTCGCCACGCACGTGCAGCAGCCTCCGCCGGTGCACGATGCCAAGCCTCGCCTGATAGGCGTCGTGCTCGGCTTCGAGATATTCGGTACTCTCGCCGGCTACATGCAAGCAAAGTCGGGCATTCCAGCTTGACGACCAGCGAAATGTTCCCGAAGTTTCAGCCTGATTCAAGCCGTCGATGGTGACTGTATTGTGCGCCGCGGTAGATCGAAAATACTCTCTCCACTGCGGCGCGCAATTGTACACATAAGTCCCCGGATCTACCAGCAGTTCACGTCCCCGGCTAAATAACGTGATCGATAGAGAATCGGCATGCGCGTGGCCGCCGTTCAGCATTCCCAGTCCGCCAAAATCGAACACGAGATGATCGTGCTCCGACCGCTGAACCGCATATCCACCATTGGGGAAAACGCAAGTAGGACAAGCTTCAGCTTGTCCCGCTTTGGAGGACAAGCTGAAGCTTGTCCTACCAAACCAACCCGCCCGCCCCCCATCGTCATCCCCGATCAGCGGAATCGTCCCGTCCGACCTTGTCATACACGCCAGAAATCCCCGCATTGCCTCAATCTTTTGCGTCACCACATTCGGGAAGTCGAACCCGTTCCGCTGCGCCAGCGCGAACGCCTGTTCATAAAACTCGAGCGCATAGCGGTGGTAATACGTAGACAACTCCCCGTAAACGCCGTCATCCAAAATCTGCGTTCGCGCCTCCTCCGCCAATACCGCCGCGCCCTGCCGCAGCCACATGGCCGGCCGTTCCAGGTCACTAAACGTCAGCCCGGCGATAAATAAGGCCGCGGCCTCGCCGATCAGATGTGTGTTCGGGCTGCTGTACCGCGACGTGTAACGATGGACGTGCTCCAACTGAGCGAATAAGGAGCCGCCGATGCTTTGCGCTACGGGCTCATTCAACGCCTTCGAATCCAGAAGCAAAAACAGCGTCCACAGCCACGAGATCGTGCGCATCGCGATTTCGAGACTCGATTGCCAGTTGATCCCGATGCCCAATGGGTTCTGACCGATCCAGCCGTTCAGTTGAGCCACGGCCTCCGCGGCATAGCGTTCGTTCCCGGTCAAATAAAAGGCTTTCGCCAATTCCGGCAGATGCTGCTGGCGGTTCAATTCGTGAATGCGTTTGACGTCGCGTCCGCCATGTTCGGTCTCGGGCCGGTAATCCGCCCAAAAGCGCCGCTCCCACGCTTGCCCGGTAATCGGATCGCGATGCCAGTCGATCTCGCCGTGCAAAATAACCGGATCGAAATGCAGCAGGCGAAATTCATGCCTGCATAGGCGCTCTGCTTGTTCGGCGGCCGCGCGAGCGGAGCCGGCAAAATCGAATTTGTAAAACCGCTGTGCCGCGTTCTCGCGCAAATAGGTTTTGAAATTCTTCGGAGCGGGCGGAGCAGTCCGCGGAGCGGGCGGAGCAGTCCGCGCCCAATTGCGCCTCTCCATTTCGATGCGCGTCCGCTCGCGTAGCCGGAACACCAGTTCGGCGGGCCGCATGCGAGCGAGTTTTCTAAGCGATGACATGTTGTTTCAGCGCCTGCTCCACCCGTGCGCAAAGATCCTCTCGATCGCCGGCCTCAAACAAAATCGCGTCGTCCGGCCGCGTCCCCACGCGGCTCGCGACCACCGGTACTCCGAGCGCCAGCGCCTCCCGTACCGATACAGAATCGCCATCGGCGAATGTAGGTCGCAGGAAAACGTCCGAGCGAGACATTACCGCCAGACAACTCTCATGGCTCACATCCCCGGCGAAAAAAATGTTGTCCTGAAGGCCCGATTCGCGAACCAGCCGCTCCGCGTTACCCTGCTCTTCGCCGCTGCCCATCACCACGCATCCGAGCGACGGATGCGTCCGCCGCAATTTCGCCAGCGCGCTAACCAGGAATTCGAATCCGTACTCCGGGCGAAAAAACAGCGTCGTCGAGAACACCGGCGAATGCCGCCCCATCCAAGCCCGCAACAGCGGATTCAAAGGGAATTCCCCGCGTTGTGGCTCAATAAAAGCGGGCTTGATTTCCAGCTTTTTTTCGGGCACTCCTATCGCCACTAGCGCATCCCGAATCGCCGCATTCACACACACAATCCGTTTAAATGATTTACAGATCCAATAAGGCAGGCCGTCGCCGTTGTGGGGCAGGCTGCCAGCCTGCGGCGGGTTGCCAAGCCGCCCACCGGCGCCAAGCAGATAAGCGGGCGCCATACCCGAATGGAGTGTTAAAACCGGACTCCGACCCACCAATCCACAAATCCCTGCGAGCACCCAGCTCTTCCGGTTATGCCCATTGGTATGCACATGCAATGTCCATCCTGCACACGCGAATCTCACCACTCCCGCAAAAAACCGCATTCCCACTCGCCCCGTGTCTAAGACCCGGCATCGCACGCCGGCATCACGCCATTGCCGCTCCAGCTCGGCGACATGCGTCGAAATGCCTCCGTGCGGCGGCGGATATGGACCCACCAGGAGAATCTTTTGCTTATTCACCGGCTTCATGCCGCCGCCTGGCTCCGTCTTCCCCGGTCGAGAAAAGTCCTCGCCCACAGCTCGAACGAAATCAAGGTCCAAAGCTGAAGGTCCAAATTCCTCCCTCTTTCGTGCCTACCGATCAAATGCTCCAGATAACGCTGATCGAAATAGCCCCGCTGGCGGCTGCGCTCTCCCAAAACCAGTTCGCGAATATAAGGACCCAGCCGCCCGCGGAACCAGTAATCCAGCGGGACGGCAAAGCCGTGCTTCGGACGATCGACAATGTCCGCGGGCAGCAACCCGCGCACCGCGCGCTTCAAAATGTATTTCGTCGTTCCATTGCGCATCTGCAGCTCCGGAGGAATCGTAGCCGCGAATTCCACCAGTTTGTGATCCAGCAGCGGCACGCGCGCTTCAATGGAATGGGCCATGCTCATGCGGTCGACTTTGGTCAGAATGTCCAGCGGCAGGTAATACCTGATGTCCATCCCTTGCAGCTTCGACAGCCAATGCCCCTTGGACTTCAATCGAGCCATCCGCCCCTGCGCCGGATCGTGCCTCGCCAGCAATTCCCCGAACTCCGGCCGGAACAAACGCCGCGCCTCTTCGCGGCGAAAGAACGTGCAGCCATCCATGAAACGCTCTGCGTCGGGAAGCGAATAATGCCGCAGCCGGTTCTTGCCTCGTACTCCTTCGGGAAAAACCTTGTGTGCGGCGCCTAGCAAATACCGCATTGGCGCCGGTGAAAAGATAGAGCTCCGCTCGCGCCGCTCTACCAGATATTTGTCGTATCCGGCAAACAGCTCATCGCCGCCGTCACCCGACAGCACCACCTTTACGCGCCGCGCCGCCAGCCGCGAAACAATATACGTCGGAATGGCCGACGAATCGCCGAACGGCTCATCCAACTCCCAACCGAATTCGTCCAACGACTCCAGCGTGTCCGGCCCCAGGATCTGCTCCTGCGAATCCGCTCGGCACGCGCGCGCTACCTGTCTTGCGTGATCGAGTTCGTTGTACTCCTTCTCGCGGAAGCCGATCGAAAACGTCTTTAGAGGTTGCGAGCTGATCTTTGACGCCGCGGCCACCACCGCGCTCGAATCGATGCCTCCGCTCAAAAAAGCGCCGAGCGGAACGTCGCTCACCATATGCAGGCGAACCGATTCTTCAATCAGTTCCCGCGTCTTCTGGACGAAATAATCCTCGGGCCTTGAATAATCCGGCTCGAACTGCAAATCCCAGTAGCGCTGAATCCGGATCTCCCGTCCCGGAGACGCAATCAGAATGTGGCCCGGCTCCAGCTTGCGCACGCCATCGACAATCGCCTGGTCCGACGGCGTCGTCAGAAATGCAAAAAGGTGCGCGACCGCGCTCCAATTCAGCCTGCGATCCACCTCGGGCAACTGCAAAATCGATTTCAGCTCCGATGCGAACAGCAGCCGCCCATCCGCTATTGTGTAATACAGCGGCTTGATCCCCACGCGATCGCGCGCCAGCAGCAGTTGCCGCGCTCGCTGATCCCACACCGCGAAGGCAAACATTCCGCGCAGGTGATCCACGCACTGTGTCCCGTACTCCTCATATAGATGAACAATCACCTCGGTATCGGTGCGAGTAGAGAAAACATGGCCCCGCGCTTCAAGAATCCGCCGCTGCTCCTGGAAATTGTAGATTTCGCCGTTCAAGACCACCCAAACCGTTCCAGCCTCGTTGCTGACCGGCTGATGACCCGAGTCGAGATCGATAATGCTGAGGCGGCGCATGCTCAAGCCGATATCCGATCCGAGGTAAATCCCCTCGTCGTCCGGCCCGCGATGCACCATCGCCGTGCACATATCGTGCAGTTCCTGCTCGTAAACCGGCCTGCCGCCGCAGCTGAATATTCCGGCGATTCCACACATGTCTTAATCTCCCGATTGCGCGGTCTCGAGCGCTCCCGCCGGGGCTTCACGGCCGATCAGTCCGCTCGCCCGCTGAAACGCTCTACGGACCCAATTCACGATCGCGGTCCGCTCGTTCTCTTCAAGTAATGAGCTGCGCCAGATCAGCGCCACATACGTCACGATGTACAGGGGCCCGATCGCCAGCAGCACCCGGAACGGCGACATATGCAGTTGCGACTTCAGCAACAGCACCGGTCCGACTGCGCCGATGGAGGCGCGAAGCAGCGGACCCAAACGCCTCCAAGGCAGCAGTTGTCCGAAGCTGCAATTAAGCAGCTTTCGCATGCGTACAAGCGCCAGTAGCTTAAAGCACGCATTCGCGAGCACGATAACGATAACCGGTCCGGCCAGATGCAGGCTCCGCAGCGAAACCTGGATCAGTCCCGCCACAATCGCCAGCCGCGTTAAGTTCAGAACCAACAGAAATCGTGTTTCCGCGAACACGCGCAAAACTCCGTCCACCTGCAAAGTAGAAGTGAGGATCAAAAGCGCCCAGATCGTAAACAACGGCACGCTTTCCCGGTAGCGCGGCGTGTACAGCATCAGGATGATCTCGTGCGCCCCTGACATCATCAGTGCGGTTAAAGGAAGAAACAGCACCGCGAGTTTCCATGTGGTGTCGTGCCAGATTCCGAGCACCGCGGCTTTGGCGCCGCGGGCGATGCTTTCCTGCATCTTGACCATCATCACGTCGCTTGACGGAGAGGTCGCCAGATCCACCAGCGGAATCTGCAGGCATCCGACCGCGAAGATCGCGAACGCGGCCGGATTTGTCAAATAGGACACCAGATATTGAGGCAAATTACCCTGCACAATTTCGATCATCACCGCGATGCTGAACGGAAATGCGTAAGCCCACTGCCGCCGGAACAGCCCCGAATCCGGCGTCAGATCCCGGCCGAATTCCTTCCGGAAGTAAAACAAAGCCGCCGCCGCTCGCAGGGCCGCCATTGCCGCCGCGCCCTCTACAACCCAATCCAGGCGCTGAGATAGCGCCGGCAAAATGAGCGCCGCCGCTCTGGCAATGTCCGTTAACGCATATGCGGCCGAGGCCCACGGGTACCGCGCCCGCGCGATCAACACGATCTCGAAGGGCGCGGCGATCATCGTCAGGGCCAGGTAAGCGCCCATCCAGGGCAGATACGGGGCGAGGGCATCGTTACTCATCCAGCGCGCAAGCTGCGGCGCTGTGGCGCTGATAAAAGCCATGCCGGCCAGCCCGGTTCCGGCCAGAAACACAAGGGAGTTGGCGACATATCTCCCGGCGTCCTGCCGGCTCAAAGGCAGGAAATAATACAAGCTTGTCGCCATGCCCATTTGCGCGATATAAAAAATAGTGCTTTGAATTAAAAAGAGCTGTTTATATGTTCCGAATTGAGCCGGATTAAAACTCCGCGCAAGCACGACGGGTATAAAGAATGTCGCCGCGAACGCCAGCATGCGGCCGGTCATCAAAACCAGCGCCGGTTTGGCGACGGAGTCGGTATTCGCGGCACGTTCAATAGGTGTCATCGATTTCCTCCCTTGTTTCCGCAACTCGCCTCGCCGCGCCCGCTAATCCCAGCAGGAGGTACGGGAACCAGGTCAGTATGTATCCTCCCGACATCCCGCACACCACCAGTCCCCACAGGGAGGCTTCGATAGCCGCGCCCATATTCGCGGTTGCCTCGTCCTCGCTCCGGGTCAACCTCCGCGCGTGCACGATACCCGCGCCGATAAACAGTACGAAAGGAATGAATCCGAGAATTCCCGTTTCACTAAGGGCTTGTATGACAGTGTTGTGAGTGATGAGCGCGCCGCGAGTATAAAGATCGTGCGGAGCATACAGCGGCCATGCGACTACGGAGCAGGCGATGCCCACTCCTAGAAGAGGATGATCGATGAACATCTCGATCCCCGCTTTCGAAGTCGCTATCCGCTGTTGAAAACTGACGTCTTGAGTCAATTGCGAAAAGTCCTGTTGCCGCGACCAGTATTGAGCGCCGAATGCCAATCCGCCCACGATCGCCGCCACCAGCATCGCCTGGAACCACACGCTACGTTTCCGCCAGGCATAGATCCCCAGTGCCGCCACCAGGCCCACAAGTCCTCCGCGCGAGAACGTGACGAAGATGGCGGCCAAAAATATGCACGCCGTCCCTAGCAGCGCCAGCCGCGCGAACCATCCTCGCGTCCCTCCCAGGTACACCATCAGCGGCAGTAAGATCACAAGCGTGTAGGCAACTTCATTTGGGTTCGCGAAAATTCCAACCCATGCCGCCCGCCCCTCCTGAACATTGCCTTGCAGGAAATTCTTGATAGTGCCCAGCGCGGGGGCCAATCCGCCCACCACCATCGTCCACATCACGCCCTGAATAGCGCGTTCCGTGGTCGCGCAAGTGACCAGGAACATATAGACGATCACCATCTTGATCAAGTTGGACACGGCTTCGAATGCATATCCCGGCCACAACGCCGTCAAGCAGGAGAGCGCTGCCGCGGCGAAAAACGCCAGCAGGAAGGCGGCATCCGGCCATGAAACCTCAAATCTCTTGCCCCGTACAAATGTCTCGTGCAGGACGGCGAGAATCCCGGCGCCACCTAGAATTTTGGCCGGATGCAAGACTTCCGAGGCCGGAAAAACAAGCGGAAGATTCGCGTACAGCAGCCCGATGAACACCACCAGCAGCCAGTACGATGGGGTCAGCGGCTGGGCCTGGCTCTCTTCTAAGCGAGTTGCTACGGGCGGCGATGCCGCTCCTCGAATTCCTGTCATTGCCTGCCGGTAGTACATTTTCAATTCACCGCCGAATGCTGTTGCCGGCATGTCCCCCCGATGCTTAATGCGTGATGGATCTGGCAGCTCAAAACGGAGCCTGAAAAGGCATAATCGGAATTCAGCGACGAGCGTTCCCACAGCACTGTTCTGGGCAAAGTCAATAGCGGATACTCAGGGCTGCGGTGAGTGCAGCCAATGTATGCGAATTTGTATCCTGCGTCGGCCACTTGTTTTACGGCATTCATGGTGAAAAGCCCGCTCGGATAAACGAAGTGCCTGAAAGTCCCTCCCAGCTTGTGTTCCAATTCTGCGCGCGACCCGGCTAATTCCTCCGTTACCCGCATCGCTGTTTCGTTCGTTAACACGATATGGCTCTGCGTGTGTGAGCCGATCGTCACGCCGGCGCGCTTGATCTTCTGTAGCTGGTCCCAATCCAGCAAGCGAAACGGTTTCAGGTCCGCTTCTGGAAGCTCGTCCTCTTTCTCCAGCGTCTCGATCACCTGGCTGATCGCGGACGAAGGGAGGCTCTCGATCAGAATGCGCGTGGCCTGATAGGGCGTCATTTGATCGATGCCCTGCACCCACATTCCTTGGCCGATAGGGAGCGTTCGCCGTCCGATTCGGCGGGTCAGTAGGAGGTACAGCCGGTCATGATCCGGAATCCTGTTCGTGCCGGCAAGACCCGTCACCACAAATACCGCCGCCGGAAAACCTTTTCTCTGAAGGACGGGCAAGGCTTGTTCGTAAAAATCGGCGTACCCGTCATCGAACGTAATGGCCGCCGTCCTCGGCGGTAACTGCTCGCCAGCTTCCATGCGGGCGCCCAATTCCTCCAAGCCCACCACGCGGTATCGCCGCCCGATCCAATCCAGATGCCGCTCAAACATCTGCCGGCTAACCAGCATCGAAGGAATGGACGTCCTCAGGCTCGCCGCGAAATCCTCCACCACGCGGTGATAGCCAATCACCACCGGGAGATTCTTGGTCCCGTTCAGGGAGCCGATGAACTTATATAAACCGGTTCGGTATAGAAGGTGCGCTGCCCCTGTTTTTAGCCTGTTTCGGACCATGCGATTTGGCTCCCTCCCCCAGCCGGTTCCACAAAGCGCCGCCGCCCCCTGGTCAACATGCGCCCCGTGGATCTGGCCAACCGTTTTGTCCACTTTTGGCTCCAGCCGGGTACCCCCGGCGGATACAATTCCAGTCTGCTCAGGATCCGGACCGATCGCGCCCAATGGCGTTTGTAGACTTCGTCTCCGTGCAGCAGGTCGTATTCTTGGGCGCCCTCCTCGATCGCGCTCCGAATCGACAAACCCATCAGAATCAATCCCACGCTGTATTTTTCGAAATCGGGGTTCAACCCCGATTGGAAGAAATAGAACTTCCGCTCGTAAAGAAATCCATATAGCGCTGCCGCGGGCTTCTCATTAACCGTCAATTGATAGAGCCGCAACCACCCGCGCGCCAAAGCCACCGCCGCAAACTCACGATGGAACTCCATCAGCTCCGTGCTTTTAAAAGCGTCGGAACCGCCGCGCGTTTGCCAGCGCAGCCTATGCAAACGGATCAGCGTGTCCATTGCAGCGGCGCAATCCTTCGGATCGCGAACCCCCTCCAGGCGGACCGTGAAATCGCGGTTCAGCTTCTTCCATTTCCGGTTGAATGCGTAGCGATGTTCGGAGCCGAGCGTGGCAAGATACGACTCCCACGTATGCCCATGCAGCGGAATCCACGGACAAACATTCACCGCCGCCTCCACCAGACTCCAGCCCTTCCGCTGCATTCTCCGCGCCACTGCCTCCGCGCTGGATGCGCCTCGACACAAGTTGTTCCAGCGAGCGCTCGTTTTACGAAGCACTAAATGTTGCGAGAGCAACTCGCATGCCTGATCTTCGTGACCGCGGCGAATAATCATATCCAGATAATCCGCGCCGGCAAGACCGCTTCCCAGGAACACTGCCTCATGTAAAAATTGACCCCGGCGAAAACAACGCGGCTGCGTGCATAGCGGCGCCAACCCTGTAAGCGCGTTATCTTTCTGCACGCCTAAAACAGACCATTTCCTCCGTCCGCCCAGATGTTTCCACCACGTGTTAATCCACTCCCATGTCAGAAAGAGGCAATTCGCATCGCTTGATTGCAGCAATTCGTTCCAACGATGAGGCAGTTCTCCCTCGTTGCTTAGCGGAGCGATCGCCGCGGCCGCGGATGCTTCCGTCAGCATGGCGGCTCCGGGTTCAATCGCAGCACCTCATCGGCGATGAATTCGATTTGCGAGCTATTTACGCCCTGATGAATCGGCAACTCGAGGACGTGATCCCTCAAAAACATGGCATCAGGTGAAATTCCGGCGGGTTTTTGCCGGTCGCTCCAGAACTCTACCGCCTCCACGCCCTTTCGCCTTAACGCCTGCGCCGTAGCGCGTTTGTCGCGCACGAGTACCGGGAAAAAAAGCGGGCACATGCCCTCCGGTAGATCCCGGCGAGGCATACACACCCGATCTCCAATCCGTTGCTGCAGGTGTTCGAAGTTCGCTCTGCGTTTTTCGCGGATACTGCTGTAATCCAGGCCTTTGATCACCCGGTCGCTCACCGGCGACATAGCCAGGTTCACCAGGTTGATGTTCCACGCCAAATTGCCGACTGGAGCGTGCTTCACGCCGGCCGATCGCATGCGTCGCCCGATACTTTGCTTCAGGGAAAACAGGGCTTTTCCGGTCAAGTCGAACCGCGACCGAAGCGCTTCCAGCGCCAACTCCGCGCATCGCCCCGCAACGGCCGCCGGCGGGCAAGGATCCAATCGCAGATTCAGCAGGTTATACATGCGGTGCCGGTTCTGCACCAGCATGCCCCCGTTCGGCACCGGCAGCGTTTTGTACAGACAAAAGACGGAGTAATCTCCAAAGCTGCCCAGCGGACGCTTGCCGAGGCAGCTCAATAGCGCCAGCGCGCAATCCTCGATCAGCACGCATTCGTTCTCGATGCACAGACGCGCAATTTCTTCGATCGGCTGCGGCCAGCCGAGATAATGAATCACATACACCGCGCGCGGCGTGTGTCTTTTAAAAAGACACCGGAACGCATCCATGTCGATCTCAAAATTCCGGGCAATCGGATAAAGAATCGTACGCGCCCCGGCCGCATGAATCGCCGCCACTTCGCTCCCGCTGTGGTAATCCGGCGCGAATACAGTTTCTTTTGGCCTGAACGCCAAAGCGCGAAACAGATGAAAAATTCCGCCGCGCGCCACATGAAACGCGGTTCGACTTGTGGCATCGAATGGATACGGCATTTTCCCTATTTCGCTCTTTCCAAACACATCGCCAATTGTCAATCCTGGCCATGGCGAGACGTACATCAACGCGGGGCCTCCCGGCGTAATATTTTTTTAAGCATCGGCGAAAGCTGGAATTTCAGCGTGCGGCGCAGGCGGCCCGCTAAGGTGTTCGAAAAGACGTACAGCCAACAACTGTGTTCCACCGTATCGGTCCACCGGAGCTTCCAGTCCACCGCGTCGCCCAAGAAATAGTAAGTGTCCATTCCTTCTTGAAATGCGCGTTCCACTAGTTTGCAGATCATCAAATTATTGGGAGAATACGCGGAATGGGTCGGATCGTAACCGGACTTGAGAATATACAGCGAGTTCTTGTAAGCGAGCGAGTAATCGAAATTGATGCGCGTATTGCCGGCTGCAAGAAAATTCAGCCGCAGCCAGCCGCGATCCGCGGCGCGGCGTCCGAATTCCCTGTAGAAACGTTCCAAGCGCCGGTCGCAGGAGATCGCGGTTCCGTGGGTGCCTTTCCAAGCCGCTGCCTCCAATTCAAAACCGGCATCCATCACGTCCGGATCCGCCGAGGTAACGACGTCCAGTTTCACCGGTCCGACGGCGCCGAGGCGCTTGATGCGATTTCTTAGGTTCGCGCGAAATTTCGAATCCAGGCCCGCCAGGTATCCCTCCCAGGTTCCCGCTAAACGGATGTAAGGCGATGCGCCGGAATTCCAGACGCCGGCAGGGAAGCCATCCTGAGCTGCCAGTTCTCTCACTGCCGAAAGCGTGGGCGATGTCTCGGGCAACTGGCATAACTGCAGGAGATCCCACGAGCGATCGTCCCGCAAATGGTTCCAAATGGCCTTATACGCTCCGGGCGCGCCCGGTGAAACGATAAATCCCGCGCGCGGAACATGATCGTTATACAGGAAACTTAGCCGCTTGACCGGCATTCCCCACATCCGCCCCGAATTCCACATGAGCGGGGCGATCGCTTCAAGGTGGTCGCCGGCCTTAGCCACAACAATGTGCAGGCGGTTGCCTTCGCCAAAGCAGTCCCACCATGTTCTCAACCAGTCATGCTCGAGAAACGGGTGATCGATACCTGCTTCGGCCACCAGCCGGTCCCAAGCGGGCTTTAAATTCAAAAACTCCTGGTAGCCGGAAATGGTCTCTACACGGATCTCCGGCGAAAGCACGGCAGCGATCGAAGGGGCAGTTCCATAGCTTGCCATGTTGGTATTTGATGGTTATACGTGCCTCAAGCCTTGCGGCTGTTGCGTGCCCATGGGCACGGAGTTCCAAAAACCCTCATGACCGCGCGCGAAACAATACAGTCCCGCGACTGCGGCCAAATTCATCAGGACAAACGTGTACGGGATTTGAATTAGTTTTCGAATTGTTGTTTTCATATTTGTTTTCGGGATTCAGCAAGCGGGATCGCCGCGGGCGCCGCTTGGCGGCGAAAGCGCTGCGCGGACGATATCCAGCCCATTACCGCCAGTCCATACCACGCCAATTGACCGGCGAAAAACAGTAAATAAAAGCCGTGAAGCAAAAACAGATTGGCGGCGAAAAGCGCCCCCAAACAATGCGGCACGATCAGGCGGCCGGCTTTGTGCGAAACCATCTGGATGAAAATCGGATTGCGCCACGGCAGCAGCAGCTGCGGCATTTCGGCAAAGAGCTCGTAGTTGCCGGTCAACGTGCGCACCTTTTTCTCGTATTCCTGCTCCGGCGTTTCGGTGACACAATCGTACGCGCGGGCTTTGGAATCGAAGATGGCGCGTTTGCCGCTAAGCACGATTCGCATCGGAATCGTCACATCGTCGAGAAATGTATTTCCAGGCAGCGGCCGGAACAGCTCGCGCCGTATCGCGTAAATGGACCCGCTTGCCCCCGGCACCGAATGAATGTCGCTCTCCATCGAACGGATCGCCTTCTCATAGCGCCAGTACAAGCCCACGGCATTCGACGCCTCGCGGCCGTTGCCGTCCATCAGCATCAGTTCTCCCGAAACGGCGCCTACCGACGGATCGGCGAAATTCGCCACCAGCTCCCGAACCGCATTGCGGGCGAAGCGCTGGCGCGCATCGGCGAAAACCACGATCTGGCCGCGCGCCATTGTCATGCCGCTATTGATCGCCCCCGCCTTGCCACGGCGCACATGCGAGCACATCACCGCCACGCCGGCGTCGGAATACTCGCGCGCCAGCGCTTCGGTATCGTCCGTCGGCGCATCCAGCGACACGATGATCTGGAGCTTGTTCTTCGGGTAATCCAGATCCAGGCAGTTGCTTAATTTCCCCCGGACGTTCTTGCTTTCGTTATGCATGACGATCAGCAGACTCACTGAAGGCTCCCAGTCGCGCTTCTTTACCTGACGCCGTCCTAACCTGCTCCACGCCACCAGCAAAAGCGGATATCCGAAATACACGTACAACACGCACGTCAGCGCGGCCCAGAAAATTGCGTGCGCCATCGTCGCGCGATCTCCATTTAAGCCGCCTGCAAAGCGGCGCGGTTTCGTGCCGTAGTCCGAGCGATTCGTAAAAGCACACGGCCCAATCGCGATGCGTTATGGCGGATCGTCCGCCGCTGCACCGTGGCCAGCGACGCTTCCACGGGCACCGCTCCCATCGCGCGGATCACGTCCACATCGGCCAGCACCGGTTCCGACCCATGCGCCCGGTAATGCTGCCATAAACGGGTCTTGGGTTCGGAGTTGACGATGCAAAAATCGACCGTCCCGCGGCCGAGCACGCTTTCCACAACACGCAAATGATCCGAGGCCGAAAACCCATCGGTCTCGCCCGGCTGCGTCATCAGATTGCAAACCAGAATCTTCGCCGCGCCCGATTCACGGATCGCATTCGCCACGCCTGCCACAAGCAAATTCGGCAGCAAGCTGGTGTACAAGCTTCCCGGGGCAAGCACAATCGCGTTCGCCGAATGAATCGCCTCCAGTACCCCCGGCGAGGGCTTGGGGCCCGCCGGTTCCAGCCATACGCACTCGATTTGTTTTCCGGCTTTAGAGATCTCGCATTCTCCCCGCACCACCGTGCCATCCTGAAACATCGCGCATAACGCCGTG
Organism: Bryobacterales bacterium; assembly: GCA_019261985.1. Lineage (GTDB taxonomy): Bacteria > Acidobacteriota > Terriglobia > Bryobacterales > Bryobacteraceae > Palsa-187. Next base: position 51,926 of record JAFAQY010000132.1, on the reverse strand, counting down.
GATACCTCGGTGCATGCCAGCGCGCGTCCCTTGAGCAACAACAGGTTCCCGGCCGTATCCAATGCCTGCGCCAGACTGCCGGTCTGCTGGTACAGCGCCGCTACGATCAGGTTCCCCAAAGAATGCCCTTGCACATCGCCTTTAGAGAAGCGGTGCTGAAACAGATTCTTCACCAGCGATCCGTTTTCCGATAAAGCAACTAGGCAGTTGCGCAAGTCTCCCACCGCGGGCATATTCAGGCTGCGGCGCAAACGCCCGCTGGAGCCGCCGTTATCGCTGACAGCCACAATCGCGGTCGCTTCCACCCCCGGGGCGGTCGCGATGGCTCGCAGCACCACCGGTAATCCCGTGCCACCCCCGATTCCAACGACAAACATATCCCTCGCTCCTGACATCCTTCCTCCACGTGCCCGCGCAGGTGCGCGTGCACGCCGCCTTAAACGCGGCTCAAGTAATGTTTTTGATAATGCCGGTATGCTTGCGCGTAAGCTGAGCCTGCATACTCCGCGCCGTTAAGCACCACGCCTAGAAGCTTTTCCGCCCCAACGTTGTCGATACACCTCTGAACCAGCTGCGCCGGCGTCCGGCGCGCCCTCACCACCAGCAATGCCGCATCGGACAAATCGGCCATCAGTTGTCCGTCCGCGATCGCAATCAGCGGAGGACTATCCAACACGATAAGTTCGTATTCCTTCCGAAGGCGGTCGATTACTTCGCTTGCTCTCGTGGAGCTGAGCAGCGCCGCTGGATTTACGGTTCGCGAGCCGCCGGGAATCACGTCCAGATTTCCTACTCGAGTCCGGCACGCTGAGATAGTGCACTTTGAATCCCGCAGCAAATCGCTGAATCCCGGCGATGCCGGCAGATCCAGGCGGCGGTGCAGTTGGGGAAGGCGCATGTCGCAATCCACCAGCACCACCCGGCCGCGCAGAGATTCCGCCATTGCCAGACTGACGTTCAGCGCCGTCACCGATTTTCCGTCTTCCCCTGTAGCGCTCGCGATGGCCAGGACCTGCTTTCCTGTCTCGCGCATCCGCCGTTCGATCTTTAGCGCCAAAATCCCGAACTGCTGCCCGGCGATCGAGTGCGGATCGCTCAGCACCGCTAGCCGGTGCCGTTGAAATTGGCGCATCTGCATCGGAGAGAAACCGTCACGCTCGTTTGTTTCAAGTAAAATCGCGCCGGAATTTCCGTTTAAAGGCTTGAGATTTTCGCGTGCAATTCGTGACAATTTGGTTGGAATCGGGGGAATTGCCGATAGCACGGGCAGCGGCGCGAAGCCTTCAACCTCTTCGGAATTTTCAAATGTTGAATCCAACTGCTCCGCCATAAACACCCCCGCTACGCCGATCGCGATGCTTGCAAGCAGCCCGAACAGAACGATGCGGTCCCGGCGCGGACTGTTGGGATCGGCGGGCGCCTTTGCCGGTTCCAGCACTCGGTAATTCGCCACCATGCTTACCTTCTGATCTGTTCTTTGCTTAAGCCTTTGCTCCTGCTGTTTCGCGTACAAGGCCTCATAGCGCGCCCGCAGCATGGCTGTATCTTTTGTCATTTCCGAAACCGCTGCCTCGCTGCCGGGAGAGGAGTCGATGCGCTTTTGATATTCCGGCATCTGCGAGATTAAAGCCTCGCGCTCCTTGCGGTATGTGGCCAGCCGCGGCTCGATGGACGCCAGCTCGGATTTCAGCGCGTAATACCGCATTTGTGCTTCGTTGGGCCGCTGCGTCTCAGCCGCTGCAGCCCCGGAACTGGCCACGCGTTCCAGGTCGTGAATTTCCCGTTCCGTCGCGGCGATTTCCGGATATTCAGGCTTGTACCTGCTCTTGAGCTGGTTCAACTTCATCCGCCTGTCCTCGAGCGCGATTTGAGCCGGAGTTTTCGGCGCCGGCTCCTGTTTGAGGACGCCCTGTTTTTCAAGAGAGCTCATCTCTTCCTGAATGGAAGCGCGGCGCGCCTCGCCTTCGGTGATCTTGTCGGTTCGGGATTGGATCTGCGTTTGGATTTCCTCGAGTTGTTTCACGTTTGCGGAAAACCGCTCCGGAACCTGCTTGTTAGTACGTTCCTTGTAGCTCCTCAATGCATCCTCGGCATTCGCAAGCTGGCCGCGCGTGCGCGAAACCTCGGCATCCAGCACGTTATCCTCCTGCCTGACGATCTCCGTGCGAAGCCTCGAGGTCCGGTCGACAAAGATCGAAGCCAGGCGGTTCGTAACCCGGGCGGATAATTCCGGGTTGGGATTTTCATATGCAAGATAAAACGACGTTGGACTTTCCACCTGAATCTGAATGTCGGACTTCAGGTTCTCCGCCGATTTCTCGAGACTGGGCGGAGTTTGCGCCTCTGGCCCGTCCGTCAGGCTTTCCGCAATTCCGTCGAGATGAAAGAACCGCAACTGCGCCGTGTGCTCGCTGACAAATGTGCGCCACGGGAACCATTTCGCGAGGCCTGAAGGAGTTCCGGAGTTCGTTAAATCGAATTCCGCCACCACTCTTTTCAGCACGTCCGGAACAAGAATTGTTTCCTGGATGGCCCGTAGCTGCTCCTGCGCGTTGACCGTTCCGGGATCGATGCGGTTTCCCACATCCGTCAATCCAGGAAGCGGCGATTCCGAGCCCACCAGCGCTTTCGCGCGATAGCTCCGCGGTAGTTTGCCGGCGTAATAATACGCCGCCGGCGTTAACAGAAGGATCGGGATCAGGAGAAGCAAGCCGCGTCTTTTGAGAACTCTCAGAATCGGGCGCCCTGCGGATCTCCGGTTGTTTATCGTTCTCATGGTTTGTCTTTCGTTCACTGTGTATCTGCCGCGTTAGCCGCGGGAACTACGGCCGAGTCCTCCAACTTGGCGCCACGCCGGAAGCGGGCGCCGTTTGGCCCGGCAGATTTGGACAGAGCAATTTCGACACCGCCAAAATAGCGGTTGCGCGAAATCGCCTCGGGTAAAAAGAAGGTCAGGTTCTGGCCGTAATGCTCCACGCGCGCGAACAGGACGAATCGGTCGTTTATCCGATAGTCCACTCGTAGCTGGCCAACCAGGCTGCGGATTTTCAGGCCGGAGATGTCCGTTCCGTTAATGGCTTTCTGCGCGTTCCCATCGATGCCGATCCGTCTGGTCAGGCGTCCGGAGGCACGCAGGGAAAACGTGTCGTACCGGATATTGGGAGTAACCCCGTTGGCGAGCACAATCTGTCCCGGCAGCGGTTGTCCTAAAGGCCCGAAGGCGGTGAAAAAACCGAGATACCTTTGATAGCCCGCGTTTATCCAGATATCGCCGACACGTTTTTCGACATTCGCGGATCCCGTGAAGCCGGACTGCCGGCCGCCCTGCGTTCCGCCTCCGGTAAGCCGGAAAATAAAGCCGCGCGGCAGAAGGTAGCTGTAGCCGAGCATTTCGACTTGGATGTTCGACAAGGTCCGGAACGGTTGCGGATCCAGCGGCACGGTGTGCATGAAGGTATAGCTGACGGATACTTGTTGGTGCGCGCTTACAGAACGGTCGACCGTGAGAGTGCCCGCGCCCGTTACGTTGTCCAGCCCGCCTTGTAATTGCGGTACCGCGACCGTGGTGTACACGCTATCCAGCCGCAGCGTCACATTGGTTTTTTTATTCAGCTTGTCGACGATCTCCGTATAAAACGTGTTCTGATCGAAGCGTCCCCAAGGAAATAAGATCAGGCTGTTCGCCAGCGTGCGGCTCGGGTCCATGGTGGAAAAAAACGCATCGCCGGCGTTCAACGTCCACTGCGAGTTGAACCGGTGCGCGTACGTAAGCATGCCCGTATGGTTCACCGTGTTCAAATGCGAGTAGTTGCTGAAAATCTCGAATTCCGGCTGATATTCGAGAGAAAAAGAGCTCCGACGGGTGCTGGTGCCCCAAGTCCACGCCGGAGAGGTGATGATGCTTACGTTGTCGCTGAGTGTTTGGGACCCGACGATGAAATTACTGTCGTAACCGGAGCTGAGGCCCAGCGGTGTAACGTCATCGAAGCCCGACGGGCGGTCTTGGCCCCAACTGGCTAACGGAATCAGTAGAGTTGCCTGAATAAGGTAAAGGTGCAGACGTCCGCGCATTGGACCCTCCGATTACGCCATTACCTAAACTGCATGAACTCCCCGCTTCTGAACGCTGTGTAACAACGCGCTGCGCAGCTCCACGGGCCGCTCGTGTTTACCGATATAGCCCGCGGCGCCGGCGCGCCGGTAACCGGACCTCACCATATGCCCGTCGCCCAAGGGCATGATGAAGACCTGGACACGCGCATCCAACGCGCGAATGCGCCGAACAGTTTCTAGCGGCTGCAGATCCGGCATGTCCGTGTCTATCAGAACAACGTCGGGTTTAAGCCGCTCCACCATCGCGATGGTTTGTTTTGCGGTGGCAGCTTCGCCCACCACTTGTATACCCTTACGGCCAGGCAACATCGTCTTTACGCCTTCGCGGAAGAGTGTGTTCCTCATTCCAATGAAGACTTTTACTGTTTTCGGAGGCACTACTTTGGAACGCATAACTACCAGATCGCCAACCAACATTACCGGCCCTCCACGTAGACCGTATCCAAGGGCTCGAGATAAAACGGCGCGGCGCCTGAATCGGAAACCAAATCGTTGATGTTCACTTTGATCCTGCGCTGCGGGCCATTGGAGCTATTGCGCAGCACAATCACATGCTTCGGTCTGGCTAGGTCGGTGAAACCGCCCGCCATCGCGATCGCATCCAGGACGGTCACGCGATTCTTGATGTGGTAAACGTCCGGTTTGCGCACTTCGCCCAGCACGGAAATCTTCAGACTGTTAATCTGCTTCACCATTACGTTCACCACCGGATCGGCGATGTATCGCTTCAAGCGATCCGAGATTTCCTCTTGAAGCCTCTCCGCGGTTCGGCCGCTGGCATCGATCTCCCCCGTCAAAGGCAGCGAGATTCTTCCGTCAGGCCGAATGGTAATACCCGTAGTGGTCAGCTCCGGTTCTTTCCAAACGAAGACGTCGATCACGTCCTCTGGGCCTAATACATATCCGGCGCGGACACCATCGGCTTTCGAACTACTGTCCTTGGGAATGTCCGCGCCGCTTGCAATCGCGGTCGGGAATTGAGCAGCCGCGAGCGCAACAAATATGGAGACTAGCGTGCGCACATGCATCGTTGTCGATTTCATTCCGCCCTCCTCTTCGTATTGCTCGGCGTTACTCAGAGGCAGGTTGCATGTCAGTTGCCAGCGCTCCCCGGCGGCGCCGGAAGCGCGCAAACGATGCGTTTATTCAGGGGTTTTCACGTATTCGGCGGGGCGGAGGGAAGGAACAGAACGGCAGAAAGATGGTGGCAATTTTTACTAGCAGCGCAGTTTAAACTTGCATCAGGTCATAGTCTGGTGAACGGATTGCCGGGAAATTCGCGCTAGGCGACCGAACCGGTAAACCTCTTGCTCTCATAAAATATCGGAAACGCAATCGGCGGGTTCGTGATCTTCACAACACAGTCACGCGTCGGGACAGCGCGTGATTGGACAGCGGCCTTACGGCCGGCAACGACGACTGCAAAGGAGGGCAGACGACCTGACACGATCGTCTGCCCGACTGTCTCCTATGGGTTCACGTCGAAAGCATCGACCCAAACCCACGCGCCTTGCGAGTTTGGACTCCGCTGCCCCGTGACGTTAATCGTCAAGGTATGGGTGCCGCGCGCGAGATTGGTATTCGAGTACTGCTTTTTCTGCGCTTGCTGCACGGCGGAGTATGTGTCGAATGTGCCCACCAACACGCCGTCCAGGTAAACGGTCGCGATTCCAGACCATGGATCGCTGAAGCCAATCCACGTCACGCCCGATCCGGTAAACGTGAATTTCGCTTGGCTGCCAGCGTCCATGGCCAAAACAGCGGACCCCCCGCTGTTAAAAGCTCCGCTGTTCCCGTACCAATTCCCGGTATATTGAACGGCGGAGTTATTCTGTTCGTACCTGACAGGCGTTGAGGAGCCAGGCGTCGGAGTTGGAGTCGGAGTTGGAGTCGGAGTTGGAGTCGGAGTCGGAGAGCCCCCCGAGCCAGAGCCGCTTCCCGAACCGGTCGAACCAGTTGAAGTGCCGCCCTGCGTCACATCGAATGCGTCCACCCACACCCACGCGCCCCCGGAGCTGCCGTTCTTCGTGCCCGTCGCGCTGATTGTGAGCGTATGTGTCCCATTCGTGAGACCGGTGATCGAATACTGCACCTTCTGCGCTTGTTGCACTGCAGAATATGTATCGACTGTCGCCTTCTGCACTCCGTCGACTGCAACGGTTGCGATTCCCGACCATGGATCGCTGAAGCCGATCCACTTGACGGCTGTGCCGGTAAAGGTGAATTTCGCCTGCGTGCCTGCATCCATCGCCAGCACGGCCGATCCGCCGCTGTTGAACGCGCCGGAATTCGGATACCACGAACCGGTGTAAGCCACCGCGGCGTTGTTTTGCTCATAGCGGATTGTGGAACCAGGCGTTCCGCTACCCGATCCGCTGCCCGATCCGCTGCCGGATCCGCTGCCCGATCCGCCTGTGGAGCCGCCGGATCCGGGGCTGGGCGTTCCGCTACCCGATCCGCTGCCGCTCGATCCGCCGCCTGAAGTGCTGCCGCCGCCCGAAGAGCCTCCCGAGCTGGGTACGCCGGTAGAGGAGCCCATGACGATCATGTACTCATCCGAGTAATCGGCAACGTAGCCGTAAATGTTCTCGAGATCGAAGTTGCTGGCATAGAGCAAGCGCGTGCCGTCGCGGCTGACTGTAAGCTTCGGCTGCCAGTTGTAGCTATTCAATGGACGGCTGCGGTGCTGGGCCCAACGGATTGCGCCCGATCCATCCAGCTTCACTTGCAAGACTTCGTTCGCATACGGAACCCAGCCGCTGCTGCCCGGCGCCGGATTCGCAGGCGCTTCGGTATCCACGAACGCCGTGCCGTTTCCGTCCGGAGCCGTGATGTGAACCGCCAGGCTCCAATCCAGTTGAAGCAGGCACGTTTGCGCCGCCGTTGCGAGGACAATCTTCACGATCCCGTTCTGGCAATTCGCAATTGGCTGCGGGTCGTTGGAATTGGTCCAGATCAGCACTTCCTGGCCGTTTGTATCCACGGTGAGATGCTTGTGGCCATCGGCGTGACTAAGCTGGCGCAGGAAATTCATATTTATATCGAACAACTCCTGGCCGGTAAAACGACTGGTGCCCGAGGTAATCCAGGCGACAACTACTTCGTTATTGGGCGTTATATACACCGCGTCAATCGGCTGGCCGCCGATATTCATTGACGGATAAACAGTTCCAGTGGAAATCTGATAAACGAAGATGTATTGACTGTCGCCCACAAATACCAAGTGATCGCCGTCCAGCGAAATGTCCATCTCTCCAAGACCGCTGATAGAGCCGTATTGGCTGAAAGTATGGACGACATTCATTCCGCCGCTAGAGACGTCGTAGCTCTTGAGCTGATTCCCGTAGTGGTAGTACAGAGTGGTTAGATTGCTCCGGGACCAGCGGGGCTCGCTAGAGGAGTTTATTTCAAGAGGAAGATTCTGAATGAACAACCCGGTTGAGCCGTCGTAGAGCGCAAAATAACTCTCATGAATAAGGATGAATTTCGAGTTATCGTTATTGAACGCGCTCATGGTTGAGTATTCGTTCTCGATCCAGGTAAGATAGCCGCCGCTGTCGACGTTCGGCGTGGCCAGGGCATTCGACACACGCTTGACGGTTGCGCCGAATGCCGGATCCACATAAGTTCCGCCAACCCCGGGCGGAATCATGCCATTATAGTTCGCGGGATTTACAACGCCTGTTGTCGTGAGCTGGCCGTACGCAGTTCCGAAGGCAACGCTCAAAACAATAGGCAGAAGTCGACTGACACGTTTTTTCATACACTTTTCCTCTTCAGGTTTTAGTTATTAATGGACGCGATTTACTGAGGGTGTGGCGTGAGAAGAACGCCTGAGAGCCAACTTATATGCCGCTGGAAGGAGCCGGCGCACTAGCTCGTTGGGCTCTAGGCAAGCGTCAGCTCCGCACATGCGCGCACCTTCAGAAAAGTCTTTAACTGGGCATATCAAAATGAGTTTGGATAACGGGCTGGAGTCTTTAATACTGCGTGCCGCTCGGCTTACGTTGGTGCCGACAGGTTTTACGCTTGCGACGATGAGCTTCGGACTGAGCCGCTTGCTTTGTCGCGCTAAACTCCCGATACCTCCTATGCTCCCCACCACTTCGAAGTCTGGCTGCCCGTCGAAGAGGTGCTTGATAATCTTCAGGAAGGCTGGCGCGCCGACGACAAGCAGCTTCACCTTGTCGCCGTGCACGGTTCAGCTTTCCTTTCTTTCGCGAGCAGGCTTAACGGCTGACGGCCTCCCCGGTTTTTTAGCTGCCCGGCGCACAACACCGGGCAGCGCGGGAGTCTTTACGGATCGAAACTTCACCGCTCGCCTCCCGCGCCACCCTGTGCGCTGAGATGTAGTCCCTTTGAGAAATCAGTATTCCCGAAATTGGGCTGAGCGGGTATTAGGAGGGTACCCTAGGGCGGGGGAATTCGGACCCTAGGGTGTGGGTGCGGAATTTGAACCGCTACAGCAGCTTCGCATCGAACACCACCTGTCCGCCAACAATAGTCAGCACCGATGAGAGCTTCTTGATCGCTTCGTCAGGCACTTTTTGCGCATCGAAGTAGTCGCCGCTCAGCACTACCAGATCGGCGAGCTTGCCCAGCTCGATTGAGCCAAGCTGATCTTCTTCCCGGAGAAACCAGCCGTTTTCGGCGGTATAGAGACGAAGCGCTTCCATGCGCGTGAGCTGCTGCTTGTCGTTGATTAAGACACCGGCCGAGTTCTTGCCGGTCACCAGATAGTAGATCAGCGGCCACGGATCCAACGTTGAAATCTGCCCTGAATCCGAGCCCGCGCCGACATGAATTCCGCTGTCCACAATCATGCGCGCCGGCGGCCCCGCTCCTGCCGCGCCCGCGAGATATTCGAATGGGTGCAGCGCGATTCCCGCGCCCAGCGCCTTCAACCGGTTTACCGTCGCCTGATCGATTCTCGGCACGTGCGCCACCGACCAGCGCAGGTCTCGAATCGGCGTCACCGCGTTTACCGCTTCAAATGTCGTGGCCGCGAGCTGATCCTCCGCCAGCGAAAGACTGTGTTGTTGAAATGCCCAGCCCTGTTTAGCCACCAGCTTCAATGCCGTTTCGTAGTTGGGCGGCGGAGCGGGATTGCCGAACAGAGGCCACTGCGTGGCAAATTCGCCGATACCCGAGAATTTCATCATGTCGTCGCCGAAATTGGGCAGCGTGTTCAGCATCCGCTGCTTCAGCAGCGGCACATCCATCTGCGTGTCCATGCTGAGGAAGAAAATGCGCAGACGCGTCGTCATTTTGTTATCGCGATGCAGCGCGGCGAAGGCGTTGTACATGCTGAACGGGTCGGCCGCGGCCAGGTTATCGAATGTGAACGAATCCTGAATGTCGGGCAGGCCTGGGATCACGAACGCGCCCATATCGACGTTTGTCGTGACGCCCACTTTCGCCGAATAAGCCATTGCGTCTTCCGTGCCGCGCTTTTTATCCGCAAACGTCTGTGCCGCGCGGAGCGCGTCTAGCGCGGCAACGGACGGGGCGTTCGCGGCGATAGCTCCAGTCGCGCTAACGGCGATGTTTTTGCTCTCGAAGAAGGCCTTGGCGGGAGTGTTCACCGACGCTGGTCCGGTGAAGGCTTGATAAAGGATGATCGGGTGAGCGGTATCAGCGGCGTCGAGTTCCGCGAGCGTGGGCAGGCGCTTTTCGGCGAACTGAATGGGATTCCATCCGCCCATGGCGGTGATGAACTCGCCTGCGGGAACACCCCTGGCGCGCGCGCGCAGGGCGCCCTGCGCCTCTTCGATGGAGAAGGCAGTGTCCAGCCGTACGTCGCGGCCAGGGCGCAAGCCCAATAGAACAATGTGATTGTGATTATCGATCAGACCCGGCACCACCGTGCGGCCGTGAAGATTGATCGTCTTCGCGCACGAATTCAGCCGGGTATCCGGCGCGGCGAAGCGGCCCTCATGGATTAAGACGGAACTCACGGTGAAGTTGCGCTTGTCCATCGTGACGATCTTGCCGTTAATAAGCCGCAGGTCGCGGCAAGTGGCGGAGGGCTGGGCCGCGGCCGCGGCAGCGCTCAAGAGCAAGGAAATAAATAGGGAGCTATTTCGCGAAGCCATCCCTGCATGATAAGAACTTTTCTCGCCAATACGCAAAAGCCGCAAAGGCTTTTTGCTTCCTTTGCGGCTTTGCTGGAAATCTCTTTTGAGTCGCTACGCGGCTTGCCGGACGCGGATATCCACGATCGGTGTGGTGATGATCGGGCAGTCGTAGTTCGGATGTTTAAATTCCAGCCGCATGCCTCGGCCAAGATATGCCGATTTGATCATCGACCCTCCCCAGTTTGAGCCGGAGATGCGAACCCGCACGGGCTTCGGGCAGAATTGCGGATGCCCCCATATCCACGCCGAGCCGTCACCATCGATCATCAGCATGTAAGGCCGGTTTTGCGTGATTACTTCAAGCGTCGCGTTGTCAGGAAGGTCCTTAAGATAAACTCCGCCTTCGATCTCGCTACGAATAATATTCCCGTTTATTTCATCGCTTAAGTTATCGTGCGCCTGGAACATTCCGGTATTATTCTACGCTAAATAATCCAAGATTGGGAGAGTTCTTTTCCCCGGCACATGGTGGAGCACGCTTTAGCGCGCAACCGGGGCTTCAGCCCCGGCCGCCGCGGGTACTTCAGCACCAGCCCCAAGCCCCGAACCGGACCACTCTACAATGGAAGTGCGCGATCCGCATGGGAATCCTGTATACGAGATCGGAGCTGCTCCAAGTCCGCGCCCAATGGCGCGCCGGAGGGAAAATTGTAGTTTTCACCAACGGCTGCTATGACCTTCTCCATGCCGGCCATATCCGGCTGCTGGAGCGGGCGCGATCGCTCGGCGACATCCTGATCCTGGCGCTGAATAGCGACGCAAGTGTTTCGCGGCTGAAAGGACCGTCGCGCCCGCTTATCCGCGAGCAACGGCGCGCGAACATGGTCGCCGCGCTCGAAGCAGTCGACGCCGTCTGTTTCTTCGATGAAGATACGCCGCGCGAGCTCATTGCCGCCGTGCTGCCCGACATCCTGGTCAAGGGCGCGGATTGGTCTCATTTCGTGGCGGGGCGCGAGGAAGTGGAAGCCGCCGGAGGCCAAGTGGTGCTGTTGCCGCTTGAGCCGGGATTTTCTACCACGAATATCGAGAAGGAGTTGCTCGCTCGGCGGCCGGCTGCCGCTGCTGCAACGTGACCCACCCGGCCGTAAGAGACCTGTTTCATACTCTAGGCCGTCAACAGGCATTTCAGGATTGTCTTGCCAGGCTAACACGGCGAGAGACCGCACCGCTCGCGGTATCCGGGCTTACGCCGGCCGCGAAGGCCCTATACTTGGTTCTGCTCTGGCAGGCGACCGAACGCCCTCTGATAGTGATCGCGGACGGTAATCAGCGCGCCGAAAATCTGACAGAGCTGATCCAAACATTTTTCGAGCTGCTTGCCGGAAAGGCCGAGGCGGGGCGTCCGCTGCTTCTTCCCGCGCTCGATGTGCTGCCGGGCCAGAAGCTGTCGCCCCACACCGAGATCCTGGAACAGCGGGCCATTGGCCTATGGCGCCTCGCAGCCGCGAACCCGCAGCCGCCCATCACCATCGCGCCGGTTGGCTCCGCCTTGCTTAAGACCAATGCACCGGACTTTTACCGCGGGCTCGCGCTGGATCTGCGCTCCGGCGACGAACTGCCGCTCGATTCGGTCGAGGAACATCTGAAGTCGATCGGCTATGAGCGGCGCGATCCCGTCGAGATGGTCGGCGAATTTTCCATTCGCGGCGGCATTCTGGATGTTTTCGGGGCCGAAAGCCCGCGGCCTCTACGCGTCGAATTCTTCGGCGACGAGATCGAATCTATCCGCCGCTTCGATGTCGAGAGCCAGCGGTCGGTGGTGAAGGTCGCCGAAGCCCGCATACTTCCCTTGGTGGAACAGCCGCGGTCGCGCCGGCTTTTGCACGCCATCGCGGAGAAACTCGATTACCAGGACGTGGCGAGTCCGGGCGATCCCTTCCCTGGCTGGGAGTTCGGGGCCGCTCTTGCAGAGCCGCGAACGCATTCGCTGTTGGATCTTTGTAAAGATGCCGTGGTCGTGCTGGATGAACCGGAGCAGCTTCGGTCCGCGGCGGAAAGACTCTGGAAGCGCCTGGACCAGCTTCGTTCGGGGGACCGCGCCTCTGCGATCGCCACTCGACAACCGGACCTTGCATCGGCGAATTTTTTCGAGTGGGCGCCGTTCGAAAGCGCACTTGAATCGCGCGCGCGGCTGGATGTCCGCGAGCTGGATCTTGATTCAAGCCATCCCCACATTGGCACGCGCCCCTCGCTGGCCTTTCACGGCAATATGCAGGTAGCCGTGGCGGAGGCCCGCACAATGGTGGAGCAAGGCTATCGCGTCGCATTCTTCGCGCCCACAAACGGAGAGTTGGAAAGGCTGGCCGATATTCTTCGCGAGTACTCCGTGCCGTTTCAATTGGGCCTCGCGCCGAATGAAGCGGCGTCGCCGTATCTCGCTGAGCGCGCCTATTTGGCGGGACCGGTTGCCGGCACGTATTTGATCAAAGGCCTGGTGCGCCGCGGCGTCGTGTTTCCCGAGTCCTCCATCGCGTTTATCGGCTCTGAGGATTTGTTCGATGCCTCGGAAATGGTGGCGCAGCCGAGCGCTGCTCCGCGAATTTCCGCCTTTGCCTCCGATCTCGCCGATCTGAAGCCTGGCGATTATGTAGTGCACACGACGCACGGGGTGGGGCGTTTCCTGGGTCTCCGCGAGATCGTTCAGGGAGAGCTCAAGGGCGATTTCATGTTGCTTGAATACGCGGGCGAGGCGAAGCTGTACGTTCCGCTCACGCGCATGGACCTGGTCGAGAAATATCGCGGCGCGGGTGAAGGCGCGCCGCCGCTGGATAAGCTTGGCGGCTCCACATGGACCGCCCGCAAGAGCCGCGTCAAGGCCAAAATGCGCGATATGGCGGATGAGCTGCTTAAGCTCTACGCCGAGCGGCGCATGGCCGAGGGCTTCGCATTCTCGCCCGATTCCAATTGGCAGCGCGAATTCGAGGATTCCTTCGAGTACACCGAAACCAAAGACCAGCTTTCCGCCACCAAAGAGATTAAACGCGATTTGGAATCGCCTCACCCGATGGACCGGCTGCTATGCGGCGATGTGGGTTTCGGCAAAACCGAAGTAGCCATGCGGGCGGCGTTCAAGGCGCTCGGCGACGGCAAGCAAGTGGCCGTGCTTGCGCCTACCACGGTGCTTGCGTTTCAGCACTACGAAACCTTCCGGCGCCGCTTCGCCGCTTTCCCCGTGCGCATAGAGATGTTCTCCCGTCTGCGCTCGGCCAAGGAGTTGAAGGCGTCGCTTGACGATCTCGGGGCGGGGAAAATCGATATCGCGATAGGAACGCACCGGCTTCTGTCGAAAGATATCGAATTCCGGGACCTCGGGCTGCTGGTTGTGGATGAAGAACAGCGCTTCGGCGTTCGGCATAAGGAACGGCTAAAGCAGATGCGCAAGAACGTCCATGTGCTGGCCATGAGCGCGACGCCCATCCCGCGCACCTTGCACATGTCGCTGCTTGGTATCCGCGATATGAGCGTGATTGAAACTCCGCCGAAAGATCGCTTGGCAATTCACACCGTGGTTGCGCATTTTGATCCGGACTTGGTGAAGACGGCTATCGAGCAGGAGCTTTCGCGCGGAGGGCAGGTCTACTTCGTCCACAACCGCATCGATTCCATCTTTGGCCGCGCGGCATGGATTCAGGAACTGATCCCGGCCGTGCGCATCGGAGTCGGGCACGGGCAGATGGACGAGAAGGAACTGGAACGCGCGCTGTTGGGTTTCATGCGCCACGAATACGATGTGTTCGTGTGCACAACCATTGTGGAAAACGGGTTGGATATTCCGCTTGCGAACACGATCGTGATCGAGAACTCCGAGCGCTACGGTCTCTCCGAGCTATATCAATTGCGCGGCCGCGTCGGGCGCTCGAACCGGCGCGCATACGCCTATTTACTGGTCCCGGACGGCACGGAATTGAGTGAAATCGCCCGCAAGCGGCTGGCGGCGTTGCGCGAATTCTCCGATCTGGGAGCCGGATTCAAGATCGCCGCGCTTGATCTTGAGCTCCGCGGGGCGGGGAACTTGTTGGGAGGCGAGCAGCATGGGCACATCGCGGCCGTAGGGTTTGATACGTATGTGCGTTTGCTTGAAGAAACCGTACAAGACCTCAAGGGCGAAGAGCGGCCGCTCGAAGTCCATTCAAGCCTGAATCTTGGCCTGGACATCCGCATCCCGCCCGCCTACGTCGCCGACGAGCAGCAGCGCCTGCGCGCCTACAAGCGCATCGCGGACGCGCGCAGTCCCGAGCAAGCCGCGCAGATCCGGTCCGAGCTTGCCGACCGCTATGGACCGCCGCCTGAGGCGGTGGAAACGTTGATCGAGTTCGCGTTGCTGAAGACACAGGCGGAGAGTATAGGGGTCGAAGCAGTCGATCGTCGCGGCGGAGCGCTGAACGTGAAGTTCCACCCGGGTTCGAAAGTCGAGCCACAACGCCTGATGAGCCTGGTTTCCTCCATCCCGGGCGCGCAGTTCACGCCCGCGGGTGTCCTGCGGCTGCCCCTCCCTGCGCATGCCGAGGTCGCCTCAGCCCTCTTGGAGTTTTTGAAGGGCGCGCTGACAGGACTGCGGACAGAGATTCTTGTTACCTGATTGTTCCAAAGCCGATGCATTTCCCTTCTTGGATTCCTGACCAGTTTTGCTAGGCTTCAAATACCGTTTCGACAATCACCGACGATGCATTTTCACAATTCTTTTGACATTCGGCGAGGACCGGCGGAGAGTCGACACAATAACGCAACGGATTTCAGGCGACCATAGTCTGCAAGTCGAGTGGGAGCGACTGACGAACCTTTTCGATTTCAGCTTCTATTTCCCCCTCGGCTACCGGCGTCTCCAGAATCAAAGGAACCTCCGCCGGGATAAGGCGCGCAACGTCCCGGAACCCCAGCATGGACGAGTAAGAAAGCGGATCGTGCTTACTGCGGGCATTGACCTCGCTCACATGAACTTGCGTCAGGTTGGATCCAAACTCTCGAAGGATCAGATATGCCTCGGTCATTGTCAGATCAACTTGACGCGCATGTCCGATATCGAAGCATAGAGTTGCCTCGGGCACTTTTTCAAATATCCCAGCGAGTTCGCTTGCAGTACGGCCTATGGACTTCCGCCTGTCCATGTTCTCGATGCACACCGCAGCTCCCAATCGCCGCCACAACGAAAAATCATGGATGGCGTCCGGATGAACAATGATTGGCCAGCCTCGCCATTTCTCAGCATGAAGCCGCTCACAAAGTTCCTCTTCCCATGCCGGCTCGTATTGACTAGGAGCATGTATAGAGATGTACTTGAATCCAGACAGCTCAAGGCGGGGAATGGCTTCCAACAAGGGAACCAACTCGTTTTGCCGCAGAGCCGATAACTCTATCGAGTGAAGTCCCTTGTTACGGATGATCGCAAGGCCTCGTCGAAAATCCGCATAGGCGAGGGCGCCGGTTGAAAAGCCGATTGGGCGCATGTTAGAACACTCCATAATTTTTGGTCAATGAGTCCAGGTCGCTTTGTGTATCAAAAAAGACTTCGAGGAGGCCATCCCGGAACGTGTGGCTCAGATGGCGAGCGTGCTGGTAAAAGTCGTCTACGTCGGCACGCTCTTCGGTCAGGTTTTCAAGGCGGGATCGGACCCCATCATCGGCGAGCATGCCGATGAAATCGTTGTATGAGCCAACGATCTTCTTGGCGGCTCCATCGAGATGGGTGAATTGGTTGAGCACAGTCGCGATGATTTCCAGCGGCGTATGTTGAAATATTTTCTCGAGGTACTCTATAACCTCGTGCTGCCGGTTTGGGTCGGCAAACAGAGTTTGGCGCTGTCCGTCCGACAAGTCGAGATGAAAGCTGAAGCAAGCGAGTAGGCCCGAAACGTATATGAGTTTTCGAGACATCCGAAGCTTAATGTTTCGAATTGCCCAGCCCTTGCCCGACCGCGTGCGCAATTTATACGCGAAGTCCACGGCCATCGTCCGCCAGTAGCGGGCAAAATCATTCTGGAGGAATCGAGGTATGCGCTGCCCAGATCCACGCCAGAATCCGCGGTCTTCAAGCAAGTAGCGGTTCAGGATGTTCCGAACAACGTTTCGATAAGCGTCTTCTCGTCCAACCACGCTCGATTCGAGCAGCAAAAGCAGACGAAGCGTTGTGTTTCGATTCGTATCATCTTCGCCGCCGATCTGGTGGACGAGGTCGTGACTGAAAACCATCGTTGCGAATGTGCGCTCTTGCCCCACGCTCTTCCTAGCAATCGGTTGAACGATATCTTCGATTTTCTTGGTCAGCTCATAGTGTCCTGGATCCGATTGGCCATCGATCAAAAGGGTCCAGTCCACATCGCTCCCCTCCGTAAACTCATCCCGAGCTAGAGAGCCGGATACGACAATGCTCGTGTCCTCAGAATCCAGATGCGCCAGTGCTTTGCGGAGTTCCGTCCGCGTCAACCGGGCAAGTTCGCGGGCCTTTCGGAGGTCTGTCCAGTCGACGCCGAGCCGTTTCTCCAACTGTTCCAGGCTCGTCATGGTGCGTCGGATTCCGCCAAACGCGGTTCACGAGCGCGAAGACGAAACGTAATCGGCATTGAGGCTTCCCAAGAATCGTAGCAGACGATCGGGGCGGGCAGGTCAAGGAGGCAAGATTCAATGAGCACCTGGAGACGAAATCGTCGCAAAAACATAACGGCCTTGTGAGTCCGTAGGCCGAGGAAAATGTTGTGGGCGTGCACCTTCAATTACCCGCTATTCAGCAATCCGGACTGGCGGCCCGAACCGCATATTGTATCGGCTCCTCCTGTCCAAAGATATAAGGGACCTAAGCTGGATCATTCTTTAGCGGTGAATTTAGCAGGCTTTTTGGACGCCGCTCATCTCTCATTGATTCGCAGACTTCAGCCGGATTCGCAAAAAAACATTGCCGCCCACCGGGTGGTCGCCATAATCAGGCTTGATGGCGCCCGGAAGCGAATAAGCGCTAAAATTCGCGCCGATGCCCATTGCCGCGTTGCGGAACAAAGCGATATCGCGTGTGTATCCAATCGTGTACGCGCCCACGCGAAAGGTGCTGCCGTAGACTCGATTGAGCTGCTGCTCCAGTGTGGGTTGATCGGCGAATAGCTCATCCTTATCCACCACTTCAATCCGTCCCGTGATGAAGTTCTTGCGCTGCATCGGCAAAACGGACTCGATCAGATACGAGTTCAGATCGCGCTTGGTCGCCGTGCTGTGATTCCGCCCCCATGCGATCGTGGATGACCAGGCGCCTCCGGCGAGCGGCTTGGTATATGCCAAAGACGCGGTCGTGCGTACCTGATCGCCGGGTTCGAGTTGCTCCGGGTGCGCGATCCGTCCACCGGAAAATTGAGCCGCCCAGTTCTTCGAAGGAAAAAACCACAGCCGCGACGACCACGAATTTATCGGGCCCGTTTCGATAATCCAGCGGTTTTCGCCCGGCTCGGCGCCATAGAATCCACTCGCCTCCAGCTTCCATTTCTTATAGGCCAAGCCAGCCGTGATCACTTCGTCGGCAACATGCGTCGAATCCATCCAATGATGCGAAATTGCCGCCTCAGGAAGTTCCATCGCCGAGGCGCGATGCGGATAAGCTACCGGGCCCAGCGCGGGATCTCCGACAGGAGCAACGTATCCTTCAATGCTCAGGTTTTCGCTGACTTGGCGCGCGTAGTGGACGCCCAAGGCCATAACGAAGTTGTGCGGATGTTGCGCGTCCACCAGCGGAAGTCCATATGCGGTCTCGCCGGTTTGGAAGAGCAGGGGATACCGGCGGCCGGTAATCGTCGCCGGATCCAGGCTCAGCATCGCGTCCAGTTGAAATGCGCCGTTCTCGCCCACACGATGGCTCAGCGTGGCCATGATCCAGTTGGGAGAGTACAGTTTATCGGCGCCCCGCGGACCGGACTGCTGCGTCTCGACTATGAATGTTTGCCCCATCAGCGTCGCGTTCCAGTTTCCGAAATGCGTCATCAGCATGGGCATTGGCCACGATGCAGGATTGACGGACGTGCCCGACGCAACGTTCATAAGTCGCATGCTCGATTCGTTCATGTCCACCATCTGCGCAAGAAGCGGCGCGCAAAGGGTACACACTAAGCCACACAATCGGACCACAATTTCTCCTTATGGAATAAATAGGACAAGCTGACGCTTGTCTTTTGATCGAAAAAACGGGACAAGCTGAAGCTTGTCCTACCTCAGACGCGCAGTACCGGCGTGGAGAAATTTAGGTGCGGCCGGTCGAGCGCGGCGGGGGTGCTCGGAACACGCGCCGAAAGCGCAATCGCAGCGGGCGCCAGCCCTGGCGACATCACGGTGCTGGCCGCGGGCGAGAAGCCCGAATCCGAGCGCACAAAATCCTGGCCGCAGCTCTGGTGCGCCACGGTTGGACGATGCTTGTGGCACGGCGGGACTTTCGCCGAGTCGCAACTCGTCGCCGTGCACGACGCGACGCATTGCACCGTTCCGAATGCCAGCAGCAAGACCGCCAAAATGACGAATTTTACGCGCGTCATCTAGGCCGATCATAGCATTTAATAATTGAATATGGCCGATACTGCCGCTATATCTCATCGCGATCCGGTCTGCGGAATGTCCGTCAATGAAGCGAGGCCGGGGGCCACCGCGGAGCACAACGGCCGCACGTATTATTTTTGCTGCAAGGGCTGCGCCGCGAAATTTCAGGCCGACCCCGAGCGTTACTTGAAGCCGCAACTCGCGACGATTCAGCTCGCCCACCCAGCTCGCCCAAAGGCCGCCGCCACGGACACACGTGAGTACACTTGCCCGATGCACCCGGAGGTGAGGCAGATTGGGCCGGGCTCTTGCCCGAAGTGCGGAATGGCGCTCGAACCCGTCGAGATTTCGGCGGAGCCGGAAGATAATCCGGAGCTGCGCGACATGACGCGGCGGTTTTGGGTCGGCGTCGTGCTCAGCGCTCCCGTCGTGGCTGCGGCGATGGTTCCTTTTCTTTCCGCCCCGGTCGCGCGATTCCTGGGCCTGGCGCTGGCGACCCCCGTGGTGCTCTGGTGCGGATGGCCTCTGCTTCGCCGCGGCTGGCAATCGCTGGTCAATCGCAACTTGAACATGTTTACGCTCATCGGGCTGGGCGTTGCCACCGCGTATCTCTACAGCGTGGCGGCGGTTCTGGCATCGCGGCAGGCGCCGGTCTATTTTGAATCTGCTGCCGTTATCGTCACGCTCGTGTTGCTGGGCCAGGTTTTGGAACTCAAGGCTCGCAGCCAAACAGGCGCTGCCATAAAGGCTCTGCTTGGGCTCGCGCCCAAAACCGCGCGGTTAATTCGTGCCGATGCATCTGAAGTCGACGTCCCGCTTGCCGATGTCCGGAAGGGACAAAAACTGCGCGTGCGCCCCGGAGAAAAGATCCCAGTAGATGGCACCGTGGTGGAAGGCGTCAGCAGCGTGGATGAATCCATGCTTACCGGCGAGCCGGTTCCAGTGGAAAAAAATCCCGGCGACCGCGTAACCGCCGCCACGGTGAACGGCACGGGAACGCTCGTTATGCGCGCGGAACGAATCGGCAGCGAAACCCTGCTTGCGCAAATGGTGCGCATGGTTATGGAGGCGCAGCGCAGCCGCGCTCCTATTCAGAGGATCGCCGACGTAGTCTCGGGCTATTTCGTGCCCATCGTGGTGGCCGCCGCGGCGCTCGCATTCATCATCTGGGCCATATTTGGGCCTCAGCCGCGGTTGTTGCATGCGCTGGTGAATGCGGTGGCCGTACTGATCATTGCTTGCCCTTGCGCCTTGGGGTTGGCGACACCGATGTCCATCATGGTTGCCTCCGGGAAAGGCGCCCGCATGGGCGTCCTATTCCGCAACGCCGAGGCGATCGAGTTGATGAAAAAAGTGGACACCGTGGTGGTGGACAAAACCGGCACGCTGACGGAAGGCAAGCCCAAGCTCGCAACCGTGAAGACCGCGCCGGGTTTTAGCGAACGCCAAATATTGCACGTCGCCGTGAGCCTTGAGCGTGCCAGCGAGCACCCTCTCGCCGCTGCCATCTTAGCGGCCGCCGAAGCCAGTCAGATTCCCCTGTCGCCGGCTGAGGCATTTGAAGCCGTGCCGGGAAAAGGAATCAGGGGAATCGTGGACGGCACGCCGGTAGCAGTAGGAAATCGAAGATGGATGGACGATCTCCATTTGAATTTGGACGCGCTTCTTGGAATGGCTGAAACAATGCAGGCGGATGGCGAAACCGTGATGTTCGCATCCATCGGCGGGAGAGCCGCGGGAGTGCTCGGCGTGACGGATCCCGTCAAAGCCACTGCCGAGGATGCGATCCGCCAACTGCGCCGGGATGGCATTCGCGTCATCATGCTGACCGGCGACATCCGCAAGTCCGCGGAAGCAGTGGCCCGGAAATTGGGCATCGATGATGTGATTGCGGAGGTGTTGCCGCAAGACAAGAGCCGCGAGATCAAAAGGCTTCAGGACCAAGGCCGCATTGTCGCCATGGCGGGAGATGGCATCAACGACGCACCCGCGCTCGCCCAGGCGCATGTCGGCATTGCCATGGGAACGGGGACCGATATCGCAATGGAAAGCGCGGGAGTGACGCTTGTCAAGGGGGATCTGACGGGTATCGTTCGCGCCCGAAAGCTGAGCCGTGCGACCATGCGGAACATCCGTCAGAATCTGTTCTTCGCATTCGTGTACAACCTGCTCGGAGTCCCGATCGCGGCGGGAGTGCTGTACCCATTCTTTGGGATCTTGTTAAGTCCGATGATCGCCGCCGCCGCGATGAGTTTCAGTTCCGTGTCAGTGATCGGAAATGCGCTGCGCCTACGCAACACGGCATTGTAGTCAAGCGGCCTCAACCCGCCCGCCCGGGGCGCTCGAGAGCGAACTCCTTCGCTCGCATGCTTTACTCTTAATTTAAAGAAGTGACCTGCGGCGTGCTTTGGGTCCGCCGGTCGCCGCTCATTTACCATCATGAACCGACACATTTGTTTAAGCTCATCGGACCACGCCGCATGAGCGCGCCCACTGCGCCCGTTCGCGAAATCCGCCTTGCGCCGACCCGGGTCATCGTCGAACGAAAACCCGGCGGCGCCATCTATGTTCGTTCGGCGCTGGAGCTCGGACCGTATCCAGGCCGCATGACGGATCGCCTCGATTACTGGGCGGAACACGCGCCGCATCGCACCTTTATTGCGCAGCGGACCAAGGATGATGCATGGCGCCGGCTCACCTACTCGCAGGCAGCCGAACAAGCGCGCCGGATCGCGCAAGCTCTAGTCGACCGCCCGTTGTCTTCCAAGCGGCCCATAGCAATCTTGTCCGGCAACGATATCGAACACGCGCTATTGGGCCTCGGTGCAATGTACGCAGGCGTCCCGTATTCGCCTATTTCAACCGCGTATTCACTCGTGTCAACAGATTTCGGCAAGCTGAAGCACATCTTTAATGTATTGACGCCGGGTCTCGTGTTTGCGGCTAGCGGCGAACAATACTCGCGCGCGATCCGCGCTGTTATCCCGCAGGATGCGGAACTGGTATGCGTCCGCGATCCGCTTCCCGGCGCGACCATATTCTCGGACTTGATTGCCGCATCCCCTGGCCCTGCCCTGGAAGAAGCGTACGCGCGGGTTGGGCCGGATACGGTGTTCAAAATTCTGTTCACCTCCGGATCCACGGGCATGCCGAAGGGCGTCATCTATACCCACCGCGTGTGGACCAGCAATCAGCAGCAAGTCCGCCAGTGTTGGCCGTTTGTGGAGGATGAGCCGCCCGTAATCCTGGAGTGGTTGCCGTGGAACCACACCTTCGCGGGCAGCAAGGATTTCGGCTTGATCCTGTACAACGGGGGGACTCTCTATCTCGACGAAGGCAGGCCGGTGCCCGGCGCGTTCGATGAGACCCTTCGCAATTTGCGCGAAATCGCTCCCACCATAGTTCTCAATGTCCCCAAAGGCTTCGAGGCTTTGATTCCGCATTTACGCAAAGATCCCGAGTTGCGGCGGCATTACTTCAGCCGCCTGAAAGCTCTGTTTTACGCGGGCGCCGGAATATCTCAGGAGGTCTGGGACGCTCTACAGGACCTGTCCATCGAAGCTTGCGGCGAGCGTATCCTGATGCTCTCCGGCCTGGGCGCTACCGAAACTGGCCCGTTCGCATTGTGGGTCGGCAAGGATGTGCGCCGCGCGGGCGAGTGCGGAGTGCCGGCCCCTGGCATGGAATTGAAGCTGATTCCTTCCGGTCATAAGCTCGAAGCCCGCCTGCGAGGACCGAACATCACCCCGGGCTATTGGAATCAACCTGAACTTACCCGCGCCGCCTTCGACGAAGAAGGTTTTTACAAAATCGGCGATGCGCTTCGCTTCGTGGACGAATCCGATCCCGACAAGGGCTTCATCTTCGATGGCCGCATCGCGGAAGACTTCAAGCTTTCGACCGCAACCTGGGTCAGCGTGGGACCCATGCGCGTCAACTTCCTCGCCCATTTCGCGCCATATGCCAAGGAAGTCGTAATCGCCGGAGCGGACCGCGATTTCGTCGGCGCCTTGATCTTTCCGGATATAGCTGCCTGCCGCGAACTCTCGTCGGAACCGTGCAGTGTAGCGGAATTGCTAGCACGGCCCCAGGTGCGCGCGAAGTTTCGAGAGTTGCTCGCCGGCATGGCGAAAACAAGTACGGGCAGTTCAAACCGCATCGCCCGCGCGATTATCCTCGATGTGCCCCCGTCGATCGACGCCCATGAGTTGACGGACAAGGGCTCCATCAGCCAGCGAGCGGTTTTGGAGAACCGGGCCGAAGTAGTAGAAGAGTTGTATAGCGGTTCGGAGCGAGTAATTTCGATAACATAGCCAGATCTAATGGTGGAGCACGCTTCAGCGTGCAACCGGGGCTTCAGCCCCGGCGGGCCGGCGAGTCCCAACGCACCCGTTGTTAGGCAAAACCCCGGTCACGGGACCCGAAACGCTAGGACTGGCTATGATGTCCAGAGACCCATATGGACGTAGGAGCCGATGACATCAGGCGCTATTACGCCGCGCTCTCCGATAACGCACTGCTCCAGATCAAGCGCGAAGATCTCACTGAGATCGCGGCGCAGTGCTATGACGTGGAGCTCCACAGCCGCGGATTAAAAAAGCCCGCGACGGCAAAACCCGCGGATAGCGGCCAAGAGAAACCCGCACAGCCATCGTCGGGACTTCAAGCCTTGATGGACGATGTTCCATGGAAGAGCACCGCGGTTGAAGTCGCCGGCTTCGAATCTGTAGAAGACGCCGAAACCACGCGCGACGTGCTCGACGAGGGCTCAATTCCGTGCGCAATCGTCATCGCCCAGCAGCCTTCATTTCGCCGCAGAAGCAAGTGGATCGTTCTGATGGTTCCCGATTCGTACCTCGAAGCCGCGCGGAAGCGCTTGAGGACGGAAATTGACGAACCCTTAAGCGAGCAAAATTACACGAGACACTTTGAAGAGTTCTCGGACGATGAGCTTTTGAATGTCGATGCCGCAAGCCTCCCCGAGAGCGGTCGAAAATACTATGTCGCCGAACTGGAGAAACGTGGCCTGGAGCACATGCCAATCGATGAGGATCTCCTGTTACCTGCGGAACCCACCGCCGCAGCGGATGGCTTCACGCTCGTGGCGACATTGCTCGAAGGAGAAGCCGCCGCGGCAAGACGGTGCCTCGAAACCGCGTCGGTTCCATGCCGCGTGGAGCGTGACCCTTTGGAAAAGCAGTTTGAGGCCTACATGATCCTGGTGCCTGCCTCCTCCTTCGATCAAGCCGCCGCAATCCTGGCTGAACACGACGCTGACATTTTCGGCGGCGAAGGAGATAGTTCTCAATCAGTCCAAGCCTAACCGTGCTACCATGCGATCGGTTTCGCCTTTTGTAAGCAGCGGAATCTGGATAGTTTCCGTGTTTTCCTCCTTCGCCTCATAGGCGATAGCCATGGGTTCGGCTTCCTTCAAGAACTCGTCCGCCAGCCAGATACCGTCCGGCACGTTTTCGAACGCATACAGCTTGTATTTTCCCGGCGCGATGCCTTCGATCAGGAATGCGCCCGATTGATCGAAGGCGGCGGAACGGGTGCGGTATTCGCGAAGGGAGGTATCCGGCGTGTCGGGAATCAGCACAACGCGCGGCGGAGTATTGTCTTTCGCAGCCGCGTTGTTTTTGGACTGAATGCTCCCGGAAAGCTTGGCTCCTCGCATACTAAAGACCATCTCGAGTGGGAATCCGTAAGCGGCGAGCGTAAATGTTCCATCGTTCGATTCCGCATTTCCGTAGCGGACACTCTTCAGATACAGCTGGCCCCGCGGGGCTGTAACATGATATTCCCCCAACCCGACATCATAAAAATCCAATCCGCCATCGTCGGCTTTCTCCGCGAACCTGGCAGTCTCCAGGGGGTCCAACGATTCCAGGCGGACTTGAAAATCCTGCGTGGGGCCGTCGCCTTCGATGCGAACATTGGCGTGGAGAGTCTGCGGCTCGTGTAGCTCAATCGACACATCTTCCACGCTGGTATCGTTCACCTGGACCGTGGTTTTGCCAAGGGCCGTCCAACTCGGGTACACGCGCATGACCGTGACATCGTATGTGCCCGAAGCAATCCCGGTAATTTCGAAGGACCCATCGCGTTGGATATCTCCGGTATGGGGTCCTGTTGGGTCAAGAGTGGACCGCTTCATCGCGAAATCCGCACAACGTTCTGGGGGCGCGCAACTCCCGAGATTCCTGAGGCCCTGCCTCGAATGGAAAATTTTGAACCGAGTCCCGTTCGAAGCCGAATATCGATCCCACTCAATTGCTGGCCGGCCCCGACCGTGATCGGGAGCGCGGAATCGATATCCGGCGCTGACGGATACCAAGTGGGCTGGTGTCGAGGCGTCGGCTTGCCGTTCACATCCGGATGGTATTGATCCTCGAAGTACGGTTGAGATTCGGCAACCACGTAATAGCGTCCGGGCTCCAGGCCCGCCATGCGAAAGCCGCCCTGATCGTCTACGCCCGACGACTGGCTGCTCTCCATTTTTCTTCGGCCGTTCCCCCAAGAGCGGAAGAGGATCACATATCCGTGCTGCCACGGATCGCCATCTGAATCCAGAACCGTTCCCGATAGAACCGCCTGCGGAACCAACTTAATCTCGATTCCGTTCAGTTTGTCACCCGCGGCTAGTCGCAAAACGACACCAGAATTATTGGACGCGCCTCCGTACTGCGCATCCAGGAATCCGATGTGCTCGGCGCTCAACTGATAAT
The DNA here is from genome assembly GCA_019261985.1 of Bryobacterales bacterium. Lineage (GTDB taxonomy): Bacteria > Acidobacteriota > Terriglobia > Bryobacterales > Bryobacteraceae > Palsa-187. Next base: position 26,446 of record JAFAQY010000132.1, on the reverse strand, counting down.
TCCCCGGCGCGATATTGTCGATCGTGAAAGCGCCGTGGCCGTCGGTTACTGCCGCGTATGCGGAGCCGGGTTTTGGACGCTCCGGCGCCAGCCGCAGATACGCCTTCCGCAATCCTTCTCTACTCACCTGATTGGTGACGATTCCGGTTATGGAAGCAAGCTTTTCACCCGGCCCAGTTTGGGCAGGAACTGTGAAAATCCCGACCAGGGTGTAGCCACTGAGCAGCAGGTGTGGCCCGTATCTGAATGGATTCACGTCGGGCTCGCCTCCGCACGGGAATTACAGCATTCATTTGCCCAAATTGGCGTCTTTCACCCGCATCTCGAAAGGCGTGCTGCGCACGATCCCCAGCACCAGCGTGCTGAAGCGATAATCGTTCCGGCCGGCATCGCGCACAATCGCTCGAATAGCCGGCATGTCGCGATAATCCACGCCGCGGCCGAGCGCGTACGTCATTAGCTTCTCCGTCATGGTTGCGGCGAAGACGTCCGGGCGGCTCACGATGGAATTCCGCAGTGCAACAACGCCGTCCACCTTGCTGCCATCCGCCAACTCGCCCGAGGCATCGATAGGATCTCCGGCATCCTTGGTCCGCCATGCACCGACAGCATCGAAATTTTCAAGCGCGAAACCGATCGAGTCCATCGTCTTGTGGCAGCTCGCGCATACTGCATTCGCGCGATGTTCCGCCATCTGCTCTCGCATGGTGCGCGGTCGTTCGCCTTCCTGATTGCCTTTCAACTGCGGCACGTCGGGCGGAGGCGGCGGCACCGGCATCCCGAGTATGTTCTCCAGAACAAACTTCCCGCGCAGAACCGGCGATGTGCGCTCCGCATGCGAGGTTACAGCGAGAATGCTCCCGTGTCCCAGCAGTCCCCGGCGCGCGTCCTCATGCACTGCGATCCTGCGGAACCGGCTTCCGTAGATATCCGGGATGCCGTAATGGCGAGCCAATCGCTCGTTGACGAATGTGTAGTCCGCCGTCATCAAATCCAGTACGTTCCGGTCTTCGCGCACCACGCTTTCGAACAGCATCTCGGTTTCGCGCTGAAAACCTTGGCGAAGATTGTCGTCAAAATCGGGGAAATCGTCCGAGTTCGGCGCCACATTGCGCAGATTGCGCAGGTGCAGCCATTGTCCCGCGAAGTTATCCACCAGCGCTTGCGACCGAGCGTCCGCTAGCATGCGCCTCACCTCGCGATCGAGAATCGCCGGATTCTTCAGCAATCCATCGCTCGCGGCTTTAAGCAGTTCCTCATCCGGGATGCTGCTCCATAAAAAGAACGAAAGCCGGGACGCGAGTTCCAGGCCGCTGATGCGATAAACGCTTCCGGGCCGCACCTCATCGGGATCGCGCTCGAATCGAAAGAGGAATTTCGGGCTCGCCAGGATTCGCTGCACTGCGCGCTCAATACCGGCTTCAAAACCGCCCTCGCGACGCCCCGCTTCATAGAAGCTCATCGCGAGCCGCACATCGGCTTCGGCGGCGGGCTGCCGGTACGCCCGGCGGATCAAGCTTGAAATAATCTGTTTCGCGCAAGCCTCGCTCTCCGTATGGCACGTGAAAATTCGCCGGCGGCTTGGCGTATCGCCCCAGCCTGTCGCGTTAAACGGGCCGGTGATGGTCAGCGTTTGAATATGCGGCCGGCCGGACCAGTCGAAATTGTCGACGGTGCTGCGCAGATACGGCTGCAAACGAGCGGGGGTCGCGACTTCCGGGTCCTGAACGAACGCCGCCGTCACTACGCGTGGTCCCGCTTTCACCGGCACGCGCACGCGCAGCCGCGCATCCACCTCATCGCCCGTCACCGTTGGCTTTTCAAACAGAGATTCAAGATCGGCCTTTCCGCCGATCGCCGCAACGTGAATGCGCCGCCCGTCCACCGTGAACTCCACCTGATGCGGTAGATCCAGGCCGCGCATAATATTCAAATTCGTACGGTAAAGCTTGGCTTGAAAAACGTACTCGGCATCCAACGGAAAGTTGTAGCGCACCTGCGTGCCGCCTACGGTCCCAAGCGGCATGCCCTCCAAGTGCTGATCCTGAGAGACGTCCTGGCGGATGCGATACACACTGCTGGCTGGAGCTACATTCGGATCGCCCGCCGCCAGCGCGCCGACCTTCATCGCCGCCGACACGTACCGCTCTTGCAATAACGGCGAGACGCCGAGCGCATCGGAGACGTTATCGAAACCGTACGCCGAATCGTCGGGGAGAAGCAGCGAGGCCGCGTCAATCTCCAGACCCAGCAAGTCTCGAATGGCATTCGCATATTCGGCGCGGTTCAACCTGTGCAGCACTGGGCTCCCTGGATCGGGATGAGCTGTGGCTGCCGCGTCGAGCTCGCCTTCCAGGTACGCCACCAGACGGTGAGTTGTCCCCGCATCCGGATGTTTAGCGCCCGTAGGCGGCATCGCTCCGGCGCGCAGCTTGCGAATCACCTTTTCCCATGTAGCGGCGTCCCCGGCGACGTTTCCGATATCGAGATTATCCAGCGTTAGTCCGCCGGTTTTCAGCCGCTGGTTATGACACGTGACGCAGTATTGGTTGACCGTGTCCCGATAAGGCGAGGACGTTGCCCCGTAGGCGGCGCATGCTGCGAATAAAAGCACCGCGCCGGTAGGATTCACTTTCGCCCCAAATATTGCAGCTCGTTATTAATTACAAGCTGAAGGTCCGGCCACTGCAGGCCCCCGATTTTCCGTCCGTTAATAAACAGCGTCGGTGTCCCCTTCAGGCCTAGCGAGTGCCCTTCGGCGATGCTCTGATTCACTTCCGCTTCCGTGGCTTTGCTGTCCATACAGCGGCCAAGCTGGATCGTGTCCAGCCCCTTCTGCCCGGCCCAGGCGATTACTTTGGATTGCAAGTTGCCGGGGTCGATCTGCTCCTGGTTGTCGTAGATCCAATCGTAGAAGGTCCAGAAATTCTGCTCGCCTTGGCGATACACGCAGCGCCCCGCAATCGCGGCCGAGCGGGCCCATGGGTGCAGCGACTCCAGCGGATAATCCTTGAAGTACACGTGCACCTTGCCCGCAAACGTCTGCATCACGTTATTACGCAGGACGGGAGCTTCCATCTTGCAATCGGGACATTGCAAATCGCCGAATTCGACGATAGTGACGGGCGCGTTCGCCGCGCCGAAACTGGGCGCCCCGGCGGTGTTCAGCTTATCCAGATTTGCCTGAAACGGATTTTGATTCATCTTGTATACATCCCCGCTGACGATGGTCTGGCCATCTTGCGAGACGTAGTACAGTTCGTCCTTCGTTCCGCCTTCATAGCTGACGTGTACAGCGACCTCTGAAAATCCCGGCAGGTATTTGGATGGCGTGGGGTCGTCGATCTTGTACGTCACGTTCGCTCGATAAAGCTCCACGTGGCGGAGATATGCCTCGAGAGCCTCTTTATTGAGGGCACTCTTCGCGCCCTTGGTTTGTGCGGCTCCAAAGGGAAGCAATGAAAACGCCAGGATTAGCGAGGCAGCTACAATTCTCATTCGTGACGATTGTACTACCCGCGTGGCCGCCGCGCGGGTGCTCCTTAAGGATGATTTAATCCTTCATGGCGCCCGTGACATAATAATGTCATGGCCGTGCGTACTACAGTCGACATTCCTGAGCCGCTTCATGCTGCTCTGCGGCACAAGGCGGAACAATCCGGTACGTCTATAAGAGCGCTTATCGTTCAAGCGATTGAGCTGACATATGCGTCCCCTAAGAAGGGAAACAACGTCACGGGTCCTATGATTAAGGGCCATAAACTCGGTCCGAGGTTCCCAAGGGACGAAAATCCTCATGACCTCGTTTTTCCCTGATCTGAACGTATGGCTCGCTCTTTCCGTAGCCGGCCATTCACATAACTCAGAAGCGTGGAGGTGGTTCGATTTTATTGCCGGCGATGTTCGGCTTGTTTTCTGCCGATACACGCAAATCGGTTTCCTGCGCCTCCTCACAAACTCAGCCGTTATGGGGAAGGAAACGCTTACGCTCCAAAAGGCATGGACGATTTACGAGAATTGGCTTCAGGATACACGGGTGGACTACTATCCCGAGCCACGCGGCATGGATCTCGCATTCCGCGAAGCGACCGCGCCATTTGCAGCTCAAACCGCCTCAAAATGGATTGGCGACTGTTACCTGCTTGCTTATGCCAAGCAGAGCGATGCGACACTGGTTACCTTTGACCGCGCGCTCCTCCGGCTTGCCAAACAACAAGGCTATCCTGCTATAACCCCTCTATAGGCGCCGCTCCCGATGGTCGGCCGGCTATTCACCTCAGCTCGAAATCCGCTGTCCGCTTGTACTCGTGGTTCGCTGTATCCAGCGCCGATAATTCCAGCGTGTACGATCCGGGCGCGAGCATCTCGACCGGCACTTTTTCCCCAATGGGAATTACCGGATTGCCCCCTTGCGCCGGGAGCTCCAGCCGTAGCAGGCCGGTGTCGACCTTCTGTTCGCCGGTTTTACGGTCCAATACGCGCATATCGATCGCGACCGCCAGAGGCTTTTGCGGGTCGGGCGGACTGGAAAGCAGGGGCTCATAAATCTCGGCATAGAAACCCGCCAGCTCGCCCTTCTTGAATTCGTTGGTCCCCGAAGGCACGAGCTGGAGTCCATTGAAGATCAGCGGGACCTTGTCTTCCAGCAGCGATGCATCCAGCGTGGCGCCCATCTCGGCCGCTCTGTGGGTTTGCTTGCTTAGCGCCAGCCCGCTGATCGCGAATTGATCGGCTTGATACGGCTCAATCTCCAGGGGTGTCTCCACTTTTCCGAAGCTCGATCCACCCGAGCTGAAAACCACTTTCAAATTGTATTTACCCGAGGCCAGGTCGAATTGATTTTCATAATGCAGAGGCTTCTTCTGGAACGCCTCTATTTCTTTTTTATCCTCGAAGTCGAATTTAACGGTGTCGCTGAACCGCGCCCCCACGCCGCCGTCGGCTGTCGTCGCAATCCCCAGAACATTGATCTCGCCGTGCTGCTTGCCTTTCTGTTTTTCGAACTTCACCGCGTCCGCCGCGATTTCCATCGCCACGTTTACGCGCGCAACGTTCGCGGACGTATAGAAGAAGGGAAGCTGCATGGCGGCGGCCACGTTCCCCGCCTGGGCCGCCGCGGCTCGCGTTTCAAGCTGCTTTTCGATCGGGTTGCCGGTCAGCAGATCGCGCGGCTTCGCGTTGCAGTAGCCTGTGCGGGCGCGAACCGTGGTCCCGCCCCGATCCACCTTCACGTGCAACACATGACAGCTTCCTTCTGTTGACGATGGCGGCGTGTAGCCCAGCAAGTAATATTCATTCTGCTCCTTGCCGATTTTTTGAAGCCCCGCAAGCAAATCGTTCGTATCGTGAATCACGAACCCGCCCGTTCCGTCGGCAAGCATGTACATCACGTTTTGGTTCTCTACCGTGCTCTCAGGGATCTTCGGTATCAGGCTGCGCGATTGGTTGTAAGGGTTCAGCCCCGGATAGGGTTGTACGCCCTGAACTCCGCCCCCCCGGCCGCCGTTCGTATTCGTGCCGGCACCCGGGTTCGCGCCTGGGTTCGGACCTCCGTTCCGGGTTCCGCCTGGCGAGCTATTGACCCCGCCGCGTCCGCCGGCGGATCCGCTCGACCCCGCTGCCGCGCCTGGTCCAGGGCCGCCTGCCGCCCCGCCACGCGAGCCTCCGCCGCCAGCGCCTCCCGGAGCTCCGCCTCCCGGAGTTCCGCCTGGCGCGCCACCGCCACGCTGCGGTTCAAACGACAACGCCAGCGCGGGAAGTACCCAAGACGGCGGCTGAAAAATATGCAGCAGGCCTCCGCCCGTGTTTTGCGCAACCGGCACGTCCGTGGTCAGTCCGCGTACGTCGATTGGATAGATCGCGACGTTCGCTTTATTGCAAGCATCGATCGTGGCGGTAACTTCAGATATCTGCTCCGGCGTTAGCTTGAATCCGGCCGTGAACATCACCAGCGTCTTACGGCCCGGCACGGCCCCTAAATTCTTCGCCAGCGTCCTCAATGCGAGAATCATGTCCCGAGCGCCGAAGAACGCCGCTTCACTCAAAGTCGGCCCGGTCTCATTCGACGATACCGCCGAATACGCCACTCCGTTCGCAACCGCCTTAAGCTTCTCCGTATTTCCCGTGAAATTCTGCGCCACCTGGAGCGCGCCACCAAAATTCACAATGGCCATCTTCCGGTCCGGACCGGCATTGGCATCGATAAACTTAACCGCGGCCTGTCGAGCGCGAACTTGATCCCCGGGTTGCATGCTTGCGTTATCGAAAAAGAGGACCATATAGTGCGTTTGCCCGTGATTTGGCGATTGCGGATCGGCTTCGAAAGAGAAGCTCTTGATCGGCTGTTCCTTGTTGTCTTCGTAGACCTTGAAGTTCTTGGCTTCAAGATCGCGGACGTATTGCCCCTTCTTATCCGTCACGATGGTATCCACCAGGACCATGCGTGTTTCCGTTCGGATCAGGATCCCGGTGTCCGGAGGAGCATCGGCCGGCTTGTCTTGCGCGGACAGTAGGCGGGCCCCGGCGCAAATCATCGAACTCAAAACGATCAGGCGCGCGCTTCTCATGTGCGCTCCTCCTTCATGGAATTTGAACGGCGCCGTTACGGGCCGCCATCGTCTGCCCTTCCGAATCCCTAACCACCAGCCGGACCATATAACTCCCCGGCACAACATCCAGCACCGACCGCACGCTGATCCCGCCGGCCGGAAGGTTTTCCACGGTCTGGTCTTTCAACCGCATCTCGACAATCTTCTGGATACCCGCCACCCAATTCCCGTTGCGGTCGAAAAGACTGGAGATAATCGTGAGCGTGTTGTTGTTCCGGTCCTCGGACTTGCGGTAACGCAGGTTGCGGATGTCCACTTTCGCCACCACCGTCACCTTTGCGCTGGAGGCGCTCGATTTGAAAAACTGCAAATTCAAATCCACGGGAATATCGCGAATTTCATCCCGTGAAAAAATCGCTTCCTGGATTTCCTCGCGTGCCTGTTGCTCGGGGTCGGCGGCATGCTTCGGCGCATAGTATCCGCGCCGGGCTTGCACATCCATGCCGGTGGGATTCTTCAGTGTGACCTTTAGTGTGTGGTACGAGCCGTCCATTTTCAAATTCTGCGGCGAGAACCCGAGTACGTAAATAAATTCCGGTTGCGTAGCGAGTTGCTTTAAGCCTTCCTTCAGGCCGTTATCGTTGTGAAAGAACGTGCCGCCGGTGGCGCTCGCCAGCTCGGCCATCACATCCGAGTCCGCGGAGGCATTTGCTATATCGGCCATCAAACGGAATCCGCTGGATGCCGCTGAACTGGAAACCGAGGTCTGACTCAGGTCGGTGCCGACGGTGTAAAGGCCGCGCGTGTCGAGTGAGTTCACGGTTACGTTCGCGCGAATCGCGCGATCCATCAAGTCGGTTTCATCGAATCGATGATCCAGCGTCAGATAGAAGCCTGGCGATACCAAAATCAGGCTGCGGCTGCCCGGAGCCGCGGAGAGCCGCCGGACAGCGTCCTTCAGGGCCAGAAGCGAGCGTCGCGAATCTTCCCCTCCAACGCTGTACTCTCGCTGCGCAGCCGCGCGCACCATCGCCTCGATTTGATCCCGGCTCGGAGCGCCCGGGTCGTTCGGCGAGGTGTGCAGGCAAGCATAGGTATCGGCGACGAGCACGTTCATTGCTTGCGAGTCTGCGCGGTTGATGAGCGAATCGGCCATATAATACGTCACGGACGGGCACTCGATCGCCGTGGCGTGCAGATCCGCCCGCGATTGAATCCGCTGCAATGCGGCTCGCAGTTTGTCGCGGTCGTCCGTGAAATCCAGGCTCACCTGGCCCGAGGTGGTGAAAATCGCGGCCCGGGCACTCGGGTCCAGAAATTCACTCAAATGCCGGTCGGCGGCCATCCTCGCCCACAGCAAATTCTGAATGTCGAAGTGCATATCGTCGAAAACGTAGGCGACGAAGCGTTCGGGAATGGGCGCCGGTTCCGGTTGCGCCTTGTCGGGCGCGGTTTCGTCCGTGGCAACGACGGCGGGAATGGCCCGCCCGCCCGTTTTTTCGATCGAAAACTTGCTGATGACTTGCGGCTTGCCCTTATCGGAAAGCTGGAAATCTCCCTGGCGCAGATTGCCGGTCGCTTTGCCGTTGCGGTCGCGGACCACAACCGGCACAAGCACCAGGTTCACCCGCGCGGTAAAGATCGCGGGAGCATCATGGGTGCTCATCTCCGGCGCGCTAGCGTTTTGCGCCAGAGCAACCGCGGCCGTAATAGCGATTAGCGGAAGCCCGCGCCGCCGCATCGAGCCAGTGCGTATCACAACGGCTATTCTACTCTTCGGCACCGCCGACGGTTGGCGTACGGCCCACTGCGGGGCAGGCTCCGGCCGCGGCTTCAACCCGCCTGCGCCGTTTCTGCAATTAAGCACAAGCAAGCACAATCGACACATGCGATTTCCGTCACCGAACGCGAAACCGCATGGCGATTACGTCATCTTCGAAAAAGTCGAATATGGCCAGAGCATTGAAGAGATCATCCAGAACTACCATATAACCCGCCCGCGGATAGGCCGTGCTGGATTTCGCCTCACAGATTTCGAAATCGAAATCCCTATATCGGCTAATCTAAAAAGGAGAAGTCTCGAAAGGAAACGCCATGGAAGTGCAGTTTGAACCCGCTCTGCAAGCCAAGCTCGATCAGATCGCCCGCGAGAGCGGTCGCGCCGCCGCCGACCTGGTGCATGACGCCGTGGCCGGCTATGTCGACGAGCTTGCCGAAACCCGCCAGTTGCTCGATTCTCGCTACGATGACATCAAAAGCGGCCGGGTAAAGCTGATCGATGGCGAGGAGGCTTTCGTCCGCCTCCATGAAAGGATCGACGCGCGGCCCAACGGCCCAGCATGAGCGGAGGCTACGCGCTTCACCCCCGAAGCCTTCATCGACATCGATGAAATAGCCGCTTATATCGGCCAGGACAGCCCGAGAGCCGCGCATCGCGTAGTTGACGACATTTACCGAGCCATTCAGCGCGTCGTTCCTTTCCCCCATATCGGCCATCGCCGCGCCGACCTGACGAACCGCCCGCTGCGCTTCATACGCGTCAGGGATTACCTGATCGCCTATGCGCCCGATGAAAAACCGCTCTGGGTGATCGCTGTAATGCATGGCCACCGCAGTCCGCGCGTGATGGCCGCTATCTTGCGTGGCAGGGAAGAGCCGCCGTCCAGCTTCTAGGTATCGTGTGCGCCTTTCGCGCCGGAGATCCTCGATCGCTTGAACGTAAACGCTCGCTGAAAGCGGCAAGAGCCGTCCTTTAAATTCGGTGTATCCGATCGTGTACCTGGACGCACTGCACGTCAAGATTCGCGATGCTGAAATTGTTTTCCTACTTCTCGATCGCCACGTACACTTTGTACCAGTCAGTCGCGATTTGCTGTTGCGCCTCGCTCAGCGGTAGCACTCCTTGGCAGACCTGCCGGTGCAGATATCGCTCGACGACGTCCTTCTCACGGGCGCCGGGCTTCGGCGAATACGGCTCCGGCCAAAGATTCCGAGCGTCCGTAGGATGACCGCCCAACTCTAGGCTGATCAAGTGATCCTCCTCATAATCCGACGTTCTCCCTGAAAAACCCCATTCGCGCATTTGAAGAACCTTCAGCTTTGCTGTATACGACTCCTTCGGACGAACAAGTTTAGTGCTCCACCCGGAATTGCAAATCGTCTCGTCAATGTTCGCCTGACTTATATCCGGATTCGTCGTCCCGGGTGTGCGAATCGAATCCGGATAGGCCCACGCTGGACCTACTCGCTCATTCCGCCTCGCTACATGATCGGAGGATTTTCCGCCGCTTGCCCTTCGTGCGATCGATGGCGCCCTTCTGAGAACAAATGCCACCGATACGAGAAGCAAGATCGCTCCGAATACAATCGCTGGCCGCATCGTATTGCTCCGCAACATACGTTCCTTGCTTGCCAAATATCCCCTGTAGGCCCAACACTCCCCATGCGGGTGAACAGCCCCCCAACATAGCCGACCGCCCCACCGCCCAAGAACCCGACCGGCTCTGTCACCCCCACGCCCGGCCCCGTCACGATCCCCGCCGCGCCCACCGCCGCGCCAGCCGAGGCTCCCGCCATCCGCCGCCGCCAAACACGTAGTATTCCTAGGACGCCCCAAAAAGTCCGGTGTCTGCCCGGCGATCTGCTACGCCCCTTGATTCGCCAACTCGAACACCGTACGCGTCGAGTCCCACCACAACTGGAACAATGTCCCCCCGCCCCAACGGATCCTGCGGGGGAGGAGGCGGATTACCCGTGCACACGAAATTATCCGGATCGTCGTTGCAAATCGCGTTATTGCCGGTCGGATCGGTATATACCATCGGATTATTGAGCGCATACGAGTACAGATTCCAGCTCTGCGGATGGATAGCTGCCCGCAAACAGATCGTCCCCGCTCAAAAATGGCCCCTGCGCGCTGGCGTGATCCCGGGCCTGAAAGAAATCTACGCCGTCTTCAATGTCCCGGGAAACAGATCGAAGATCCCGCGGGATCAAAACCCGCTGTCAGAAAAAAACGTTTACACAAAATACTTTACAAGACCCGGGCGACAGGAACCTCCCCTGCGCCGAACTCATATACCTGGCGAGGAAGTTATCGTTTCCTGTCTTGCTATCTCTTTCTTTGCCGGTGAATTTCACGCTCAAGTTATCCGCTGTCCCCCAAGCGCTGGTCCGCCCCGCAAAACCCGTTGGGATCTCCCCTCCGAACGGCAAGTAGTCATGCCGCGCTACCGGATTCCCGTTCTGGTCCGCCACCATCCGTGTGCTACCCAGATGATCCGCGCTCAAATAACACGTCGCGCACGGCGGGGAGGAAGACCCGTCGGCCGTGTATTCCGCCGCCAAATTCCCGAACGCGTCGTGCACATACACCGTCGTCGCTCCGCCCGCGAGCGTTTTCATCACCCGCTGCCCGGTCCCATCATACGCATACGCCGCGCTCAACGAGGGCTGCGTACTACTCACCGTGATTTGCCGGTTCTCCGCGTCGTAGCCGATCGTGTACGCGCCGAAGCTGCTCTGGTTCCCGTTGCCGTCATAACCCAAGCCCACCATTTGGTTCGCCGCATTATAAGCCGATTGCGTCGCAGGCATCAGCGGCTGGGCCGGAATCCCACTCACCGACGATAGCCAGATGTTTCCATAACGGTCCCCGGCGCCCGACTGAGTAGAGCCGAACTGCATCGACCAGCCTCCCGTATCCGTGGCGCTCCACAGCCGGTTCAGCGAGTCGTATGTGTAACTCTGATAAAAGCTCCCCGACGGATTCTGCGTCGCGATCTGCTGGTTGGTCAGGTTCCCGTTGTTGGACGGGCTATCGCCGCCCAATGTCTGCGATCCCCAAAAATATTGCAAATCCAGCAGCGGATTACCAATAGAGCTCACCGTCCCGCCGCTCAGCGTGGGAGCGCCGTCCCTCATCTCGGTCGGCTGCAAGCGCTTGTTGTAGCTGTACAGCCGCCCGAGCTGGCCGTTGTCGTACACATGGCCGGCCAACGCGCCATGCGGAGCATAGGTCACGCTCGAAAGATAGGTCGTCGATCCCGAAGTCAGCGAATTGGGGCGGTTCGCCTGATCGTAGCCGGTGCTTACTACGCGGTTCGAAGGATAGGTTTCCGAAGTCATCGCATCGGCCAGATTATAGCTGTAGTTGGGAAAGGTGTACGTCCGGCCCGAGATCGTCTGGCTGCTCGCCGTCACGCGGCCCAGCGCATCGTAACTCACAATCTGATTGACCACCCCGGCCGAATTCGTCACCGAAACCAATCGGCCCGCCGCATTCGTGGCCCCGGTATCGTAAGCATACGTCACGTTCGGCGTGTTGGAGTAGAAATTCGCGGCGGGAATCTGGGAGCATTGGCCCGTGGTCCCGCCCGCCGGATTTCCCGTGAAATACACCTGAAGAGTTACGCGATTCGCGGCGTCGTATTGATAACAGGTCTCCACGCCCGCGTTGTTCTGCCGCCAAATGAAATTTCCGTTGTTGTCGTAGCCGTAGCTGACCGTGCCGCTCTCCGGATTCGCCGCGCTCGTCAATCGGCTCCGCGAATCGTAAACGAAATTCCGTGTCTGCAATCCTTGTGTGACTTTCGTCAAATTGTCCAAGACGTGGTAAACGTAAGTCGTCGCATATGCGAGGCCGGAAGGGTGCTCCACCACCTGGGTCAAGCGCCAGGCTTCGAAGAACTGTGGGGCCGGAAACATGCCACGCCCCGAAGATTAACCCGCATGGGTGGTTCGCACCGTGCCGTCACACGCGAAACCACACGCGGTTTTGCGAAGCGGCTCAAACAGATCCGACGCGCACCGCTATCGGCGATTGATTAGAAGATCCGATGCTAAATCGATGCTCTCCGCGAATACGTCACACGTCCCGAATGCGCACGGCCGGTGCGGCCAACTCTACCACATTCTGCGAGGCGAACCCACGCCGACCAGGGAAAGAGAAACGTCAAAATGGATTTTTGCGAAACGAACCCAGCAAGCTGTTGAAAATATTAGACGGGTCAACCGCGCCAGCGTAAATTCAGCGTGTTTTGCTCAACCAAGCTGACGGCCCGTCCTCGATTTGGTATCTTCTTAAAGCCGCCCCTCACCGGGCGCTCAAGTCTCCCATGACCCAAACCATAAATTTGACCATCAACGGGACCGATTATTCCCACGCAGTCGAGCCGAGGCTCCTGCTGATTCATTATCTGCGCGAGGTAGTGGGGCTCACCGGCCCCCACGTCGGGTGCGAAACCTCGCTGTGCGGTGCGTGCACAGTGGAACTCAACGGTAAAGCCGTCAAGAGTTGCACCATGTTCGCCGTCCAGGCCGATGGCGCGAAGATCCTCACGATCGAGGGCCTCGCCTCCAACGGGCAGCTTCACAAAATTCAGGAAGCCTTTTGGAACGAGCACGGGCTGCAATGCGGCTTCTGCACGCCCGGCATGATCATGGCCTCCAAACAAATTCTGGATCGCAATCCCGACCCGACAGAAGAAGAAATCCGCGAGGGGCTCGAAGGCAACATCTGCCGCTGCACCGGCTATCAACACATCGTCAATGCCGTAAAGGCCGCCGCCAAGGCAGCAGGAGCTTAGACCATGGCCACCACAACAGCGAAACCCGAAACTCTCGTTGGGAAGCGAATCCGCCGCCGCGAGGACCCGCGCCTGATCACCGGCACCGCTACTTACGTTGAAGATATCAAGATGCCCGGCATGCACTTCGCCATGATTGTGCGTAGCCCGCATGCCGCGGCGAAAATCCGCTCCATTGACACCTCCAAGGCTGCGGCCACGAAAGGAGTCGTCGCGATCTTCACCGGGAAGGATGTGGCGAACGTCGGAACGGTTCCCTGCGGCGCCGCTCTGCCCGGTCTGCGTGTCCCGCATCACACCATCCTGGCGCAGGATCGGGTGTATCTGGTCGGTCATCCTGTCGCGGTTGTCGTTGCGACCGACCGGTATATCGCGAAAGACGCCGCCGACCTTGTTGAAGTCGATTATGAAGTTCTACCGGCGGTCGCCGACCCGGAAAAGGCGCTCGAAAAGGGCGCGCCCGCCGTTCACCCCGAATGGCCTGACAACATCGCGTTCACCTTCCATCAGGAAGGCGGCGAGGTCGACAAAGCCTTTGCCGAAGCGGACGTCGTCGTAAAGCAGCGCATCACCAGCCAGCGCCTGGTCCCAATGGCGATGGAGACCCGTGGCGTTGTGGCCGACTGGCGCGGAGCGGACCGCGCGCTTACCATTTACACCAGCACCCAGGTGCCGCACTTGGTGCGCACGCTGGTTGCCGCGATGCTGGGCTTGGAAGAGAACCGGCTGCGCGTCGTCGCGCCGGAGGTTGGCGGAGGCTTCGGCAGCAAGCTCAACGTCTATGCCGAAGAAGCGCTGATGGGCTTCGTCGCGATGAAGATCAACAAGCCTGTCAAATGGATCGAATCGCGCCGCGAAAACTTCACCTGCACCATTCACGGCCGAGGCCACGTCGATTATTACGAGGTCGCCGCCAAAAAAGACGGCACCATTCTCGGAATCAAGCTGAAAATCATTCAGGATCTGGGCGCATTTCATCAATTGCTCGGGCCCGCGATTCCGACGCTTAGTGTTTTGATGGCGCCCGGCCTTTACCGCACCAAAACCGTCAGCGCCGATATTGTGGGCGTGTTCACCAACTGCACGCCGACCGACGCGTACCGGGGCGCGGGCCGCCCCGAGGCAACCCACGCCATCGAGCGCATGGTCGACATCCTCGCGACTGAATTGAAAATGGATCCGGCGGAAGTGCGGATGAAGAACTTCGTCCAGAACGAAGAATTCCCATTTCCCACGGCTACGGGTCTAATGTACGACTCCGGAGACTACGCGGCTCCGCTTAAAAAGGCTCTCGAGTTGGTGGACTATAAGGCCGCGCGTGATGAGCAAGCCAAGCAGCGACAGCAAGGCAGGCTGATGGGAATCGGCATTTGCACGTACGGGGAGATCTGCGCTATGGGCCCTTCCCCGGCCACTCCCGCGGGCGGATGGGAGAGCGCGACAGTGAAGATTGAGCCTTCAGGCAAAGTCACCGTTATGACGGGCGTCTCCCCGCACGGTCAGGGTGAAGAGACCACGTTCGCGCAGATCGCGGCCGATGAACTAGGCGTCGATATCGACGACGTTCTCGTGCTTCACGGCGACACCGCCATCGTGCAATACGGCATCGGCACCTTCGGCAGCCGCGCAACGGCGGTCGGCGGGGCGGCGCTCTATTTTGCGCTTCAGGATTTAAAAGCGAAACTAAAAAAATTCGGCGCCGTGCTGCTGGATTCAGAAGATGTCTCGTTGGAAGGCGGTCAATGCACCTGCAACAGAACCGGGAAAACGGTCTCGTTCCAGAAAATTGCGTTCGCCGCCCATCGCGCGCTGAAACTCCCGCCCAATACCGAGCCCGGCCTGGTTTCCACTCACTTTTGGGAGCCGCCGAACTTCACCTTCCCCTTCGGCGCGCATATCGTCATTACCGAAGTCGACCGCGAAACGGGCGACATAACGTTGAAGCGCTACGTCGCGGTGGACGATTGCGGCCGCATTTTGAATCCGCTCATCGTAGATGGGCAACTGCATGGCGGAGTCGCGCAGGGCCTCGGCCAGGCGTTGTTTGAGCAAGCGGTGTATGACGACAACGGTCAACTCGTGACAGGAGAGTTGATGGATTACGCCGTTCCGCGCGCGCATATGATGCCTTGGATTGAGAGCAGCCATACCGTTACGCCCTCGCCTGTGAATCCGTTGGGAGTGAAAGGCGTCGGGGAGGCCGGAACCATCGGCTGCTCGCCCGCGGTCGTCAATTCGGTTGTAGACGCGCTGGCGCCGCTGGGCGTGCGGCACGTCGATATGCCGCTGACGCCTGAAAAGATCTGGAAGCTGGTCACCGGGAGGGCCGCATGATTCCGCAAACCTTCGATTATTCCGCGCCCAAGACGCTTGAGGAAGTGGTCGCCCTGATCGCCAGCGGAGCAAAGCCGCTTGCCGGCGGCATGAGCTTGATCCCCGCCATGAAGCTGCGTCTAGCCGCGCCCGAGCATTTGGTCGATTTGGGGCGCGTGAAAGAACTCAACTATATCGCGGAGGACAAAGGCGCGATCCATATCGGAGCCACGGTAACCCACCAGGAAATCGAAAGCTCCACGCTAATCCGCTCGAAGTGCCCCCTTCTGGCCGAAACGGCGTCGAATATCGGCGATGTGCAGGTCCGCAACATGGGCACGATCGGCGGAAGCATCGCGCACGCCGATCCCGCTGCCGACTATCCCGCCGCGCTTCAAGCGCTCGAAGCGCGGCTAGTCCTGAAAGGCGCGAAATCCGAGCGCACTCTCGGCGTCGACGAATTTCTTGTGGATACCTTCACGACCGCGCTCGATAGCGGCGAGGTCATCCGCGAAATCATTGTGCCCGTCGATGGCGCGGGCACGGGAACTTATTATCAAAAAGTTCCCCAGCCGGCGAGCGGATTCGCGATCGTCGGCGTCGCCGTCCGCCTGCGCCGCGCCGGAGATAAGCTTTCGATGGCGCGCATCGGCGTCACCGGTCTTTCCAATCGAGCTTTCCGCGCCACGCATGCGGAGGCCGCGTTGGAAGGCCGCGCAGGCACGCCAGCGGAGATCCAGGCGGCCTCTGAGCTGGTGGCGCAGGGTGTGGACGCCAACTCCGACATTCACGCTTCGGCCGACTACCGGCGGTGCCTCGCGACCATTCACGCAGCGCGAGCCATCGCCTTGGCGCTTGCGAGAACTTCGTGAAAATTAGCGGCTCTTCCACGCTCGCGCTGCCACCCGATCGCGCTTACGAAATGATGCAGGACCCCGAGATGCTGGCCAAAGCCATGCCCGGCTGCGAGTCGCTGGAGCGCATGGGCCCCGGCGAGTACCGGATGAAAATGAAGCTGGCGATGGCCAGCATCTCCGGCGCCTTCGAGGGCAAGGTGCGCATCACCGACCAGCAGCCGCCCGATAGCTTCCGGCTGGTCGTCGAAGGCACAGGCAAGATCGGGTTCATGAAGGGCGAAGGTCTTCTAAAGTTGACTCCGGCGGGCGAGGGAACGGAAGTGACCTATGACGGCGACGTCCAGGTCGGCGGAACGATCGCCGCCGTCGGCCAGCGCCTGATCGACGTGACCGCGCGAATGATGATCAAGCGGTTCTTCGAAAAGCTGGCGTCCGCGTAGAGCCGGTGCAAACATGCTGGATACAATAGTCCGTATGGAAAGAACAGGAGCAACAACATTAAAAGGCAATCCGATGACGGTGCTGGGGCCGGAGCTAAAGGCGGGTGATAAGGCGCCGGATTTTCATGCCGTCGATAATTCTCTCAAACCGGTGGACCTGAAGGCGACCGGTAATGGCGTGCGCATTTTTAGCGTGGTGCCGTCGCTCGACACGCCCGTTTGCGATGCGCAGACGAAACGGTTCAACGAGGAGGCCGGCAAACTTCCGAACTTGAGCATTTACACATTCAGCATGGACCTGCCGTTCGCGCAAAAGCGCTGGTGCGGCGCGTTCGGAGTCGACAATGTGAAGATGGTTTCCGATCACCGTGACGGCTCCTTTGGACAGGCCTATGGGACCTTAATCAAAGATCTCCGCATTATGAGCCGTGCGATTTTCGTCGTCGATCCGCAGAATCAAATCCGCTATGTCGAATACGTGAAGGAAGTGGGCGATCACCCCAACTATGAGGCTGCGCTCGCAGCCGCCAAGTCTTTAGCGGGTGGGGCAGCGAAAGCTTAGCGGAGGCGTTCGTAGCCAGACGATCAACTCAGATGGTAGGACAAGCTTCAAACCTTGTCCTACCCCGATACGTGCTGGCGTGAGTACGAACCGGCCTAAACACGCGCTGCAATTAGGCTGCGTTGACGAGAAGCTCTTCGAGACTCTCGGCGCCCGCGGCCATCTGGCGATCCGCCATCTCCTGGCACTGGATACAGAACGCGGTCCACGGCACGGCGGCCAAGCGGCGCGGGCTGATGTCCTCTTCGCAGTGCAAGCACACTCCGAAGCTGCCTTCATCAATCCGCCGGAGGGCGGCGCGAACGTTCCGCAGGAGGTTCGATTCGCGGTCCAGGTTCCGAATCGCCAGCTCGCGTTCAGAAGCGTGTTGTACTTCATCGAGGGCGTCAGGGCTCTTCTCGATGGCAATTCCGTCGCGGTTGCGAACCAACTGCTCAAGCTCTGCCTGTTTCGCCTCCAAGATGTTTTTGAATTTGTTTAGTTCACTCTTTGTCATGTCTGCCTCTTCTCTGATTTGTCCGTCTCTTTTTCTTATTGACTTTCTACGTCCCGCGTCTGCTTTTCGTTACGCCCAGTTCGCTTGAGTCTAGCGAATTAGACGCTCAAACAAACAAAAAGGTTCAGTCTGCACCCACCCAAAATATCGATGGTCCGAAAGAACCGTCTGTGTTGGTATGCCGAGTGACCACGAAGCGGCCCGGCAACCCCCGGAAACTTTCGCCACAACCGAAGTCCATGGCGGCTTATTTTCACGAGCGAAGACGCCACAGTCTGTGGTGGCGCTGCTTCGATACGCGCGGTAAAACCGGACACGGGTCCACCTCTTGTATTCGGACCAACTTGGTTTCCGAAACTCAGCGAGGAGGGCCTGCCCGGCCCTGTGCCGCTTGACCGTGGGTACAGCAACCACGAATCCACTTCGATTCGCGTTATTCCAACTACGACTTTTTGGTAGCATACCATACCCGACTCGCTTACGCAAGCAATCTTAATTCCAAGTTGGTTTTTCGTTATCCCACGCACTTCCAACCCTAACCAGGACCTTATCGGATGTTCTAGCCTGCACGCTAGGAATCATTAACATGCAAGGACGCGTTTAAGTCCTTCCCGGTATACTGTTGCTTTGTCCGGTAAAAATTCTCATCGCGCAGCGAATCTTAGCAGTCCCGCGCTGGGGGGAATTGCCGCTTTGCTCTTTATCTCATTGAGCCTGCTGTTCATTCCGCTTGCCGGGATTCAGGACGACGAGGCCTTATTCGCCGTACCGTTTTGGGAATCGCTCGGGCGCCAGTTCGAGATCCGCGCGTTTCACCACGGCTTCCCGTTAATGCTTATTTCCTATCTGGGGACGGTAAAAACGGCGATCTACTGGATTCTTTTCAAGTTCCTACCTCCGAATGTCTGGACCGTACGCCTGCCGATGGTTTTGGCTGGAGGGTTAACCGTATTTCTTTTCTATTTATTAGCCAAGAGGGTTTCGCCGTTCGCGGCCTTGTGCGGAGCTCTCCTGCTGGCTACCGACCCCGTCTTTCTGCTCACGAATACCTTCGACTGGGGACCCGTCGCCTTAGAACACCTGTTGCTCGTCGCAGGCTGCCTCGCTGCGGTGCGCTTTGCCGAAACGAAGCAGCCGAAAATATTAGGGTTGAGCTTTTTTTTGTTTGGCTTAGCGCTATGGAACAAGGCTCTGTTTATATGGGCTCTGAGCGGAGTGACGGTTGGAGCGCTACTAACCTTTAAGGATCAGTTTCGGGCGCTGCTCTCCCCGCGAAATGCGAGAATTGCGGCGCTGGCATTCTTGCTCGGTTCATTCCCTTTTATTCTATATAACATCCGGCATTCCGGCGCGACCCTGGGCGAAAACGCTCGGCTCGATACCGAATCGTTTGCGCGCAAGTGGTTACAGATAAAGAACGCCGCAAACGGCAACGCCCTGTTCACATTTATTGCCGAGGAGGATTACGTGGAGCCCCCTAAGCCGATAACCTCCGGGATTGGACGCTCGTCATTATGGATTCACGATTTATTGGGAACTCGCCGCGAGAGCGGAGCCTATTACATTTTTGGCGCGCTGTTAGTGCTTGTGCCATTATGGCGGCCATCCAACGCCGCCCGGTTCTCGCTCATCTTTCTGTTGGTTGCGGCCACCATGATGATCCTCACCAAAGACGCCGGAGGCTCGGCACATCACACCATTTTGTTATGGCCGTTCCCTGTAATGTTTTCGGCGGTCGCACTGGCTAGGATTCCTTGGCGCTGGCTGGCGGCGCTGATCGCGGTCGCGATGGTTGGAATGAACCTCTTGGTGCTAAATCAGTACCTGTATCAAATGGAGCGCAACGGCGCGGCCACCAATTTTACCGACGCGCTTTTCCCCATCGCGCAAGAACTCGCTGCATTCCGGGACCGGCACATCTACGTGATCGATTGGGGCATAATAAGGTCCGTTCAACTGTCGAGTCGTGGACAATTTCCTGTTCGGTTTGCCAGCGATCCGCTAATGACCGATACTCCGGATGAGATCGAGCGGACGCAATTGAACGCAATGCTTACCGATCCCCAGGGGGTATTTGTGGGCCATGTGAAGTCAAGAGAAGCCTTCGTGGGAGTCGGGGAACGATTGGCTCGCTATGCTGGGGCGCACGGATTCCGCCGGGAAGTAATTAGCACCATAACGGACTCGAACGGACGGCCGGTGTTCGAGGTTTTTCGCTTCGAGCGCATGTGACATGTGACGCACTGCCCCATGTGCGTGTCGGAGATCCACAAGGGGAACGGTTTTTGTTCCGATAAGCATCCTAGAATCAGCGGCGACCGCGGTCACGCAGTTGCAACGGCGAAGGAGAATCACGAATAAAACATGCGTACGCTGTGTGCACTTGTTGCAGGTTTCGGAATGGCGGCCGCAGGCCGCGGCACCACGCTCGAGCAGCTCAGTCTTAACGATTTGATCGTGAAGTCCACCACCATTGTGCACGCCAAAGTTACGGGGTCGTACGGAGCCTTCCGCGGCGTGGATGTCTACACTTTTTACAAGCTGCAAGTTTCCGAAACATTGAAACCCGCGGCCGGTCAAGCTCCCATGCAACTGGAGGTGGCGGTTCCGGGCGGAGTGGCTCAGAAAGTCAGACAATCTGTGCCCGGCGCGCCGACGCTGACCATCGGTGGCGACTATGTGCTGTTTCTATGGACCGGACCGAATACGCTCGCGCAGATTCTCGGCCTTTCACAAGGTTTGTTCCGGATGACGCAGGATGCCGCCGGCAATGCGATCATCACGCGGCCGGCCACCACCGAAGTGATGCTGAATAAGGCGGGTGTTCCGGTGTCCGATCAATTAACGAATTTGCCCTGGGCCGATGTCCGCGCCCAAATTCGCAAAACGCTGGGGGGGAATTAGGGCCATTATGCGTATGGGGCGGCGCATTGTCGAATTGACGGCGATTATTATCGCCGGTTCGTCTCTAGCTTCCGCCTATTACAACTGGACCTATTTCGCCGGCCACAGCGCTCCATTTAATCCCGTCCACGCAAGCTTTGACCTGAATGCGCTGCCGAACGGGACTGTTTCGTATTTCATTTCCGACCAGCCGCCTTCGCCCCTGATGCCGGGAGATTCCTTCCAGGCGGTGGTGAGCCAGATTCGGGCGGCGGCGGATGTATGGAATCAAGTTCCGACCTCGGCCCTCCGGGTTGCGTTTGGCGGCATTTCGACGATCGGGGCCACTCAGCAGGCAACACCTGGTATCGATATCGTTTTCGATGACAACCTGCCGCCAGGTCTGCTGGCGCAAACCCGTCCCACCGTTCCCAGCGACTTAAGCTTCGTCGCGAATGGCGCGGCCTTTGTACCGATCCTGCGCTCGCGGGTTCAATTTCGCCGGGACCTCACCGCGAACAACCAGTTCAGCGGGGGCGATGCGTTTTTCTTGACGGCTGTTCATGAAATTGGCCACGCGCTGGGTTTGCAGCACACCCTTACCTCAGCCGTGATGTCTACGGCGGTGACGCGGGCGACCACGAAAGCCGCTCCCCTCGCGGCGGACGATATCGCGGGAATATCCAACTTGTATCCGGCCGGCGGATTCGCCGCCTCAACCGGTTCAATTTCAGGAACGGTAGCTTTGAACGGAAATGGGGTGAATCTGGCGAGCGTTGTCGCCCTTTCGACATCCGGCGTCGCGATTAGCGGGATGACCAATCCCGACGGCACGTATCAAATTCAGGGTATTCCACCGGGCCAGTATTACGTTTACGCCCATCCATTACCGCCCCCCTTAAATGGAGAGTCCACACCGGCAAATATCGTGGCGCCGGTGGATAGCCAGCAGAACCCTTTCCCCGCAAACACCGGTTTCGATACCGAGTTCTTCCCGGGCACGAAGGATTGGACCCAGGCGACGTTGGTCACCGTAAGCGCGGCAGCGAATGTGCCTGGAGTGAATTTTAATATGCAGGCGCGGTCGACTGTGGCGATTCCTTACGTTCTCAGCTATGGCTATCAGGGAACGGTTCCGGTGCCTTCTCCCCCTATTTTGGGAGGTACTGCGGCGACGATTGTTTACTATGCGCCCAGCACTACTTCCAGCAACGCACTTCTTCAGGGCGTAACCGTTTCGGTGGTCGGCGGACCCTCCCATCTCCGAACCGGTACGCTTCAATATTATCCGGCGTCTAATGGCTACTCTTATTTCGTGCTGGATTCCGCCCCGGTGACATCGCCTACCCCGGTCGCGTTAGCCGTGAGCCTTTTCAATGACCTGTATGTACTCCCGTCGGCTCTGACTTTGGTTCCAAACGCGCCGGTCTCGATTATTTCGGCCGCACCTACCGGCGCGACCACCGCCCAGGGAGACCCGGTGGTGAACGTAGTGGGCACAAATCTGGCAGCCGTCTCGGGGGTGACTTTCGACGGAGCAGCCGGGACTATCCTTGGTACGAATAGCGACGGCTCGCTTTCTGTAGCGGCGCCGCCCGCGAATAGCGCATATGTCGCCACCGTGGAAGGCCTCACTAGCGATGGACAGACGTCGCAGCAGGGACTCGGCTCCAATTCGAACGCCACGTTCACCTACTCGGCTCCGGCAAACCCGTCGATCTCGGTCACGCCGGCGAATCTGCTGCCCGGCACGGACGCAATGATTGAAATCGACGCAACGGGGATGAACTTCCAGGGGGCCAATGTCTCGGTCGGATTCGGCTCCAGCGATATCACCGTGAAGCAGATGTGGGTCGCCGGGCCGGGGCGGCTGCTCATGAATATCTCAGTGAGTGGACAAGCGCAGGCAGGCTCGGTGCAAGTGACCGTTGCCTGCGGCCTCGAGTTAGTCGATCTGAAGACGGTGATGCAGGTGCTCGCCGCCAACCCGCGGCAGATTTCACTGCATGCGCCGGTGTTGAATCAGGCTACCGGGCTCCCAGGCATTCCGGCCGGCGGTGGGGCTGTTGTTTCGACCTCGGGCCTGCCACAGGCTATCGGTTCGGGATGGACGCTGACGGTGGCCGGTGAGCGGTCCACTCCAGTACTTAGCGGCGGCCAGCTTTATTTCCAGGTACCGAACGGGATTGCGGTCGGTCCAGCGGCCGTGCAGCTCACGTCGCCCAACGGCGACCAGATCCCCACAGTGGTGATGCAAATCGATCCACCTCCTCCGGTGGTGATCGCGGCGGTTAATTCTGTTGGTGTCCCCATCGACACGACACATCCGGTAAAGCAGGGGGATCAGGTCATTCTGACTGTAGCCGGGTTGGACGACTCATCGGGAAATCCACCGGCAATCTCGAGTGTTCAGATCAATGTCGGCGGAATGCTCCATTCGCCATCGGCGATTCTTGCTAGCTCGATTGCCGGCGCCGTGCAGATTCCTTTCGTGCTGAATTCGAATGTCCCTTATGGTCCGCAGCAGGCGCTGACCGTAGGAGTGGGGACGCGGATTTCATCGCAGAACTTCACCATCGCGATTCTGCCACGTTAATCCGGTGGACAGAAGTCAAATTCCGCGCGCGGCGCAGGAGCGAGCATGAAATCGTTTTTCGGCAGGATGCGATCCTGCGCGCAATTGCCAATTGCTGGCGGCGTTGCGCACGGCCCGGCTAGGCGGGTTAGCATAGCAACCCGCCGCACGTTGGCAACCTGCCCCACAACAGAGTGTAGACTGAAATAAAATTTACGAGATGCCGGTAGTTCAATCGATTACGGAAGAAATTCTCGATCTTAAGCGCCAGCGCAGGGCCATCATCCTCGCGCACCATTACCAGGATTCCGAGATCCAGGAAATCGCCGATGCAATTGGGGATAGTCTGGAGCTGGCCCGGGCAGCCCAGAAGTTCGACGGCGATGTCATTGCATTCTGTGGCGTGGTGTTCATGGCGGAGACCGCCAAAGTGCTGAATCCTTCGCGAACCGTGATCGTGCCGGATCTCGATGCCGGCTGCAGCTTAGTGGATAGCTGCTCGGCCGCACAGATACGGGCGTTTCGCGCGCGCCACCCGGATCACGTGGTGGTCAGCTACATCAATACTTCCGTAGAGGTCAAAGCGGAAAGCGATATCCTCTGCACGTCGCGCAATGCCGTGAAGATCGTAAATTCGATTCCGCCGGAGAAGCCAATCCTATTTCTTCCCGATATCAACCTCGGCAACTACGTAAAGCAGCAGACCGGCCGCGAGAACATGCGAATCTGGCAAGGCTCTTGCGTGGTGCATGCCACGTTCGCCGCCCGTAAACTCGTCGCTGCCCGGCTCGCTCATCCGGCGGCCCCGGTCGCCGCGCATCCCGAATGCCCGTCCGATGTGCTTTCGATGGCGGACTTCATAGGGTCGACGAGCGCAATTATCGAATGGTGCGTGGCCACCGATGCGAAAGAATTCATCGTCATGACCGAGAGCGGCGTGACACATTCCCTGAAACGGCTTGCGCCGGGAAAACAGTTCCACTTCGTTCCGAACGAAAACTGCAACTGCAGCGAATGCCCCTACATGCGGCGGAATACGCTTGAAAAGCTGCGGGACGCATTAGACAAACTCGAACCGCGGATGGAATTACCGGAAGAATTGATTCGCCGCGCCGCAGTCCCGATCGAGTGCATGCTTGCAGTCCGATGATTGTGGGGCAGGATGCAATCCTGCGGCGGCTTGCCAAGCCGCCTCGCCGGGGCATAACAGAGCGTCTATCGGCGTCGAGAACCCGGGATGTGTCCGTAAATTGTGCAGCCTGGCGGGCTGAAGCCCGCCGCAGCCTAAAGGCTGCCCCACTTGGCTAATGCATTTTGACGTCTCCCATCCGGAAGTCATCGACTGCGTTCGTCGCGCGCTACTAGAAGACATCGGCAGCGGCGATATTACCACCGAGCTCTGCATTCCCCGCGATATGCGCTGCTCGGGAAGAATGATCGCGCGCGAACCCCTGACGCTTGCGGGCGCCGAGCTGATTCCGGTTATCTTCCAGGAACTCGCTCCGGGCGCATGCGTTTTCGAAGTCATGCGCCACTCCGGCGCGCGCCTTAAGGCCGGAGATGAAATCGCGGAAGTGATCGGACCGGCCCGCGTTCTGCTTACCGGGGAACGCACCGCCCTGAACTTTGTCCAAAGGCTCAGCGGAATCGCTACTCTAACCAGCGCCTACGTGGCGGCGATTCGCGGCATTGACTGCACCATCCTGGATACGCGGAAGACCACTCCCGGTTTGCGGCGCCTGGAAAAGATGGCGGTAGCCGCGGCGGGCGGCGCCAACTACCGCATGGGCCTTTACGACGCGATCCTGATCAAGAACAACCACATTCATGCCACCGGCGGGGTCACGCAGGCGCTCGAAAGAACGCAAATGGCGAACATACCCGTCGAAATTGAAGTGCGCACGCTCGCCGAGCTTGAAGAAGCTCTTGCCTGGGGCGCGACCCATCTGCTGCTCGATAACCTGACCCCGGCTCAGGCGAAGGAATGGATCTTTCGCATCGGCGGCCGGGCAAAGGTAGAATTATCCGGCGGAATCACGCTTGAAACCGTGAGAGCCTATGCCGAAAGCGGCGCCGACTTTATTTCCTCGGGCGAGTTAACGCATTCGGCCCCGGCAGTAGATATAAATTTCAGGCTCGACTTGGACTAGCGCTACTTCTTGCCGTTTATAATCCCCATCGCGAAATAATTCACCACCTTGGCCTCATTCCGCGCGACCTCGTAGTATGCGGCCTTCAGCAACTGATCCTTGCGATTAAGCAGCGTTTCGCGAATCGTCTGCTGCACGTTGGGATCGCTCAGCGCGCGCTGGCCCGCCGGTTCCTTCGTGAGGACCTTCAAAATTCGATAGCCCTCGTCGGTATGGATGACGGGGGTGTTCTGGCCGGGCTGGAGCGCCATGATCGTCTTGCGCAGTTCCGGGTTGGCCTTATCGAGCGCGGACTCGGGAATGAAACCCAAGTCGCCGCCATTTTGCGCCGAGTTGGGATCTTCCGAAAAATTTTGCGCCAACATGGCGAAATCCTCCCCGTGCTGAACCCGGTTCAACAAGCCGTCGATCTTCCGGCGGGCTTGCTCATCATTCTGAGCTTTGTCGTTCTTAAGATTGTGAACATTCGGGTCCGCATTGGGCGTGACCAGAATCTGCGCCATATGAATTTGCGGCTCGGCCAGGTTGAAGCTGTTTTTGTTCGCGTTGTAGAAGTCCGTAATATCCTGATCGCTGATGCTGATCTGGGAAGTGATCTCTTTGTTGAACAGCTTCTGAACGGTTAAGTCGCGGCGAAGCTGCGCCTTCAATTCCTCCGCCGAAACCTTGCGCTGCGTGAGCTGCTTTTGAAACTCTTCCTGCGTGTACGGGGCTTTCATTTCCGTGAATTTGGCTTCTACGTCCGAATCTACGGCGAGCAGCCCCATTTTTTCCGCTCGCTGCAGCATTATTTCGTTGTCGATCAGGGTCCTCAGCACCTCCAGCCGCTGAATCACTACCTGATCGTCGCCTGGGCGTTCGCTCAAGGAGCCGAACTGAGATTCGTACTGCTTGTCCAAATCCGCGTAGGTAATCGCGCGGCCGTTTACCGTCGCTGCGACGTTGGCTGGCGCAGATCGGCCGCAGGAATAAAGGAGCAAAATGGCGACGGGCGGGAGCAGCAACCGGATCATGAGGCTTGAAGCTTTATTCTAC
>JAFAQY010000100.1 GCA_019261985.1 Bryobacterales bacterium | reverse complement strand
GATTCCGGCAGTCTGGATGAAGTGGTGGAAGACATCGTTATTCGCGACCGCCGCCACCTCTCCGAAGACGGTTTCGTGCTCCCGATTATCGCCATCAACAAGGCGACCGGCCGCAGCGAGGTATTACCGGAAATCGTCAGCCGCGGGTTTATGTCGCTGGAGGACAGCGGCGGAGTATTGAAGGAGGCGCGGCTGGTGGTGTTGAAGACTCTAGAGAATTCATCGCCAGAGGAGCGTGGAGATTGGGGCGTAATGCAGGAAAAGATCCGCGCCGATTTGAAGCGCTACATCAGCAAGCATACCCAGCGGCGGCCGCTGATTATGCCGGTGATTTTGGAAGTCTGAGTAGACGACCTTTGTGGAATATCTACAGATCGCGTTCCAGCTACAACCGCTCGCCAATTGACTTTGCCTGAGTGAACAAATACAAGTAATCCGTTCCGCCGGCTTTGGAATCCGTGCCCGACATGTTGAACCCGCCGAACGGATGCGCTCCGACCACGGCGCCCGTGCATTTGCGGTTCACGTACAGGTTGCCGACGTGGAAATCGCGTTTGGCGCGTTCGATCTTGTCAGCCGAACTGGTGTACACCGCGCCGGTTAGCCCGTATTCGGTGTTGTTGGCAATACGGAGTCCGTCCTCGAAGTCTTTCGATTTGATTACGGCCAGAACCGGGCCAAAGATCTCTTCCTGCGCCAAACGCGCACTCGGGGAAACGTCGGCGATTACGGTCGGCTGGATAAAATAGCCGTCGCCGCCGGCATGCGCTCCGCCCGTAATCAGCCGGCCCTCGCGCTTGCCGATGTCGATGTATTTTAAAATCGACTTCATTGCGCCGTCGTTGATCACGGGGCCCATGTAGACGTTCTCCAGAGGATCTCCGATGCGGATCTGCTGCACCCGGGCCTTCACCTTTTCCAAGAACTCGTCGTAAACCCCTTCGTCAACGATGGCGCGGGAGCATGCCGAGCACTTTTGGCCCTGAAATCCGAACGACGAGACCGCGATCCCTTCCACTGCCGCATCGAGATTTGCGTCCGCATCCACCACGATGGAATCCTTGCCGCCCATCTCCAAAATCGTCCGCTTGATCCAAATTTGGCCTGGTTGCGTGTGAGCGGCGCGGAGGTGGATATCCAGACCCACATCGCGTGAGCCCGTGAACGCGATGAACCGCGTGCGTGGGTGCTCGACGATTCCATGGCCGAACGTCGCGCCGGAACCCGGGCAGAAATTGACCACTCCATCGGGGAGTCCGGCTTCCTGCAACGCCTCAAACAGCTTCGCCGCGATGGTGGGCGAATCGCTGGAAGGCTTCAAAATTACAGTGTTCCCGGAGACGATAGAAGCAACCGTCATGCCGCACAGGATCGCGAGCGGAAAATTCCACGGCGCGATGACGGCTCCGACACCCAACGGAAGATAACGCAGCGTGTCGCGTTCACCCGGCAATTGCACCACCGGTTCGGCCGCGTCCATTCGCAAAGCGGTGCGGGCATATAGCTCGCAAAAGTCGATCGCCTCGCATGTATCGGCTTCGGCCTCGTCCCAATTCTTGCCGACTTCGAGGACAAGCCAGGCATTGAACTCGAACTTACGCGTACGCAGAATGTCCGCAAGCCTGAAGATCAGGTCCGCCCGTTCAGTTGCGGGAACATTCTTCCAGCTCTCGAACGCGGCTAGCGCGGCCTGCATCGCCGGCTCGATCTGATCGTGACCCGCCTTTTGATGAATTCCCACAACTTCCGCCGGGTGAGCCGGGTTGAGCGACCGGATCTTTTCGGTGGTCCGCACGCGCCGCGCGCCGATTGCCAGATCGTACTCGCGCCCCAGTTCGCCGCGTGCTCTTTGGATCGCCGCGCGCATACGCCGTGCATTCTCCTCGCGGCGGAAATCGATCAGGGGTTCATTTGAAAATGCGTGAACGGATGTCGCTAAAGTGGCCATAAGAATCGATTGATCTTGCTCGGCGCTTAATTCACCTTGCTTGCATCCACCACCGCCACATCGGGCGGCGGGTTGAATTTAAATAGGGCGTCCGTCAATAGCGGATCCTTCTTCTCGTTATCGAAAATGTAATCCATCACAGAACCGTCAGCGCCCTTCACGGACAGATGCTTGATTAAGAAATTCGGTGAAGCGACGAAAGAGACTTCTGTATACGGGAATTTGTCCGATTTCGGCAGCGCCACGATTTTCGTATCGGCCCCTTCGGGGCTTGCAGTAAACTGCCGGAAATCGTCGTGAAAATTCAGTTTGCCGAGCAGAAACGCCAAGGGAGCCTGCAAGTCGCCGGACTCCTTTAACTTCGATTTCTCGACACGCTTTTCGTCAGGATCGTAGGAATATACGAACTCTCCGTCGGAGACCCATAACTTGCCCGCCGGCATCGAGTACTGCCAGCGCATGCGGCCCGGCTTACGGAGGTATAGTGCACCTTTTTCGGTAGTCTTGCGACCCCGATACGTATACGTCTGGACGAAATCCGCCTGCAGCGTCTTCGCCGTGTTGTAATGCTGCTCGATGCCTTTCAAAAGGTCGTCAAGACTCGCGCCGCGCGCGGCCGGGAGTCCGGCGGCTAACAGGAGCGCACAAATAGTTCGCATATCGTTTAGACGTCCTACTTCTAGTGTAGGTAAGCTTTAAGTAGATGGAGAAGATTCATAAAACCGAAGAAGAGTGGAAGAAGCAACTCACTCGCGAACAATACTATGTGGCGCGGCAGAAGGGCACGGAGCCGGCTTTCACCGGCGAGCACTGGGATAACCACGAAAAAGGAACGTACCGCTGCGTGTGCTGCGGAGCAGAGCTGTTTAACTCCGATACCAAGTTCGACTCCGGCACTGGCTGGCCAAGCTTCTCTGAGCCTATAGCAAACGAGAATGTTCGTACCGAAACCGATAATTCGCACGGCATGCGCCGCACGGAGGTGGTCTGCGCGCGGTGCGATGCGCACCTGGGGCATGTTTTCCCGGATGGCCCCCGGCCGACCGGGCTGCGATACTGCATGAACTCGGCGTCGCTCGATTTTGAGAAAAAATAGCTACCGGTCCACGACTCGAATCTCGAATAGTTTCGGCCAGCGCTTACCTGTGACGAAGAGGCGCTTTTTCGCAGCGTCGTAGGCGATGCCGTTCAGGACGTCGATATCCGGCGTGCGATCGGCGGGCTTCAATAAACCGGCCAGGTCCACCCAGGAATTCACCTGTCCCGTTCGCGGATCGATGCGCACGATCCGATCCGTCTGCCATACATTGGCCCAGATCTCGCCTTCGATATATTCGAGCTCGTTTACGTTCGCGATCGGCCGGCCGCCGTCGCGAACCGTGATGCGTCCAAGTTCACGCAGCGTGGCGGGGTCGAGGAAACGCAGCGAGGATGTGCCATCGCTCATGATCAGGCGTTTGTCGTCGTGCGTCAGCGCCCAGCCTTCGCCGGAGTAATGAAAGTTGCCGGCGGGCGACCAAGTCTTAGCGTCGTAGATGAATCCGATGCCGCTCTGATACGTCAGTTGGAATAAGCGTCCGCCGAAAAACGTGATTCCTTCGCCGAAGTAAAACGTCGACAACGGCATTTGTTTCAGCACCGTTCCAGTGGCCAGATCCACTTTACGAATAGAGCTTTCCCCATTCAGCCCCGTGGATTCGTAAAGAAATCCGTCCCGGTATTCGAGTCCTTCGGTGAACGCCTTGGGGTCGTGCTTATAAGCCGCTACCACTCTGTACGAGTGCACCGGCGCGGTTTGCGCGCAGGCCACTCCGGCCGCCAGCAGGGCAAGCGCCGCCATGTGGGGCAGGATGCCATCCTGCGGCGGCTTGCCAAGCCGCCCGTAGAACGTTTCACATACCCGCCCAGCACGGTCCGCAACCGCGCGCAGGCCAGCAGCCTGCCTCACCTATACGCTCCGCACCGCCGCGCTCACCGGGCGCGAACCCACGGGAATCACGGTCAGGAGACCCGCGGATTTATTGCGCTTGATTCTTCTCAAATCCAGGACCGCGACATCGCCCGATACACGATTAAGCACGAGCGCGTACTTTTCATCCGGTGTTAACGCCACATAACCAGGATCGGTCCCGGTTTGCACCAAGGCCATTAGTTTGTAATTCGCGGTGCTCAATATGCTCACGCCACCGGTTTGGGGACTGGCGACGAACAGGAAAGAAGACGAGGCGGCCATCGCGCCCGGGGCGTGCCCTGCGAGCACGGTTTCCGCAACCTCGGTCTGGAACGGGTAAACGATAACGACTCCATCCAGCCCTTCGCCTGTGACGAACAATTGACCGCCATCGGGATGGAAGCACAAGAAATCCGGGCGCATGGACATCGGAAGATGGGTGATTACGTTCCCGCTTGCGACAGCGAAAAGCGAAAGCAACCTCGCGCTCCGGTTAGCCGCGATTAAGACTTTTCCGTTCGACAGAAACCGCAAAGCGCCGAAATCGCCGTGCGCAAGCGGACCGTTCAGCCGCTTGGACGGCAAATCCGCAAGCCAAACACCGGCGGGGGAACTAATGGCGGCTCTTTCGCCGGCGAGGTCCAGAGTGAAATCGACCGGTTCCTCGGGCAAAGGAAGCCGCCATTGCGGCCGGAAGCTGTCGAGCGCGACGGAAATCAACGATCGCGGATCGCTAGCGAGCACGTACAGCGAACGTTCGTCCGGCGCCAGCGCAATCGCGGCGGCGGATTGCGCCACCGCGGCCTTTCTCGCGAAGCTCAGACGGTAAACCTGAACTTCGTGTACCGCGCCCGTCGCCGGCGTCAATGCGTATACCAGCGGTTTCATCGTCGCGGCCAGCACCTGCGTGGGCGCATCGTCGAGCATGATGTGCCGCGCGACCGCCATCACTTCCAGGTCGAGCGCCGCCAAGGCTTGACCCTCTTGGTTTGCAATAAAAGCGTACCCGCGGAAGGCGTCGACGGAACGCCGGGAACATGCGGCGGCTAACGCGGGTAAGAAAAGACAGGCGCGGCGGGAAAACACCAACTCATTTTCCCACTAAGTGCGCGGCGTCTTTCTCGTTCTCACACACGTGCTCGATAATGTCGGTATCCGGCACAAAATCGAAGTTCTCCGTGACCGTCCACGGGCGTGTATAGGTCTTTGGATCGTCGATCGTGATCCGCGCCTCCAACCGGCCGAAATCGGGACGCCGGAAGCGCTCGGTTACCCGCAGTGCGTCCGTGTGCGGATGACCCGGATCGTCAAGCCAACTGGTCTCGCTGAAGCCGGTTGTTTCCACAACCAGCTCGTCCTTTTCCCAGCGTCCCACCGAGTAG
This sequence comes from Bryobacterales bacterium, assembly GCA_019261985.1. Taxonomy (GTDB): domain Bacteria; phylum Acidobacteriota; class Terriglobia; order Bryobacterales; family Bryobacteraceae; genus Palsa-187. The sequence goes on along the minus strand of JAFAQY010000100.1, from coordinate 78,624 downwards.
CCGACCAATGCCGGATTCGGATCCTGCGGCAACGGACGCCCGTCGGTGAAAATCTGGCGATAATGAGACATTTCCTCGTAAAGAATTAGGATCAGGCCCGGAGTTTGGATGATCTTGAACGGATAACCGGCCACCGCCATTTGATCCGGCACGCCATGCGGCAGGCAGTGGGATGAGGGGCGGTCCTTTGCGAGATTATCCTGACGCGCCTTATACAGTGCCGCGGCCCACGGCTGGAACGGGGCTTCGTCGGGCGTTAAATCGGCGGCAAGATTAAATAGGTACTTGCCATTGGGCGCCTTCCATAACCCCGAGATGTCGAACTTTCCATCCGTGGTTTTTGGAGCCGCCGCTCTCAGATCCGGCTTTCCATCCGCTGTGCGGGGAATGCCGGGAGTGGGGTAGTGCAGCCATTGTCCAAACGCCGGGAACAAGAATGCCAGACAAGCGGCCGCGAGTTTTGGCATAGTGTGCCTATTCTATCCGCGCGGATCGCCAAGTGCACGAACAAAAGCCGCGGCCTTATGGCAGCTCTCTTCGAATTCGTTTCGCGGCTCGGAGCCGGCTGTAATCCCGCAGCCGGCATAATAACGAACGCGTCCGCCGGAGGCGAAAGCGGTGCGGATTGCGACCGACAGCTCCATGTCGCCATCGACGGAGATCCATCCAATCGCGCCCATGCAGGGTCCGCGCCATTGGCCTTCTTCGCGAAACGCCACTCGCATTGCCTCGATCTTTGGTGCTCCGCTGATCGAGGCGGCGGGAAACGCCGCTCGCAAAAGGTCGACCGAGCCGCATTCGCGCCGAAGACGTCCGCGGACGGTAGAGAAGAGGTGATGCACCGTGGGAAGGCTCAGGTGAGCAGCGTGCTCCACCACTTCGACCGAACCCGGCTCGCAAACTCGCGCGAGATCGTTGCGCGTTACATCGACGATCATGGCGAGTTCGGCCCGGTCCTTTTCGCTCGCCAAAAGGCTGTTCAGAAGAGCTTGATCTTCTTCGGGAATATTGCCGCGCGGGCGTGTGCCTTTTATGGGCGCCGACTCCACCACCCGATTTGTGACCTTCAAGAAAAGCTCCGGGCTGATCGACATAATGGCATGGTCTTCGTCGACCATGATGAAAGCTTCGTACTGCGCCGGGTTAATGGAGCGCATCCGCTGGAACAAGTCCCACTCGGCTCCGGGCGGGAGAGGCGCCTCGATGCACCTGCAAAGGTTGGTTTGAAAAAGATCGCCGGCATGGATCTGGGCGACGATCCTTTCGACGGAGGCCTCGAACGCAGTCCCGGCAAGTGGGGCAGGTTGTGAACCTGCGGCGGGTTGCCAACCCGCCTGGGCGTGCTCCACAACAGGTCCGGTCCAGCCTCTATACAGACCGAAATGAAATTTCGGAAAATGGAACGCCTCAGCCGGAACTGGTCCGATGTCTTCCAACTCAGCGGCAAGATCATAGGAGAGAAATCCAACCAGCCGCGCGCCCGCATACTCACGCCACGCATCCAGCATTGCCTGCAGCAAATCGAAGCCGCATGCGGGAAGTTTCCGTACTCCACCAGAACCGGATGCGATCGCATAGCCGCCCCAGTAGGACACCGTCGCCAAGGGATTTTGATAAAGCTGGTTTCGGCCTAATAAAGCGAACCCGGAGTATTGAAACGGCTCCCCGCCGTGCGCGGGCAGCACCGATTGCAACCCCTCGATCAATCCGCGCAAGCGTTCCGGCGGAATTCGATCAGACCACATGTAAGAAATTTTCGAAAACGCGAGAGCCTTGCTCGGTAAGAAAGGATTCGGGGTGAAACAGCACTCCCTCGACCGGAACTCCGCGAACGCGGCAGCCCATTACGTGGCCGTCCTCGGTCCAAGCGGATATCTCGAGATCATTGGACGCGCGCGCCGGATCGATGATCAGCGAATGATAACGGCCGCCCATAAAAGGGTTCGGCAGGCCTTGCAGCACACCTCGGTTATCGTGGCGTATTTTCGAGGCTTTGCCGTGAACGGGACGACCGGATGGGAGAACTGCGGCCCCGAGCCATTTCGCGATCACCTGCATACCCAAGCATACTCCGAGGATGGGAACACGACCGGAAAACGTTTTCACCACTTCAGGGCAAATGCCCGTCTGATCCGGGCCAAAAGGGCCGGGGGATAGGACAATGCGATCGGGATCGAGGGCCTCGGCTTCCGCGAGACTGATGCGGTCCGAGCGATGCACGAGGCAGCCGCCTCCGGCTGCCTCCAGTGCATGAACTAAATTCCAGGTGAAAGAATCGTAGTTGTCTAAGACCAGTACTCTCAATTACTACTTACTTCGTAGCTGCCGTGCGCCAACCCTCGGCGTACGTCTCCCGAACGACTTTGGAATACGGTACCGGGCTTACGGTGGCGCGGATCTCGATCTGCTTGTGGCGCTCCACCGTGGTCTTCTTCGATCCACCGCCTTCTTCGCCCCAAACCAGCGTGACTTCGGCCCCGACCGGAATGTCGTGTTCCACCACTCCGAGTGACAGCATCGACCGCTCGTTGTAGCTGTAGCCAGCGAACATCGATAATCCGATGGTCTTGCTGCCCTGCACGATTTTGTCGTAGGAAGCCGAGGTGTAATTCGACAACGGCAGGTCGATGTACTTGTAATGAAGGCCGGGTTCGAGCATGGACTCGAACACTTTCACAACGTCCGCGGGATTCCACGCGAATGTGACCTTGCGGCGATGCGGGTGCTTCGCGATCTTTTCGAGCGACTCCCTTCCGATGAAGTCGTGATCGAATTTCACGAACTGGCCATAGCCCAGCTCGTAGGGCGTCATGTAGTAATCTTCGATATTGTTCGAGTAGAAACTGCCGCCGAGAGACCCGCTGGCCTCGTAGCTGGCGGCGGGCAGCCATTCCCGGTACGGTTTCATTCGCGAATCCGTGTAGACGGCGGGGAGGGGCGAGGGAATCCAGCCCGATTCGAGCGTGTTGGTGGCGTATGCTCTCGATCCCACCTCATATAAGCCATAATCGCGGCCCGCGGCCACGATTGCCGCGCGGATTTCTTCTCGCTCCTCGTAGGGGCCCCAAATCTCCAACCCCGGCGCGCCGGCCATTCCATGCCGCAGCGCGCGAACCTTCCTGCCGGCGACGTTGATGCGGTCCATGAAGAAGAATTTGATGTCCGGCACCGGGCCGCCGTTCAGCTTTTCGATCACGTGCTTGGCGTTCGGCCCTTGAATCTGATAGCGGTAATGATTGCGAACCACAGCCTTGCCGCGCGGGTTGGAAGGCGAACGGTCGTCCTTCGAGGTGGTGACGTTAAATCCGCCCTTCTCGGCGTGGAACTGAATCCAGTTCGCGGTCGGCGCGCGTCCGACGAACAGAAGCTTGTTCGGCTCCAGATTGAAAAGGATGCCGTCTCCGATCACATGGCCGCTATAGCTGCACGGCACGAATTGCTTGGCCCTATCCACCGGAAAATTCGCGAAGCTGTTGATCGCCAAATGCGACAACATCTTCATGGCATCCGGCCCTTCCACCAACTGCTCCACCATGTGATGCGATTGATCGAATAGCACACAACTCTCGCGCCAGGCGCGCTGTTCGTCGCGCCAATTGGAGTATTCGGAGGGAACGACCGGGTAAACGTAGGCTCCGATTTGTGAATTGCGGAGCACATCGACCGGATTTCCGGCGGCTTGCAGCAAGCTTTCCAGATTTTGGGAACTCATCGGTACTACTAACTCTCCTTCTCTATGAGAAATCTTTTGATGACGGCCCGAACGTCCACGTGGGCGGCAATATTGAGAGCGGAATCAGGCTGTGCCCGCCTTACCGGCAAACCTTGGGGTGCCGGTTTGCCCTCAGAAGAGGATAACATGGCGAATTTCAAGAACCTCGAAATATCGGTTCCCGCCGCGCCCGTTTTGTATTACTGTGTTGTAGGTGCAATCCTTCAAAGCTAGGCCGGTCCTGGTCACAGGAGCGGGACGCGGCATCGGTAAACGGCTGGCGATCGGCTTTGCCGCCACGGGCGCGCGCGTCGGATTACTTGCACGCAGCAAGGCCGAATTGGATCTTTGCCATCTGGAAATTGAACACGCCGGAGGCTCGGCTTTACGCCTTCGGGCTGACGTTTGCGATTTCGAGCAGGTCACGGCCGCTGTGGAACGCATGCGCGTGCAATTTGGGGCGCATCCCACAGTGCTCCTGTGCGCGGCTGCGATTCTGGGCCCGATAGGTCCGTTTGTCGAAACTGGGCCGAAAATCTGGGATGAAGTGATCCGGACCAACTTTACGGGTGTGCTGAACGCCTGCCGCGCGGTGCTCCCTCACATGATCGCTGAGCGCAGCGGGAAGATCATTATTCTTTCGGGAGGCGGCGCGACTCCCTCGCGCCCGAACTTCGCGCTTTATAACGCAACCAAAACGGCTCTGGTCCGGTTCGCGGAGACCTTGGCCGAAGAAGTGGAGCAGCACAACATCCAAGTCAACTGCTTATCGCCCGGAGCTACTTATACGCACATGACCGATCAAATCCTGACGGCGGGCGAGCGCGCCGGCTGGCGCGAGGTTGAAGAGGCGAGGCATGTTCGCATTACCGGCGGAGTTCCGCCCGAAAAGCAGATTGAGTTGGCCCTGTTCCTTGCCTCCGAGCAGTCCAATCACATTTCCGGCAGGCTGATCAGTGTACAGGACGACTGGAAGAAACTCAGGGATAGGACCGTCAGTCCCGAACTGTACCGGCTGCGGCGGGCGCAAAAGGGGTAGTGTGGCTCGTACGCGGCTTGGTATACGCGACTGACGATGTAACGTAAGCTACCGGGATTGTTCTGGTGAGCCGGGCGGGACTCGAACCCGCGACCACCGCATTAAAAGTGCGATGCTCTACCAACTGAGCTACCGGCCCATGTTCCGAGCTTTCCATCATTTTAGCGCAGCCTTCGCGCCATCCCCTTACACTGGAAGTTCATGCCTGAAAAACGCTATGTGGTGACAGGCGGAGCGGGTTTTATCGGCTCCTCACTGGTGCGGACGCTGATTCCGCACGGCAAAGTTTCTGTTATCGATAACCTGCTCACGGGATTCGAACGCAATCTGGAGGAGGTCTGCAGCAAGATAGAATTTCACCGCGCCGATATACGCGTTTTCTCCGCGATTGCGCCGCTGCTGATGGGCGCCGATACGGTGTTCCATCTCGCCGCAATTCCTTCGGTTCCCCGATCCATTGACGACCCGGTTCCATCGCACGAGGTCAACATCGACGGCACGTTCAACGTTCTTCGCGCGGCCGCGGAGGGGCGTGTTCGCAGGGTGGTGTACGCCGCATCGTCTTCCGCTTACGGCGACACGCCTACGCTTCCGAAAACGGAATCGATGCGGCCGATGCCCAAGAGTCCATACGCGGTGCAGAAACTGGTGGGCGAATACTACGCATCCGTTTTCGATTCCTGCTTCGGCCTGGAGACGGTTGCATTGCGGTTTTTCAATGTCTACGGCCCGCGGCAGGATCCTTCCAGCCAGTACTCCGGCGTGCTTAGTCTTTTTATGAAGCATCTTCTCGCGCGCACCGCGCCCACGATTTTCGGCGACGGAGAGCAGACGCGCGATTTCACCTATGTTGAGGATGTGGCCGAGCTGTGTTTCAAGGCGTCCCAAGCAGAAGGCGTTTCGGGGAAGATGTTCAATGCGGGGAATGGCGGCCGGTTCTCATTGAATCTTCTGTGGCGCCTGTTGCAGAAGATCGAGGGCGTCGAGATTGCTCCGCGCTACGGCCCGCCCAGGCCCGGCGATGTGCGCGACTCAATGGCGGATACGGCCAGCGCCATCGCGGAACTACGGCACGCACCGCGCTTTTCGATCGAAGAAGGGCTCCGGCGGACGCTGGAATGGTATCGGCAGGCACTGTGACGCGACGGCGGGCCACTCCCGCGCCGGGTAAGACGCGAATCCTTTTCGTGTGCGTCGGAAATTCCTGCCGCAGCCAGATGGCCGAAGCTTTCGCGCGCGCCTACGGATCCGATGTTCTGGCGCCGGCGAGCGCGGGCCTGATGCCGGCGGGCGGCATCGCGCCGTTGACGCATGAGGTGCTGGCCGAAAAGAACATTACCGCGGACGGTCAGTTCCCGAAGAGCCTGGGGTTCTTCGCTCGCGAACAGTTCGATGTGATGGTGAACATGAGCGGACTCGCCGTGCCCGAGATGGCGCCCCGGTGCATGGAATGGACAGTGGAAGATCCAATCGGACAAAAACCGGAGGTGTATCGCGCGGTCGCAAACCAGATTGAGAACCTGGTGATGCAGCTTATTCTGAACTTGCGCGCGAGCCGCCAGCCGGCGTAGTCCAATTGAGTACCTGAGCAGTGGTCAGCACCGTCGCGTATTCGCCATTCAAATTCGAGAGCGACATCGCGTGGACTTCCTCAGCCATACGAATGCGTCCCTCCCAGTCCGGCCGTGCGAATGTGAAACAGGCGTCCTCGACCAGATAAGTTTCAAAGCCGAGATTCCCCGCCACGCGGACAGTCGCTTCTACGGAGTTGTTCGTAATCACGCCGCAAACAACCAAAGTCGCAATGCCGGCGCGCCGTAGCCGCGCTTCTAAATCTGTTCCGATGAATGCGCTGTTGGTGCGTTTAACGATCACAGCCTCGCCCGTTAACGGCTCTGCTTCGGCTTTGAATTCGTTGCCCGGCTGGCCAGGGCGATAGGCGGAGTCTGGTTCCAATGAATGGTGCCGGACGTGATAAATGGACCAACCGCGCCCACGCCATGCGCTCAGCAGCGCAGCGATATTGCGTTCGGCTTGCGGATTGTTGCGCGGACCGTGAAGCGCCCAGCGCGGGTCGTCGATTGCTTTCTGCAGATCGATTATCACCAGCGCGGGCGATTCACTCATATCTTTAGTAACAAGCGCACAACGAAGCCTGCCCGCACGGGCGGCCCTGTGCGCCTGGCTATTTGTTCTTTCCGTCGTGTTTGTCGCGGTAGATCGCATTCCTCAGACGATTCTGCTGCCGGTTGACTTGCGCCTTCTGTTTATTTGTAAGGTTTCCGCCGTTTTGCTTGCGGTCCTTGCGGATCTCCTTATTCAGTTTCGCCTCCCGCGTTTCCAGGTGCGCCGTTTCGGACGGGGTGAGCGTGCCGTTCTTAACACCCTGCGCGATTCGGTCCTGCTGGTTCTCCTTCCGGTCCGCAATCTTATCCGGATTTTGACTGAAACCTACGGCCATCCCCACGGTCAATGCGCCAGCCACAACTCCTAAAATCATCCGATGCATGTCTCTTTCTCCTTTGTTCGCGAGAGCTTCGCGGCCCTCTGTACATACAAGCCCCGAAAAGAAATGCAAGTTGCGATGGTGAAAGTTAAATTCCGATCATGTTTGCTTCGATTTTCGGGCGACGCGCCGCATGTTAGCATTGACCTGAGTGAGCGCCTCGCACGGGACCGTCTGGTCCGTTCTTGAAGCCACCGCCGCCAAAATTCCCGAAGAGAATGCGCTGCGGCAACCCACCGGCGGAGGGCAATACAGGTGTTGGACTTGGCGCGAATACGCCGACACGGTCCGCCAGATCGCCGTTGGATTGCGCTCGATAGGCGTGCGCCAAGGCGATGTAATCGCGCTGCAATCGGAAACTCGCGCGGAGTTTTATCTCGCGGATTTGGCCGTAATCGCGAGCGGCGCGATAGCCGCGGCGCTTTATACCAGCGTGCCCTATGAAGAACAGGTGAACACTGTCCGAATTTGCGGCGCGCGTGTAATTTTCGTAGAAAATGAGAAAGCTCTGCGCGGGCTAAAAGGCGCCGGCGCCGAACTTACCTGGATTTTGCTCACCGGCTCGTCGGCAGGATGCAAGACGCTTGAAGAGATTCGAGCCGAAGGCCGGCGGACGCTCGAAAGCGACCCGGGCGCGTTCGACCGCATCCTCGCCGGATACAATGCCGCCGCTTTGGCGGTGCTTTATATGACGTCCGGGGCCACCGGGACGCCGAAGATCGGAATGGTCACACATCGCGCTCTGGTGTCGAATATCGAGATGGGGCCGACGGTTCTGCCGCTTTCGCCAAAGGATTCGACCATCGCCTTCCTTCCGTCGGCCCACATAGCGCAGCGCGTTGTGATGGAGCTGCTGCCGATTTACGAAGGCGCTTGCGTATGGTTTTCGGAAAGCCTCAGCAAACTTCCGCATGAGCTTCGCTCCATCCGGCCGACGTTCTTCCTCGCCCCGCCGCGCGTATGGGAGCGCGTGTACGCGACAATCTCCGCCGAAATTCGCAAACGTCCCGCGCCCATAAAGAAACTTTTCTACGCCGGGTTGGGAATCGGCGCGGAAGCAGCGAGACTGCGAGAGCAAGGCAAGGCCGTACCGCGCTGGATGCGCATCGCTATGGCCTTTTTCGATCGTGTGATCTTTTCTAAGATTCGCCGCCGGTTGGGCGGCCGGCTCCGCATTGCCGCTTCGGGAGCCGCGCCCCTGGGAAAGGACCTTGCCGAATTTTATGCGGCGATCGGGATGCCTCTGATCGAAGGTTACGGGCTGACCGAGGGCGGCGTCGCGATGCTCAATCCGCTGGACCGGCCCAAGGCCGGCAGCATCGGCAGGCTTCTTCCGGGAGTGGAGGCGCGCATCGATGCCGATGGCGAATTGCTGCTTAAGACTCCTTGCGTTTTCTCCGGCTATTACAACGACCCCGCCGCCACAGCCGCGGTGCTGCGCGATGGCTGGCTCGCCACCGGCGACATCGCTGAAAAAGATAACGAAGGCTATTTTTACATCACCGGCCGCAAAAAAGAAATCATCGTTTCTTCCAACGGAAAGAAAATTTACCCGTCTCGCATTGAAGCGCTGCTGAAACGCGAGCCTCTGATCAGCCAGGTGTTGCTTATCGGAGACAATTTGCCGTACGTGACCGCGCTTGTAACCGTCAGCGGTTCTCCGGACAAAGCACATCCGGCCGTGGAGCAGGCGGTGCAAACCGCGAACCGCGAGTTGCCGTCATTCGAACAAGTTCGCAGGTTCAAAATCCTGGACCGCGAGTTTTCGATCGAAGCGGGCGAATTAACGCCGACCATGAAGCTGCGTCGCGCGAAAGCGCTTGAAAATCATCACGCGCTGGTGCGCGAATTGTACGCCGGCCGCGACCTTTTACAATAGTTCATTCATGTCCCATAAAGTGACGCTGATTCCGGGCGACGGAATCGGACCGGAAGTGTCCGGCGCCGCCCGCCGCGCAGTTGATGCAACAGGAGTAAAGATCGACTGGGAAACCGCGGAACTAAATCCCGAGATCATTGCAAAGACCGGACAATCCCTTCCGCAACACGTAATCGAGAGCCTGGAGCGAACCGGCATCGGCCTCAAGGCGCCGGTGACAACACCGGTGGCTGGAGGCTATACCAGCGTCAACGTCGCGTTGCGCAAGCGGCTGGATCTCTACGCGAACGTGCGTCCGGTACGATCCATCCCCGGCTTGGTTACGCGTTTCAGCGACGTAAAAATCGACATGGTGATCTTCCGTGAAAACACCGAGGATTTGTATTCCGGTTTAGAACACGAAGTGATCCCGGATGTCGTGACCAGCTTGAAAGTGATCACGCGCGCTGCGTCGGTGCGGATCGCCGAAACTGCGTTCCGGTATGCGATATCGAACGGGCGCAAGAAAGTGGCGGCGATCCATAAGGCGAACATCATGAAGCTCGCGGATGGCCTGTTCCTGCGCTGCTGCCGCGAGATTGCGCAACGCCATCCGGAGATCGATTACCGGGAATTGATTGTCGATAACGCATCGATGCAACTGGTAATCCGCCCCGAACAGTTCGATATTCTGCTGCTGCCGAATCTGTACGGCGACATCGTATCGGATCTGGCCGCGGGGTTAGTGGGCGGACTGGGCGTAGTTCCAGGCGCGAATTTGGGCGAAAACCATGCGGTTTTTGAAGCGGTGCACGGGTCGGCGCCGGACATTGCCGGTAAAGGAATCGCCAACCCGACGGCCATGATGCTATCGGCTGCGATGATGCTGGTTCACCTGCGCGAGCAAGCGGCCGCGGACCTATTACAAGCCGCCGTAGAGAAGATCTACTCCGCAAAACTGCATCTCACGCCGGATGTCGGCGGCTCGGCGGGAACACAGGAGTTCACGGACGCCGTTATCGCGGCAATGTGTTAGAGTGCAGATTAATGGCAAGCCGTAGCGTCAATAAAGTGATTTTGATTGGGCATCTCGGTCGGGACGCCGAAACCGCCTATACCGCTTCGCAGGTTGCGGTAACCAAGTTTTCGGTGGCCACGAACCGCCGCTGGAAAGATCAGCAAACGGGGGAGTGGAAAGAAGAAACCGACTGGAGCCGCGTAGTGTTATGGCGCGGCGAGAACGTTGCGCCGTACCTGACGAAAGGCAAGCAGGTTTATGTCGAAGGCCGGTTGCAAACCCGGAGCTATGACGACAAGGACGGCAAAAAGGTCTGGACGACGGAAGTCGTCGCGGATGATGTGATTCTTCTCGGCGGCCGTGGGGAAGGCGGAATGGGCGGCGGTCCCGACGACTACTCGCAGGAACCGGCGATGCGCAGCGCTCCACGCGCTCGCCCCGCGGCCGCTCCGGCCGCGATGCCTCCTCCTTCGGAAGGCGTCGGCGAGGACGACGTGCCGTTTTAACGGCCGAAGCGATCCAGATTCAAATCCGGAATTCCAGGCAGTAGATGGGTGTCCGGCACCGGCTCGCCCGTTGCCAATTCCACGGGCACCACACCCGCCCAGACAGGCCGCGGCCAGTCCGCCTCCGCGTCCAGCGGCGGACCGGACCGGACCTTCGCGGAAGCCTCGGTGATCGGCAACTCAAGGACGCTGGTTGCGGCAAGTTCTTTTTCATCCGGCGGCCGCACTTCTTCCCACCGCCCCGCAACAACATGATTGGTCAGGCAGCGAAGCGCGGCAGTCTTCTCGGCGGGATCGGTTATAAGCCGGGCCTTACCTAAAATCACCACCGACCGGTAATTAAACGATTGCCGGAACGCGGCTCGCGCCATCACGAACCCGTCGATCAGTGTGACGGTCGCGCAAATGTCTACGCCCTGTGCGAGCGATCGCAGCATCCGGTTCGCCGCTGCGCCATGTAGATACAATCGATCGTCCGCCCGCCCGTACGCTGTCGGAATAACGTAGGGCTGCCCGTCCGCTACAAATCCTACATGGCAAATGAACGCTTCATCCAGGATGGAATAGATCTGCTCCCGGTCGTAAACGCCGCGCTCGGCGTGGCGGACAACTCGGGTGCGAGGAGTTGGGGTGAAGCTGTTCATTTTCGGCGCTAGCTCCACATCGTGATCGCGCTGCAGTCGATGCCGCGCGGACTAAGCCGCTTTTTGGATCTTGCCGCTTTTGATGCAGGACGTGCACACACGAATGCGCTTGGATGCGCCGTGCACCATCGCGTGTACCTGTTGCAAATTAAGGTTCCAGCGCCGCTTGGTCACGTTGTGGGCGTGGCTGATGCGATTTCCGAACTGGGGCCCGCGCCCGCAAATTTCACACACTTTGGCCATGTAAATCAGTTTAGCATGAAGGCATCGGCCAGATACTTATCGTGCTTGGCGCTTGCGTCCCGCTGCCCTGACGAAAACTTACCCACGCCGGCAAGGGCCCTTCTGATCCGCTCATCGCGGGAGATCGCAGTTCTTTCGGTTAGCCGACGGTCGACTCCTTCACGAATTAAGTCCGCAACCGAGCGCCCCGTACATCCTGACTCGTGGCGAAGCGCCTCAAGCTGAGCCTTCGTTAGCCGCACTTGAACTCGCCGCATTAATACATGATATCGGAAGGAAGGCAATTGCACCCGCACGAACATCCAATATCCCCAGGCTCTTCGTATTGGTTACGTAGTTCAGACCAAGGTCTACGAACTTCGCGCAGAACGGTGCGGGCGAGGGACGGTTCCGAAGATGTGGAGTTGCGCGCCGCACGTTTTTTGCGCTCACAAGGAGGAGTGAATGCGCTATAACCTATTTCGCGTCGGCGCGCTCGCGACCTGTCTGGGCGGCTCTCTATTCGCCGCCAGCCATCGCAACGGCCCGCTGCTGCTTGAAGATCAAACGGCTAATCTCAATGACTTCTATCTTTTCCGGAGCTATGAGCAAGGCCGCTCGGACCGGCTGGTGATGATGATGAGCGCGCAGGGCTTTCAAGTCCCGGATAACGGTCCAAGCTATTACAAGTTCTCCGATAGCGTGCTGTACCGATTCAGTCTCAATAACTCGCGGGGGCTCGACGGCAATCCGGATATTAACATCGATTTCAACTTCAAAACGACGCTGCGCCAGAACTCGACGTTTCTCTCGTATCTGGGGCCCATCACCTCGATTGACAGCCAGGGCATTCTCCTCTACCAGACGTACTCGGTGATCGTGCGCAATATGAAGACCGGCCAGACGGATTATTTCGAAACCGACGTCCATGGACACCCGCTCTCGGTGGCGCCGCCGAATCTGGGCCCGAAATCCACGCCAAATTACGAGGCAACGCTCGGGCAGCCCAGCGTTTTCACCCTGGCGAACGGAATGCGCGTGTTCGCTGGTCCTCGCGATGACGCGTTCTATTTCGACTCCGGCGCAACCTTCGATTTTCTGAACTTTCGCGCGCCGGCGCCCGTGCTGAGCGGCGGGGCGGACAGCGGGCCTGGGCCGGCGTTCCCCAATGCAGTCGATGGATTCGCGGGATACAACATCAGCCTGATCGCGGTAGAGATGCCGATCACAATGGCGACGGCAAACGGCTCGATGCCGACCGATACCAAAGACCCCAACGCGCACATCGGCGCTTGGGCTTCCACCAACCGCCAGATCGTAACCGTTCGGCCCAGCCCGAACGATCCGGTCAACTATGGCGAATACGTTCAAGTGGATCGCGTCGGCAATCCGCTCACGGTAGAAGCGTTGATTCCGTTGCCGATGAAAGATTACTGGAATCGCAGCCTGCCGGCAAACGACGCGCAATTCGCCGCATTTATCGGCGATCCCTTCTTTGCCAGCGGCATTCTGAACGGTGTATTCGGCCTGAAAGTCCCGCCTGCCCCGCGGACAGATCTGCTCGGAGTTTACGTTCCCGACATTACAAGAATCGACCTGACCATTCCGCCCACGCCGCTCGCCTCGCAGCAGCGATTGGGACCGCTGGCGGGCGATAACGCAGGATGGCCCTTCGGCGGGCGCCGCATCGGAGATGACGTGGTCGATATCGGACTCCGCGCGCTGGCCGGGGTGCTTGTTCCAGGTTTCAGCAATGTCCCGCCGTTGGGCGATGGCGTGAATTCAAACGACATCCCCAACCTGGATCACTTTCCGTTTAATGCGGCCCCGCACGCAGGCTTTTCGCATAGCCAGCAGGATGGAACCAATGGTAGAGGCAAGGACACTAGTAAGTAAGTGGGCCAGGACAAGCCTAGGCTTGTCCTGCTTTGCCTTCGCAGCATCGCTCTTCGCACAAACCGGGGTGAATCCGCTCTCGGTCCTCAAAACCGACGATCAGATCGCGGCCTACCAACTCCTGATTCAAAAGAAGCCCGAGGATCTGCATTATCAGAACCGGCTCGCGGCGGCATACATTCAGAAGGTCCGCGAAACCACCGATTTCAGCTATCTCGAACGCGCCTCGAAAATCGTTGACAACGTGGTCGCGGCGGACCGTCACGATTACGAAGCCCTGCGCATCCGCAGCGAGATCGAACTCGAGCGCCATAACTTCGCGGGGGTAGCCGAGGACTCGCGCGAGCTGACTCGGATTGCTCCGGACGATCCCTGGAATTGGGGCACGCTCGGCGACGCGTTGATCGAGCTTGGCCAATACGATGCCGCCGCCGAAGCCTACCAGAAGATGGTCACGCTCCGGCCGGACATGTCGAGCTATAACCGCGCCGCTTGGTTTCGATTTCTGGCGGGCGATATGCCCGGCGCGATCGAGGTCATGCAGCGAGCCATCTCAGCCGGAAGTCCTTCGCCCGAAAACACGGCGTGGTGCCTGGTTGAACTTGGGCATCTGTACATGAAATCCGGCCGCGGCGCCGACGCCGAAAAAGCATACGCCGAGGCAGTGAAGGTATTCCCCGGCTATCATTCCGGTTACGCGGGACTGGGTAAAGCACAGGCGGTGCAAGGCAAAACCGCGGAAGCCATCGCCAATTATGAGCGCGCTCAGGCTGCAACCCCAATGCCCGATTATGCGGCCGCGCTTTATGACTTGTACACGGCTTCAGGGAATCCCAGGAAGGCCCAAGAGGAACGCGACCTGATCGACGTTTACGACCATCTCAACCTAAGCAACGGCGAAAAAGCCAACCGGAATGTGGCGATGATTTATTCGGACCATGACTGGCGCCCGAACCGCGCGCTGGAACTAGCCAAAGCAGAGCTGGCGATCCGCAAGGACATTTACACCTTCGATGCGTTGGCCTGGGCGCTGTACCGAAACAAAGAGTACGATGAGGCGAAATCCGCAATCGCCGAGGCACTAAAACTCGGCACGCCGGAGCCGATGTTTTATTACCACGCGCAGCAGATTGCGCTGGCTGCGGGCGACCGGGAACAGGCCGCCGAATACGCCGCCAGAGTTAAGACCTTGAATCCGGAGTTTCGTCCATGAATCCGTTAACGGTGTTTGCGTTAATCGCAACCATGCGAGACCCGTCGCGGACGGTGGCGCAGCGCAATGACGGCTGCTATGCGTTGCGAGGTTTGAGTGCGCCGCCCATCGTGCGCGTAATGCGCAATACGCTGCAAGACCCGGCGGTCCGCTCCTGCGCCGGAATTAACCTGCGCATCGCAGGGGCGATCCCGGAGCTGAAGGACGCGCTGGCCGATCCCGACCCGCAGGTCCGGGCGCTAGCGGCGAGGCAGCTCGGCGCGTTTGAAAAACCCGAGCTTCTCCCTATGCTCGCGGAGGCGGCCCAAGACCAGCAGTTGTTGGTGGCTGTAAACGCAGTGGAGGCCATAGCCGGCTACCGCGATATAGCCGCCGTGCCGTACCTGCTGGAAATCGCCAAGCTGGGCGGAATTGCGGGAAACGCCGCCTTAAACCAGGCGCTCGAATTCCGCGACCCGCGCGTGCCGGTCGTCGCGCGCGATCTTTTGAACCGCCCGGATATCTCCGACAAACTCGCTGGCATACGGGCGCTGGCTCAAATGGGCGATGCCGGCGATCTTCCCAAGCTCCGCGAGTTCGCCCGAGCGGAAATGCCGGCCGTTGCGGCTCAAAATCGCGGCTTCGGCTTGATGCCCCCGATCAGCATTTCGAAAGCGGCACAAACAGCGATAGAGGCGATCGAGAACCATCAACGCTGAACCAGGCCCTCAGCCCGGTTCGATCCGGGGCGGCTGTGTACAGGGCGCTTCAGGGGACAAAATTTCGGCGCGAGCCGCTTCTGGCGGGCGCGCCGAAGAGTCGAGCCGGACGGCTACGATTTTTTCTTTTTCGGGATCTTGGCGCCGGACTTGCGCGCTTCGCTGAGAGCGATCGCAACCGCCTGCTTGCGGCTCTTCACTTTCTTGCCGCTGCCCGATTTGAGCGTGCCCTCCTTGTGTTCCTTCATCACCTTGTGGATTTTGCGTTTTCCCTTCGAGCTAGAGCTTGAACCACTGGAACGAGATTTCGCGGGCATATTTTATCTCCTTAATGCCCCGCCCGGACTCGGACGGTTCTTGAGGACCTGACAGCAGGCTTTCGCCCCATTTTCCGAGGGGCGCTTTTACGACGCGCCATCTGCGCAGGCGTTTTGTCTTTTCCATTAACGGCGGCAACCATCGCGTTATGTAAGTTCCGTCGTGCGCTCCAACATTGGTTCCCGAGCGCCTCGAATTCCATGGCTCCGCACACTCGGCACGCACGGTAAATTTTGCATCCCTGTGGGTCAGGCTGTGCCGGCATTGTCCAACTCCGCGATCAGAACTCGGGCGACATGATGCTCTTCGTTGGCTTCGTTCAGAATGCCGCGCCGACGCGTCATGATCCTTCTTCGCGAATGGCGATCGCGTGTTTCTCGGGCAAAGGAAGTCTTTCCAGCATTGAGACTGTCTCCCTCCAAATTGAAAAATGCGGGCGCCGGGACACTCCCCCGGCGCTATGTCGCCATCAACTCGCGGAGCAATTTCGCTTCCATGCGAACAGGGATATTTGTTAGCGCCGCAGCAGCCGCTGGAGCTGTGGCCAGGGCAGGCAGTTTAGGATCGCGCTCTTTTCAAGCCCGGCACGGCGCGCCTGGTCCAGCCCGCAGCGGATCAGGCCGAACTCACCGGTGCTGTGCGAATCCGTCGAAACTGCAATCATGACGCCGGCCTCCGCAGCGCGGCGGGCGTTCTCGGCCGAGAGATCAAGCCGGTCGGGACTGGAATTTATTTCGAAGAAACAACCGTTGGCCCGGGCATGGTCGACAACCCGGTCGATGTCGATGTCGTAGCCCGGCCGCTTGAGCAACAATCTCCCGATCGGGTGGCCGAGGATATTGAAATACCGGTTGTCCATCGCCCGCAGGATGCGTTCGGTCTGCGCCTCACGGCCAAGCCCGAAGCGCAAGTGAATCGAGCAGACCGTATAGTCGAGCTCCTTGAGCAGATCGTCCGGGTAATCGAGCGAACCGTCAGCCAGAATGTCGACCTCGCTTGACTTCAGAATGCGAAAGCCGTGCAGGCGGCCATTCAGCTTGTCGATAAACCGTATCTGCGCCCAAAGATCCTCCACCGCCACGCCGCGCGCGATCTTCAGGCTCTGCGAGTGATCGCTGATGCCCACGTATTCGTAGCCGCGCTTGCGCGCCGCGGCCGCCATCGCCTCGATCGAATGGCTGCCGTCGCTTGAGGTCGTGTGCGCGTGCAGGTCGCCGCGAATATCGTCGAGTGCGACCAGCTTCGGAAGCTGCCCGGCCCCCGCCTGCCGCACCTCGTCGCGGCCTTCGCGCAGTTCGGGCTCTATATAGGCGAGCTCGAATTTGCGATAGAACGCAGCTTCTGTCGGGAATGCCTCCCCTGTTAGACTGCGCAGCGGCCCGGAAACGGTCGTAAGCTTGCGCAAATGCGCCTTCGATCCCGTGCACGCCACCATGTGAATGCCCCAATTATTCTTGTCGCCGCGCTGCAGCCGCAGTCCTATTCCCGAAGACAGCGCGAAGAAAGCGGAGTCGGCGCCGGAAGACAGAATTGGCGTCCGGCCGCCGTAACGTTGCATGCGGGCGATTACGCGCGCGAAATCGCCCGTCTCAACAACGAAGACCAGCTCGTCGATGACTTCCACGCGGCGGCGGTAGTCGCCGGCGGCCTCCGCCCGCGCCGCACCGCACGGCCCCACCAGGAAAGCTTCAATCGCATCACGCAGATCGTCCGCATGATAGAGCAGCAGAGCGTGCGTTTCTGTCAGCCCCTGCTGTATATGCTGCGCCATGCGCGCGCCAAAGACTTGCTGGATCGTGCCGTTTTCGAGCTGCGCTTTGAGTTCGTCCACGGAAGCGATACGGAGCTTCTTGTAGATCCGCATCACGCGCTTCGGATCCAGGCGCGGATAAGCGCTGATGCCGGCTACCGCGGGGGTGGCCTGTTCGCGCAGCTTGTCGAGCTTGCCGAGAGCGCCGGTCGTCACGATCTCCCGGATCGCGGCTGCGATACCCTCGCCGATTCCGGCGAACCGCGTCAGATCGGCTTCCTCCCGGACCATCTCGTCGAGACTCTCCGCGAACGTTCGGATGCGCGCAGCGGCACGGCGGTAGGCCTTGACCTTGTATGGGTTCTCGTTCTGGGTAGAAAGAAGCTGCGCGAGGCTGGCGAGCCGGTCGGCTATCTCCGCGTTGCTCAGCGATGCCCGTTCCGCCCGGTTCGATTCCGCGTCAACGTCCATCGCCCTGCCGTTTCTTTTGGGCGGAGCCGCCATTCCGAGAAAGCTTGCTCCGATCGAATCGCAAGGATTGCGAACGCACGATCCGCCCATCGGCCATTTCGCGGATATGATCGAGCGCCTGGTTGTGCTCCTTCACGGTTCGCGCCGCGCAACAGTCCGACACGACGGTCACGTCGTAGTCGCGCATTTTCGCATCGTGCGCCGTGCACAGGACGCAGCTATTTGTGGCGAGCCCCGCAAGCACGAGCGATGACGCGCCCAGATGCCTCAGCAATACGTCGAGCGGCGTCTGATAAAAGGCGGAGTGCATGGGTTTCAGTACGCAATAATCCTCCTCACCCGGCTGGAGAGGACGGACGAAATTCCGCCCGTCGCACTCGGTGCGGAGGCAGTAGGCCACTAGCTTGCCGGGGTCGGAGCGCCATTGCGCGAAATTATCGTTGACATAGATCACGGGAATTCCGGCGTTGCGGGCCCGCTGTTTGAGTTTGGCGAGGGGCGTAACGATCGGCATCGCATGGCGCAGGAGTTGCTTGCCATCGGGAAATTCAAAATGATTGACGACATCGATCAGCACCAGGGCCAAAGGCGATGTATGGTTGACATCGTTCGTCATACAGTCAGCCCTGCCCTGAAAACGCGAAGAGGAGCATCGCGAGTGTCGCGGCGCTCATCAGGGCGAAGGTGGTCCAGCCGAAAACGCGCAGCAGCGGCGGATTGACCCGCGCTCCCATAATATTGCGATTATTTGTCAGAAGAATAACCAGCAGGATGAGCGGCGGCGCGAGCGCGCCGTTGACCACAGCCGACCAGAACATCATTTTGACGGCATTGAGACGGAGAAACTCGATTACTAGTCCGCCTGTCATCGACAAGGCGAGCACAGCGTAGAATTTTCGCGCCCGTTGCGGGCGATGTTCGAGCGAGCCGCGCCAAGCCCCCGCTTCAGCGATAGCATAGGCGCAGGAACCCGCCAGCACCGGGACGCCAAGCATGCCCGTTCCGATGAGGCCGCCCGCGAACAGCCAGAAAGCCGCAGCCCCGGCCAGCGGACGCAGTGCCTCAGCTGCCTCTCGCGCGGTAGTAATCTGCGTTTTTCCATCCACATGAAGCGTGGCCGCGGTGGTGAGAATGATGAAATACATGATCAGGTTCGAGACGAACATGCCCGTGAAGACATCGACGCGCAACCGGCGCAATTCGGCTTGGGTTGCGCCCCGGCGCTGCGCAAGTGTCTTTCCGGCGGCCTTCTCCTCCTCCACCTCCTGCGCCGCTTGCCAGAAAAATAGATAGGGCGAAATCGTCGTGCCAAGAATGCCGACCAGCACGGAAAGCGAGTCCTTCGACCAGGCCAGCTTCGGAAGCAAGGTCGCCGCCAGAGCTGCGCGCCAATCGACGTGCGCGAAAAATGCGGTCAGCACGTAAGCCAGAAGCACGAGTGTGATCCATTTGAAAATTCGCGCGATCCGCCGGTAGGACGACCAAAACAGGAATGACACGATCAGCACTGTAAAGGCGGGCGTCCAGGCGAGCGCGGGCAGCCCCGTCACCAGTTCCGCCGCTTCGCCCATGCCGCCCAGGTCGGCCGCGATATTAATTACGTTCGCGACGATCAGCAGCAGGCAGGCGCCCCAGAGGACCCATCGCGGATAGTGCCGGCGGATCACGGCCGCGAGGCCGCGGCCGCTCACCATACCGAGACGGCCGCACATCAACTGAATCGCCGCCATCAACGGCAATGAAAGAAGGGCGGTCCAGAGAGGCGCGTAACCAAACGCCGCGCCGGCGACCGCATAAGTCGAGATGCCGGACGGATCGTCATCGGCACAGCCGGTAACGAGCCCCGGACCCAGATCGCAGAAAAACAGGTCGAGCCGATTCCGTTTCTTCCTTTCCGGGGGGCCGGATTCCGCCCGTGGAGCTATTGTCGCCACGCGCAAGACTCCGGATCAGCCGCCTGTATTGGGCAGGATCTCGCCGGTGATGTTACGGGAGCATGGCGGCGAGGCGAGAAAAACATAGGGCTTCGCGATCTCCTCCGGCTGGACCGCGAAACCTAGAGCAATCAAAGGGCCTACAGCAATATTTTCATGGACCGGTAGCTTTCGATGTGGGTTCCCGTGCCGAATACAAATGGGCACGTGCTGTACGTGAATTAGAACCAGTACACCCTTTCTTGATTGGAGCGTTGGCGATGCGCTATTACTCTGCTGAGAACGCTTTCCGACGCGTATAATACCGGAAGCGCAGCAAATCCGGAACCGGGGTGATTGTAAGGGTTGATTTTCTGGAGCGGGAGACGGGAATCGAACCCGCAACCAACAGCTTGGAAGGCTGTGACTCTACCATTGAGTTACTCCCGCCCGCGCCTAAATCACTATAGCATCCGAATTTATACTGACTAGTATTCTCGGGCGATATGCATTATGCTTGCTAGCTTACATGCCGCCCATTTATTCGGTGTTGCTCGCCGCGCGAATGCTCGATTGCGGGAGCGCGCAGGCATGCATTCAAGCGCCGCAAGGCACGCCATTGCATATTCGCCTGACCTCGCCGGTGGGCTCGTTCGCCAGCCGGCCAGGCTCGCCAGTGCGCGCAGTACTCATTGCGCCAGTACAGATCGGCGACCGCACACTCTATCCCGCGGGCAGCGTGCTGACCGGAGAAGTTCGTTCCGCGCGCCGGGTCGGCCTAGGCCTGGTGCATGAAACCGCGGCTCTCAGCCTCGACTTCCATTCGATCGAGGTCCCCGGCGCGGAAGAGATGGCTACGATTCCAGCGCAAGTGATCACTGTCGATAACGGCAGAGAAGAGGTCGGCACGGACGGCGTCATCCGCGAAATAAGAACCACTGCTAGCGTAGGCAACCGGGCCGCCCATCTTATCCGTCAAGCGTTACTTTCAGAAACACACGCGCGGATGGTCATTTGGGCGATTAAGTCCATAATGATGCAAGTCCCGGAGCCGGAGATTTACCTGCCCACCGGAGCGGAGCTTACTCTGGCGTTAACCGAGCCGGTACAAGCCAAACCAGAGCCGGATTCGGAAGACGGACCCGGTCCGCTTACCGCGGCGGAACGTGCAGCCCTCGCTCCTGTTCTATCGGCTATACCGGATCGCGCGGAGGCCCTTAGCGGCCGTCCCTCCGACCTGGTCAATTTGGTGCTTCTCGGTTCTCGCGGCGAGCTAGCGTCGGCGTTCGCGGCCGCCGGCTGGACCGAAGCGCGCCCTGCAACGTTCCGGTCTCACCTGTCCAGCGCTTTCGCCGTAGCTGGCGAGCGCTCCCTCAGAGACGCTCCGATGTCCTCGCTGTTTCTCAACGATGAACCCGCGGACATGTCCTGGCAAAAGGGCTTCAACGATTTTTCGAAGCGTCATCATGTGCGGCTGTGGAGCCAGGGGGAAACGGAGGACGGCAGAGAAATCTGGATCGGAGCCGCAACGCGGGATATCGACTATGCGTATTTTCGCCCCGGACGATTGATGACTCATCAGGTCGCGCGGCAGGTGGATCGCGAGCGTGACAAGGTGGTCCAGGACATCGCGTTCACCGACTGCGCCAGCGCGGTTGATTCCTGGGAGCGGGCGAACGTTCCTCACATCGTGAAGAATGCCACTGGCGACACCATGGAAACCGACGGACGGCTCGCGATCGTGGAAATGAATGGCTGCAAGCACCCTACCGGCGTCAATTTCTTGCCTGATACGCTGCCCGTGCATGGAAAGCCTTGGCAACTAATGCTGCGGCGTCAGATCCTTAGCTTCCGCAGCGACATGATCCGCCATAACATGTATTGGCGTAGCTATGAAGGGCTGCGGTTCCTGCTAGTCGCGATGCAGCACAAGCCGCCGGCCGATCCGGATACTCCGCCCGCGAAAACCATCGCCAGCCGTTTTCAGCCGCAATGGTTGACCAATTTCGTTTCCGTGCGGTAAACGCGATCCCTACATATACATTCCGCCGCTGACGTTTAATACGTGTCCGCTGATGTAGGCGGCCTCTTCGCTCGCCAGGAACCGGACGGCCGCGGCGACCTCCTCGGCTTTACCGAATCGCTTCAACGGAATGCGGCCAAGCATGGAATCCTTCAATTCCTGGGGCAAAGAGCCGGTCATGTCAGTTTCGATAAATCCCGGAGCGACGGCGTTCACCGTGATATTCCGGCTGCCGAGTTCTTGCGCCAGCGACTTGGTAAGCCCGATTAATCCCGCCTTCGAAGCTACATAGTTCGCCTGCCCCGGATTGCCCGCTTGTCCGACGATCGAAGAAACATTGATGATTCTTCCCCAGCGCTCCTTGACCATACCCGGCAGCACCTTTTGAATCGCCAGGAATGAACCGGTCAGATTTGTCGCGAGCACCTCCTCCCAGGCCTCCTTTTTCATGCGCATCGCCAAGCCGTCCCGGGTAATTCCGGCGTTATTGACCAGGATGTCCACTTTTCCAGCATTTCGAAAAGCGTCTTCGATCGAATCGGAGGACGCGAGGTCGATGCGAACCCACGAAGACCCGGGAATCGCCGCGGAAGCCTCTTCGAGTTTCGCGGTGTCGCGTGCGGCGAGCACCACGCGGCACCCCGCGGCAGCCAGCGCCTGCGCGCATGCCAGCCCAATCCCGCGGCTAGCGCCGGTAACAAAAGCAGTCCTGTTTATCATAAGTTAGTTGTCAGTTTTCAGTTATCAGTTTTCAGTTATCAGTTGCGAACTGACCGCTACAACTGATGCAACGAAACTGAGGACTGATAACTGATGACTGATAACTGATAACTATACATGCCCTACAAAGACCTACGCGATTTCGTGCGCGCGCTCGACAAAGCCGGCGAGCTCAAGCGAGTTTCTATCGAAGTGGACCCGCATCTCGAGATCGCGGAGTTCGCCGATCGCTCGGTCAAGACCGGGGGACCTGCGTTCCTGTTTGAAAAACCGAAGGGCTCCCATATACCGGTGCTGATCAATGCGTTCGCCGGCGAACGGCGAATGCAGCTGGCTTTGGAAGCTTCGCCCGAGGATGTGGCCGCGCGAATCGCTGAATTAATTGCCATGCGCAAGCCCGAGGGCATGTTGGGGAAGTTGAAGATGCTCCCGAAGCTGGCCGATTTGGCGTCGATTTTTCCAAAGACTGTTTCGGGCGGCCCGTGCAAAGAAAATATTCGGCGCGAGGGCTTCTCGCTCGATGAATTTCCAATCCTGCAATGCTGGCCGGGCGATGCGGGACGCTTCATCACGCTGCCGATGGTTTTCTCGCGCAATCCCGATACAGGCAAGCGGAACTGTGGTTGCTACCGGCTGCAGGTATTCGACAGCCGCACCACCGGTATGCACTGGCAGACCCATAAGCAGGGCGCCGAGCACTACCGCCGGCTGCGTGCAGGCGGTCAGTCGAAGCGAATGGACGTCGCGGTTGCGATTGGCGCCGATCCAGCGACTATGTACTCGGCGATTCTGCCGTTGCCGCCGGATCTGGACGAAATGATGATCGCCGGTTTCCTGCGCGGCGACGCGGTCGAGATGGTCAAGTGCGAAACATGCGATCTGGAAGTCCCCGCGAACGCGGAAATCGTGCTCGAGGGCTATGTTGAGTTGGGCGAACTGCGCACCGAAGGACCCTTCGGCGACCATACAGGCTTCTATTCGCTCGCGGACGAATATCCGGTGTTCCACATCACCTGCATCACGCATCGCAACAAGCCGGTGTATGCCACGACGATCGTCGGTCCTCCGCCCATGGAGGATTTCTACATGGGAAAGGCGATTGAGCGCATTTTTCTCCCGTTGATGCGCTTGCAATTGCCCGAGGTCCGCGACATCTGCATGCCCGCCGAGGGCATCTTCCACAACCTGATTCTGGTATCGATCCGCAAGTCGTACCCGGGCCACGCGCGCAAGGTGATGCACGCAATCTGGGGCCTGGGCCAGGCGATGTTCTCTAAGTGCATCGTGGTTGTGGATGAAGATGTCGACGTCCAGAATGTGCGCGAGGTGGCCTGGAAGGCGCTGAATAACATCGACCCCGAGCGCGACATTCAGTTCGTGATGGGACCCGTCGATTCCTTGGATCATTCCAGCCGGCTGCCGAACTACGGCTCGAAGATGGGGATCGACGCAACGAAGAAGTGGCCCGAAGAAGGCTTCACGCGGCCGTGGCCGGATGTGATTCGGATGAGCAACGAGGTCCGCGCCCGCGTCGACGAGCTTTGGAAGAAGGCCGGTTTGCGATAAACTGGTGAAAACGGCGGCTGTAGCTCAGCTGGTAGTAGCGCCAGATTGTGGTTCTGGATGTCGTGGGTTCGAATCCCACCAGCCGCCCCAGTCAATAGCTTTATTTTTCAATAACATACAAGCCACAAAGCGCCGTGTAGCAATCCGTGTAGCGACTTTGTAGGCGCGCTTCTCGGTGATGTTAGGACGAAATACATTGGAATCACAATCCTGTATCTCCGGCGAAGCGATGTTAATCAGCGCGGTGGCCCTTCTCGGGGACGCAACTGAATAAGGGTAATCGTTGTTCCACGGTACACTATTGCGCCTGCGCCCGGGTGTTGATCAGTGATCCGCGAGTCTTCGTAATCGTCTGAGGGCTCCTCACGAATCACACCGTTCAGCCCTAGGCCGCTCAGTGTGTTAAGCGCGGTGTCTGGATCTTGGCCTATCACGTTCGGCACCTCGACCTTGGCGGAACTGGCTATGACCCGGTAATCCACCTGGTAGTCGGAGTTAGCTCCGCAACCCTCCGGGCTTTCACTGCCCGGATAACGAACTGTCACGTCCCAGGGTCCCTGGCTGGCGACTTCGTCCAGCGTGCCGCGCCCGAATTGAATCGTACCGGGGACGACCACCCCGTCGCAGTTCGCAAGGATCAGGTGGAGGGCTTCCAGGACGGCTAACCCGACGGCAATACCTACCGCGGCCTCCCAGGCTGGAATAGCAACGGCTGAGGCTATAAAAGTGTCATAAACGCCTGTCCCCGTTGCTGAATAAGTAAGTGATACGCCTGCCAGTTGACCGCTCGCCAGGGCACCCACGATTCCGGCGCAGAGGACGTTCAGCGCATCCGTGGTGGTTCCACTACCATGTCCCTTGTTGATAACTGTGAAGACCACCCCCATCGATCCGCCATCCGGGACATCAATGTCGGTGAATCCGAGGCCTACGGTGACTGCTCCCTTGCCGTGGTCGCCCAGGAACTTCGAGACGGGGCCGTACGTTTTGAGTTGCGTCCCGTCAGGAGCCAAAGTCACGATGCCAAGGGATGCGTAGTCGCTGTCATGTATAAGAGCACGTTGATTGTTGATCACCAACGATGGAACCCCGAAGTCATAATTCATGTCAGCCTCCTTTGTGAATTAATCCCCTTTTCTCCCTGTGGCTCATTTTGATCGCAACGGATCAGTTTGAGCCCGGCTTGGGGCCATAAATACTTGCATAGAGGGACTAAGAGGTAACCGTTGCGTTTGCTTCCTCTGCCGTGTATACGAGATACGGAAATTGTGTGTCGTCCCGAGTCCACTTGCCCTCGGCAAAGTCCAACTTCGTAGCGGTCCTTGAACCCCGCGTCCGCCATCCGCGTCAAAGCAAACAATAGTGTTGCCACTAGAGGCCCAAAAATTTAACCTTTTATTTTTTGGGCGCAACATCCTACTCGGAACTCCCCGTTTTGTAGTGCCCGGCTTGTTAAATTGTAAATACTTGGCGCTCGTCCAACTGCGGCAGTAGTGCGAGCGGAAACACATCGAGTGCGAGAGCTTTTCTCATGCTGGAACTCGCCGATTTTTAACCGCGCCGCTGAAAGCGGAGATCATGTTAGGAGCCAGGAGCGAAGAGCGGTCATCAGCATGGCAAAGGAAGCTGGTTCCGGAGCGTGGACTGCAGCTTGGGCATGAGCGACGAACCCGATAAGGGGAGGCCGGAAACCGAACCAGCATAGAAATCCTCCTCTTCTACCTGGCCACTAAATCCGACAAAAGTTATCACAACGTGGACCTCTCGTCAAGCGTTTTTTTGCGTTTTTTTATGCGCTTGTCAGCGCCACGTGATCGAATGGCCTGGGCGCGTCTCGTAGAGTAAGCCCAGCTCTTTTTGAGCTACGTTGAACTCCAAAAATTCCTCTTGCATCGGGAGCAAAAAAGAGTTATATTCGCCGTCATTAAACGTCCCCGAAGAGAGAGTATCTCGAGGGTGAGGCAGCTCTGTTCGGGGGAAAGTAAGATTTTGACGGGGAGCTGAGAGCCCGAAAGCGTTCTGGCTTCTACCCGCCTCTATTTTGCAACAATTGCGAAAATGGACAGTCGCTGATGATTTTAGGAGACCTGCATGTGTGGCTGCCTATTAATTCGCAAAGCGGTCAGCTAACAGGAGCGGAGGTATAGGAACAGGCGAGTATTAGTGCTTGCAACCGCTATTGGGGCGGCTGTGTTGTTTTACGAAACCTTGATTGGGCATCGCGTAGTCGCTCAATCGGATGCACCGACGCTGGTCTGATTGCTGGAGAGTGCGATGGCTCAATTGTGACAGTCGCCGTGACGAGCGGCGATCGTCTTTCCTCATTCCAAAATGGACTTTTGATCGTCTAATTCCAGGAAAGGGGGAACACAATGAACGTCTTTGCATACGGAGCCGAGAAGGTCAGAGAAATAGAGCGCGCCTTGGGAGGGCCGCCACCCAAAAGTGTGCTCAAGGAATCACGAGCCTTTCTGCAACGTTACGTGGCCGAGCGCTCTAAGCAACAGCAGGCCGCCTTCGCCGAAGTATCCCGGCGGGCGGAATTAAAGGAGAGAACTTCTCTTGAATAATCTCTCGAAGGATGACCTCCGCCTGAAAAAGCTCAAAGAACAGCAAGCTTTGATGAAGAAGAGGCCGAAACCGCGGAAGATCGAGAGACCCAAACCGCCTAAGATCGAAGCGATGATGGGGTCTAACTTCGGGGTGGCGGTGCCGCCGTATTATCCGTTTTATGGCTGGCAGACCTGCCAAGGGGACACTGCCAAGACCGGTGAATCAAACGGTTCTTGCATCTTGCAAACTGGTTCGTTCGGCTCGGGTTACTGTGCAGTTCATGCGTCCTTTCCGGTGGTGTTCTATGCGCAAGAAGACGACCTGATGCAGCGCTTAGCAGTCCGTGTGGAACTACTCCTACAACTGGTTTGACATAGCTGATTTCTACACCGGGCAGATCGATTTTGGGGACACAGGTTTTGTATGGAGGATGCAAGCGGATTTCCAAGGACCAAAAGTGTTGGTTTGGCAGGCCGATCTGTCCCCGTCCTGGCACGATCACGCCAACTGGTTGGACGACAACGAAGACAGCCAACAGGGAAGCACCCTGGCTGAGACGTACTTTCAGGCTGAAGCCAACCACAATTATTTGGTCCAGGTCGAGTTTGACGCCTCTGTGAATGCCGATAGCGGCGACTTTGGGGCCGCCTGGTGTGGCGTATATTTCGAGTGCACCGTGCCAATGGTCGTGTTCGGCAGCCGGTTTTTAGCCTGGAGACGAGATGTTGGGGCGCGGCTCCGGTCGGATCCTCGCCTCATGAGGCCACCGGATCGCGTGCCGCCGTCGCGATGGGGCTGCGCGGGAAGATCGGATCTCTGACGTAGCGGGGTGTAGCAGATGTCCTTCGTTACGTGGCCCTGGCGTTCGCGGCGCGAACGCAACTTGTATGACTTACTGATGCAAAGGGGACAGCGTTCATCCAAATCCCACCAGCCGCCCCAGCCCTGAAACTCCGACCCACGATGATAAATTACGGTCTAACCATTCCCTTTACGGTTTAACCGTTGACTAACCAGGCTGCACTGTGCTATCTTGGCCGTTTAGCAGGGGGAGAAATTTCGGCTGTTACCTACGGCCCGAACCCTGCGGGTCTGGTCTTTCCCTGTACAACCTCCGATGGCACAAACCCTCGACGCGCTAAGTGGGATTCTAATCAAGGCGATCCCCACTGTTCTCCTCATCTTTTTCCTGCATTTCTACTTGAAATACATGCTTTTCGCGCCCTTGCGAAAGGTGCTGAAGGAAAGGGATCAACTGACTGCCGGCGCCCGGAAGGCAGCCGAAGCCAGCCTGAGCGCTGCGGACCGTAAGGCGCAGGAATATGAGGCCAAGCTGAACGAGGCTCGGGCGGAAGTCTATAAGCAGCAGGAAGAGACCCGCAAACAATGGCTCGACGATCATGCCGGGCAAGTCGCGGCAGTGCGGGAGCGAATGCAAGGAAAAGTGAAAGACGGGCGCTCGCAAATTTCCGCCGAGACCGACTCTGCCCGGCAGAACCTGATTGCAAACAGCGGCGTTCTAGCCGATCAGATCGCCGATCGTATTCTGACGCGCCGGGCGCAGGAGGCGGCATGATGAAGCGTCTGCTGCTCCTACTTCTCGCCGCGGGCGTAGTCTGCTTTGCGCAGGAGCACGCCGGCGCCGCCGCGGAATCCGAGCCATCGCCGGTTTGGGTTTGGGCGAATTTCGCCATTTTGGCGATTGGCTTAGGCTATTTAATTGCCAAGCACCTGCCCACGTTCTTCCAATCGCGCACCGAATCGATTCGCAAGAGCATCGTGGAGGCGCAGCAAGCCAAAATCGATGCCGAGCGCCGCGCCGCCGAGATGGAGGCGCGCATGAGCGCGCTTGGCTCCGAAATCGAAAAATTCCGCGCACAGTCGCAACAAGAGATGGCGGAAGAATGGGCGCGGATCCGGCACGAAACGGCCGCACAGATCGAAAGACTGGAGCGCCAGGCCGAGATCGAAATCGAATCCGCGGGCAAAGCTGCCCGAAGGGAATTGCGCGACTTCGCGGCGGGACTCGCTGTGGATTTGGCCGAAAGACGCATCCGGGCGCGGCTGGACCAGGGGACAGAAGCGTCGCTGATCGACGGCTTTGTTCGCGATCTGCACCGGAAGGAGTCGACGAACTAGCGTGTACTCCGCCGTCGCAACGCGATACGCCAGAGCTCTCGCCGATGTGGTAGCTCCCACCGGTAAGCCCGTGGATGGCGCGGCGCTCGAGCAACTCCGCCGCATTCAGGAAGCCGTCGGAGATTCGGCCGAACTCCGCCAAGCCCTGCTGTCTCCCGCCGTTCCGACGTCTAAGAAGCGCGCGATTATGGAAAAGCTGCTGTGGCCGGTCGTGTCGAACCCGCAGGTACGGAATTTCCTGTTTGTGGTGATCAATCACCGCCGGGTTTCGGAGCTCCCCCATATCGTGGATGCGTTTGAAGAGCTGCTGGATGAACGCATGGGCTATGTGCGGGCCGACGTGACGACGGCGAAGGAAATCGCCGGCGGCGATCAATCGCGGCTGGTGGATGAGATTTCGAGCCTTTCCGGCAAGAAAGCAAAAGTGAGGTTTTCAACCAACCCGGCGCTGGTCGCCGGGGCGGTGGCGCGCATCGGCTCTACCGTTTACGACGGCAGCGTGCGCGGGCAGTTGGATAAAATACGTGTCGCTCTAAATAAGGGGTGAGTGGGCAGGCTTCAGCCCGCGGCGGGTTTCAACCTGCCGGGGCGGGCTAAAGCACGCCGCGAACTGAAACTTGCCCACAGACAAAAGGATTCGCAATGGCTCAGATTCGGGCAGATGAAATTTCGCGCGTGCTGCGCGAGGAAATCGAAAACTACGAAAGTGTTGTCAGCGTTGCTGAAACCGGATCGGTAATCTCGGTCGGCGACGGCATCGCGCGCGTTTACGGCCTGGAAAACGTGATGGCCGGCGAGATGATCGAGTTCAAGGGCGGCGTTTCCGGCCTCGCCTTGAACCTGGAAGAAGACCATGTCGGCGCGGTGCTGCTTGGCGATTATTCCGGCATCACCGAAGGCGACGAGGTGCGCCGCACGGGCCGGATCATGTCCGTTCCCGTGGGCGAGGCGCTGATCGGCCGCGTAGTGAACGCGCTAGGCGAGCCCATCGACGGCAAGGGCCGCTTTGAAGCGACTGCATATAATCCAATTGAGCGCCTCGCTCCCGGCGTGGTAGACCGCCAGGGAGTGAAAGAGCCGCTGCAAACCGGCATCAAAGCCATCGATGCCATGATTCCGATCGGCCGCGGCCAGCGTGAGCTTGTGATCGGAGATCGCCAGACCGGTAAGACGACGGTGGCTCTGGACACGATCATCAACCAAAAGGGCGCAGACGTAATCTGCATTTACGTGGCGATCGGGCAAAAGCGCTCGACCGTCGCGCAGGTGGTGAAGACGCTCGAAGACTACGGCGCCATGGACTACACCATCGTGGTCGCCGCGACCGCTTCCGACCCCGCGCCGATGCAGTACATCGCCCCTTACGCTGGCTGCGCGATGGGCGAATACTTCCGCGACACTAAACGCCACGCTCTCTGCGTATACGACGATCTTTCCAAACACGCCGCGGCGTACCGCGAGATCTCATTGCTGCTGCGGCGTCCGCCGGGGCGCGAAGCCTATCCGGGCGACGTCTTCTATTTGCACAGCCGCCTGCTGGAGCGCGCCGCCAAGTTGAGCAACGAGAACGGCGGAGGCTCGCTTACGGCGCTGCCCTACATCGAAACGCAAGCCGGCGACGTTTCGGCATACATTCCAACTAACGTAATTTCGATCACCGACGGCCAGATCTATCTCGAATCGGATTTGTTTAACGCCAATATCCGCCCCGCCATCAACGTCGGTATTTCGGTTAGCCGCGTCGGCGGCAACGCGCAGATCAAAGCCATGCGCCAGGTGGCCGGCAGTCTTCGTCTCGATTTGGCGCAGTACCGCAATCTCGCGGCATTCGCTCAGATGGGATCGGAGCTTGACAAGGCCTCCATGCAGCAGCTTACCCGCGGCGCGCGAATGGTCGAAATTCTAAAACAAGGCCAGTATTCGCCGCTTCCGGTCGAGAAGCAGGTATTGATCATCTACGCGGGAACGAACGGTTTTATGGATGACCTCCCGGTGGATCAAATTCGCGATTTCGAAATGGAGCTGTATAAGTTCGTCGACAACGCTCACCCTGGCATTCTGTCCGGGATTCGCGAGAAGAAAAACCTGGACGACGACTTAAAGAGCAAAATGAACGCGATGCTGAAGGAGTTCAAGCAGCGCTTCGTTCAGGGGCGGGCAGCCCAAGAGAAGGTGGCGTCCGCCTCGAAGTAAATGCCGAGCTTAATCGATATCCGGCGGCGCGTCCGCAGCGTCCGCAACACGCAGCAGATCACCAAAGCGATGAAGATGATCTCCGCGGCTAAGTTGCGCCGCGCGCAGGACCGGGCTTTGGGCGCGCGTCCGTATAGAGAGATGCTGCGGCAGATTTTAGAGAACGTCGCTGCGGAGGCGGCTCAAAATCCGGATGCCGCGGCGAATCCGTTGCTGGCCGTGCGGCCGGAGCGCAAAGTGCTCGTGGTGGTTGTTACCGCGGATCGCGGTTTGGCCGGTGGATTTAATTCCAACCTGCTCCGGCTTGCTCAAACCTTTGTCAACGAGAACCAGGACAAGGAACTGACGTTCGAGTTGATCGGCCGCAAAGGCCGTGATTATTGGCGGCGCCGCACGCGCGCCATTCGCGGGGAGCATATCGATGTTTTTCGCGATCTGAGCTACGAGAAGACCTGGCCCATTGCGGACTCGATTATCGAACGC
Organism: Bryobacterales bacterium; assembly: GCA_019261985.1. Classification (GTDB taxonomy): domain Bacteria; phylum Acidobacteriota; class Terriglobia; order Bryobacterales; family Bryobacteraceae; genus Palsa-187. Next base: position 47,183 of record JAFAQY010000100.1, on the reverse strand, counting down.
TTTGAAAAACAGGAAATCGACGCGGTCTACCTGTTTGTAAACGAATTCAAGAACGTGATGGCGCCGAACGTCACGATGATGAGAATACTTCCGGTGGAGCTTCCCAAGACCACGGCGCAGGTCGATTATATTTACGAACAGCCCCCCGAGGAGTTGCTGGCCAACCTGCTGCCGCATTACGTGCGAACGTGGCTGTTCCGCGCTCTGATGGAATCCGTCGCGGCTGAACACGCCGCGCGCATGGCCGCAATGGAGGCAGCGACTACAAACGCTTCGGACATGATCGATAAGCTGACGCGGCATATGAACCGCGTGCGTCAAGCTTCGATTACGAGAGAGATTATCGAGATTGTGAGCGGCGCCGCCGCTCTGGAGTAGGACAAGCTTCAGCTTGTCCAAGGGCAACCTAAAGCTTGCCCTACCGAGGAGAGACAGAATGGTTGAAGGAAAAGTAATCCAAGTGGCCGGTCCGGCCGTGGACGTCGAATTCCCCGAAGGACAGATTCCGCTTATTCAAACCGCCATTCGCATTACCAGCGAAGGCTTCACCGTCCCCGAGCCGATCGACATTACGTGCGAAGTCGCGCAGCACATAGGCGAAGGCCGGGCGCGAACCATTGCCATGGAACCCACCGAGGGCCTGGTGCGCGGCATGAAAGCGATCAGCTTGGGCGAGCCGATTTCCGTTCCCGTCGGCAAGGAAACATTGGGCCGGGTGCTAAACGTTATTGGCAAGCCGGTGGACAAGATGGGGCCGGTGCAAACCCAGAAGGTCTACCCGATTCATCGCACGGCTCCGCCATTCGAAGAGCAGTCCACGGAACTGCAGATGTTCGAAACCGGCATCAAGGTCATCGATCTGCTGGAGCCGTACCTGAAAGGCGGCAAGATCGGGCTGTTCGGCGGAGCGGGCGTCGGCAAGACCGTTATCATTCAGGAGCTGATCAGCAATCTCGCCACCAAGCACGGTGGCGTGAGCGTGTTCGCGGGCGTGGGCGAGCGTACGCGCGAGGGCAATGACCTGTGGGTCGAATTCCAGGAAGCGGGCGTGATCGATCCGCACGATTACACGAAATCGAAGTGCGCGTTGATCTATGGCCAGATGACGGAGCCTCCCGGCGCGCGCCTGCGCGTCGGCCTGACAGGTGTGACCGTCGCCGAATATTTCCGCGATGAAGAGCACCAGGATGTGCTGCTGTTCATCGATAATATTTTCCGCTTTACGCAAGCCGGCTCCGAAGTAAGCGCGCTGCTGGGCCGCATGCCCAGCGCCGTGGGCTATCAGCCCAACCTGGCGAGCGAAATGGGCGACCTGCAGGAGCGCATTACATCCACCAAGTCCGGATCGATCACATCCGTGCAGGCGATTTACGTACCCGCCGACGACTACACCGATCCCGCGCCGGCGACGACATTCGCCCACCTGGACGCGACCACGAACCTATCGCGATCGATCTCCGAGATGGGAATTTACCCGGCGGTGGATCCGCTGGCCTCGACTTCGCGCATTCTGGACCCGCGCATCATCGGCGAGGAGCACTATCAAACCGCCCAATCGGTGAAGCAGGTTTTGCAGCGCTATAAAGATTTGCAAGACATCATCGCGATTCTCGGCGTCGACGAGCTTTCCGAAGACGACAAGCTGATTGTCTCTCGCGCCCGCAAGATTCAGCGCTTCCTCTCGCAGCCGTTCCACGTCGCCGAGGCGTTCACGGGACGCAAGGGCAAATACGTGAAGATCGCGGACACGGTCCGCAGCTTCAAGGAAGTTGTGGAAGGCAAGCACGACGAAATTCCGGAGCAGGCGTTCTACATGCAAGGTTCCATCGACGACGTGCTCGAAGTTTGGGAGCAGATGAAGAAGTAGTAGGACAAGCTTCAGCTTGTCCATGTTCTTATGGCCGACACATTCCAACTAGAAATCGTCACGCCCACGAAGCAGGTGGTGAACGAACGCGCGGAATACGCCGAGATCCCGGGCAAGGACGGCTATATGGGCATCCTGCCCGGCCACGCCGCGCTGCTGAGCATGCTAGGCGATGGCGAGCTCTCTTATCGTGTGGGCGGAGCCACCAACAAGCTTCGCGTCACCGGCGGATATCTCGAAGTGCGCGACGATCACGTGAGAGTGCTGGCGGATAAGGCGGAGTAGCCGCGCTACTCTAAAGATGGAATTCGCGAATATGCAGCTACCTGCTACCAAATACTTTGAGCGGCGCGGCCAAGGCTACAAGGTGACGGGAACTCGCATCGGCCTTTCAGTTATCGTGCACGAACTCCGGAGGGGAGCATCGCCTGAGGCATTACTGGAAGCATTTCCCGCGATCGGTCCCATAGAGAGGGTGTTGGCATGATCGAGTTCATTCGCGAGAATCCCGACCAGATCGAGGACTATCTGCGCGAAGAGGAGCGATTATGGCAGAAGTTCCGCGAAACGCATCCGCTTCCTGACCAGGTCTTGGAGGCATTCCGCCAAGCGGACAAGACCCGGGTTTGAAGATCCGCTTCCTGGCTGATGCGGACCTAAACCCATCCATCGGCTCCGATCTAATCAAACGGGATCCCCATCATCGTTCACCTGGAGTGATTCTTCTTCCACCTAAAATCCAGACTGGGCCAGCTATTGAGCGGCTGCTACAAACTTGGTTAATGTGGTCGTCTGAAGATCTCGAAAACCAGATCTGGTGGCTTCCCTGAGGCGTGCATTAGAGCTTCCAGGCAATTTGCCCGGCCGCCGCAGTTCATGCTGGAAAGTTTGGTCATTCATCGCCCGCGGCAGTCGGAAAAGGACTCTCAATCTTTGTGTGAGCAAAGCGCCGCCTTTTTCCGCCTTGATAGTATGTTTCGAGGCGGCGAACAGCCACTCGAAAATTGCGAGGAGGAGAATTGAGATGAACTGTCGAATTTCAGCAACGGCACTTGCGGCATTGTTCGCATTTGCAGCCTTTCATGCGGCGGCCCAAAACCCGCCCGCACAGCCATCCACCGCCGATCCGTATGCGAACAACGCCGAAGCGGGAAAGACGCAATTCCCGCTGGCGGCTCCCGCGGGCAAGGATTCGGGCGCCCTCCTGGTAGCGCCTCCAGGCGCCGTTAATCAGGGCGCGCTCGATCCGGCGAAGTGGAAATACGGGCCGAACTTCGATCCTCCGGCGAATGCCAAAATCTGGAATCCCGTAATGATCAAGATGATGAAGGGAGAAAAGGTTACGGGCGGGACGGTCTTCAGCACCGACAGCCCGGAAACTTATTGCGCGATGGCCAACGCGGGCTACGACTTCATCTGGACCGAGATGCAGCACGACTCGCGCGACTGGGGAGCTGTCCAGCGCATGTGGAAGTCCTGCCCGCATGCAAAGGCCGTACCCGGCGTGCGCGTCGCCTATACCGACGAGCGCGAAATTCAGCACGCGATGGATGCGGGCGCGCTGGTGATAGTAATCCCCACGGTCCGGTCCGTGGAAGAGGGCAAGGCAGCACGTGACTGGACGATGTTTCCTCCTCTCGGCAAGCGAAGCCAGGGCGGCGGCCAGGCATTCGACCCCGATATGTGGGGCACCGTTCCCGGGGGCTATCGCAACACAATCAACGACAACATCGTGCTCATTGAAATGATTGAGACCCTGGACGGCGCGCTGGCCGCCCGCGAAATTGCCGCCATTCCCGGAGTGACGGCGGTGTTTGCCGCTAGCGGAGACCTTGGCAATTTCTCCGGGTATCGCCAAGGCACGCCCGATTATGAGCGATTAATAAACATCGTCCATGATGCGGCTCTTGCGACGCACAAGCGCTTGTGCGGTCCGTTCGCGTGGCGCGACCGTCCCGACTTCACATGTTTCCAGAATCAGAGCGAGACTGCCGCCATCACTCGCGGCGTCGCCGCCGAACTCGGCCCTCTGAAGGATACTCAGGGCAAGCCTGAAGTCGGTCCCTACGCTACAAAGAAGTAGCGGCCCGATTATGCGGCCGCTTATTCTGACGGTTGGCCTCATTTTCAGCGCGCTCGCGCCGGCGCAGGTGCTGGACAATGCCACGTTCGAAGTGGCGTCGGTAAAGCGCTCGCCCCCGCCCGATCCGAATGGGCGAGTCTTCTTCGGTCCTCCTCGCGGAGGGCCCGGTACGCGCGATCCGGAACAGATCACTTGGACGAATGCGGCGCTGCGAAATATCCTGATGACTGCCTTCGATGTTCAGACCTTTCAGGTCGCCGGGCCGGACTGGATTTCGCCAGAAAGATACGACATCATCGCCAAAGTCCCTGTAGGCGCAACGAAGCAGCAGGTGAATGTCATGTGGCAGAACCTGCTCAAAGAACGCTTCGGCCTTCTAGTTCACCACGAGTCAAAGGCGTTTACTGTTGACGAACTCACGATCGCGAAAAGCGGCCCGAAGTTAAAAGTAACCGACTTGCCCGCGGATGCGGAGCCGTTTACGCCGTCGGCTGGGCCGCCCAAACCCGCCAAGAATGGCGCCCTGGAGATGAACGGTTCCGGCGCGATCATCACCATTTTCTTCAGCCCTTCGGGCACTCCCGAGGGACGGATGACCGCCAAGGGGCTGAGCGCGTCCGAAATCGCTCTCCGGTTAGGCCAGCAACTCCGTCATCCCGTGATTGATAAGACCGGGTTAACCGGCAAATACGATTTCAGTCTCGAATACACGCCCGACCTGACCGGCGTGCCGCCTCCGCCTCCGGGGCTCGCGGGACCTAACCCGCCGCCCACTCCAATCGATATTTCGAGCGCCAGCGCGCCAGGCTCAACTCTCGCTTCGGCCCTGGAAAAGCAGCTTGGATTGAAGCTGGTGTCAACCAAGGCAAAGCTTGATGTTATCGTTGTAGATCGCGCGGAGAAGACTCCCACCGAAAATTAAAACGTCGCGGGGTAATAGACCGGTTTAGACCGCAACGGGCCGCTTTTTCTTTGCAGCCGCGGCTTCTTTCCCACGCTGATACTTCTTCTGGAACCGGTCGACACGGCCTTCCGTGTCCACCAGCTTCTGGCGTCCGGTGAAAAATGGGTGGCAATTGGAGCAGATTTCAACGCGGATATCGCCTTTGTGCGCGGAGCGGGTGCGGAAAGTGTGCCCGCAGGCGCAAATCACGTTCACTTCTTCGTAGGCGGGGTGAATGCCGGCTTTCATGAGGGATCTTCCTTGGAAGCTTCATTTTATCACACCAAGTACGACAAGCTTTAGCTTGTTATCACACCAAGTACGACAAGCTTCAGCTTGTCGCCAAGGTGGACAAGCTGAAGCTTGTCGCCTACGTGGACAAGCTGAAGCTTGTCCTACCGCGCACAATTATAAACCCCACGGCGGGAATACCCGGCCGTGGGGCCTTTTTGAACAGAATACTAAGCTTCGCGTGAAGGGCCGGTCCACTGGAGGAGCGGCCTCGTCACTGAACGAAACCTGAACGTAGGAGCGGTCGAATTAAGAGTCGGCCACCTCACGCGTTGTTAGAGTCCCGTTGCTACTATTACTGCCAGATAACATTCGACTGGACCACCTCCTTTCTCAGTGATGCTTTCATAATAAAGCGAAGGTTGAGGTCTGTCAAGGGAAACTGGCGGGAACAAATGCAGGATGGCATCGCGGCCGGGCGCGATTGACAAACCAATATTGCACGCGAAAAAACACCGGCAACCAGCACTAAGTTTCAGACGTTTTTATTGAAGCTCCAATCTCACATGCTATGGTACGGAAGAGGCGGCGCCCGCTCCCCGTCTTTCCCAAGGACATTCTTTGAATGAAACAGACGATCAGGCTCGTCCTAGCGACGGCTGCGCCCCTGCTCGCGCAGGTGACCATTAACGATAATCCGTCGCGGGAATTCGGACAGCCCGTGTTGAGTATCCCGGTGCTGTCCGCCGCCCCGAACCTTGTGGAAGGGCGGGAGTTCAATGCGCCTTCCGCAATCGCGTTCGATTACAGCGTTACGCCGCCCGCGGTCTATGTGGCGGATACAGGGAATAACCGTGTGTTGGCGTGGAAGAATTCCGCTGCCCTTGCCAACGGAGCCGCGGCCGATCTCGTGATCGGCCAGCGCGATTTCTATTCGACCCTTCCGCAAGGGCCATCGCAAGCCGGCAGCACACTAAGCAGTGGATTATTTGCCCCCGTTGGCGTCGCTGTCGATAGCAGTGGGAATCTATATGTGATCGATGCAGGGAATAATCGGGTACTGCGTTATCCCACTCCGCTGAGCCAGACGGGCGGATTGCTCCCCGTCGATCTGGCGATTGGACAAAAGAGCGTCAACGGAAGCGGCAATGCGCAGCCGAACGAGGGGAACCCCAAACCCAGCAACAGGAGCTTATACCTTGCATATGGGACCACGATTTATCGCGCTGCACTGACCCTGGATGCGCAAGGAAGTTTGTGGATCGCCGATCCGGGAAACAACCGTATCCTCCGGTTTCCCGCGGCGAATTTGGCGCCGAATACGACCGAGCCCACTGCGGATTTGGTTCTGGGCCAGTTGGATTTCACATCGTCCCAAGGTCCCCAGCCGCCAAATAATGTTCAGATCAACAAATCGGCTGTGGTGCAGCCGTCCGGGCTGGCATTCGATTCGGCGGCCCGATTGTATGTTGCAGATGGCTTCGGGCGTGTGCTTGTGTATCAAGCCCCGGCGACCACTGGACAAAGCGCGGATCGCGTGCTCGGCATACAACCTACGCCCGCGCAGGGTCAAACCGCTCCTCGTTATCCGACGAATTACAGTCTCGGCGTAATTAATCCAAACGGTACCTTGGCGGGATCGCCGCAAGGCGTATTTACTTCCGGCGCGAATCTTTTCGTTTGCGACACGGCGGTGCACCGTGTGGTCCGATATGACGTGTATGGCAACTGGAGCCCGGAAACTGTAAGCTCGCCATCTCCCGCTTCGGTTGCGGTCACCGGGCAGCCCGATCTCCTCAGCGGCAAGGTCAACCGCGGTCTTTTGCAGCCCGACGCGACGAGCCTATCGTCGCCGGTCGCGGGCGCTTACAACACGGCGGCCGGCGAAATATGGATCGTCGATACGGGGAACAACCGGATTTTAGTTTTTCCGCAGCAAGCCGGTCAATACAATGCCGCAGCCCGCGTACTGGGTCAAATCGATTTTCCATACAACAGCCCAAACCTGATCGAGGGCCGCGAAGTTTCCTTTATGAACCAGGGCGGAATTGTAGTAGACAAAACCTCCAATCCGCCGCACCTTTATATCGCGGATACGGGCAATAACCGCGTGCTCGGGTTTCTCGACGCGCGGAACGTCGGCACCGATTCCCGCACACTCCTAACCCAAAAAGCGGACTTAGTAATCGGCCAGCCCGATCTGCTTCATTCCTTGCCGAACTATTCGCCTTCAAACGTGCAGCCCTCGGATGCCCTGACGCCGAACAGCACAGGCTTGATCGCACCCGTCGGGTTGGCAGTGGATGCAAACGGCAATCTGTTCGTCGCCGACTCGGGCAATGGACGCGTGCTCCGTTTCCCCGCGCCTTTCTCGCAATTGCCCGGGTTGCCGCGCGCCACTCTTGTGCTCGGGCAGAGCAGTTTCACCAGCACGGTCCAAGACCCCAGCGCCGCGACGATGAACACGCCTTACGGCATCGCGCAGTTCAATGATGGCAGCCTTGCCGTGTCGGATGCAATCCACAATCGCATTCTGATTTTTCAAAAACCCGCCGGCGGCGATTTTACGTCCGGGCAGCCGGCCGCGATTGTAGTCGGCCAGACGGGTTTTAATTCCATCAACGCCGGATCGAGCCTCGCGAATCTGAGCGGTCCCCGTCATCTCGCGACCGATACTTCCGACCGGTTGTACGTGTGTGACACGAATAATAACCGCATGCTCGTATTTACGAACGCGTCGAGGTCGTCCAATGGAGCGAGCGCCGCGCTGGTGCTTCCCGGTATCGGACAGCCGGAGGGGGTTGCGGTGAGTACGATCACGGGTGAAAGCTGGGTGACGAACACGGGCGGGAATCAGCTGCTGCGATTCCCCGAATTTACATCTCTGCAATTAAATCCTCAGCCGACGGCGGGTTTGAATTCACCCGAGCCGCTTTCGGTCGCCTTGGATCCATTTGACAATTTGATTGTCGGAGAGGGAGCGAACCGGATCTCATTCTATTTCCCGAAAATGTACTACCGCCATGCGGCGACGTATGCGGCGGGGACTAATTCACCCGTGAATTTGACTCCCGGAATGCTGGCGTTGCTTGCGCGCTACGGCAGCGATTTCAGTTTGACGCCTGCCGGAAACCAGGCTGTGCCCTGGCCCACAAGCGGCCTTAACGATATCCAGGTGATGGTTAACGGCATTTCCGCGCCGATTTTCCGGCTGGACCCTGCGGTCGTTTATTTCCAAGTGCCAAATGCCGCGCCAATCTCTGGTACGGCGGATGTCCTGGTACTGAAGCCCTCGACCGGGCAAATCCTGGCAGCGGCGACCTTCACAATGCAGGCGGCTGCTCCGGGGATCTTCACTGCGAATCAAGCCGGAACCGGCCAAGCTGCGGCGACAAATGCGGACGGAAGCGCGAACAGCTCTACGAACGCAGTGACGCGCGGCGGCATTATCACGCTCTGGCTTACTGGCGCTGGTTTCATTCCCAATCTTCCGCCCGACGGCGTCGCTCCTGGAGCGGCGATCTCAACACCGGTGCAGCCGAAGGTGTTCATGAACGGGCTGCCGGCCACGAATATCGAATATTCCGGCGTATCGCCGCAATTTCCTGGATTGTGGCAGATCAACGTGCAGGTCCCGAACAACACGGCGCCCGGCCCGAACGTTTCCGTACTGGTAACAATGTACGATTACCCGAGCAATTATGGCGGTACTTCCGCAACCGGCGGCCCGGGAGCCGATCAACAGTTGACGGTCGGTAATAAGTTGGTTCCGACGATAGCAGTGAAATAATCAGTCCCCGGGCGCCGCGCTCATCAGAACATCCTTGAAAACCGCCGTGCTGTCCGGCGTCTCCGGCATCACCGGGAATTGGAAGCCGCATTTCGGACATGGTTCCGCGAGCACCTCCTGTTCGCGGTGAAGGTCGTAGGGCTTATCGGTCGCATTGGCGCAGCACGGGCACACCCGAATCAGCCGTGTATTTTTCAGCTCGAAATTGGTGATGATATCTTCCATGATCGCGCCGCTGCGTACCGCCCACGCTTTGGCCTGCTTGTGATAGGCATTCATATGCCAATCGCGGAGCGCTTCCAGGCTGGTCCAAATGCTGATCTCGTTGTACCAGGATGGGTCTCGCGGATGCACCCACCACGTCAGGTGCAAAAATCCTGGAAGCGTCTTCAATTGATTGCGAACTTCGCCAAACAGGAGTTTGAATTTCTCATATCCATCCATGCTGGAAAACCGCACTCTTTGCATGCTCTGATAAATAGCCATTTCGGCCTCCTTTTACGCGCTTAAAAATCCATCCGGAGCGCAAGCTGCCCAACCCGGTTACCGCCCTGCCCGGCGGCTTGTGTCGATTGCAACGCTCCGAACGTGGACGGGTTGCTGATATTGCTCGCCGGCGGCGCGAAATTGGTGTGATTCAACACGTTCGTGAACGTCGATTCGAAGCGGAAGCGCAAACGTTCCTTAATTTGAAAGGTCTTCGCCAAGCCTGCCGAGACCGAGATCGTTCCAGGACCTTCGAGGACGCCGACACCCGCGTTCCCGATCCTGCCAGCGTTCGCGGGAGTGGGCGCGAACGCATCGATATTCCACTGCAATCCCGGGCCGGGAGATGCGGGATTTCCCACCGCGTCCGGCCGAAGGGTTATGCCGCCCCGGCCAACGATGTTGGTGTTCGATTGATCCGCGGTCGGGCTGATCGTGGGCGTGAGCCAAGGCCCGGTCTGCAGCAGCGTTACGGTGTTCACATTCCAGCCGCCCAGTACGGCGTCGGCGAATTTCGAATTGGTGTGCCAGTTCCGCCCCGGGCCAAATGGCAATTGGAAAGTACCGGTCAACAAAAATCGCTGCCTCGGAGTGCCGGCCACGTTGCCCCTAGCTTCCCGCGTATTGAATTGATCGGCAATAGGCGTGAACAAAAGCGTCTCCGGAACGAAGCCGCTGGGAGCATCGCCTTGAGCGTTGCTGATGTTATGTGCCCAAGTGTAATTTGCCTGGAAGGAAAATCCGTGAGAAAGGCGGTGTGTGGCTTCGAGCGTGAGTCCCTGATAATTTGCGAAGCCTGCGTTCTTGCTGTAGTAGATCTGAACCCAGTTCTGATAAGGAGCGCGCGGATCGACATACGGGCTTGCGACATACGGCTGGGCGCCGGGTGGAATCGCATTGTAGTCCTCAGTGATCCCCATGCGATATGAGTTCATGCCCGCATAACTGACGCGTACGGCGGTATAGTTCGTTAACTGGCGCTCCACCGTTACGTTCCACTGCGCCGTTTGAGGATCTTTAAAATATGGATCCATTGCGTCGTAAAAGCCGGTGCCCCCGTACTGCGCCGTTGGGCTGGGCGGCGAGGTTTGAGGAAATTGAAATAGCGGCGCGCCGCCGTTGTTGTTGACATAGGTGTACGGAGCTCCAAGCGGGATGCCGATCGAATTGTACGCGAACGGCCCCAGCATGGTTTGCGTAAAGATGCCTACGCCCGCCCGAAACACAGTTTTGTTATCGCGAAATGGGCGGAACGCCACGCTAAGGCGCGGATCGAAATCGTGCCGATACGTGTACGCCAGACTCTGGGGCAGGTGATCCTGGCTCGCCGTCACGACATTCGAGCACGGCAACGTCATATCGCGCGTTGGCAACTGGCAGGCGTTGAAAGATACGAGAAACGCGTTGTAATTCGACTGCAGAAGCGGGCTGGAACGTATTGTGCTGTTCAGAAGAACGTCGGGCACCACCACGCCGCCATTGCGCGGATCGAAGTTGGCGATGTCACCAGTGTCTTCCGTAAACTTCGGGTTGATCTCGTAACGCATGCCGAAATTAACGGTCAGGCGGGAGTTCACCTGCCACGTATCCTCGCCATAAAATCCCCAATGTACGGCCCGCTCATTCGTGTTAGGACTGCTCTCGACGATGAAGGATGTGTTGGGGGCGCCCAGCAGAAAATCGGCATATGCGCTGCCCGTAAATACGCCTTGGTTGAATGTAAACGCGCCGAAATCGTCCGATTGACCCCAACGGACCACTGTCTCGTAAAATACCCTGCGCGCGTCGATCCCAAAACGGAAAGTGTGATTCCCAACTGTGCGGCTGAGGTTGTCGGTAAACTGCACCGTTCGGGATTGGCCCGGTCCGTCCTTGTCGCGGCCGATCGGCGTGAAGCCGCTGCCGTCCGAGAAATTGAACGTCGGAAAAGCTCCGGTGGCGGGGTGATTCGCAAAGCTCATGCCGGTTAGCCCGAGCGAGTTGGCCGCCACAGCACCTTGTATTGGAAAAGTGGTGTCGATCAGGCTGCGTGTAAATCCAAAGCGGAATTCATTCACCATTCGGGGAGTAATGGCGTAATTGTAGGAAACGATCAAACTGCGATCATGCTCGATATTTAGATCGTTCGGCAGGAGAGGATTGGCCGTTTCGGTCAGCAAGTTCTTCCAACTGAAGCGAGCATAGATTTGTTGTTTGGAGGTGACGTTTTGGTCCAACCTGGCGTCCCAACCGTTTGTGTTCGAAGGCGTGGATTGCAGCAGCTCGTAATTGAAGCCGCTTCCGCCTGCATTCGTATTGGGGAGCGGATAGTAGCGGTTCAGCAAACTTAGCGAAACCGGATTCAATCTGGTAAACGGAATCATATTGTTCGGGAACGGCTGCCCGCTCAACGGATCGGTCAAGACACTCGTCGGGTTCCCGCTGACCGGGTCGATGATTGGAAGGGCGCTTATATCGCCATTCCTCTGGGCCTGCGTCGGCACCAAATACTGCTCGGGCACCGCCGTTCTACGGCGATTGCCTTCGTAATCCACAAAAAAGAACGTCTTGTCGCGGCCATTGTAAAGATGGGGAATGGTTACTGGCCCGCCTAGGCTGCCTCCGAAAGTATTGAAGCGTTTTGGAGCCTTGTTACTGAAATTGAAGATTGTGGCGTCCAGGGCATCGTTCTGGAAATATTCGAACAGGCTTCCATGAAGCTGATTGGTTCCGCTTTTGGAGATAAACGTGACATCCGCCACTTGGGCGAACTCGGCGCTATTGTTAAACGCAGTCACTCGCATTTCAGCCAAGGATTCCGAGGACGGGTATGCGTTCTTAAGGGAGCCGTTGTTTGTGATGTCCGCCGTGGAGATGCCGTCAACGGAAAACCCGGTCATCGCGAACGTTGCGCCCGCGACGGCGATATTACCCAGCGGGTCCGTCACGACATTTGGGGAAAGAGCCAACGCGGCGAGAGGGCTGGTGGTCTGAGCCCGAAAATTGAGCGGCATCTGCACCAGTTGGTCTGTTCCCCGCGTATCGCCGATCACGCTGTTTTCGGTGTTGATCTGCTCGGCGGCCGATTCCACATTTATGGTTTGCTGGACTTGCGCAAGCGAGAGCGCGAGATCTACGCGCGCGTTCTGCCGGGCTTCAAGCTCCACCGTAATGGCCGGAGATTTCGCGAATCCTTCCTTCTCCGCTAAGATTTCGAAGCGCCCGGGTTTGAGGTTCTCAAAAAAGAAGCCGCCGCCGGCATCGGTAAGCGCGGTTCGGGTAGTGTTTTCGTCCAAGCTGTGAAGCGTCACCATCGCGGCAGGCAGCGCCAAGCCCTGGGGATCGCGTGCGGTGCCGCGAATGTCGCCGAAAGTAGATTGAGCGTGCCCGATACCAGCCACTAGCAGGCACAGGCAATACGCGCAGCGAGTAGAGACAGCTCGCGTCTGTGATATGCCCATAATCGTTCTCCTCATAACGCCAACGGAATACTGCGGAAGCGGCCGCATCCCGTGCGCTCTTTGAATCGAATTTTTGCTTTTCGCAGACTTTGCGAGTTGGTCAAGCGGGCCGGAGAGCTAGCTAACACGGCTGCGGGGCTCAAGCCGCCCGTCAAATCTAGTTAGTAATTTTAAACATCGGAATGGTCTGATTCAATGACCACTCTGCGCGGTTTCAAGATGACCACTTTCTCGATCGACGGCCATCCGCAGGCGGCGGACTCTATCCGGCATTTCATCTGCTTTCGTGCCTCCAAAGCCGAGAACAAAGCCTTGACGGACATTTTCGCCCGCATAAGCAGACGAAAGCGGCCATAGCCAGAGGTCTTCTTGGGCGGCGCGTGCCGAAATTCTCTTATCTGAGAATCCGGGCGGAATCGTGATGACCAGATGCATGCCGGCTTCCGCGCCCAAGATTTCAAGCTCCGGGCCGAACTCTTTTCCGAGTGCGTTAGTAAGGGCGTTACGGCGCTCCGCGTACAGCTGCCTTGTTCTCCTAACGTGGCGCGCGAAATGACCTTGTCTGATAAAGTCCGCGAGCGCGGCCTGATACAGATGTGATGGAGAAAGATCGTTCGCCTGCCGCACCGCAAGGAAGCGATCTACTAACGCCGGCGGAATAACGACGTACCCGATGCGTAGCGAGGGAAAGAGCGTTTTACTGAACGTGCCGATATAGATCACGCGAGAACTCGGATCCAGGCCCTGCATGGACGCGACGGGCATGCTTTCATACCGGTATTCGCTGTCGTAGTCATCTTCGACAATCCACCCTCCAAAGCGCCGCGCCCATTCGATTAGCTGCAAACGCCGCGCGGCGCTCATCGTCGCGCCCAGCGGGTACTGATGGGAGGGAGTGACATAGGTGACGCGCGCCTCCGGGCAAAGCTTCAGGCCGGCCGCAACATTCAATCCCTCGTTGTCCACAGGCACGGGGACAAGCCGGCAGCCGGAAAGAGTCAGAACGTGGCGCAAAAACACGTAGCCGGGCTCTTCAATCCAGACGGAGCTCTCAGGATCCAGCAGAACGCGCGCGGACAGATCGAGCGCGTGCTGCGATCCATTGACCACCATAATCTGCGAGGCTTCACAGCGAACGGCGCGCGAGGTTCGGAGATACACCGCGATTACTTCCCTAAACTCCTCCGAGCCCATGGGGTCCGAATAATTCATCGAACCCGAACTCACGCGGCGCGCGTGATGCGTTACCAGGTCGGACCAGACCCGAAAGGGAAAATGATCATAAGCGATCTGCCCGACGCTGAACGCGCCTGAACCGCGGAACCAAGGCGTTCCCTCCAACGGCAGAAGCCGGGATACGCGCGAGATCGCATCAAGTGCAGGATCGGCGCTAAGGCTCGCCGGCGCAGGACGGGAGCTGAGGACTTCTTGGGACAGCGTCTCGGTGACGAACGTGCCCGCGCCAGTTCGGCTTTCGATATAGCCTTCCGCCAGGAGTTGCGCATAAGCGCCGAGCACGGGAATCCGCGAAATTCTAAGATCGAGGGCTAACGCTCGCGAAGACGGGATCTGCTGTCCCGGTTGCAGCCTGGATTCGAGAATCATCGCGCGAAAAGCGTCGTAGATCTGGCGGTGCAGCGGTTTATCGCTCTCGCGATCGACGGCGATCATCGGCACTGCGATGCCGTGCGGCTTCTTTTTCGTGCTTCCCCTTCGCGGCTCTATTTCGGCTTCCCAGCCAGCCAATATCCGTTCCGCGTCCGCACCTTCAAGTCGGGCTTGTCCACCTGTACTTCGATCTCGTGGAATCCGGCCTCTTCTTGATTGTTCGGGCTGTAGGTCAGCAGGTATTGGCTGTGCAGTTCGCTGCCTATATCGGAGACGGCCTGCTCCAGCGCGCGTTGGGACATGAACGAATATTCCCGTCCGCCGGTGAACTGGGAATAAACTTCCAGCGGATTCGGAACGAAGATCGCCTTCACCGCGACGAACATTTCTTTAAAGAGGGGAACCCAGTTGCCGTTCTGGTTCATTTGCAGGTCCAGCGTCGGCGTCATAATAGTGCCGGCTGGAAGCGTCTGGCCGCCTGGAGGGATGCGGTTCGGGGGATTGGGCAATGGCTTCGCGGTCAGTGAAGTCAGCAAGTGCGAGATATCGATCGGATAGATCACGATATCTGCGAACTCCGCTTCGGTCAGGACATCGCGAACATGATAATGGCTGCCGACGTCGCGCGATTCGCTGATTAGCACCAGAATTCTGCGCCGGTCGGACGGACGCCGACGGAGCATGTTCAACCCTTCCATCGCTGCCTCGTTCAGATGGCTCGCCCAGCTTCCGGGCCTGATTTTTTTGAACGCGTCGTGAATCTGGTCGGCGTCCGACGTGAACGGCGTCATGGTCTGAATGCGATGATCGAACGCCAGCACAGCCAGCTCACCGTGCTCGCCGATTACCAGGTCATCGAAGACGCTGCCGATTTTATTAATCTGCGGCAGAATCTTCTCGACGGCTGCATTCGCTTGCACTGCGACCACCAGCGAAATCGGGTGCATCGCCGTGTCAAGCGTGAACTCTTGCGGCCTCCGATTATCGAGCAGACGAAAATTGAGCGGCGTCAAAAAATTGACGTTGTTTCCGTCGCGATCCGTCACCGTTACCGGCACCATCACTTCTTTCACCGAAGTTACAAACTGAGGGACGGTATCTTCGTCCGCGGCTGGAGGCTGCGATCCTTGTGCCGCTGCGGGCGTAGATGGCGTGGACGGCGTTGCCTGGGCCTGCTTTTTGGATTGCGCCCAAAGTAGGCCCGCTATTGAGAACAAAGCGATTGATAACGAAATCGCTAATCGTCGCATGCCCTTACCCTCCTTTTTGTGATGCTTCGCCCTGCCCGCCAGTTTCTTTTTCATGCTCCCGCTCCTGCAATGTCTCGTGGGATGAGTGGCCGTGCAACAGATTCACGGCGTGAGGAATCAGATCTGCCACTGCATTTAATGATTCAACTGCGCCGCGCGGCGATCCCGGCAGTGCCACAATTAATGCCGAGCCGCGCGTGAAGGCGCCGCTGCGCGAAAGCGGGGAGAACTTGGTCGATTTGCGTCCTTCAGCCCGCATAACTTCCCCGAATCCCGGCACTTCCCGCGCCGCGACGGACCGTAGCGCGTCGGGCGTGACATCGCGAGGAGCCAAGCCGGTCCCTCCCGCGCAAAGGATTACGTCGGCATCTCCTGAGTCGGCCCAGCGCGTAACTGCCTGAGCAATATCGGCGGCCTCATCTTTCACTAATTTCGTCTGCGCAATCTGCCAGCCATTCTGCCGCACTCGGTCGGCTAACGCAGGGCCGGAGGCGTCCTCGCGGGTTCCGGCGAATGCCGAATCGCTCACCGTTAATATGGCTACTCGAATCATCGTCTATAATCCCCGGATTTGCCGCCCGTTTTTTCCGTCAAGCACAAATCCTGGATTTCGATACCTTTGTCCAGGGCTTTAGTCATATCGTAGACCGTAAGCGCGGCGACTGCCGCGGCCGTTAAGGCCTCCATCTCCACGCCCGTGGGACCGGTAGTGGTCACTTTTGCCGCGATGCTGACGCCGCGCGGCTTCACGCTCGCGGTAACGTCTACATGCGTGAGCATCAGCGGGTGGCACATCGGAATCAGATCGGAAGTTCGCTTTGCTGCCGCGATTCCCGCGAAACGCGCCACCTCCAGCGGATCGCCCTTCGGGTTCTGTGGCAGTTTCTTGAGAACGGATGGGCGGATTTTCACGAACGCTTGCGCCGTTGCGGTGCGGCGGGTGTCCTGCTTTTCAGACACGTCCACCATGCGGGCGCGCCCGCTGCTGTCATAGTGCGAGAGTTTTTTCATTTAAGGAGCACGCGGATGTCTTCGCCGGCTTCCCACGTTTCGCGATCCGCCTCGGCGACAAGAAAGGCGTTCGCGCGCGCCAGCGCCGCAATGTCGCCGGAGCCGTGCCACGCCACCGGCGCCACTGTCGTCCCATCCGCGCTGACCGCAGCCGGCAGAAATCGCGTCAGGCCCGGTTTATGACGAAAGTCGCTCGAAAGTTTCGCCCGCAGCAAAGGGAGAAGAGCTTCATTCGCGCCGGCCAGCAGCTCCACCGCGGCGCGGGCGAACACTTCGAAGGTAACCATTGTCGAAGCCGGATTCCCCGGCAGACCGAAAAACTGCGTACCCTGCACCGCGCCATATACCAGCGGCTGCCCGGGTTGGATCTTCACGCGATCGAAAAAGAATTCCGCGCCGACATCCGCCAACACTTTCTCGACAATGTCGTATTTGCCGGCCGAAACTCCCCCTGAGAGCAGTAGAAGATCCGCTTGGAGCCCGCGTTCAATCGCGCTGCGAGTGGATTCGTAATTGTCACGCGCAATCGGCAGGATTGCGGGTTCTCCGCCCGCTCGCATAACCTGCGCGGCAAGCGACAACGCGTTGGAGTTGCGAATCTGGAAAGGCTTCGGCCTTTCGCCCGCTTCAACGATTTCATCTCCGGTAGGCAAAATGGAAACGCGCGGCTTGCGGTAAACGTTCACGCACTCTCTGCCCACCATCGCGAGAGCGGCGATCTCTGCAAATCCGAGTCTGCGGCCGGGCGAAAGCACCACTTCGCCCGCGCGGGCCTCGGTTCCTTGCGGCGTGAAATTGTCGCCGCTTTGCAGCGTGCGGTCGATGCGCACGCGATCGCCGTCGCGCGCCGTATGTTCCACCATCACCACTGCATCCGCCCCGGCCGGCAGGGGCGCGCCGGTCATGATTTCAACCGCCTCGCCGGGTTGTAATGGGGCGTGAAAAGCATCGCCCGCCCGGACCTCACCTGCGATCCGCAGTGCGCCGGGCAAGTCGGCCGCCCGGACGGAAAAACCGTCGCGCGCCGAACGATGGAAGGGAGGATAGTCGCGATCCGCCACAACCGGCTCGGAAAGCACGCGGCCAGAAGCTTCCAGAAGGCATACCGGCTCCGTTTCGGTTCCGAGGCGCCCGTTCCGAAGCACGCATGCGCGGGCGTCCTCAAAGGTGAGGGTCACGTTTTTAGATTAGCAGCGGCCGCCCATCCACAGTTAAAAGAGCAGGCTCCAGATGAGCAATATCAAAATCTGGAGTGCGGATCGCGCGATCTCAAATCCCGCGGTATCGATACCGCCGCGGTATTTGTAGCACCACTGTTGAATGATGCGGAGCGTAAGATAACACGCAGCGATCAAGAGCAGGGCGCCGCGAAAGCCCGCGAGGAAACTTGCGGCAAGTCCTTCCGCGATTGCTCCGAGCGCTGACATGGTGCTCAACCGTGATGATATTGGGAAGCCTGTGGCCGCTGGTCTCGATACCCAGGTGAGTGCAATCGCGCCTGCGCGCGATATCGCGTGTGCGGCCACCGCAGCCGCCAAAATGCGCGATCCGCCCAAACGCGCCAGCAGGACAAACCAACCCGCGTCCACGATGACAACCGCGATCCATTGCCGGGGCACGCCAAGCACCAGGCGCTCCGCTTCTTCTGCTGCAATCCAGAACATCACAGCGGCAAGCGCGGCGAGCTCTGCACCAATCACCGGGGCGGTAAATATGAACACGCCCGCGCCTGTCGCACCCAGCAGCGCGCCCCATAACGGAAGAATCGCTAAAATGTCAGCCTCAGCCCTCCCGAAGCATTGCGCGATAACGCCGCGTATCCGAGAGCTTCCTGGTACCTTTCATCCAGCAGGTTTCCGATTCTGAAAAAGGGCGATACGTGCCGCGTCGCCTGCCAGGAACCGTTCAGGAAAACGTAATTATACGCAGGATTGCGCAAGGCGTTGGGCTGCAGGAAATCGCTATCGGCGCGCTCGCCCACGAACCGCCCGCCCATCGCGAAGGTCCAGCGGCGGGGCGCAAGCTCGAGAGAAATACTCCCGGAATTTAGGGGCCGCCGAAGCAGTTGTGTTCCAATCTGTGCCGGGCTGTTGGATTGCGTGATACGCGTGTACAAGCGCGTGTAGCCGCCGCGCACAGTCGCGAATCGGAACAGGCGGACAGATCCGGATAATTCCAATCCGCGCGCCCAGGCTGCCTGAACATTGCTCCAGGTGCCGGGGAAATTCGAGAAGTCGAACTGGATCAGATCGCGGAAGGAGTTGCGGAAAAATGAACCCTCCGCGCGGACGCGCCGCGAAAGGAACTCGCGAAACAATCCGGCTTCGTAGCTGATCGTCTTCTCAGGCTTTAGATTCGGATTTCCCACGAAGTATGCCTCGCGGGCGAAATTTTCGAACAGCGATGGCTCTTGGACTCCGCGAGCCGCGCTGAGCCGCAAGTACGTTTCCGTTGGCAAGCGGAATGTGGCTGCACCGCGCGGCGAGAACTGAGTGCCGAACACGGTTGAGTGCTCCAGCCGCGCGCCTCCGGACAGGAAAATTCGCCGCCCAATGGAGTATTGCTCATAAAAATAGACGCCATTATTATCCCGGGATTGGTCCACCCCGGAGATCAGGCCGGATTGGTGTTGAAATTCGTAGCCGAAAACCAGCGCTCCCCCGCTATGCGTAAAAGTGCCTTGATAACTGCCAAGGTTGCGACCCGTCAGGCTGATGCTAGCGGGGTCGAAACCGTCGTAATATGCGTCGCGATAGCGGTGGTAACCGTATAGGAAGCGCTGCGAGAAATGCGCGCTGAGCGTGTTATCGAGATGCACGCTCAATACTGAATCCCGGTCCAAGCTGTGTGCCAACAGATCGAACGATTGATCGCCGGTTTGGCCGGGGTCGCCGGTATAGGAATCGAACTCGCGATAAGATCCGCGAAGCTGGGTATTTTCGGAAAAACGATAGCCGATATTCGCCGTCCCCGTAGTAATGCGATAGGCATCGTTGGGAAACTCGCCCGTCGAGCGGAACTGGTCGGTCGTCACGGCGTAATCGAAGCGTTTCGCGAGTCCTCCGTTGAGCGCGGCCGACCAATGGTCGGTGGAGAACGAGCCGCGATCGTAAACCAGTTCGCCCCGCGGCATGGTAGCTTCCGGATCGCCCCGGCGGGTGAACATTTGGATCACGCCGCTGGCGCCCTCCGCTCCATACAGCGCGCTCTCCGGACCGCGGATAACCTCTATGCGTTCCAGGCCCGCGGAGGTCAGGTGCGCGAAATCGATTTGCCCGCCCGGATCTGTAATCGGGACTCCATCGAGCAGGACCAATGCCGAGGTTGAATCGCCGCCGCGGACGAACACCGAAGTAACGGCGCCGTTTTGGCCGCTTTGTACTACATCAATGCCTTGAACATCCCGGAGCAGGTCTTGCACGAAGGGGACGCGCGGCGGCGTAAAATCGCGCACCGTGAAGACGTCCGCGGCAACACCCGCTTCCTCCAATGCGACAGGCGTGCCCGTCGCGGTAACCACGACCTGCTGGCTGGCCGGCGCGAGGCGTAACGTAATCTGATTCGTTTCGCTCAGGGAGACCCTGGCCGTTGCGAAGTCGGGTTTGGAAATCGTGGCCTCGCACGCCGTGGCCATCTCGAACACGCCCTGCGAATCCGTGGTTTTCATTTCCGAGCCGCAGGCGACCTGTGCGCCTTCGACCGGGCGGCCGCTGGGGTCATAAACGACTCCGCGGACCTGAAAGGACAGCAAAATAAATACGATTGGGTTCATCCGACGTTCTCCCTCGAAACGTTGTTCAGACTTCAGCGCCGGGAACCGGTCTCCTGACTTCCGGCTGGCTTTTAACGGTAGCGTCTTCCCGCTTGCGCAGTGACGAACCAAGCACGACTACATGCCGGTTACAGTTGCGGGGCAGTGGCGGATTTTCACCGCCTTCCCAAAACATTCCTCAGCGAATTGGACTGTCTTTAGTAGGGTAGAGGGGACGAGGTCGGATGTCAATCGCCGAAGATTTCATCCACGGCGACTGCTCCGCCGAAGAACAACGGGATGCGCCGGCCCGATGTGAAGAGGCTGTGGCCCGCCGCTGTTAAGACCTGAACTTGCCGACGCCGTAGATCGACAATCCAGAATTCGCGGCAGCCATTCTGGAGGCAAATCTGGGCCTTGTCGCGCAGTTTGGGCAATGAATTAGATGGCGAAATGATCTCGATGACCAGTTCCGGGGCGCCGATTAACCAGTCGCCCATGTTCTGCCAGCGTTCATGGGAAATGAACGCAACGTCGGCTGCCCAACATTCCTATTCCGGCAGCGGCCGGAACGGGACTTCTTTCTCTATCACGCCCGCATCGCCAGCGGCGTTTTCAAGCAACGGCGAAGCTGCTGCTGCCCTTTCAAATGCGGTGCTTTGGGAAACCGCACTTTAACGAGTTCTCCGTGATAGAGCTCATAAACCCCTTCCGGTGGATTCGGGATCCGATCGTATTCGGCAACTGTCATCAGCTGTGTGGGTGTGGTTGCCATGAGGAGCTCCTGATTCGATTATCGATCGTTATTTCGTCGCGCTCACCGTGCGGGACGGAAAGCACCACAGAAAACGCGCCGGCGATATTTCGACCTGCTGCGCGCCGGCGTTGCGGAGGGTTTCCGCGTACTCGCCCGTGCGCCGGACATCGAAGATCGCCAGGCGGCCTCCGGGCTTCAAGACACGGAACATTTCTCGCACTAGTTGTTCGCGATCGCCCGCGTCCGGGATTTCGTGCAGCGCCAAGGCCGAGACTCCGATATCGTAGAGCCCATCGGGATAAACCAGCTTCGTATTCTTGGCCGGGTCGATGCGGACCTTGTCCGCAACCCCCTCCAGTTTGGCGTTCTCCTTGGCTTTATCCGCGGCCCCGGACAAATCTACGCCGGTTACGCGGCCCGATTTTAGCCGTTTAGCCGCGCCGATCAGCATCAACCCGGTCCCGCTGCCCAGGTCCAGCACCTTCTCATCGCCGCGCAGTTGAAGCGACTCCAAAATCTGATCGCGCACCTGGAATTTCGCGACGCGGCTGGACCACACCATGAACGCGCCTGCGGCGAAGAAAAACAAAGCGATCGCTCCAAGCGCAATCAACAGACGTGTCGCCGGGGCGGGATATTCAGAGTGGTTGACGTAGAAAATGGCGATGGCAAACGCGAGCGTCCATCCGCCACGAGAGAACATGCTGCGGACGGTCGCGGGCGAGTCCAGGCCATAATCTGGTTGTGCGGCACCGGTAGCAGCCATTTCCGTTTGATTCTTCCTATGATAACCGCGCGCTAATGCGCCCTTAGGACCGGATCACTGCGCCAGAAAGACGACGCCCGCGGTTACCAGGACGGCTCCGGCCCATCGCCTCCAGTTGATTTGCTCCCGCAGCAAGTACTTTGCAAGCACAATTTCTATTACGTAGCTCGCGGCCGTGGCAGGGATGGCGAAGCTGAGCTTGGCGATCGAAAGCAGCGCCATCAGGGCAAAGAACGCTACAGTCATGGCAACCATCGCCAGCATAATTCGAGGATTTCGCGCCAGGCTAGCCGCCATGCGGCGCAGGGCTTGCGGACGGAAGTCGTGGACTTCGCCGTGAACGCGCATGCCCGATGTATTCAACAGATCGGAGCAGGCGTTGCACGCAACAATCACACCAACCAGCACCCACTTCATGATCCGCCGTCCGTTCTCGACTCCGTTTGGCCTACCAACGTCGCGCCAACCGAGATCAACCCGATGCCGATCCATCCGCTGCGCGACACCGGTTCCAGGAGTACGAAAGCGCCAAGCAGGGCCGCTACCGTGTTCGCCATCGCGGTGACTGGGAGAACGAAGCCGAGGTCAGCGCGGCTTAGAAGCGATAATTGCAAGATCAGCCACGCGATAAGCAGAACCACGCCGGCTAAAACCCAAGCGTTCAGAAACGCCGCCAAGTAGGGAACCGGTGAAAGCGATACAGTTCGCCCCACTTGCTGCATTCCGACACGCAGAGCGAAGTTGCCTGCGGAATTCGCAGCGATAACGGCGAGCACCAGTCCGAGGAGCGGAATGTTTGTACCTGGCCTTATCGCTCGCGGCTGTTCAACAACTTGGAAATCCGGCGCTTTAGGGCTTGCCTGCTTATAGATCGAACTCATGCGTGACTACGTGCTTCGTTGCTGCAGGGACGCGGGCTCCACTCAATAGATGCGGCGCGGGCGAGCCTTGTTTCAACATCCCGTCTAACCGAATGTTGGTGTTGCTCCCTGCGCCAGCCGCATCTTACAGTCGTGGAGATGCAACTTGCCACCTGCGCGCGGCCACCGCTGCGCTGATGTGCCCAAAAGCATGGAGTTTCTGCTCGGCAGCGTCTTTCTAGCCATCATCGCACACGGGTTAATCGGAGCTTCGCTCGTGTGGGATAAAATCCTGCTTCGCCAGCCCGAGACGAAGAATCTCGCAAGTTATATCTTTTGGCTCGGCGCGATGAGTGTCCTTGGCGTGCTCCTGATTCCTTTCGGCTTTACGCTGCCGTCCGCCGGAATGTGGGGACTCGGCATGGCCACCGGGGTGATTGAGCTGGTGGCCAACTGGTTTTATTACCGCGCTTTGAAATACGGGGAAGCTTCGCAAAGCCTGGCGGTAGAAGGCGGGTTCTCGCCGCTCGCCACAGCGCTGTTCAGCTTTCTGTTGCTGTCCAGCCCGCTGGGACATGCGAGCGAAGTGGGTTTCGCGCTAATGGTGCTTGGCGGCTTCGTGATGTTCGCTTCCGAACGTTTGAATTGGCGTCGTGTGCTACCCAGTGTTCTCATATCGGCGGTGCTCTTCGGGCTCACGAATGTACTGCAGAAGATCCTGTTCAATGAAACGGGGTTTATAACCGGATACGTCCTGTTCACGATCGGCACATTTTTGGGAGCTGTAGGTCTGCTGTTACGGCCACTGTGGCGGAAGCAGATTTTCCGGCAATCTGAAAGCGCGACGCCGCGAAGCAAGATGTGGTATTTCGTTAACCGGTTCGTCGCGGGCGCCGGGGCGTTTCTGATCGTCTTCGCCGTCAGCCGGGGCAGCCCCGCTATCGTCTCGGCGATTTCCGGACTACGCTACGCGGTTGTATTCGTGGGAGCGTTCTTAATAACGAAAATCAAGCCGCAGTGGCTGCGCGAGGATTTTCGGAAGCCGGTGTTCATTGGAAAAAGTATCGCGACAGGTCTAATAATAGCTGGACTGGCGCTGCTGGCATCCGCGCCGGGAGGAAACTCAGAAGCGGCTTGTGAGGCCGAATGCCATCCGGCGCGCGGTTGCCAACCCCGCTGGCCGCGGCTGGTCGAACGGTCGGCAAGCGCGTTGGCAACCCGCCGCAGGTTTTGGCAACCTGCCCCACTCTAATTGCTGGGCGGGTTACTCCGGTTGTCGGTCCCGTCGCGCTGGGGCGGCTGCGGTTTCGGCAGAGGCGGACGAGGCAGCATCTCCTCGCGATTGGCCGCGTGATAAATGACGGAAGTCACGATCGCGGCGGCTTGCATCAGGTCGCCGCCCTGCACGTGATCGTACACGTCCATGTTCGAATGGTGCGTAAGCGAATCGTATTCGAGCGGATCTTGAATGAACTGAAATCCGGGCAGCCCCACTTCGTTGAAAGAAAGGTGGTCGGTGCCGGTCGTATTGCGGATGCTGATGGTTGAGACGCCCATATCGGCGAAGGGCTTCAGCCAGGCGTCGAATACCGGCCGCATCATATCGTTGCCCTGCAGATAAACCCCGCGTATTCTGCCGCTGCCATTGTCGACATTGAAATAGCCGGAGAGCTTGGCCTGCTCCGCCCCAAGCTTCATAGTTTCGCGATCCCCGAAGTGTTCCTTCACGTATGCGCGCGAGCCGAGTAGCCCTTCCTCTTCACCGCTCCAAAGGCCGATGCGCACGCTGCGGTCAAGCTTCAGGTTCAGGGTTTTCAAAATGCGCATCGCTTCGATCATGACCGCGCTGCCGGCGGCGTTATCGGTCGCGCCGGTCCCTCCCTGCCAGCTATCCAGATGCGCGCCAATCATGACGACTTCATCCTTTTTGCGGCCGCCGTCGATCTGGCCGATTACGTTCACCGAGTCGGTGCGGTCGTCAATGTGCGTTTCTATGTCGAACTCTACTTTGACGGGAATATTATGGTCCACCAGGCGCACCAATCTGTTATAGTGTTCCGGCGTTAACACGACCATCGGCGGCAACGGCGCCTGTTTGGGATCGCGCTGTCCGCCTTGGCCAAAGACAGTGCCGTCGTCGCTGCGGCCGGATCCGCCGCGGACCACCACCGCGGGCGCCTCCTCTCGCAGAAACGCCGCGAGTTGATCCTGGAACCGGCGGTTCGCGGCGGCGTTTGCAGGCTGTCCATTACCCGCCGGGCCATTCCCTTGGGCGTTGGGACGTGGCGGAACGGGTTGCGGTGCCAGAAGGAGCGTCCCCAGATCGGAATCGGTGTAACGTCGCGCCAGAGGTTGCAAACTCAACGGAAGCTCCCGCGCGGATCCATCCAGCACAATTTTCCCGCGGAGCT
Organism: Bryobacterales bacterium; assembly: GCA_019261985.1. Classification (GTDB taxonomy): domain Bacteria; phylum Acidobacteriota; class Terriglobia; order Bryobacterales; family Bryobacteraceae; genus Palsa-187. Next base: position 21,929 of record JAFAQY010000100.1, on the reverse strand, counting down.
TTCCTTTCCAATTTTCCAGATCCTTCTCATTCGCGAGAGTGGCCATCACAAGTTCGCCCGTTACTGGGCCATTGGTACCGTTCGTGAACGCGAGCGGGAAGCCGATCAGGGGTGCGTACTCAGGCTCGATCAGATTCGCAGAGAAATGCGTATAGCTCCAGCCGTGACCATAAGGACCCCATTTTTCAAGGCGCGCCGGAATGCCCCACTCGCCGAGCTGCTTCACAACCCAATCCGCCGCGGCGAAAAAGCCTGGCGAATTCGTCACGCGCGGGCCATAGACATCGGTTAAGTAGAAAAGATGCTCCATTACTTTGGAGTTCTCAAGCGCTTCGGTTTTGATGCGGTGGATGGTATCGAGATCGACGCGCTCTTCGGCGGTAGCCGTTAAGGCGCAGAGCACAACGGTGGACAGGAAGCGAACGGCATGCTTCATTTGAATTTCCTCTATTCGAATAACTCGCCGACTCGGACGGAGAAGCCGGGCAATAAGTCGGGGATTTCGAGCAAGTCATCGGCGCGGAGAGTGGTTTCTGAGCCGTTGGCTTTGAACACGTCGATTTCCTGAAGGTCGCGATTGACGATTAAAACAACCTGACAGCCCGCGGCGAAATATTGTTTGATCTTGCGTTGAAGCTGCCGATACGATTGCGATTCGGACTTTATCTCAATCGCGAGGTCCGGCGCGCCTTTCGCGAAACCCTTTGCACGTAGCTTTGGGACGCGCTCTGCTCGAACGAAGGCGACATCGGGGGAACGAACTGTGGCATCGTTCAGGCGAAAGCCTGTGTCGCCGGTGTAAACGCGCCCAAGTTTGTGTTTGATTACGAAATCAAGCAATCTACCGAAAAACCGGCCTTCGATATATCCATGGTCTTCGCCAGCAGGCGGCATCCGTATCAGCTCCCCTTCGTCGAGTTCGATTTGCACCGAATCGTCGTCGGGCATCTGCTCCAGCTCGTCCGCTGTTAGCAGGGTCTTCGTCGTCATGGCCTTAATGATACACCTCGCTCACGATTTCCGTGGAGTTGGTCAAGATGCCGCCTTTAGCGGTAAATTCCTCGAACATTTGGGCCTGCGCCGAAATATCCAGCTCTTTGACCACATCGGTGGCGATCTCGATGCGACCGCCCATCTCGAGTAGGCCGAAGGCGGCACATTTCACGCAGATCTCCGTCACCACTCCGTACACTACATAGCGCTCGGCGGCGAGGCGGCTCAACAGGTCTCGCAAATTCACGTTCGTAAAACAATTGAGGGCTTGCTTTTCGAGCAGGATTTGTTGTGCGCCGCCGACTTCGCGCAGACCCTGCGTGTTTGGGACTAAAACGCGCCGTTCCAGCAGCGTCGATGCAGGTTTATGCTGCCCGGCGGTGCCGGCGACGCAGTGCGGAGGCCAATCCCGAAACTCGGGATCGTCTTCGGCGTGCGCGTCCATTGTAGACACGACAGGAATCCCATGGGAGCATGCAAAACGGTTTAGGGCCGCGATGCGATCGACGATCTGTTCAGCTCCAGGGACGTAAAGCGCGCCCGCCGGGTAAAGAAAATCGAGTTGAGTATCGACGTCGACAAATACGGTTTTCACGACGCTTCCTGTTGCACCCGCTCCGTCAGACTCTTTAATTCCGAGCTTAGCTCTACTCGCCACGCGTGCGATTCGAAAAGGCTGTGGCACGGTGCGGGAAGCATTGCCAAACAATCTGCTGCATGATGACGCGCTTCGTTTGTACTGGGGAGCGGCTCGATCAGCTTGCCGCCGAGCATAACCGGGCGCAGCAGCGCCTCCGCGGGACTGCGTTCGACGCCCGTGCAACCGAGGCATTCCGTGCTGCGGCCGAGGACATCATGATCGGCGAAGCGGAACACTTGCTTTGCTCCGGGCAGCGTGGCCTTATCTTCGCTGAGCTTGAACGTGTAGCGCCGGCCCGATTCCTCGCTTTCGAGCTCCACCAGTTTGTACACAACGCCGAGCGAGGGCGCGTCCGCGGATGTGGATAACTCGGTCCCCACGCCAAACATATCGATCGGAGCCCGGGCGGCGATCAATTCGTGGATTTTGTATTCGTTCAGGTCTCCGGTGGCCATGATTTTTGCATCCGTCAGACCGGCGTCATCGAGGATCTTGCGAACGGCGGGAGCAAGCTCGGTGAGATTGCCGCTATCCAGGCGAACTCCCCAAAGCGGCCGGCCAAGCGCGGCCGCGCGGCGAGCGCCTTCCAGCGTGTCATAGCTATCGATCAGGTAGACCGTGCTTTCGCCCAACAGACGCTGCAATTGCTCAAAAGAATCGCGTTCGTGGGGGAAGGCCATAATCCACGAATGCGCCGTGGTGCCAAACACCGGAACGTCGAAGCGCATGCCCGCCGCTGCGTTGCTGGTGCCGGCGCAGCCCCCGATATAACCGGCGCGGCCCGCGAGAACACCAGCCTCTGGCGAATGCGCGCGGCGAGTGCCGAACTCGACCACTTGGCGGCCCAGCGCGGCCTTGACTACGCGCGCGGCTTTGGTCGCGATCATCGACTGGAAACCAATCATCGACAGCAGATAGGTCTCGGCGATCTGCGCTTCAATGAGCGGGGCTCGGACTGTGAGCATAGGCTCGCCGCCAAACATCGGAGTTCCTTCCGGCACCGCGAAGAGATCACCAGTGAAGCGAAGTTCCGCGAGCATGTCAAAGAACCCGGGATGGGTGTGCTCGAATTGCGGCAGGCCGCGAAGGTAGTCTATTTCTTCTTTCGAAAAGCTGAGATTCAGAAGGTATTCGGCAATTTGCGGCAATCCGGCGACCAGGACAAAGTTGCGGTTCCAGGGGAGTTTGCGAATGAAAAGCTCGAAAGTCGCGCGCTCGCGAGCTTTGCCGGCCTCGAAGTAGCCAGCGGCCATCGTGAGCTGGTAGAAATCGGTGAGAAGACCGTAGGACATGGTCGGACAAGCTTCAGCTTGTCCTCCGGGAATCGGACAAGCTGAAGCTTGTCCTACTTTGATTTGACGTCATTTGCCGCTTTACGGAGATCGGAAACGGCCATGCCGTCGAGCTGATATAGCGTGGCATCGCCCTCGCGCTTGGCGAGGAAGTTCGAGCCTGCGGGCGCGATCTGCACTTTCTCCGTGCGTTTGCCGTTATCGGACACGACGGTTATCTCCACCTGCGGCGTCGTAAATCCGGTATCGGCGAACTTCGTGGCCTGCAAGTCGCGCAGCTTGTCGATCATCGCTTGCACCGAGACAGAATCCATCGTCTTACCGCCGGACGTCCAGTTCTCGCCGGACTTCTCCACTACCTTATCCATCCCATTGTCCTTAAAGTCGACGCGGATGGGATCGTTGAAGCCGAAATCGAAAACCTTCTTGTTGCGAAAATCGTCGAGCTTCTTTTCGAGCATCTTGCCGAAATCCTGCGAGAGCTTGTGGTCGCCCTCCATAATGCTCGATTTCGCGTAGTAGTCGTCCTTGTTTTTGCGGACCTCCAGCTTCTGCGTTCCGCTCGCATCTGTCACCGTGAGCGTCGCAACGGGCTGGCCGGATGTGAACGCGGCCACGTTCTTCTTTTCGTCATCTTCGGCGGCCGTGGTGCTCATCTCCGATTCCCGTGCGCGGCCGAGCAGATCTTCCACCTGGAAACTATCGGCGCGCGCCGGTTTCGGCTTCACGATCTGCCATTCGTTCGGATTTACGCGCGCAAATTCGACAGGCGCTTGCGAAGCCGATGCTAGCTCTACACGGCTGACTTTGTCCTTATCGAACGTCATCAGGCGCTTGTCGCGGAGATCTTTGTAGGTCTTGTTGAACGCATCTTTGCTGTAGCTGAAGGTGGTGAACAGACGCGGATCGCCGTCGACTTTGGCATACACCGAGTTGCCGCCGGGCGTGGTCTCGCCCAGCAGCAGTGTTGTGGTCTTTCCGTCGGCCATTGTGAATTTGGCGCTTATCAGCGCCGGGTCGAGCCCGTAGGATGCCAGGTCCGTCGCGTGTTCATCCACCATCCGGTCCGAACTGAGGCTGGATGCGGAGCTGGTGAGGCTTGAAACCGCGTTCTGATCCGCCGTCATCGGCTTGGGCGCGGTAATGGCCCATTGACCTGAGCCGTTCTTTTGGAGAATCGTCGCCGGCTCGCCTTTTTTGGCGATTTCAATTTGCCGAATATCGGAGTCCTTTAAAGAAAGAATCTTCGGACTGGCATCCGCCGCGGGCTTTTCTGCTTTGGTCTTCTCCTGCCGGTTGGACCACCACACAACACCGCCGAGGCCGGCCATCAAGACGGCGGCGACAATCAGCCGGGTAGGATTCATGGCCGTTCTACCTCCGGCGCCACCAGACTCCCGCGCCCACGAAGACAATGGCGAGCGGGAGCGCAATAACACTCAGGTAGAACAGCGTCGAAACCTGGCGCGCGTTCATGTTCAGAGGATTGTCGGACGGCTCCTTCGGGCGAATCGAAATCAGATCCTCGTCCGAAGAGAGCCAGTTCAGCATGTTCATGAACAGGTCGCGGTTGCCGTTGAAAGCGATGAAATTGTTGGCGGCGAAGCCGGATGAGCCTACCACGACGAAGCGCCCGTTACCGGTGTCCTTCCCCGTTGTGTAGGTCCCCGCGGCCGCAAGCACCAGCGGACCCTTAAGATCGTCCTTGCTCTGCTTGATCTCCGGCGAGGAAAGGTTCTTCGTCGCAATGCTGTCTTCCGACGTCGCAAAAAGTTTCTCGACCGTCGTCTTGTCGCCGTTTTTGACCTCGAGCGAACGGGCGATGGGGAACCCGGTAGCAACATCCTTGAGATCGCGCACGATGGGATGATTCTCGTAAGCAGTCACAAGTGGGAACTCCGGCCCAAGTTGAAACAACTGGCCCACGCCGCTAAGGTCGAGAACCAAATCTTTTTGAACAGTAACGCCCCAGCTTGCAAGCACGTTGGTCAGCGCAGTATTATCATCCACTTCCGCTTGCCCGAACTTGAGCGGCGGGTCGAGCATGAACAGAGCGCGGCCGCCGTTTTCGACGTAGGTCTTAATCGCGTCTACCGCGGGCTGAAGCAGGTCGCGCCTGGGTCCCGGCAACACCGCAATGGTGCATTCCATCGGGATCTCGGCTTTCGGAATCATTTTGACGTTCTGCGTCTTGTAATTCCCTTTTTCGGCGAGTTCTTTCGCTTTGGAGAACCCATCGCGCTCCGTGTTGTCGATCGTGTGCTCGCCGTAGCCGGAGAGGAAGCAAACCTCGCGGTCGCCGCCTTTGAGAGCCCGGACCATCGCTCCGGTGATGTCTTCTTCGGTTAGGGTTTTGGCTTCTTCCTTTTTATTGCCGACCTGCACGTAAATCGTGGGCAGAGCTTTGACCCCGGCCGCAATCGCCTGCGTCCGTTTCTTATCGGCGTCTTCCAATTTCACGTCGATCTTCGGCGATAAATTCTTATATCGGTCCAACAAATCGCGCGCTTCGGAAAACCGGCTCGGTTGACCCCAGTACGTAATTGTCAGGTCCTGCTTCAGGTTCTTCGCGATTTTCGAGCTCTGATCGGAAAGTGTGAATTTCTTGTTCGCTGTGGAATCGTAGCTCTTGTTATACCGGTTCGCCAGGAAATTGAGAGTTCCTATGATCGCGATCACAATCAGGGTATAAACGATCGCCTGCGCGAAAGTGGCGGCGCGGCGGCGGCTTTGATCTTGTCCCGGCATCCTACGCCCTCCACCTCATCGATTCCATCGACCGGGCCGTAAGAAACAGGCCGAAAACAATGACACTTAAATAAAACACAGTGTCCTTGATGTCCATAACACCCTTGGAGAAATTTTCAAAATGATCCGTGATCGATAGATACCCGAGTACGCGAGAAACAACCCCGTTATCGAGCGACGAAGCCCAGTTGATCACCCATAGAAGCAACAGAAGTCCGAATCCCGCGACAGCTGCTACGATTTGATTCTTTGTGCAGGTAGAGACAAACGCTCCCAGGGCGAGCATGCAGCCGCCCTGCAAAAGCAGCCCGAGGTAGCCGATCAGCAGAGGCTTCCAGGATGGCTTGCCATACATATACAGCACGCCGACGTTGATCAGCGAGAGTACCAGCATCGCGCCGTACAGAGCCAGCGCAGCCAGCCATTTACCCATGATGATTTCCATATCGCGCAGAGGCGAGGTGACCAACAGCTCGATCGTGCCGGTGCGCTTTTCTTCGGCGAAAAGACGCATCGTGATCATCGGAACCATGAATAGGCCGACCACAGCCACGTTCGAAAGCACGCTGCGAATTACCCAGTCGTCTACGCTCATCGGTACCGACTGGCCCATCATCGTGGCTTGCAGGCTTTGGCGAATGAAGATCGCTACGGCGGCGTAAAAGAAGTAACCCGCGATGAGAGCAAAAAAGAACATCACTCCATACGCGATTGGGGAGCGGAAGTAACTGCTCAGTTCCTTTCTTGCGATGGTAAAGGTGTTCATGACTGTTCTCCTACTACGGCGACTTCCGGAGCGGCCGCGGCTTCGATTTCCTTGGGCGTCGCCGTCAATTGCAGGAAGATCTCTTCCAGGCTCAAGCCGACGGCATGTAGCTCGTTCAAGTTCCACCCCGATTCGACGATCGCGCGAGCAAGCTCCGGCCGGATGTGGCGGCCCTGCAAGCTCTCCACGGTGAACTCGACTTTGCCATCCCTGGAATCCTTGTGCATCACGCGGCTAACGCCCGATACCTGTTCCAGTTTGCGCTGCACGCTTTGGCTGAACTGCCCGAGATCGGCGTTCGCGTTGGAGGGCGTAACCTGCACCGCGACGGTTTCGCTGCCGCGCAAGCGGCTGGTGAGATTCGCCACCGTGTCGGTCGCCACCAGTCTGCCCTTGGCAATGATGATGACGTGCTCGCAGGTCTGCTCGACTTCGGGCAGGATGTGGGTGGAAAGAATAATGGTATGGTTTCCGGCCAGGCTCTTGATCAGATCTCGAGTCTCGATGATCTGGTGCGGGTCGAGGCCGGCGGTGGGTTCGTCGAGGATCAGAACGTCGGGATTGTGCAGGATCGCCTGCGCCAGCCCCACGCGCTGCCGGTAGCCTTTGGAAAGCTTGCCGATCTCCTTGTTGCGAACATCGCCGATCGCGCACGTTTCCATAACATCGTCGATACGCTTGGCGAGACCGGATTTTTCGACGCCTTTGATGCGGCCAACGAAATCGAGGTACTCGACTACCTCCATTTCCGGATAAACGGGTGGGGACTCCGGCAAATAGCCAATGCGTTTTTTCACTTCCATCGGCTTTTCGATGACGTCGTACCCGGCAACCTCGGCCGTGCCGTCCGTAGGCGGCATGAAACAGGTGAGCATGCGCATCGTAGTGGTCTTGCCGGCGCCGTTGGGCCCCAGAAAACCCACGATTTGCCCTTTTTGAACTTCGAAAGAGATGTGATCTACCGCGACATTGCGGGCATATCGCTTGGTCAGGCCTTCAACTTTGATCATATTCAATACTCAGGACGAGCGAGAACGCTCTCTGTGAGAGCAAACATTTCATAATACAGCCGGGGCAAAAGGGTGTCAATCGGGACCCGGCGGGAGTAAACAATGTGGTTACAACAGCTTGAAAGCAACCCCATGCCCGGGGGTGCTACGCAGTGGAATTACTGCTCTAAGTCGTAAGACGTTCACTGACCCAAATGGTTTCGAAGTAGGGCAGGTTGCCAACCTGCGGCGGGTTGCTAACCCGCCTGCCGACCGTTTACCAACACCGCCCAGCGCGATTGGCAATCGCGCGCAGGTTGGCAACCTGCCCTACACGCAGCGCCAAATGCCCAAGAGAATTTACCGCCCTGCCGTTCACTATAATCAAGAAACATGTGCGGAATAGCGGGATTTGTCTCATCCCGCCGTGACGCCGGCCTTCTTGACGCGACGCGCGCGATGACCGATGCGCTTGCCCGGCGCGGGCCCGATTCCGAGGGACTCGAGGAGTGGCCTGGGGCGGCGCTGGGACACCGCCGGCTCTCCATCCTCGATCTAAGCGCGGCCGGAAATCAGCCCATGCTCTCCGAAGACCGCGAAACGGCGGTGGTCTTTAACGGCTGCATCTACAATTTCCAGGAGCTGCGCCGCGAACTGGAATCTGCCGGCCGGAAATTCTTCTCGCGCTGCGATACCGAAGTTTTGCTGAATGGCTATCAACAGTGGGGTATCGACGAGATGGTCCGCCGCCTGCGAGGGATGTTCGCTTTCGGCATCTGGGATAACCGGCGGCGGAGGCTGACGCTGGTGCGTGACCGTTTAGGGGTCAAACCGCTGGTGTACTGGCGCGCGGAAAGCTCGCTCGCGTTTGCGTCCACCATTGGCGCGCTGAGGGCCGCGGGTTTGTGCGGCGGTATCGACCGCGAATCCGTCATGGACTTCCTGAAATTCGGCTTCGTTACCGCAGAGCGCTCCATTTATTGCGGCATCCACAAACTGCCGCCGGCGACGATTCTCGAATGGGAGAACGGGCGCGTATCGGAACGACTCTATTGGACGCTGCCGCAGGCCGGTTCATCCGCTTCCATGTCGTTCGACGCGGCTATCGAGGAAACCGAAAGCCGTTTGCTGGAAGCGGTCCGCGTGCGACTTGTAGCCGACGTCAACGTTGCCGCGCTACTCAGCGGCGGGATCGATTCGGCACTGGTCTGCTGGGCTCTGAAACGTTTGAACGCGAATATACACGCATTCACGGTGGGCGCGCCGGGCGACCCCTCGGATGAGACCGCCGCGGCGCGCCACACCGCCTGTGTTCTGGGAATCCCACACGATGTCATCCACATCCCCGCGCATCGTCCGCCGCCTCTTGAGGAACTAAATACTGCGTTCGGCGAGCCGTTTGCCTGCCAATCCGCGCTGGGCATGCTTGCCGTGACCCGAGCGGTGGCGCCGCACGCCAAGGTGCTGCTTACGGGCGACGGCGGAGATGATGTCTTTCTCGGCTACCCGTTTTTCCGAAATGCGCGAATCGCGGAGCAAGTCGCCCGATATATTCCGCCGGTGCTTGTGCCGGTCTGTTCGCGTATCGGGGCGAGCGAATACAAATCCATTCCCTTGCGTCGGCTCCGCACGCTGTTGAATTGTTCTACACAGGGTCTCGCCGGATTTGTAGGAGCGCAAGACCGCGCTGCCTACTATGCTCCGCTCTTGGGTGACCGTCTTCTGCATTCGAATCGCCGACGACATATACAGCCCTCGCTCGCATCGGCTCGAAATCTCCAAGCGGAGGTGTTTGCCTATCACCTGCGGCATCACTTCACCGGCGAATTCATGGTAAAGGTCGACGGCGCCAGCATGCACAATGGACTGGAGGCCCGTGCGCCGTTCCTCGATCACCAGCTTTGGGAATTCGCAGCGCCCCTTCCCTTTTCCACGCGGCTGCCTGGCCTACGTTTAAAAGCCATCTTGCGCGAAATTTGCAAGCGCAGAGTTGGCGCCGCGATCGCGAATCGCCCGAAAGCGGGATTTACGGTGCCTGTCGAAAGGTGGCTTGCGGAACGGTGGACCAACGACCTCGCCGCGCTTCGGGGCGAAACCAGGCTGGTTCGTGAAGGGTGGATTCGTCCCGGAATGCTGGATATCGCTTTTGGGCAAGCGTCGCGGCAGAACCGGGTTCCCGTTCAGTTGTGGTATCTGCTGGTCCTGGAGCACTGGCTGCAGGCGAACAGTATTTCGCGATGAGTGGAGCCCCGCAGCCCTTCCCCGTCTTGCTGATGGCGCGTGAGCTCGGGATTGGGGGATGCGAGCGGGATCTCGCTCGTCTAGCGTGCGCGCTGACGGGTTCCCGATATCGCCCGCACGTGGGATGCTTTCGAACCGGCGGGTTGCGCCATGAAGAATTAAGCGCGGCCGGCGTTCCCATCGTTCCATTCCCGGTTCAGTCGCTCATCGGGATTTCCGGAATTAAGGGCGCGGTGGCTCTGCGGCAGTACTTAAAAGCCCACGGCATCCGGCTGGTCCACACCTTCGATGCGCCGACGGCCATCTTCGCCGCTCCGGTTGCGCGGCTGCTTGAAACGCCAATCATCGTCTCAAACCTCTGGTATCGCAGCCGCATTCAAACCCGGTTAAGGTATGGATTGCGACTAGCGGACCGGCTGGCGGATGCCATTGTCGTTAATTCTAAAGCGGTGCAAGATCACCTCATTCGAGATGAAGGTGTGCGGTCCGGGAAGGTGCGCCTCTGCTACAACGGAGTCGATACGAAAGCGTTTCATCCCGGGGCGACGATCGGACCAGAGGCCTTGCCAAGCGCGCCGCTCGTAATCGGCTGCGTGTGCGCATTGCGTCCTGAAAAGAGGCTAAATCTGCTGCTGGAATCCTTCGCCGCCGTCAGGGCGCTGTTGCCCGGCATGAAGCTTCTGATCGTTGGTAGCGGGGAAATGCTGGACGCGCTGCAGGCGCTGAGGCAGCGATTGGGCCTGGAGGACTCGTGCATCTTTGAGCCAGCGGCAAAAGACGTAAGCGGATGGATTCGCGCCATGGACATCTTTGTGCTCGCTTCGGATACAGAAAGTTTCCCGAACGCGCTGCTTGAGGCCATGGCGTGCGGCTGCGCGGTGGTGGCCTCGCGAGTCGGCGGCATCCCCGAGCTTGTCGACGACGGCGTAAGCGGCCTGCTCTTCGGCGTCGAAAAACCCGAGGAGCTGACCGGCAAGCTCAGCGCGCTGATCCGGAACGCGCCACTTCGCCAGCGGCTCGGCGCATCCGCTGCGGCTCGGGCCCGCGAACATTTTTCGATGGAAAATTCCGTTGCGTGCGTGACAGGTATTTACGAGGGGGTGCTAGACCCCCGAACTCGCGGTCCTCTCTCGAGCGCGACGGGCCGAGGGATGTCAGCAGTCTGACTCTTCAGAAAATAGTTCGCGCAATCATTCCCGTCCACGGTAAAAATTACGCTCTAGTGAGATTGACTCATTCTTAAAGCTAAACGACTTTCACGGTGGAACTTGGGTTGCGAGGCGTAGTTTGTACTTTCAACCCACTGTCCGTCGACTGTCTGACGATGGGCGAGAGTTAAGTCAGATAGAGGGGTCTGATACTACGGGCAGAGTCCGTCAATTTCGAAAACGAGAACTCCTTCGAAAACGAGAACTCCGAAAAAATCACGAGCCTGCTGCTCGGCCTTATATTGCTCACCGCCACCGTCATTCAACCAGACTGACACCGATAAATAAAAGGAAGACTAAAAACGTGGCAAGAAGGGGACGGACACCCATAACTCAGACAACAAGTAGTTACCGTAATCTCGTAAGGGCGGTTTGGTCCACGGTGAGCGCCCACCCGTATCCCGTGTAGATGGTCATCATAGGGCGGAAAGGGCAAGCGGTTTCTTCAGAGAATGGAAAAGAACTCTGCATTCGTCTGCCAGCCGCCGGCATCCATTTCTCGTTCCGCGTGGCGGCGTGGCTCCGCGAGGCTGTTCATCAAGGCGCAGCTGTCGATTCGCAAAAGGAGATCGGCGGGATCCTGATCGGCACAATATCGAAGGACGTCCGCGCTCTCAACGCCGACGTCGAACTTTTCATCCCCATTCTGTCCTCTTCTGGCCGCTTGTACCGCCTCTCCGAAAGTGAGCTTTCCGAACTTCGCGCCCATATCGAAACCATGCGGCTCTCTTCGCTTACAGTCATCGGACTGTATCGGACCCACTGCCGCCCGGGCCTGGCGCTGGATCAGGAGGACGAGAAGTTGACCGCCGAGTTTCTCAGGGAGCCGGGATCGTTCTTTTTAATCCTGAAGCCTGACGCGGGTCAAGAGCTCCGTGCCGCCTTGTTCCTGCGTGGCGAAGAGTCCATTTCACGCCATCCAGCGCTCATATTCCCGTTCGAGCACGTCGAGCCAGATAAGCGCATCAGGGACGACGTCCAGTCGGCTGAGCGGATCACCGACCAAGTCCAGCCAGATGAGCGCATCACCAATCACGTCCAGCGGGCTGAGCGCATCGCCAACCACGTCCAGCCCGCCGACCGCATCACCGACCAAGTCCAGCCAGATGACCGCATCTCAGATGAAGTCCAACCGGACGGGCGCATTGCCGACCAAGTCCCGCCGGACGAGCGCATGATCGACCACGTTCAGCCAGATGACCGCATCTCAGATGAAGTCCAGCCGGACGGGCGTATTGCCGACCAAGTCCCGCCGTATGAGCGCATGACCGACCACGTTGAGCCAGATGAGCGCATGGCCGACTATGTCCAACCGGCTGAGCGCACCATCGACCAAGTTCAGCCGGATGAGCGAATGGCCGACTACGTCCAACCGGCCGAGCGCATCACCGACCAAGTCCCGCCGGATGAGCGCATGCCCGACCACCTCCAGCCGGATGAGCGCATCACCGGCCACGCCTGGCCGGCTGAGCGCATCACCCACGACTTCACGTACGACGGTGGTGAAGTGCGCGGGAAGTCGTGGAAGAAGTGGGCGGCAGCGGCAGCGGTTGCCGCGCTCCTCGCCGGAGTCTTACTGTCCGGAAGAGGCTGGGTTACCCGCCACAAGATCGCAAAAGCTCCGGAAATAGCGCGCATCACTGTCGCGCCGGCCGCCCCGGCCGCGCTCCATTTGAGGGCAGCGAATGAGCTGGATCACATGAGAATTACCTGGGATCAGAAGGCCGCAAATATTGGTGTCGGCGCAGGCACGCTGCTGATAAGGGACGGCGGCACGACCACTCAGATTCCGCTAGACAATAGCCTCCTGAAAGCAGGCAGCGTCCAATACTACCCGAAATCCAGCACGGTGCGATTCGAACTGCGGATCGGAGAAGCATCGGACGTCATACTGGTTGCCGGAGCGCGGCCGTCGCAACGCCAGGCGGCTCGGGAGCAACTTGCAGAAAGGAAATCTCCGATTCTCGCAAAGCCCTTACTGCGTGATACGACCCCAACGCCACCCCTCGGAATCTCCTCCACGAAACCTGTTTCGCCACCAACACAAGCGGGCGTGTCGCAGCCCGCGGCTGCGGAGACTGAGGCCGCTCGCCCTATCGATTCCGATCGTTCCCCGGAGCCAATTACACATATCAGGAAAAGCGTTGAGCCAGAGATCTCCCCTGGCATCGACATTTCTTCGCAAGTCACGATTCGTGTAAGAGTATCGATCGACGATCAGGGTCGGGTCGTGCAGGCGGAAGCTCTCACGCACGGGGGACCGCGGGTCGATGCCCTCGCGCAGTCCGCTGTGAATGCCGCACGCCTTTGGGTGTTCGAGCCGGCACAGCGGGCCGGTCGGAATGTCCCCAGCGAGGCCATTTTGGCTTTCGATTTTGGCCGCGGCAAAAGCCAAACAGGTTCTGAGCAGAAATGACGCGATGGCCGGAACCACCCGCTGTGGGGCAGGCTTAAGCCTGCGGCGGGCTTTAGCCCGCCGAGCGGTTATGTGAAACTCTGCAATTAGCGCACCAGGCGAAAGGCTGTATCGCCGCTTCGTACCAGTGCTGGTCCCATACGACGAAGAACAATACGGCCCGGGCGCCGCTAGAGCATCAGCGGCAAGCCGTAACCCGCCCCTACCATCGCCGGAGCGTCAATCATTCCCCCCGACCATTGTCCACGGGTCGAGCAGTTGCGCGAGGCGGTCTTTCGGAATCGAGCCGTCCGCTTCGGCGATCTCACGGATCGTGCGGCCGGTAGACGCGGCTTTCTTCGCCAGCGAGGCGGCGCGCTCGTAACCGATTTCGGGAGTGAGCGCGGTGCAGAGGGCCAGCGAGCGCTCAAGCAGGTCATTGAGGCGGTCCTGGTTGGCTTCGATACCCGCGACGCATCTTTCCGCGAAGTTTTTGGAGCCGGACGCGAGCAACTCGACGGATTGAAGCAGATTGTAAGCCATCAGCGGCATCATCGTGTTCAGCTCGAAATTGCCTGCGGCGCAGCACCAGGCGATGCTCGTATCGTTGCCGATCACTTGGGCGCACACCATAAGCAGGCTTTCGGCGATCACCGGGTTGACTTTGCCGGGCATGATGCTGGAGCCGGGTTGCACTTCGGGCAGGCGAATTTCGCCCAGCCCGCAGCGCGGGCCCGACGCCAGCCACCGGATGTCGTTCGCGATTTTCGTGAGCGCGAGCGCGTACGTCTTTAGCGCGGAGCTGAGGAACGCAACGGCATCTTTCGAGGCTTGGGCTTCGAAATGGTCGCGGGCTTCGCGAAACCGCAGTCCCGTTGTTTCGGCCAATTGCTTGATAACCGACGCAGCGAAGCCTTTCGGAGCGTTGAGGCCGGAGCCAACCGCCGTCCCACCCAGAGGCAGTTCAAGAATGCCGTCTAGTGCAGCGGCAATCCGCCCGCGGTTCGATTCAACCTGGCGAGCATAGGCCCGGAACTCCTGACCGAGGCGCATCGGAACCGCATCCTGCAGGTGCGTGCGGCCGATCTTCAGGATGTTCCAGAATTGCTCGGCCTTTCCCGCTAGCGCCTGATGCAGAGCCTCCATCGCCGGGAAGAGATTACGATGCACAGTTTCGGACGCGGCGAGATGGATTGCGGTTGGAAACACGTCGTTGCTCGATTGGCTCAGGTTGACTTGATCGTTGGGGTGAATGCGCGTTCCGTCCCCGACGATATCGCCCGCGCGTCGGGCAATGACCTCGTTAACGTTCATATTCGTCGACGTGCCGCTGCCCGTTTGAAACATATCGATGACGAACTGGCCGTCGTATCGGCCGTCGGCAACTTCCTCGGCGGCAGTATGGATGGCGGCGGCCAACGTCGGAGGTAGTTGGCCGAGCGCGGCATTGGTTTTCGCAGCGGCGGCTTTGATAAGCCCAAGCGCGCGAATAAAGCCGCGGTTAAAGCGGAGCCCGCTGATGGGGAAATTTTCGACGGCGCGCTGGGTTTGTGCTCCATAAAGCGCGGAGGCGGGCACTTGCATCTCGCCCATGGTGTCGTATTCGGTGCGGAATGCGGATGGCATACGCCCCCAGTGTAGAACTGTGGGGCAGGTTGCACCCTGCGCGCGATTGCCAATCGCGCAATGCCGGTATTACGCTGTCAGCGCGGGTTGGCATTATCCTGCCCACCTGGCTCTACCCAGACCCCAGCCGGTCAATCACGGCCCTAATAAGATCCTCAAAACCAGTCAAATCAAGCCCCTCCTCCGCCAACGTCCGCGCGTTAGCCGAGAGGCGGCGAAGCGTGGCGGGATTTTCGGCCAGAGATAGAATCTTGTCGGCCCACTTTCCCGGCGGCGCGGCAAGTGACATCAGGAACCCGGTCTCCCCATCGCGGACCAGGTCGCGGATACCACCAACATCATTCGCCATGCAGGGCAGGCCTGTGGCCAGCGCTTCAGCCAGAACTTGGGGCATGTAGTCCTGCTGCGTCGGAAACAAAAATAAATGGCTTTGTTGATACACCTTCAAGAGTTCGTCCCGCGTGCGGCCTCGCAGCCAGGTTACTCCCGCGGGCAAAATTCGCGATTCTATCGAGGCGTCGTTAGAGGCGATCGTAAGCTTGCAGGTATGGCTCAGATGCCCCGAATAAAGTCGCAGCAGAAAGTCGCCGCCCTTTCGGGAAAAGTCGTTCGCGACGAACAGAAGCTGCATCGGAGGAGCGTAAATCCGTCCGGCGGGTTTCCACGTGCTAAGGTCTTGCGGCGCCAGCGTAATAAACCGCCGCTCGAGCGGAACGCCGTAATCTTGCGTCAGCGCATCGGCGCAATCGGAGCCCATTGGCAGGAACAGCCGGAAGTGTTGAGCCGCTCTGCGGAACGAGCCGTGATGGAGCTGATGCGAGAGGCTCCGCTTCCACCCTCCCAGGCCGCGCTCCCGGAGTTGGTAGTCGATAGTGGAAGGGACGGAGTCCATCAACGCGGCGGCGGGCATTCGACAAGCGAGATCGCGGAAGGCACAGACGAATTCCCACGAGTAAACGAACAGCAGGTCGAACTGCTCATTCACAAACGGCTGAAGCTTTTTTCGCGCGATGTATTGCACGTGCCAGGGATTGGTTACGCGCGCCCAGCGCGGGGCGGGATAGCGCGCGTAATCGTCCGGAGCAAGCGTTACATACTTCGTGTCCAGGTTAGGAACTTTGTTCAGCGCGTCGATGATGCGCTGAGTGGTGGATTTGTTCCCAAGCAGAGTAGTAAGGACACAAAGGAGGCGAGCACTGGCCATTACTAAACTAAGTGGGGCAGGCTTCAGCCGGGTTTAAGCCTGCGGCCGGCTTCAGCCCGCCAGCCTGAATACCGCACTCACCTCCGCCGCGAGCTGAAGCCGACCCACCGGGCTGTTCCACTATTTTTGAGCTGTGCTTCCGGCGATGCTGCCGCCTAAGCCGGCGTAGGTTTCTTTAACGTGAATCACTTTGCCGGCCGTGAAAGTCACAAACGTGATGCGGCCCGGAGGTTCGCCGTAAATCCAGTCTTCGATCTCCTGGCCATCCTTAGTCTCGCGGCTCTTCCGGACAGGGCGGCCGAGCGCTAGAAGAACCTGATCGCGGTCCATGCCCTCAATAGCCTTCTTATCCTGGACGGCCTTCTTAATCTCGGGCGGGAGCGTGTCGACATAGTTCTCCGTTACGGTTTGCTTGTCGAAATCAAGGACCGGCTTGAGCATCTTTTTGACATCGGCGGTGGTTACGTCGCCGATGCCTTTGCTGAAGCGAACGGCTATATTGGTGCCCGCTACTGCGATCCCGGTGTCAACGGTCGACGTTTGGCCGCTATTGATCGGCTGCGTGGCGCCGCCGATTCCGGCTTGCACGTGGTCATACCAATGGCCGCTGCCTTTCGTGCCGTGATTGAGCTCCAGCACGATCGCGTCCTTTTCGATGCTGACGTGCGTGATCTGGATAAGGTCGCCGATCTTGCCCGTTGGCCCGAGTTCACGGCCGATTTCCTGCCATTTGTCCTTGTCCCACGCACCGCTCGAATCGAAGTCCAGCGGCTTCTTGGATCGCGGCAAATAGGCTTTTACCGTAGCCCACTCGGCGGTGAGCCCTCGGATCAACTCGACATGTTGGTCCTCGGCGGATTTCTTGGAGTCTGCTCGCAGACTGGGGAGCGAAAGCAAGGCGGCTAACGCGGCGCCAATGATCGGGCCCGATGCAAGCAATCGAGTTCTCATGGCGAATATCTCACTTTCTATTACAACGGCCTTCCGGCCGTCTATTACAACGACCTTACGGCTGGCTTAACTGTTTCCGGCCACGTTACGGCTGCGGCTGGCGCGCGCCAGAACCCAGAACAACGCGATGACTACGAAAGTAGTCAACAAGCTTCCTTCAGGTCCGTAGTCGCCGCCGCTCCAGAGGCGCCCTGCGCTCCAGTGCAGCGCATATCCAGTCAGCCCCATTGTAAACCCGCTGAGATTCGCCCCCAGCAACGGCAAAACTACATTCCAGCCGAAATGCAATCCGATCGGCAGCCACAGGGCTCCCGTTTCCCAATATGCATAGCCGAGAAGAATTCCCCACGCGAACGTGTTCACGATGCCGAGCGCGGTCGCGTTCTGGTTCCCCGTGTGGGCCAGGCCGAAAACAACTCCCGCGGGCAGGATGGTCGCGAACGGTCCCATGGTCCGCACCAGCAATTGGAAGGCGTAGCCGTGGAACAGCATCTCTTCTCCGGCGGCGCCGAACAGTAACGCGATTGCAACCACAGGGACTGCCGCCCAGGGGTGGCCAACCGTCGTGGGCGTCTTGTCAAGCTCTGCGATGTGAAATACCAGTGGAAACCCAAGCACGGCCACCGCGGCGCTTGCCCCCACCGTAGCGCCTAACAGGAACTCTTTTCCCGCAACCGGCGATTTGCCCAAGCCGAAGTCGGCCAAACGCCCGTGTTCGTATATGCGAACCGTAATGGCGTTCGCGATGGCGCCCGCGGCGAAGGTGGAGAGAGCGGACGTAACCAGAAGTCCGGCCGGTACGGCTTGAAGCAGGATCGGGAATCCGAGCACGCATAGCCACCCGATCAGCACGAACAGACCTACGCGCTGCGTTAACGCCAGCTTGTCTATCTCAGGAGTGCCGTCGGAAATATCGGGGGTCATGCCCGCCTCAGGGAGGCTCGGATGAGAAAGAGAAAGACGGCCGCGGCAATCGCGGCGATGATCGCTCCCGTGACAGCTACTTGCGGAAGCAAGCGCGATTGGAGAAAAAACGCCACCACCAGTACAAGCAGCACGATTCGCAACGCCAGCCGCGCGGCTCCAGACGAATATTGCAGGGCGATCCACGCGGCTAAGGCGGACAGCGCAAACGATGTCGTCAAGCCGAGCAGAACCGACCCGGAGAGCAGGGCGAGGTCCGGTCCGAACAGTAAATAGGGCAATGTGAGGCGGACGGTAAGGAGGCCGCAGGCGAGCATTGCGATCGCGATGGCTTCACCGAAGCCTGAGGCAAGCGCAATCCGTGCCACGGCTTCCTTCATAGATTCGGGCCGCCTGTCGAACGCCTGCGCCGCTGCTGGTCCGGCAAAAACGATGCCCAGACAGGCATAGGCGGAAAGCAGTGCGGGATCGAAGAAATCCAGGCCTTTACGCCAGGGCAGGAATACGCCGAAGGCAATCAGCAGCACGCCGTAAATCAACACGCTCCGGGCGTATCGGACCAAAGGGGACTGAGACTGCTCGGGGACGGGAGTTGTAGATTCGTCCATTGCGGTCCTTGCATCCACATGGTATCAGTGGTGATTCGAGTGCTAAACCGAGGACATTTTCCGCCGATGGGATTATTATGGCGACTATGATGGACAGGCGCATTGAACCGAGAATGTTGTGCGCGGATCTGGTGGAGATCGAGTGGAAAGATCTCAACGGCCGGCGCCGCCGCGAGATGGCGAACCTCGAAGATATTTCTTTATCGGGAGCTTGTATCCAGATTGAGCGTCCCGTTCCGCTGGGGACGCCGATGCGGATTCATTATCCGAGCGGGGAACTGACGGGCACGGTCCAATACTGCGTCTTTCGAGAGATCGGGTATTTTCTCGGAATCGAGTTCAATCCAGGGAACCGCTGGTCGCAGCGCGCCTTTCGACCGCAGCATTTGCTGGATCCGCGAAAGCTGGTAGCGAGGGTGACACACCGAATCCGGGGCGAGGGCGCCACCAGGCCAAATTGACCCGACAGCGCCGTTCAGCGCACTGTGGGGCAGGCTGCCAGCCTGCGGCGGGCTTCAGCCCGCCTGCGCGGTTACGCGAAGTACTGCAATTAAGCACGAATCGGCGAGCCTTCGGCTGGTTCTCCATTCATCTGCTATGGATTGAAGCGGCTATCGAACACTTGGTGTGAATCGACGATGCCGGGCGCCCCGCGTCCCGGGCCGCGCGCGAAAAAACCGTGGGTTTTCGGCACGCCGCGCGTCAATGATACGAGTGATCCGGCCGCTGCCCGAAGACGAGGTAGTCCTGATGTATCGCCAAACTATCCGGCCGCTTTATGCCTACGTCTCGCGCCGCGTCGGTAGGGATCAAAGCCTCGCGGAAGATCTGGTTCAAGAAGCGTGGATGCGAGCCTTGGATGACTGGTCGGCGAAGGGCCTGCCTGAAGAGCCGCTCGCGTGGCTTCTGCGAGTGGCCCACAACATCCTTATGAGCCATTTCCGGCGGATCCGGCTCCAGCAGTTGGATCCTGCCGTCATCGATCTCGCGGCAGAAGATCCCGCGCTTGGACCCACTAACGCCGAGGCTGCTGCCGCTATCGGTTGGGGCATGGCACAATTGCGCCGGGCTGATGCCGATGTTCTAGAAGCTTTCTATTTTGACGGGAGGTCGGTTCGCGAGATCGCGGCTGAGCATTCGATTTCGGAGCGCGCCGTTGAAGGCCGCCTGCGGCGAGCCCGCGAAAAACTGAAAAAGAAGCTGAAGAAGAAACTCGGCCCCACGGCCTTCCGTGCCCAACAAGGTGAAGGAGCGACCCCGAATGTACGATCAACACGAGCCCAGTAAGGAATTCGTCGAAAACCTGGAATGGGAGATTGCCGGAGAGGTCCGGAGGCGCAATCGCTCCGCGCGGATTCCCAGGTGGATGCCCAAGTCCGGAAGGAAAGCGGCCTTTGCGCTCGCAGGCGTTGTGCTGGTTTCGATGTCGCTCGGCGGAGCCGGCGTTGCGGCCGCGTATCAGCTTCAAAGCAACCAACATCGCGACGACGTGCTTGCAGGGCTAGAGCAGCGGGAGCTTATGGCGCAAAAGGAACTCCTTCTTGCGAGACAGGTGCTGGACGCCACTCAGAAAAAGATACCGCTCGGCGCCGCCAATCAAATGAACGTTCTTGAAAACAGCCTTAACGTTGCACAGGCTGAGGCGCGCGTCAAATCCATTGAGTCGCAGATCGAGGAAGTTCGCATTACCGGACGCGAGCCTTCTAATGACATCTCGGCGCCTCTGGTTAGCGGACGCGACTTTGTCCGCGAGCGCCTTCAAATCGATACCGCAGCTCCTAAAGCAGCGCTCGATTTGGAGCAAATGCGGGTACGCGATTTGGAGCGCTCGGTTTCGATCGGAGCCGCTTCTCTCACAGACGCGGACGAAGCCCGAATTCGTGTTGCGGAAATAGAGGCTGCCCTGGAACTATTCCGCAGGAAGCTTGATATCCGCAAATTTTTCCTCACCCGTAAGTTCAATGCTGCCGAAGCTGAACTTCGTGTCCTGGAGGCCGAGGCGGAGCAGCGCGAAAAAGCGCTCAGCCCGAAAATTGACTTCGCCCGCAAGCTGTCACAGGACACTGCCGCGCAGGCTCGCGTTGGCGCCGCGTCGACAATGGACCAAGCCGAAGCGGCCATGCGGCTCGAAGAATTGGAGATGGAGCGGGCAAAGGCCAACTTAGACCTGGCCCGTGTCCGCCACCAGCTTGATTTGCGCCGAAAAGGCCGATAATTTTGGAGGATTCGCCATGCTTCCTTACTCCGCCGTTACACCCAAGCACGTTTATCTGAACCGCCGCCGTTTTCTCGGCGCGAGCCTCGCAGCGCTGGCTGCCTCTCGTGCGGCATTTGCCGCCAAGCTGACCGCCAAGAAAACATCGTACAATGCCGGCGCCGAAAGGATAACGCCGCAAAAAGACGTCACGACGTACAACAACTTCTACGAATTCGGCACCGGCAAGGACGATCCTGCCCTCAACGCTCCAAAGTGGAAACCCAACCCCGCCTGGACCATCCGCTTGGAGGGCGAGGTGATGCAGCCGAAGACCCTCGCCATCGAACGGATCATGACGCTGGCTCCGCTCGAGGAGCGCATTTATAGGCATCGCTGCGTCGAGGCCTGGTCGATTGTCGTGCCCTGGATCGGATTCCCGCTGAGCGCGCTTCTCTCGCAAGTGCAGCCCACGAGCAAAGCCAAATACGTCGCTTTCGAATCGGTCTACGATCCCGGCCAGATGATTTCATCCCGCGCGGCAGGCATCCAATTTCCGTATGTCGAAGGCCTCCGCCTGGATGAAGCCATGCACCCTCTGACGCTTCTCACGATGGGTCTGTATGGTGAAACATTACCCAACCAGAACGGTGCTCCGATCCGTCTCGTTGTGCCCTGGAAATATGGATTCAAGAGCATCAAGTCGATCGTCCGAATTCGCTTCGTGGAGAATCAGCCGCCGACCACATGGAATCTGAGTTGGCCGGCGGCCTACGGGTTCTACTCAAACGTGAACCCAATGCGGGAGCATCCCCGTTGGAGCCAAGCTGAAGAACTGCGGCTGGGCGAAGGATCCGTCCTTCGGCCGAAGTACATAAAAACCCAAATGTTCAATGGTTATTCCGATGAGGTTGCGAAGCTCTATTCCACCCTCGATTTGATCAAGAACTATTAACATGGCTAGACTTCTGGTTCAGAAATGTGGGGCAGGATGCCATCCTGCGGCGGCTTGGCACCTAAATTATGCGCGCAGACCATTCCTCCTGCGCGGTTCTGATATCCGATCTGTAGTCGGGGAAAGCTGTTGAGATCCGACTAGTTCTGCTCTCCTCCTATAGGTTGTTGTTTTGTTTGGCCGTTTCGTGCATAG
>JAFAQY010000028.1 GCA_019261985.1 Bryobacterales bacterium | reverse complement strand
CACGATTCCCGTTACTTTGACCGGTTTTTTCTCGTCGTATTCCGCCGCAAAGGAGTGGTGTGCCGCCGCCGGTAATGCCCCGAGCGATAGGCAGACGCCGGCAGCCACAGCAACTGATTTCACTTGCATGATTAGTCTCATGGTACTGACCTCGAAATTAGTTTAATCGCTAAACTCGCGCGGGTCCAATCCAGATCGGCCACTCCAGACGCCTACGAATACGCAGCCTGCCTGAATGCGGCGGCCAGGCGAAGCTATCGATTGTCGGATGGATCAGAACTTTCGTAGTCGCGTAGCGTACTACGGCTCGCCGCCCCTCTCCGCCACGTGAGGCCGCCGGCATCCGACAGAAGAGGCTTGAATCCGTCTCTTAGCTGCTTAAATCCGCTTCGCGAGCTCGATCAGGAGAATTAAAGGCAGCGTCACGCTGGCCACCGCCAAGATTCCCGCCAGGACTACAAACAACCAGTCCCGAGCCTTCTGGCTCCGGCTTCCCAAAATGTGACTTCTCAGGAGGTGATAATTCCGCCGGTTGGCTTTGAAGACTGTGTCGAAGATGGCGCCGAGAAAAGGAGCGGCTCCAAGGAGCGATTCGATGCCGACATTCATGACCATGCGCGCTACCGTGATTCGCGGAATCCCAAGCTGCACCGCGCGGACGACAATATATAAAGAGAACAATGCGTCCAGTACGTCGCCGATGCCCGGAATCAGCCCGATGAAACCGCTAAGGCCGTACCGAAATCCGCCGGGAAGTGCGAAAGCATAATCGAGCCAGCGGGCGAGGGCCTCTACGTCGGCAATGCGCGGGTCCACGACCTCCGCGCTCAACGCTTTACTTGAGAATTCCTGGCGGGAGGAGGGGACGACTGCTTGAGACAACTTCCATCGTACCAGGAGCCGGGCAAAAGGCTACCTTCGTCACTCCTCCAATACATTTGGCCATACAGTTGGAAATAGCCGACCCACACCTTGCCTTCGCGCGTCCGATCTATTTGCGGATGCAGCCCTCCGGAGCTATAGCTCATTCAGCGTCTGAGGCTGCGGCTTAGGGCCGTTACGGACATTGATCTCTGCCGGGAAGTTATTGAAGGAATTGGTCGGGGCGAGTGGATTCGAACCACCGACCTCCTGGTCCCGAACCAGGCGCTCTAGCCAGGCTGAGCCACGCCCCGAACCGACAGGCTTGCGATCTCAGTATATCATCCGGCCTGTTAGCCTAAGCTCAGTTTTCGGTTGGAGTCTTCTCCATGTGATCGATGACGAGCACGTCCAGCGGCCCCTTTTTCTTGTCCAGCTTCAGCCCGAGCTGCTCCTGCACCGCGGTGAACAGGTTCGCTGCATCGCTCAGATCGGGCCCGGGACCAAGTTTGCCGGGCCCGGCATCTCCGCCCGGAGGAGGCGGCGGGGGCGGAGGCAATCCTGGAAGACCTTGGCCCGGCTCACGCGAGAAAGTTAGAGTAAAGTCGTATTTTCCGCTCAAGCCGGTTTTGTCGACCACCGGAGTGCCCAACTGATTTCCCAGCATATCGGCGATCTCTTGAACAGTGCGCATATTGCCTACCATGCGCATGCCTCCGGGAGCCATCATCATGAACGCGCCCGGCCTGCCGGGCGGGAGCTGCGGAAGCCCGTCTTTTCCGATGGGCGGAGGACCCCCGTCTTTACCTGTCTGCCCGGGCACCGGCTGATCTGCTCCAGCGGGAGCCTCCGCCGCGGTTTTTAACTTCGACCCGTTCTTTGCAACCGTGAGCTCGTACAATGGAAACTCCTTGCTCTCGCGGTGGAAGGTCAGGCCGAATCGCTCAATCAATAGATTCTGGAGCATTATGTTGGACTGCTCCTTTGTTGCGCCGTCTGGAACCTTTGCGACAATATCGAATCTTTCTGTGTCGAGCCACGGCGGTCCGGAGATCTGGTACCGCTTCAGGCCGAAAGCGTTTTGCAGAAGCATCGTGAGCGGGACACCCATGTAATTCACGCGGCCCGGATCCTGAGTTCCGGGGCCACCGCGCATACCAATCTGAACAGCTCCGCCGCCAAGCGGAGGAGCGGGCTTTATGGTCGCCACCTCAAACGAGAGCTTGGCGTCGCTCTGTCCGAAGACCAAAGCGCAACAAACGAGCGTCAACACCGTCATTCGCATGCCGTGTGCTCCCTTTAAAAGTCCAGATGCAGAATCCCGCGCTCGATGGCGATTGTCACCGCATGCGTGCGGTCCGATGCGCCGAGTTTTTCCAAGATATTTTGAACGTGCATCTTAATCGTGCCGTTCGCCGTTCCCAGCTTGTGCGCGATCTCTTTATTCGCCAGCCCGCGCGCAACGAAGCTTAGAACCTCTACTTCGCGCGGCGTCAGCGCGACCTGCGGAAAATATTCGCTCAACCGCTCAGCCACTTCGGGCGGCATCAAACGCTTCCCGGATTGCACGGTGCGAATAGCCTTTACCACCTCCGTGTGCACCATCTCTTTTAAAATGTAGCCGCGCACTCCGGCTTCCAGAGCCCGGTAGATGTCCTGATCGCCGTCGTAGCTCGTGAGCGCGATGATGCGCGCATCGGGATTCTCGCCACGGATGGCCCGGGTGGCTTCCGTGCCGTCCATCTGCGGCATGCGTAGATCCATCAGCACTACGTCGGGATGCAGCTCCCGGTATTTTTCAACCGCTTCGCGGCCATCCGAGGCCTCCGCCACCAATTCCATGTCGGGCTCGTTTGCCAAAATCGATGCAACGCCCTTCCGCACCAGCGGATGGTCGTCCACGCACATCACGCGAATTGTCGCTTCTTCCGTCATCCCGAAACCTCCGCCAGCGCCGATCGCCCTAACGGCGCCACCAGCCGGACCGTCGTCCCCCGTCCTGGGGCGCTTTCGATTTCCAGTTCCGCGCCGATCTGCGCCGCGCGCTCACGCATTCCGATCAGTCCATAATGTCCGGTCCGCGCGTGGCCATTATCGGCTTGAAACCCAGCGCCGTCGTCCGATACGGAAAGCCGCAGAGCATCGCCGCCGGCATCCAACGTCACCTCAATGGTGTGCGCTCCGGAATGCTTTACCGAATTCGAAATCGCTTCGCTGGCAATGCGTAACAGGTTGTACTCCGCATCTGGGGCAAGTCCGGACGGACTCTTGCCCAGCTTCAACTTTAGACGTACGTCTTTGGTTTCGGTAATCTGCCGGGCAGCTTGGGCGATAGAACCCGCCAGGCCGGATTCGGATTGAGCAGCCCGTCGCAATCCCGCTACGCTGCGCCGCGTTTCGCGCAGCGCCGTGGCGCAGTCATCGATGATTTCTTCGAGTCTGCGACGCTCCTCGGCGGATCGCAGGCGCGCCAGCAACGCTTGCAGCTCCATCGTGATTCCCGAGAATCCCTGGATCAGCGTGTCATGCAATTCGCGGGCGATCCGGCTCCGTTCTGCAATGATCAGATCGTATCGTTCGCGCAGGTCGCGAATCCGGAAGCGATACCCCGCCCAGGCGATCAGGGCGGCCAACGCAATTAGCGCGGGAATGAACCAGATGCGCTGGTAAAAATGGGGCGCAAGCGTAAAGGCTACTGAGCTGCCCTCCTCGTTGCATAGTCCGTCGCCATTGCACGCCGTCACGCGGAACCGGTAACTCGCCGGAGGAAGGTTAGTGTAATACGCCTCGCGCCGCGTGCCGGCGTCGATCCAATTTTTGTCGTAGCCCTCCAGAATATAGCGGAACGTCAGCCGCGCGGGCGCCACAAAACTCAATCCGGTGTAATTGAATTCTACATTTTTCTGCCCCGCGGCCAAGCTCCCGATGGCCGAGGCTTCTTCCGCCTTGCCGTTCACAATCGGGTTTTCGATCACCACCGGCGGCGGCGGAACATTTCGAGTCAGCCGGTTCGGATTCAGCACGATCAAACCGCGAATCGTGGAAAACCACAATCTTCCGTCGCTCATTTTCCACGCGCCCGGCTGTACCCCCGCCTTGCATTCGATCACGCGCAGCGCATCCGTTGGACTGTAAGGCGAGCTATTGACTTTTTTGATTTCGCCCGCCGCGAATCGCAGCAGTTCCTTGCGCGGCACCGAGAAAATTCCTTTGCTGCAGGCCAGCCATAACCGGTCCTGGCCATCGCCGATGATGCCGTAGATTTCGCTATCGAACAAGCCGTCGCGCATCAATAGCTGCGGAGCTTTCTGTTGGCCATTTGTTTCTTCCAGCAAACGCAGCCCATTTCCATTCGTTCCCAGCCACAGAAAGCCCTCCGAATCCAGGTAAATTGCGTCGATATTCCGCAGCGCCGTGCCGCCGGGCGCGATCTCGCGAACACTGCCGTTCTCCAGCCGGAATAGGCCGTGCTCGGTGGAAAACACCGCGTGGCCTTCCTTGTCGGCCGCGATCGCCCAGATCGGGTTGCGCGGCGATCCCGCCGGCGTTTCGAATTTGCCGTCTTTGAGAACGGCCAAGCCCGCTTCCGTTCCCACCCATAACTCCCCGGTTCGGCCGCGGTAGAGCGCGCGGATTTCATCGGACGGCAATCCCGCTTGCCGCTTATAAGTCGCTTCAAAACGCCCGGCGCGAAGGCGATTCAAACCGCGATTCGTTCCCACCCAGATTGCTCCGCCGGAATCTTCCGCCAATGCGAGGACAACGTCGGAAGCCAATCCATTCCGAGCGCGCAGGGAGGAAAAATGACGGCCGTTGAAACGCGCCAGACCCGAATCGAGCGTGCCGACCCAGACCTCGCCATTACGGTCTTGCAGCAGAGGACCGGTGTTATTGCTCGGTAGGTCTTCGTTCACGGTGTAGGGAATCGCGCGGCCTTCCACAAACTGATTCAGGCCGTGTTTGGTGCCTACCCACAGGCTGCCTTCGCGATCCTCATACAGGGAAGATACGCTGCTTTGCGAAAGCCCGTCCTGCGGCCGGAAACTTTCGAACTCTCCGTTGCGTAGTCTGCTGAAGCCGCTGCGTGTGCCCACCCATAGTGAGCCATCCCCGCTTTCGGTAATCGAAAGAATGCCGTCATCCACCAGCCCATCGTTTTCCGTATAGAGCCGCTGTGACACGCCTTTCATTTCGATCAGCCCGGCGGTGGTCCCGACCCACACCGTTCCACGCGAACACGCAATCGCGCGAACGCCCGCGTCTGCGGGTATGCCATTGAGCGAGTACGTTTCAAACCCGCGTTCTCTGCGCGCCAGCACCTCCGGTTTGTCGCCGCCCACCCACAGCGTTCCGTCCGTGGAACGGCACGCGGCGCGAACCGCATCGGGTCCCGTTTCGCTCAAATGCTCGACGTGAATTTTGCCGTCTTTGAGATGTGCCAGGCCGTTCGAGGTACAAGCCCAAAGATCGCCCTGGTCACCCTGCACCAAACAGAAGGCGACGTCGGTCGGCAAACCCTCCTTCGCGCCATAACGCGTAATCGCGCCATTGCGGATCCGCAGAACGCCCATATCGTTCGTTGCGACCCACAGCGAGCCGGAGGAATCTTCAAAACCGGCGCGGACCCACAGGTTCTCCGGAACACCCGGGTAAATATTTTCGGCGGCGGTAAAGCGCACGCCGTCGAAGCGCACAAGACCGGTTTGCGTTCCCAGCCAGATATAGCCGTCCCGCGTCTGCCAGATGTCGTAAATTGTGCCGGTCGGCAGACCCTGCTGAACCGTCCAGATGCGGTGAACGTACTGCGTCAGCGTGCGATTGGGATCAAGCGCGAGGAGACTGGTAGCGCACAACGACAACAACAGCAGTGTGCGCTTCATGCCTTTTATTCTCGCTCCGAATCAAAAGCCAATGCCAACGCCTCCCGTGATCACGTTTTGATGCACCCAGCCGCTGGCGTTGGGTAATCCGAACGGTTTTGGGGTCGCGTACTGCTTGTAATCCAGACGCGCGGATATTAGAGATGTTAGCTTCACCTTTATTCCGCCGCCATAATTGACGCTGAATTCCGTGGATCCGCCGCCGCTGGTGGCGGAAGTTCCGGGCGGCACATAGTTCGCAAACCCGATACCGCCGGTCGCGAAGGGCCGGATTCGGCTGCCTTCTTTTGTCGCATACGCCAGCGCATTGAAGTCGCCCTGGTGGATTGCCATCCCGCCCAGATCGGCGCCGAGCGAAGTCGAGTGAAGGTGCGTACGGTTGTAGTTGTAAGCCACCTCAGCTCCAAAAAACATCTTAGGGTTAAAAGTGAACGCAAATCCGAATCGGAAGCCATTCGTCAAGTAGTAATCATTCGGCGTGAGTCCTCCCAGGCCGGAAGACAAAAGCGATTCACCTGCATTGAACCAAAGCTCCGCTGCTTGCCCCCATGCGCTGCCGGAAGCACCGAGCAGCGAAGCGATAACCAGCGCACAGCGCCCGGTGCGGGACCGCTTTACTCCTCCGATACACAAAGCGCGGCCGCGCGCGGCCGCGTTGGGCGCACTTCCAAAGAAAGATCTCATATCCCGTTAGGATGCGCTTGTTTGCCAGTAAGTTACAGGTACTTGAATCGTGCCCTCCAGGTATTTCACCGCGCGCCCGGCGATCGAAACGCGCGCGCCCCGGTCTTCGCACCACAACTCGCCCCCGCGCGCCGAGACTTGGCGGCCGAACATCGCCTTCTTGCCCAGACGCGCCGACCAGTACGGAATCAGTGACGTGTGCGCGGAACCCGTGACCGGGTCCTCCGGGATCCCTACCGCCGGCGCGAAAAATCGCGACACGAAATCGCAGTCGCGGCCGGGACCCGTCGCAGTGACCACCCGCTGATCCAGCGCCGCCAACCGGTCCATATTCGGCCGTAGCGCGCGCACCTCCTCTTCGGTATCGAACACGCAGAAATAACCGAGGCCGGCCAGAACCCGCGCCGGTTTTGCTCCGAGCGCCGTTTCGAGCGCCGGATGTACCGCGCATTCAGCCGGCGGCTTCGCGGGGAAGTCAAGCGCATACAGCGGCCGGCCGTCTTTTTCCGCGCGCTCCACCGCTAGTTCGCCGCTTCTTGAATCGAAGACCACGCGCGGGCCGGGGATTTCCTTGCGAATATCCAAGATTACGCTAGCAGTGGCGAGCGTGGCATGTCCGCAAAGATCGACTTCGACAGTAGGAGTCAACCACCGGATGCGATACCGGCCGTTTTCACGAACGTAAAAAGCCGTCTCGGCCAGATTATTTTCGGCGGCGATCGCCTGCAGGACTTCGTCCGGAAGCCACTTCTCCAGCGGGCAAACTGCCGCGGGATTGCCCCGGAACAGCGCGGTCGCGAAGGCATCGACTTGGTAGATGGGGAGTTCCATCCATCTACTTTACAGGATTATGCTTTCCATTTATTTGGCTCTTTGGTGAGCCGTTTTGTACCCAGAAGCACGGCTACGCTCAGAAGGTCTATCTTGGAACCGACGCGCCCGCAAGATTTGTGTGCGGCCAACTCGCTGGAGCGATACTCAATCGCACTCACCTTCAATCGGTCGGAGATCGACAAGAAGCGGATGCCATCCTGACAGGAACCGCCGTCGTTATTTCCGGGTATGAGCACTGGGCCGTTGGCTTTGCATTCTCGCAAGCGGCATTGACAGATCCAGGTGTCTGGACACCACCACGCTTGTGTTCACTGGGACAGGCTTGCGCCGATCCAACACAGTGTGCCCCCCACAAGAACTCGCGAAGGCCATCGAGAAAGACAGGACAGCAGCCGTTTCTCACCATTGACAAGCGAAATATATCGCGAACGCGTTACCCATTGCTGTGGATTTCAAAACGGTGAAGCCGACGTGAAATTAGAGCCGCGGGTATGCCAATAGGGTCCGAAGAACTCCAAGTTAGGAGGCACTTCGGGATAATACATGAGGACGTTGGAATTCGACACGACTATGGCGAACGACTCCAGTCTCAAAGTGCCGGCGGCCGTAGTTGGGCAGATTCGCAAGGATGGCAAGGTACACGTAATCGTGTTACTCCGGACAATGAAAACGCGGAATGGGAGCGCTTGGCAGCCGAGCAGTTCCTCGCAGGCTACAACGAGCCTGATGCCATCTTACGATTCGATTTGACCGCGGCGACGTCGTCCCGTGTTCCCTGTCACTTCGCACAGCCGGGCCAAGCAGCGGCCCGCCCTCGTCCTATTCGATTCGGGAGACCATGATGTGCTTGTCGCTCGCGTCACAACCTCCCAGGCTGGGCCACCGCTGGATGTGATCGTTAAGGATTGGAATGCAGCCGGCCTACTCGCGGCCTCGTCGGTGCGGCTTCACAAACTCGGCACGATCGAGAAAGCCTTAGTCCGCCGAAAGCTCGGGAGAATATCTGTCTCGGACTGGGAAGCAATCATAACGAGCTTACGAGAACACGTCTTTCCCTCGATCTGACCTCGTATTCTGGCGCGAACTTCAATCGATGCCGATGAGCAGCTAGTCTCAGCCAGGGCGACAAGCATCACTATAGCGAAGTCGTGAATAAATGCCTCTTGACATTCTACAATGTAGACGTGTACAGTGTAGATAGTACCACCCCATTCACAAGGCCAGCCTTAAAGAAAGGAACAAAAATGCGATCAATCGCCGCCGGCTTCGCGCTGGCTATCTCGATGAATCTCTTCTCGGCCGCTGGTCAAGTCGCCACGCCGCGGTCCGATCAAACGTTATCCAGTGCCGCCCGGTCACTCGCCTCGCTGCCGTTTGATGAGAATGCTCCGATAACTATTCGAGGGCGCGTGGCGACTCTGGTCTGGCCTGAAGCGAGCAGTGGGATGATCCTTATCGAAGCCGGCCAGGGCGGAGAGAAGTACGCGTTTTCGACCGCTGGAGTGCCCGCGATGGCGAAGCAGGGCTTCACGCGCTTTGCGTTGCAGCCGGGGGCGGAAGTCATTGTGACTGGTGTTCTTGCAAGCGCCAAAGCAAAGATCGGACCTGGATTTAACGCGGCGCGCGCCAATTTGATCACGAAAAACGACGGGAGCCGCCTATTCGACCGCTCCAGACTGCCCCAATGAAAGCAAGCGAAGGTGGCCGAAATACTCGGAACATTTGAGCAAGCGGTGTTGCTGGCGATTGCCCGGCCCAAAACGCCGCTCGGAAAGCAACGTTACGGTCGCGCCGTGTTAAAGGAGGTCCAGCACCGGCTCAACCGCGAGGTAACGGCTGGCGCGGTCTATGCCACGCTGGACCGCCTCGAGAAAAAAGGGCTGATCTCCTCGGAGGTCCGGGAAGGAGACGAACAGCGCGGCGGGCTTCCGCGGCGCTACTTCTCGATTGAGCCGGACGGCATCCGGGCGCTCAATGAAACCAAGGCCGCCGTCGATCGCGTCTGGAGCGGAGTGCCATGGCCGCTGAAAGGGGCTGTATGACCTGTAAGGCTGCAACAAATCCCCCGGTTTTGGTTCCAAGCCGTTCTTCGCGCCCTTCTCGACGCACGCGGCAAGGAAACGATTCCGGGGGATCTTTTGGAGGAATACCGCGACCGCGCCGCGCAAGGCGCGCGAAGCCGCGCGCTGAGGATCTGGTATTTCAAGCAGGTGCTGAGTTTTGTTAATTGCGCCAGCTTGCGTCGCGCTCTCCTTCCGGGCAGCCTCGCGTGGACTGTCGCTGCCGGAATTATAGAGGTCGCATTATTGATCGTCGCGGCTCAAATACCAGAGTGGGCCATTGTTGCAAGCGTCGGGGTTGTCCTCGCAGCGGTAGCAGTATGCGTTTTGCGAACACACCTGACGCGAAGCGCGGTGTTTCTGGCATCCACTGTTTCGATGGTTCCCTTTGCCGCAGCCGCGCTGTACACGCTTCGACTCCCGATCTTTAACCCCCTGCCGGGCGTCGGGGCATTTTTCGTGTGCGCAACGGCCGCGGCCCTCCACGCTTCCGATCGAACAGGCAGAATTTCCGCCGGAATAGCCGCTGCCACCATCACCGGCTTTCTCATCGCGATCTTCACTGCCGGCGCGACAACGTTTTTGCATCATCCTCACCCACCGTTTGCTTCATTTGCTGTCTTGCCGGGAATCGGCGCGACTATTGGCGTTGTGGCAGGGTCGTTTGGGCGTCGATTCGGTCGGTTTTCCGCGGCGCCGCCGGAGCTACTTTCGATT
Organism: Bryobacterales bacterium; assembly: GCA_019261985.1. GTDB lineage: Bacteria > Acidobacteriota > Terriglobia > Bryobacterales > Bryobacteraceae > Palsa-187. The sequence continues at coordinate 41,809 of JAFAQY010000028.1, read as the reverse complement.
ACGGTCTCGACGTAGAGTGCGAAGCTGCAATTTACAACAAGCGTAAAATTCAAAGCGTAGGAAGAAGTTTTCTCGCCTTCACCAATACCCCTGGCGCTACGAGGAGGACGGCAGAGCGCACGTCGCACACCAACGCTGCGCGGTCATCCTGGCCGACACGTGGCCGGAGAAGATTGGCAAGTGGCTGATATTCATCTGACCCATGTCGAGCCGCAGACACGCGAGGCCGCGATTGCCGCGTTGATGCGCTGCGCGCGGGACTCAAGGCCAAGGGCGTCCCGCTTTTTTTCAATTCTCCGAACGAGACCGTATCAGCAAGGAACAGTTTGGGCGCGTCATGAACGAGATCTACCCTAATAAGTCCTCAAGCGTTGTGACTTCGAGCAGACGTACACTTACCTGTTCGAGTTGAGCCGTCGTTTGCGCCGCTAGTTTTTCTTCGGCCCACGCAGGAATAGTGCCGAAGCGCTTTTCGATCTGGCGACGAAGTAAGGCTAGTTCACCCTCCTGGCGGCCTTCCTGCCGGCCTCGCTGATAATACTCCGCGATCACTTCGTTTTCCATCAGGTCGATTTGTATGGGCATCGTTCGTACCTCTACCGCCACTTCCCTGGCCATCTTTCTCAGCCCAGCCAGAATCACGAGCTGATCGAAAGCCGCGCGCCGTTGCTCTCCAGGCAAGTCTATCAGTCTTGTCACGATCTTTCGTACTGCCAGCTTCCGATCGCGCAACTTCGCCAGGATCGCAATTACATTATCTCCGATATCATCGCTTTGCAGCAGTTCTTCCCCATCGAGTTCTCGAACGTCGATCGCGCTGTAGCGGAACCACACCTCGGGTCCACGCAGTTCAGTTTCCATCCGCAGAGGCGACTCGCCCACGTAGAGCAAAATCTGCTGCGGCAGTCGTCCCGTCTGCCGGAGCACACCCAGACTGTATTCCGCCATCCGGAGCGGCATCAGGGAGTCATTGGTGCTTTGAAGTTCTAAATGCAGCAGCTCGCCATGGGTTGTTTCTCCAAGCAGATCCAGACGCGGGTTCTGCACCTTAGGCAGTTCGATATCGAGCCATCTCTCAATAGCGGTTCCCGTCAACGCGCGCATGGTGGCCCTGGCTGAGTTTCGCAACAGCAGCTTCAGTGTGACATCGTATCCCTGCACAAATTGTCTATTATGTTCCGGATTCGAAGGGATCTATTGGAGTAATGCCTACTGGCGCGCTCGGCCCGGGTGTTGATCCGGTCAAAACGTAAATCGCGTCTGAAGCTCTAATCTCCGGTTATTCGCGTTCTCCGAAAATCCCTCCCCGTTCGGACCACCCGCCATCTGATTAGCCTGTCCGAAAAGCGGAGAGGCAATGTTGCCGATAATCGGTCCGGGGTTGGTGTGGTTGATGAGATTGCGCACGGCCATAGAGATCGTGACGTTGAAGCGGCGGTCGGGTCCGGGAGAAGCGAAAATGCCGGACGCTTTCGGCGCAGTCGACCCGCCGCGCTCTGGACCGAAGGCGAACGTCTTGCCAACTCGCAAGTTCACCATGATCGTCCCCGGGCCGCGGCCGTAATTGCGCGGCAGTAGCGGCTGCCCAGGAACGGGGTTTGGATCCAAGAGCCCGTACGGCGTCTGGATCACGCCCGCTTTCGTGGGATCGCCGGCTAAACCGGGCCGTGCGTTGTATAACGTTGTCCCGTACAAATCGGTTCCCGTCGTGATATCGAACGGCGGACCGGATTGCAAAGTGATGTTGGGGCTGAACCGCAGATTCCAACGCGTATTTATTGAGCCGGTAATTTGCATCCGGTGATGGATATCATTCGCGGCTGGTCCGTATTCGCCCGTGAAATCGTACGGATTTGCGGGAAAGGTGCCCAGGCCGTCGCTGTTGCTGCGCGCTCGATTCAAGGTATAGGAGCTTGAAAGCGAAACCTGAGAGTTCAGCTTCGTGTTTACATTGACAATCAGTTGGTTCTGGTTGTAGAGACCTGAAGAGGTCATCAGAAAGTATGAGTCGGGCGCTCCGAAGGGAAAAACGCCTGTCCCTGGGCGACCCGCAATAACGGTTCCAGGCAAGGGTGCATTTATGTCCAGAGACCGGAGCACGTGCAGCGCGTGCGAATTCGTATAAGTAATCGAGAGCGCCGTGTTCTTTGGTAATTGACGCTCGAGCGTAGCTGCGGATTGCATCACATATGGCGCTCGCAAGTGCGAATCGATGAGCTGGATCTGCTGCGGCGCAACGGTCGCCCCGAGCGCCGTAATATCCGGCGCGGTGGGATAGAAATTCGGGTCGCTGATCACGTACTGCTGCTCGGTAATTCCGTTGTAGCGTTCCGCGGCGATTGTATTCGCAAGAGCGAAGCGGTCATAAAACATGCCAAAGCCGAAGCGGAGAACCGTTTTCGGCTGACGATTGCCGGACGCCCCCGGCGCCCACGCGATGCCGATACGCGGCGCGATGTCCGAACGATCGCTGATGTTCGTCTGGGCTTCGTAACGCGCGCCCAAGCTTATGGTCAGGTTCGGCCGCGCGCGCCAGTCGTCATTCACGAACAATCCCGCGTCGATTTGATGAGCGGAGATCGCGGGGTTGCCGGAACTCAACGTAAACTGGGACGCGCCTCCGCCGAGCTGCCGGATCAGCGCGGGGGAATAGCCGAGCCCCTGAAATAACAACGTGCGCCGGTATTGTTCGATGGCCTGAATCTGTGTGAGCACAGGTTGGCCATCGGGTCCGGGCACGGGCTGGTTTGAAGCGTCCAGCACGGGCGCCAGCGCTCCGCTGAAGGTGAAAGTGCCAAGGAAATTTTGGGGAGAAACGTTGTCGTCGGTCTGGGCGCGCAAGCGCACTCCAAATCTCCAATTGTGGGTACGATGGATCACCGTCGTGTAGTTCTGCAGCTCGTAATTATTCTGCAAATCCGTCGAGTGGCCGGCCGGGTTGCCTCCACTGTTGAATGCTCCGAGCACCTGAAGCGCGGGGGCAAGATTATTCGCCAGAATGTCGTTCGACCACCGATAGTACTGAAATCGGGTTTCATTCACCATCGGGCCATGGACGGAAGTCTCTATGAACTGCGCCGTATTGTAAGTGTTCAGGCGGCGGTCGCCGCGCGATTCCAGGTTGAAACCTCCAATGCCGGCGTCGCCCACATTCGTGTGGACGAAACTGTAGCGGACCGTAAGCGTATTCGCATCGTTCAATTGATAATCGATGCGCGGGCTTATCATCCATCGTCGCTGAACCGCCGTGACAGTATCCGTGAAAGCCTCGACGGCCAGCGTGTTCGGATTAAGAATCACGCCATTCACGATGGAGCCGTTATCCACCAGCTGCCGGTCCAAATCCAGCGTGAACGACGATCGGTGGCTTAATCTCCCGCTGATGCTGTTTTCGAACTCGTTAAGCTGCAGCGTCGCCTTTTGGGCGGCATAGGGATTGCGCCCATTCCACGCGTCATCGCCGCGGTTATAGGAAAGCGTTCCGTGAAACTGGTTCGACCCCGGTTTGGTGAGAATTTCGATGCGTCCCAGGCCCAGCTTGTCGTACTCCGGCGAAAACGGATTTTGATTGATGCGAATTTCCCTGATCGAGTCCTTCGGAGGAAGTGCGCCGCTGCTGAAACCATCGATGAATATAGATCCGCCCCCGGGACCTGCCGAAGGACCGGCCAGTGCTTGCAGATCGGCGGCTAGATCGTCGGGATCGTCGGACAGCGCCTGTAGGTCGTCGCCCCTCAGCACAACAGCGCCCGCATTGTTCGCGGCATCCGTGCTAACCGTGGGCGCGGCTTCATCGTTTACGGTCACCTGTTGACGCGAGGTCACGATGCGCAGTTGCAGGTTCAGGATGGATACACCCACCCGCAGCGTGATTTTCGCGGGCGGTGCGATAAGGGAAGGCGCGGACGCGGAGACGGTATAATCGCCATCGCCAAGGCCAGTGAAAGAGTAGGAGCCATCGGCCCCGGATTGGGCCATTTTCACAAGACCGCGCGGGCCATTTAATGTGACCTCAGCTCCAGGTACGGCTGCTCCGGACTCGTCGGTAACAACACCGCGCAGGCCGGCTGTTTGTGCCACTACTGCGACCGAACAAAGCACCACGAGGGCGGCCAGCTTCATGCGTCAAAGCTACCATGCGCCTCTGAAATTCGCCTGAAATTATCGATCAATCCCAACCCGAGGGCGTCGTAGCCGGCATCACGCGCATGAACGCCTCGACGGCGTGGATCTGCCCTCCGTACACCTTGAACGCCTCCCACACGATCAGCGCGTTGCCAGGCCCATACGAGCCGGTGTCGCCGAAGTTCATACGGAGCAGAACGATTCCTAAATCTTCATCCACCGCTGCAACCCGCGTGGTGATCGCCGGATGTTTCATGATGGTTTGGGTCTTGATGTTTTCGCATCCGGCGCGTGAACAGCCTTGCCCCGCGCTGATGGCGCCGTTCTCGATGCGGTAGGCATCCGGAGCGAAAGGCGCATCCACGCTGACAAAGCTGCCCGTTTTCAGGCCCGCCGGATAGAATTGCGCGATCCGGATTGCTTCCTCGCGCGTGGCAAGTTGCGATTTATCCGGGACCATTGTCATCTCCTTGCGCGGCGTCTTGATGGAGTCGATGTTGAAGATGGCCCCTTCGGCGCGGTTGCGCGTCACCTCGGTCTCGATCTCGGTGAGCTTTTTGTCCGCCACCTTCAGTCGTAATACAAACATCACCGGCGCGCCGGCTTCTTCGACGATGACCTGCGATGCCGCGACGCCTTGACGCACGTCCAAAATGTCAAGCCGGTAGGTTCCCAGCCCGGAAGCCTTCTTCCATAACCCCTCGCCGAGTTTCATTTGCACCGCATCATTCGTGAATTTCACACTTCCGGCGACGGGAAGCGCGGCAGGATTATGCGCGACCATCGCCGTAAGGTATTGCGTGACAAATCCGCGCAGGCATTCGCGATCGCAGTCCGCGGCGCGCGCGGCGGCAGAGGTGGCCACAAATGCAATAAAAGCAATGAAGAATCTCATAATCGTGAACGATTCTACCCCAAGCGAGTGTTGTAGAGTAGGACAAGCTTCAGCTTGTCCTATCTCAATGAGCTATCAAAACCTCGAACAGGCGATTCAAGCCGCCGGAAACCCTGTCCAACTCTTGCGCAACTCCCAAATCGGCCCGTACGCGTTTCCTGTAGTGCGTTCCGAATTCTCGAATTGGAGGGATGAGCAGCGTGCGTGGAGAGAGGCGTGCGCGCTTTTCGATCAATCGCACCACATGACCGATCTTTACGTCGAGGGGCCGGACGCGCTCAAATTGTTTTCCGATCTCGGCGTGAACACGTTTAAGAACTTTCGCGTGAATCAGGCCAAGCAGTTTGTGGCCTGCAATCACACCGGCCACGTCATTGGCGATGCAATTTTGTTTTATCTCGATCAAAACAAATTCAATCTGGTGGGGCGTCCACCCGCTGCCAATTGGGTGCAGTTTAATCTCGAAACTGGCGGATACAAAGCCAAAGCGGTGCGAGATGAGCGCTCGGCGATGAATCAAGGCCGGCGCCTGAGTTACCGCTATCAAATCCAGGGTCCGAACGCGCTGAAGACCATGGAGACGGCCACCGGAAAACCCGCGCCCGACATTCGTTTCTTCAATATGGAGACGGTGAAGATTGGAGGCCACGACGTGCGCGCGCTTCGGCACGGCATGGTCGGCCAACCCGGCTGGGAGCTGTTTGGCCCTTGGGAAGACGGCGATGCTGTTCGCAGTGCCCTCCTCGAAGCGGGCCGGGAGTTCGGGATCAAGCAGGTCGGTTCGCGAACTTACCCGACTACGTGTCTTGAATCCGGCTGGATTCCGTCTCCGCTTCCCGCGATTTATACCGGCGACGAAATGAAGCCCTACCGGCAATGGCTCACCGGGACGCATTATGAAACCATGGCTTCGCTCGGTGGCAGCTTCTACTCCGATAACATCGCGGATTACTATTTGACGCCATACGATCTGGGCTATGGTCCATTTGTGAAATTCGATCACGAATTCATCGGCAGGGCCGCGCTTGAGAAAATCGCCGCTAAGCCGCATCGCAATAAAGTCACGCTGGTGTGGAATGGCGACGACGTCGCGCGCGTCTTCAACTCGCTTTTCCATATGGGTCCCGGCGATATCGGCAAGTACATCGACTTGCCGCTTGCCAATTACTCCACACTGCCATTTGACAAGGTGCTGAAGAACGATAGACCCGTCGGATTGTCCACCTACACCGGTTACACATTCAATGAGCGCGCAATGATTTCGCTGGCGGTGATCGATGCCGCCCATAGCGAGATCGGAAACGAATTAACCCTGGTATGGGGCGAGGAAGGCGGTGGCTCGCCGAAGCCCACAGTCGAGCGGCATGTGCAAGCGCCAATCCGTGCGATGGTCGCGCCCGCCCCGTATGCCGAAGTAGCGCGCGTAGCCTACCGCCCGAACTGAATTGTGGGGCCGGATGCCATCCGGCGCGCGATTGCCAATCGCGCTGGGCGGCGTTACTACAAAGGTCGGCAAGCGGGTTGGCAGCCCGCTGCAGGTTAGAACCTGCCCACCCTGGTTTGTGAAACGTTTGCTGGTAATCGCCGGTCCCACGGGCTCCGGCAAAAGTGCATTGGGGCTGGACATCGCCCAAGCATTTAACGGCGAAATCGTGAACTGCGACTCGGTGCAGTTGTATCGCGGCTTCGATATCGGCGCCGCCAAGACACCCTTATCCGAGCGCCGCAACATTCCCCATCATCTATTCGATATTTTAAGTCCTTCCGAAACCTTCTCCGCCGGCGAATACTCGCGCGTCGGCCGGCGGGTGCTGGATGAAATTTCGGGACGAGGGCGGTTGCCGGTAGTTGTCGGTGGAACGGGATTTTATTTGCGCGCGCTGCTCGAAGGCCTGCCCGAATTGCCCGGTCGCGACGAGCATTGGCGCGCCAAGCTCGCTGCGCGGGAGCAGCGCCGGCCCGGGTCGCTGCACCGCTTGCTGTCGCGACTCGATCCCGAAACGGCGCGGCGAATCCATCCGAACGATTCGCAGAAGCTGACACGAGCTCTGGAAGTGCGCATCATGATCCGCAGCCCGCTACCGCAATCGGAGTCGGCGGAACCGCTGCGCGACTATCGCGTCTTGAAGCTCGGGCTCGATCCCGCCCGCCCGCTTCTGAACCAGCGGCTGGATGCGCGCGCCCGCGCCATGTTTTCTTCAGGCCTTCTCGACGAGGTGCGCGGGCTCATTGCAAGTGGCGCAACCGGCGAAGAGAAGCCGTTCGAATCCATAAATTACAAGCAAGCCCTCCAGCATATTCGCGGCGCGTTAAATTTTGATGACGCGATCGCTTCCATGCAACTCGAGACTCGCCAATACGCCAAACGTCAAGGAACTTGGTTCCGGCGCGATCCTGAAATCCGCTGGCTCAAAGGCTTCGGCGACGATCCCGCCGTTCGCGATCGGGCATTGGACGCTTTACAAAATTTTTACAAAGAAAATTTCTGATTTTCCGGAACCAAACGGCTCGAAATGAGTATATGTAAGCATGGGGAATTAGTTCAGCAAACCTTCCCTTCGATAAAAAACATTTTTGGAGGTAATTGTTGTATGAAGTCCGTCCTAGGGATAACCTTGTTCGCTTCGCTGGCGCTTGCGGCCGGCTCGAGCTCCAGCTACAACGTGACACTTTCTGAGCGCGCCGTGATTGCCGGTAAGGAGCTGAAACCGGGAGACTACACTGTTGAAGTGAACGGCGGCCAAGCCGTGATCAAAAAAGGAAAAGAATCCGTCGCGGCCCCGGTTTCCGTGCAGAGCGGCGATCAGAAGTTCTCCCGCACATCGATACGCTACGACCGCGCAGACGGTCAATATCACCTGGATCAGATCCAGATTGGCGGAACAAAAACCACGCTGGTCTTCGGGAAGGAATCCGGAACCCAGGTGAATAAACCGGCCGAAGTTCGTTAAGCGAAGTTCGTTAAGCGAAGTTCGTTAATCGAAGTTCGGTAGCAACTGGACATGGCAGACGATGCAGGTATCGTCTGCCTTTGGCATCATTGGTACGGCGGAAACAAAGTTGTCTGGTAATTTAACGTTACCGACCCAAAAGTCAGACCGCTCGCGCTAATCGGAACCGGAACAAGCGTCGGCTTGAAATCGATTTCTCCGTATGCGCTCGACGGCATTGCCAGTAGCACGCTCGGTGGAACGGTAAATGTGTTCAAGCTGGATGGAACCACGCAGCTAAAGCTCGCGCCAGTCGTCAAAGTATTGTCCGTGGCCCCGCGGCCGGCGATTTCGACAAAGTAGTTCTCCGAGCCGTTGATCCAATTGATGGTAACTCCGTTTGTGCGGTTAACTCCGTTGCTGACGGTAAACTGCTCTGAACTCGGCCACGACGGAGTGGACGTCACGGTGAACCCGGTATTAAAGCTTTGGACATCGTTCCCGCCCGCGGCTAACACGGTGTACTTGCCGCCTGAAAGATAAGTGCCCGACGCGCTGAGAGTGGCTACATATTGCGTAGGCTGCCCAAAGCCCGCATGCTCCGTGAGAATCTGACTGCCCGCTGGACCGGCAACAGTGATGCGCCCGGCATCGATCCCGTTGGTGGTTGAAATCCATGCTGGGCTCGAGGAACCGGTGAGGCTATTCGCGACCACACAAGTTCCAAGCGGCTCCGTATCAAGGTACGACAACAGCAACGGCTGCACTTGCCCAACTTCAGCCGGATCCACCGTGACTTTCGCGAACGAGCCCGTAGCGACATCGGCATACTGCAAACCGTTGCCCGCGGACGCGAGCTGCCTTCGTAACGAGATCTGCCCGTAATTGATCGGGGCGCTCGAACTTGTAAGTGTTTGGACAACGCTGCTAGTCAGCATAGGACTCGCGGGCGTGCACGAACGGCTGCCGTTCGACACGGGGATGGCCGTGTAATTACTGATCGTGCTGCCCACTTTCAGCGCCAACGGAACCGCGCAGCCGGTAGGCACGCCGCTCGGTACTGTAAACACGATTTGATCCTCCGAGATGCAGCATCCGGACCGGCCTTGATAAGTCGGCGTGATCGACTGGCCGCCCAGCCAGACAGTTAATTGAAGATTCATCGGCACACCCAAGCCGCCACCGGACAACTCGTTGTTCACGGGGCCCAAACCATTTGCCCAGATAGTCAGAACATCGCCGGGATTTGCCGCGCCACAGAAGGTGTCGGGTCCGCCGCAATTCGCGGCTTTATACGGCGAGACGAGGCTATAGTCGGGGTACGTCACGATTCCAATCCCCATGCCATCCGACGTGAATGTATAAATGCCAGGGTCGTTTTGCACCACGGTGATCGGCGCTGTGCTGCTTGCCTGGCCCACGTAAGTTACGGCTACCGTTCCCGTTCCCGTCGGCGTAGTGGATGGCATAAGCGCCGCCACCTTGCCCGAAGAGGTGTAATACATCGGCACGTTTACAGTCGATGACCCCACGGTCACTGTGACAAAAGTTCCGGCCAATGTCGTGTCTTGAAACGGCTTTGGATCGATCGCTAGGGATGTGGGACCTAAACCCGATCCCGTAATCACAAATATTGAGCCTTGCGCGATCGCTCGGTTCGGCAAAACCTCTGAATTGCCGCTCACCCCGCTCATCACATTCGCGATCGATGGCTGCGCCGCCGCGCCGACACCAAAAATCAGCAGCGCGCCCCAGGCGCAAAAAAACCTCATTCTTCCTCCCAAGCTGTGCAGTTGAATTTATAGACGCGGTTCGCGACCGGTCGTGTACTTATTTCAAACGGCGCGAGACCTTCTCCTCATTCGGGAAATCCGATGGAAGCCTCTGCGTGACTCTTCCGGTTGCAGTCCATTCAGCTCCGCGCTGGAGCATCGTCTGCAAGCCCGCGCACTCTAAAGCCGGCCGCGTGCGCCCGAGAATCGAGTGAAACACCCGCCCTTTCCCGTAAGTCACGGCTACCATCTGCGGCTCGTTGCGTCCCGTTCCGCCGTTGGAAGCATCGGAATATGCGGTGGCCAGCAGAATCATGTTTTTCCCCGGGCCACGCAAATTGCCCGCGAGTTCGTCCGGGACGTGCATCCATTCAAGCGGCAGGCCTTTTGTCACCGGGTGTTCCGTGTCGCGGATAGTGATCAGGATCGGTTTGTCCGGAGGAAGCGCCTGGACGGGAACCTTCGCCTCACTATCGAATGCGACATTGCCCTCTTTATAAAACCACAGCGGGCCCGCGCTCTGGTCGCGATTGCTCGCTGCCGATACCCCGAGCATCAAATCAAACTCGCGCCACTTCGGGAAAGCACTGCCCGCTCCGGCCAGCAGGACAAGGCCGCCTCCGTTCTTCACGTACCTGTCCAGCGCATCGAGCGTGCTCATGGGCCAAGCGTCGCCGCCATAGTTCATGATCACGACTTTATACTTGTCGAAAGGCGGTTCCTCGCCGGCTTTGGCTGCGGCAACATCCACCTGAAACAAGCCGCCCGCTTCGAAAATAGCCCTAAGCGCGAGCGTTTGTAGTTTTGAATCCGTGCCGTTCGGCGCTTCGCCTTCGATGAACAGGGCGCGGCTGGACGCGCCGAAACCGGTCAGCGCGGCACAACCAAGCGCCAACAGAATCGCGAGTTTTCGCATACTCCGTTCCTCAGCATAACGCAGTGCGGCGCCGGGGCGTGCGTTGTTCGGAAAAGTGGTACGGCTTGCTTGATGAAGGCCGGCGGGAGATCAGGCGGCTTCTTGTTCCGCGTGCGGAGTCGTGATCTTCGCCACGCGCACCGCCTTGGCGATACCAATAGCTTTCAGCAGCTTGATCTGAAGCCACGACCAGTCGAATTCATACCACGCCAGACCATGCCTCGCCGACGTCGGATGCGCGTGGTGATTGTTGTGCCAGCCTTCGCCGAACGTGATCAGCGCCACCCACCAGAGATTTCTTGAATCGTCCTTGGTGTTGAACCGGCGGCGGCCGAACATGTGCGTGATCGAGTTGACGAACCACGTAAAATGCAACCCCATCACCACTCGCAGGCAGATGGCCCACAGCATCAGCGGAAGGCCGCCTATCGCCAACAACAGCAGGCCGAGCACGGTGACCGGAACCCAATGGTAATTATTCAGCACAACGTAAAACCGGTCTTTGGCGAGATCGGGCGCGTACTTCGCCAGCATGCGCGTGTTGTTGTGCTGCGTTTCGCCGAACATGATCCAGCCTACGTGCGACCACCAGGCGCCGTCGCGCGGCGAGTGCGGGTCGCCGGGCTGGTCGGATTTCTGATGATGAATGCGGTGCACGGCCACCCAGAAAATCGGCCCGCCTTCGAGCGTCAGCGTCCCGCAAATCGCAAAGAAATAGTCAAGCCACTTGGGCACCCGATATGATCGGTGGGTATGCAGCCGATGATAACCCATGCTTATACCCAGGCCTACCGTCAGCCAATGAAGGATGAGCGCAATGGCCAGAAGCCGCCAGCGAAACATAAACAAAGCCGCTGCGGCGCCGACGTGAAAGAACGCTAAAACAAAGATAGTAAACCAGTTTGGCCTCTGCCTGCCAGGCAGGCTAAGAACGGGGTTGCTCAATGGATCTCCTGAAAAGACTTCAGTTTTAAGTTAGCAACACCCGGCCAACCCGCGTGTAAGAGTTGTGTAATTTCTGGGGGGAAGTTATCAGTGGTCAGTCCACAGTTATCAGTGATCAGTTATGAGTCCAGCTTCAGCTGACAGCTGATAGCTGACAGCTGACAGCTATCTCAACTGAAAATTAATCGTGACGGTGGTGATCACTTCCACCGGCTCGCCGTTCAGCCGGCTGGGTTGATACTGCCACGTTCGCACTGCATCCAGCGCGGCTTGTGCCAGGTCCTGTGGCGTGTCGTTGCCGAGGACGTGGGCGTCCATGATATTTCCGGTCTTGCCGATGATCGCCTGAATCAGAACCGTCCCTTCCAGGCCCTGCTGGCGAGCGGAGTCGGGATAAACGGGATCGGTTTTAGAAATCAGTTTGGCCGCCTGAATGTTTCCGCCAACACGGATTCGTTGGGCCGGCGCCGCCTGCGTGACCGCGGGCCGGGAAACCGCGGCTCCCACCACCGTGACTCGCTCGGCAACCTGTCCGATCGTCAATGCCTGTTTAACCTGAGCCGTCGCGCCCGCGTCCACATCCACCAATTGGCGAAGGGCGACGAAGCCGGGTACCGACACATCGATCTGATAGCGCCCGGGCGCGAGATTTTTCGCCGTCCAAGCTCCTCTGGGATCGGCGGCGATGGCCAATTTTCCGGCCGGGCCTGAGAGATTAACGACCGCGTTGGCGATAACCGCGCCGCTCGGATCGGATATTACCCCTGACAGTGCTCCGGTTTGCGCTCCGGGAGCTTGCGCTCGCACCGCCGCGAGCGGCAGAAGAAGAACAAGCACAACGGCCGCGGTTCCAAGCGCGTGAACGCGGCTCATCGGCCGACGGTTAGCGGACGCATCCAGCAAACGCGCGATGCGGCGCTCGAGGCGGGTAGCGATAGTAACAAGCATGGGATCGGCTCCTTTCAAGCCGGAGGTTTCGGCAATTGCAAGAAGATCGCGGGCAAAATCGGGACCGCTGGCGCCCGCGTTAAGCACGGCGTCATCGCAGGCGCGCTCACTTTCGCACAGCATTTGTGCGCGGGCGAGCCATATCAAAGGATTAAACCAGTGCAGCGCGCACACGATTTGCGGCAGCCATCGCGCCAGGCAATCCCTCCGGCGCACGTGCGCCAGCTCGTGAAGCAGTACGGCGCGAAGCCGCGATGGATGCCAGTCGCGATAATGCGTGGGCAATAAAACAAGCGGGCGAAATACCCCAAGCGTCATCGCGACAGCGGCCGAGTCGTTTTCAGCGATGGCGACGTCTCCTCGGACCTCCGTATGGATATCCAGGGTATGAGCGCCCCTGCGCAGCGCACGAGCGGCCATTGCTCCTCGCATCATTCGAATGGCGCACACCAGACACCCGGCAGCCCAGACTCCGGCCGTAGCCTGTTTGTAAGGGAGTGATTTTGGCGCAGGTTTTCGCGGCGCGGTCGATGTAGTAACGGCATCCACCTGAATCGCAATCGGGAGGCTCAAAGGAGCTACAGTTGGGGGTGCCCATCGAACCAGCAGTGGAGTGGCTAGCGCGACCGCAAATGCCGCCGTCCAGGCAATATGGCGCAATGCGGCGGACTGACTTCTAACGAGCCATGTAATAAGAAACGCCGCGGCCATGATGGCGGCCACCCTCACGGAGCACTCGATGAAAAATTCGATCATTTTCGTTCTTCCGCTTTTTCGATCAAGGCTCGAATCCGCCCCTTGGTTTCATCGTCTAACGACAGAGCGCTTTCGTCCAGAAGCGCGGACAGAGCTTGTTCCGGGCTTCCGTCGAAAAACGTTCGGACCAGCCGGCGTAGTTCCGCCAGGCGAGCCTGGCTGCGCGTGGTTCGCGGCGTCCAGACATAGCGCAGCCGGTCGATCTGATAACGGACGTGTCCTTTCTTCTCCATCACCTTAAGCGCGGCCCTCACAGCCGAATAGGAGGGGGCGTCGGGAAGAGCGGCGTGAATTTCAGCCGCGGTCGCTCGCCCGCGCTCGAAGAGCACGTCCATAATTTGGCGCTCGCGTCGGGTAAGGTTACGTTGCGAATCTTTTTTCATCGCCGGCCGTTCCGATGCTGCAAAACCAGCATCTGCTGTAAAACTAGCACCAACGCCCGCGCGTTGTCAAGCGAAAAAAAAAGTGGGGCAGGTTGCCAACCTGCGGCGGACTTCAGTCCGCCTGGCCGCGTGAGCACGAGGTCGCGCCGCGCGATGAGCACTCGCGCGCAGGATAGCATCATGCTGGTTGTGCGCCGTCAGTCCGCCAACCGCTACCTCAGCCCATACAACCTGCGCACGTTATCCCGCATCACCATCCGCGCAATCTCCGAAGCGCGCCCGGCGCCGATCTCCCCGTCCCGCAGCATCCCGGTGAGATGCTTCGCAATGACGGATCGTCCAACAACGGCTCCAGCAGTGTCGTGTTTCCACCTTGAGCAAGTAGCAGATCACTCCGACATCCGAGCCGCCCCTCGCCAAGCCCCTGCTCAACGGCCTGGCGCACGCGCTCGTAGCCGTGCTCGCGCCCCAGTCGCAGCACCTCGATCATGGCCCGCGTGCCGGCGCCGCAAACCTCCGCAACCAACCCCTAAGCGGCACCCCGCCAGACCCTCCACAACAACAAAAAAAGAGCCGGGCGCTGCTTGGAGCGCCCGGCTAGCAAGCACCCACAGCCGCTCGGAGGATACGGCAGTGGTAGTGGAGGACCGATGTAGAAAAGGAACGGTGCAGCGAACCTTACTACCCCAAAAGGCCGCCGTGCCCGAGACAGGCGACTTCCCATCCGGAGATCCGGTATTGCGCCAACATCGGAGGAAGCACCAGGTCTACAACATTGTTTTTAACCGAGCGGAAACAGCCCGGCGCGGAAACGATAGGCGTCTCGTCTTTGTACCCCAACAGGAACAAATTGCCCGGTTCAACGGGCGCCAAAAATCTTTCTAAATGGCATCCGGCCGCAGCCATGGCCCGCCCGATGACATCCTCCGGCCCAGCCGGAGCCGTGGTCGAAGCCACCAGGATCACCGTCGGTCTGGCGCGCAGCAGATGCAGCAGGGATCGCGTCACGATCTCCTCTTGTTCGGTTACCGAAAGCGCAAAAGTGAGCATGGCTCCGAACCGCTCCAGGCGCTGACGCATCACGCTCTCGAACAACACTCGCGCGCGCTCACCGTCATTCGCGTCGGTATAGAGCACGCCCACCGACGGTCTGCGGATCGGACGGGCCTGCAGAATCGGCCCGCGCTCGCGCAGGATGGAAACTACCGTTTCGAGTTGCGATTGCGCTACCGCGAAGGGCGCGCTTTTTACCGTCGCGATGCGCTGACCGGTATGCGCCATGCTGAAATTCGGACTTGTCGCTATCACTACGCTGGAGGTGCAATTAATCTGACGCAGTAATTCGTCATCCACCAGAACACAACAGTTTTCGGTGGCGATTAGATTGGCCCGGCCTCCCGCGGCCAGCCGGATCTCCAATCCTCCGCATCCCATCTCCTGCGCGACCATGCTGACCGCCTGATCTTCGGCTACCTCGCCGTCCTCCAGTTCGGTCACCCATACCTGGCCCAAGCCTTCGGTCATCAAAAGCCGCACATCTTCGGGGCTCAATACATGACCTTTGGCCAGGAGTTTCCGCCCGCCGGCGCGGAAAATAGGGTTGCATAAAATGCGTCCGGTTGACTCCCTCACATCCACTGTCTGCGGTCTCAAACGTGCCCTCCCTCGTGAAAACGTGAATGAAAGCCCCATCGGCCGCCGCCGATTTAGCTCAGAAATGTCTTAAAAAGGTATGTTGAAATAATAAGCGAAAAATCTCAAAAATTCTACAATAAAAATCTATATCTCTGAAAAAGTCGCTTACGATCAGGAATTTTACGGAATAATGCGCGTCCCGATTGCGGACCCGGAAAGGATTTCCCCAACGACTCCCGGGCGCGCGCCGGGCGCGATCAGCACCTCGCCCACCTGATTTTCAAGCGCGTGGACGGAGGCTTCGAGCTTAGCCTGCATCCCCCCCGTCGCGACGCCGTCCTCGATAAGTCCCCTCGCTTCGGACTTCGTGACCCTGGCGTTAACAGCCCCGGTAGCGTCCTTCACGCCCTCTACATCGGTAAGGAACAGCAACGTTTGCGCTCTAAAAGCCGAGGCGCAGGCAACCGCCATCTGGTCTGCGTTCACGTTGAAGATGGTCCCTGCGGAATCGCCCGCAATACACGCCACCACTGGAAGATAACCCGCTTCCGTCAGCAGTTCGAGGAGCCGGGGATCGGAGCGCACCGGCCTGCCCACCTGGCCGAGTTCGGGATTGAGAATCTCTGCGTCCACTAACCCCGCCGCGAGGCCGCTCAGACCCACGGGCCTTGCTCCCGCCGCCCGGAGGGCCATGACCAATTCCGAATTGACGCTTCCCGCAAATACTTTCGTGACCGCGTCGATGACAGCCGGCGTGGTTAC
Organism: Bryobacterales bacterium; assembly: GCA_019261985.1. Classification (GTDB taxonomy): domain Bacteria; phylum Acidobacteriota; class Terriglobia; order Bryobacterales; family Bryobacteraceae; genus Palsa-187. The sequence continues at coordinate 25,742 of JAFAQY010000028.1, read as the reverse complement.
GCGAAGTCCGTTTATAAAACGACTTTCGACGCCTCTCTCGGCCAAATAACGCGTCATTTGCTTGCCGCCCCCGTGCACCAGCACCAGCCGGCGATGGCCCTCTCGCGCCAAATCCGCGATCTCAGCAGCCACTTGTTTCCGTAAATCCGCGCTGTCCAAAAGCGCTCCCCCGAGCTTAATCAGCGTTCGCATTTCGAAATTCCGCAGAAAGTCGTGCTAGTTGAAGGCCCAGTGGGGCAGCCTTCAGGCTGCGGCGGGCTTCAGCCCGCCCCGCGGCCTCGCGGACTAAAGCGCGCCGCAGCCAACAGGCCACATAGTACTTAAACCCGAACAGCGCGGTTGGCAACCGCGCGCCGGATGGCATCCGGCCCCACATCGCTACAAAAGGCCGGCCGTTTCGCAAAATCCAAGCGCCAGATTCAGGTTCTGCACTGCTTGTCCGGCCGCGCCTTTTATCAGATTATCGATGACCGACACCACCACCGCCCGGCGTGTTTGCGGATCGAATTTGAATCCGAGGTCGCAAAAATTCGTGCGCGCAGCGGACCGAATGTCGGGTAATTGGCCCGCGGCATACAGCCGAATAAACGGCTCTTGGGCATACGCCTTTTCGTAAATCGAAAGCAGATCCGCGGCGGAGCCAATTCCGGAACCGGCGCGAAAATAGATTGTTTCGAGAATGCCACGGTGGAGCGGAATTAGTTGGGCGATGAAACTAAATTCCCCCTCATCCAAGCCGGAAACCTGCAGAACTTCCGGCACATGCCGATGATCCAGAACGGAATATACCGAGAAATTCTCGGTTACTTCGCAAAAACTAGTCTTCAGCGAAGGCTTGCGGCCCGCGCCGCTCACGCCGCTTTTCGCATCGCAAACAATGCCATGCTCGCGCGCGATTGCGCCGGCTTCCACCAGTGGCCGGAGCGCCAAATTTGCCGCCGTGGGATAACAACCGGGATTTGAAATCAGCCGCGCCCCGGGAATTCGCGACCGGCAGAATTCCGGCAGCCCATACGCCGCCTGCGCCAGCAGCCCGGGCTGCGTATGCGGCTCCTTGTACCAGCGCGCGTAGCTCTCGGGCGTGCCCAAGCGGAAAGCTCCGCTGAGATCGATTACTTTAATGTCCGCCTGCAGCAACGCCGGAGCCAATTCCATAGAAGCGTCCGCGGGCGTCGCTAGAAGAACCGCGGCCAATCCCTCGGCGCGGGCCGCGTCCGCCGAATACGGTATTCGCCGCGGCCCCGTGGCTCGCAAAGGTTGGGGCCGGTCTTCTGTCTCGCGGTGTTCCAACAACACCGGCTCAACGTTCGGATGCCTGGCAAGAAGTTGCACCAGCTCCGCGCCGCTATAGCCTCGGAACCCGACGATGCCGACAGGAGTTTTCATACGGTGTTTTTCGATTTTAGCCGACTGCCGGGAACGGCTCGCTTGCTATCCAAGGGGGCGCTATCCAGGCAACTGGATCCGGAGCATTGTCGCCCTCGTCCTGATCGTCGTTTTCGTGCAGATGGTAATAATACGTCGTCCAGGCCATCCCGCACAGAATCACGGCCGCCGCGCCAAGCCATAATATGGTCTTGCTGTTCCAGGCGCGCTCGTGCGATACCGCCGCGATGGTTGCGAACACCGCCGTTAGCGCCAATCCGGCACTCATGCCCGCCTATGGCGTACCACGGCATCAGGTCCAAATGTCCCTGCCCGCCCACCTCGCTCCAGAACACAAGTATCGTTACCAGCGCCAGGAAGAACTCGGAAATATAGACCAGGCGAAGAATCTGCGCGGGCATCCTGCGGAAAAACCATTCTAATTCAGGAACAACGCCCTCAAATTATTGCGCCACGCGGCCGATACGGTAAACGTATTCATGGACTCCTCCACCCCAGCCATCCTCGATCGCGAAGTGGCCCTGGCGCGCGCCGGCGGCGATATCGAGCTTCTGAGAGAAATCGCCACGCTGTTTCTCGAAAACTACAGCGACTGGCTTAACGATCTTCGAGGCGCGGTATCGAGCGGCAACGCTCACGCGATCGAACGCAGCGCGCATGGACTCAAAGGCTCCGTCGCCAACTTCGGCGCCGGGCGGGCCGTCGAAGCCGCAGCGCAAATCGAAAATATGGGCCGCCGCGGCGACCTGGCCGAAGTCGCGGAAGTCCTGCACACGTTGGAGCTGGCTCTGGCAGCGCTCCGCCCCGAGCTCGCGTCTCTATAAGTCAGTCCAACGGAGTACGGGGAGAGGGTTTTACGCCCCTGTTTTGAATCGCTCGTCGATCTCCACCTGGTATCCGCTGGCCAGACGATTGCTCTCGTTCGCCATGCCGACCACGGCCATCAACTCCGCGAACTGAGCCTCTGTCATCCCCGCTTTCCGCGCGGCTGCCGTGTGCGAAGCAATGCAGTAGCCGCATTGATTCGTCGCGCTCACCGCCAGATACACCATCTCCTTTGTCAGCGGATCGAGGGCTCCCGGAGCCATGATTTGCTTTATCGATTCCCAGGTGCGTTTCAACGCCGCGGGATCATGGGCCAGCGCTTTCCAGAAATTGTTGATGTAATCGGTCTGGCGCGTCGCCATCAGATCGTCATAGACGGCCCGGACTTCGGGCGAAGCGTCGGCATATTCGATCATTCCAAAAGTGGCCATGTTAGTTCCTGCTGCGGGCCGGTTCCGTCCGGCCGGCGAGCGGCTTTACAACATCGCCGCCGCAAACACCGACACCGGTATTTAGCAGAGCATTCAGAAAGCTGTAAAGCACTGCGTAGACCGTCTGCTCGGTTACGGGCGCTTTGTTCGGCAGCCGGAAACTTACCGGCAGCTCTTTATTGATCTGGACACGAATGGCGTTCGGCAGGGCGCGGCCGCTGCGATCGCGCTGGTTGGCCAGCAGAATCGGCGTTTGCAATACCGCGCCGCTTTTTCCGTCAACGTAAAACTGGCAGCGGGAAAACCAGCCCAGGTTACCTGGATCGGCGGCGTCGAAGAGCAGCAGCGGAGCCTGCCGGTCTTCCGCGGTAAGGTCCAGCAGCACCCGCCGGCTCTGGTCTTCCAGCTTAAATTCAAAACCGGCTTGCCGCGCAATATTTTCGAGCGACTCGGTATCCAACTCGAGCAGCATAAGCTTATGCCGGCCTGCTTGCAAGATTTGCATCGAAGCCTCATTCTACCTGACGCGTGGGAACTCACCGTTATCATGAAGAAAATGGAAATCAGGCGTGGCCTAGTGTTGTTCGATATCGACGGCACCCTCCTGCGCCGCGCGGGACCGCATCATCGCCAGGCGCTGGTGGACGCGGTGCGGCGCGTCACCAGCCTGGAAACAACGACCGAGGGAATACCCGTACAGGGCATGCTGGACCGGGACATCGTCGCGGCGATGCTTGCAAGCGCCGGCGTGTCGCGCGTCGTCATCGCGCGCAAAATGCCGGAGATTGTCGCCGCCGCCCAGACGGTTTACGTCCGCCGCTGCCCGGACCTCCGCCGCAAGGTGTGCCCCGGCGCTCGGATGCTGCTGTACAGGCTTTCCCGCCGCGGCGTGCCCGCGGGCTTGGTTACCGGCAATCTCACGCGCATCGGATGGAGAAAGATGGAGTGCGCGGGCCTGCGCCACTATCTCCGTTTCGGTGCGTTTGCCGAACGCGCTCGCGACCGCGCGGGCCTGGTGCGGATCGCCCTCCAACACGCGCGCCGGCAAGGCTGGATTAACCGGACTTCGCCCGTGGCATTGATCGGCGATCATCCGAACGACATTCGAGCCGCGCGCGCGAACGGAATTCGCGCCGTCGCGGTCGCCACCGGGTTGTCGAGTACGGAGGATTTGGCCAGCTATGCGCCGGATCTGCTGGTGGCCGATATGCGGGCGCTTTCGATCGAGATGCTGCTCGGATGAGGACGCTCCTGCTGTTGTCGTGCGCCGCCCTTGCCGCATGCGTATCGCCGCAGGAATCCGGAGTGAAAGTGATTGTCGGCGCCAGGCTCGGCAGCGTCGATCATTCCGTGGTTGTAATCTCGAACGGCAAGTTTCAGGCTGTGGGTCCACAAGCGACTACGCCCGTCCCCAAGGGCGCCGAGATCACCGGCGGGCTCGGGATGACCATCGAACCCCTTGCCGGAGGCGGAGCGATCGAGCCGGGTCAGCCGGCGAATTTGGTGCTGAAGGGCGGCGCGAATGAAAGAATGATGCGCAATGGGGAGTGGGTATCGCCGTGACCCCAGCCCAGCCGTTTTCCGTTAAACGCGCCGAGGTCGAATTTCACAACTTCGCCTCGCTCGGCGAACCGGAACGCAACCTGCCGGTCTACGCCGAGGAGAACGCCAGGCGCGGAGGGCTCATCCGTAAACACCAAGCCTTTATTGGCGAAATGACTCCGTTTCTGGAGATAGGCGCCAACGCCGGGCATTCCAGCTACATGCTGGCGAACGAATTCGGAGCATCGGGATTCGCACTGGATATCTCGGCGGATTCGTTGCGCCACGGCCGCGCGTTGATGGATGCCTGGAATCTCGAACGCGCCCCCGTGCGCCTGGCCGGCGATGCCGCGAATCTTCCGTTCGCCGACGCCTCCGTCCGGTTCGTGTGCGCATTTCAAATGCTCAGCCAGTTCTTGGATATTGAGAGCGTGTTTCGCGAAGTTGCCCGCGTCCTGCAGCCCGGCGGCGTGTTTCTGTTTGCCGAGGAGCCGTTGCGCCGCAAGCTTTCGCTCAGGCTCTATCGCTGCGCTTACTACAACACCATGAAGCCGTGGGAGCGCAAGCTGTACGACTGGGGCCTGCTCGGTTATCTGGTCCGCGATGTGATCGGCGCGCATCAGGAAGAAAGCTTCGGAATCCGGCAGAACCATTCGATGGGACTGGCCGAGTGGCACGCTCTCGCGGCGAAGTATTTCACTGAGCAAGAGTATGAGATTTTCGTCGCGGAGGAGGGCTGGGGCGAGCGGATCGTGCAAATCGCGGCAGGCTCGAAGTGGCGCGCCGCGCGCTGGCTCGGCGGCACTTTGGCCGCGGTCCTGAAAAAGCCCGGAGTACCTGCCGCCCCCGCTGCTTTCGAGCAATTCGAGCGCTGCCTGCGCTGTCCCGATTGCCACGCCGCGCTTACGCGCGATGCCCACGATGTGTTATGCTGCATCGCCTGCAACTACACCGCGGAGAACGAGGGCGAAGTTTACAACCTGCTGCCTTCCGCCGAGCGAAGCGAGCTCTATCCCGGCGAGCGGGACGACATCATCGATTTTGGCCTGCCCGGACACGAGCGCCAGTTGCTAGAAGGCTGGTACGAGCTGGAAGGCGTCTACGGCAACAAGTATAGGTGGATCGGCGCTCAAGCATCGGCAAGGCTGCGCCGCGTCAAGCCCGGTCCGCAGCGCCTGCGAATCCGCGGCCATGCGTCGCCGCCTGGAATTCCGGGCGAAGTTCGCGCGACAGTGAACGGCGCCGTTGTTGGGACCTGGAAGCTGGACCGCCCCGGCCTGTTTCTCCTGGAAGGCGACCTCCCGTTAGCAGACGAATACACGGTAACGATCAACGCGTCGCCCACCTTCACCATCGATACCGACGACCGCACCTTCACCGTGAATCTGAGCATGATCCGGTTAGTGGGTGAGCAGACGAATGAACCGCGCCACTAGCGATGGCAAATCAATCGCCGGTCTCATCCAATAGTAAGCAGCTCCCGCCCCAGCCTGATACCTAAGTTGCAGAAATTGGCCTACAGCCCATGTGGGGCAGGGCATTAGCCTGCGGCGGGCTTCAGCCCCGCCTGAGAAGCACTAAGGCGAATCCGCCGCAAAATTCAGCCTTTCCCTAATTTTCATACCGCCCTTCCAGCGTTAACGTAATGCAAGCGCATCGGATTTGTTTGCTCGGACCGGAAAGCTGACCAGCAGGAGCGGAGGCCGCGGCGGCGCTGGTTCCGCGCGATACAAGTCCGGATTGCTGCCGGCAGGCCGGCTTTTTCCCTCTCGCCGGTCTGCCGGATCCGCACCGTGGAAATCAAGCGCACCGGCCACCCTTTCCGGCGATAATGGTAAATCCATTGTGACGAGATTAACGGCGTCCAGTAGAATCTACATCGCGGGCCATCGCGGCTTGGTCGGCTCGGCCATCGTCCGTGAATTGCAGCGGCGCGGCTGCGAGCGTCTGCTGACTGCTTCCCGCGCGCAACTTGACTTACGGGACCAATCCGCCGTCAACAGATTCATGGCGGAAAACAAGCCCGATTTTGTGTTCCTGGCGGCGGCAAGAGTGGGCGGCATTCTCGCCAATTCCACTCGGCCTGCGGATTTTCTTTACGACAATCTGGCCATACAAACCCACGTGATCCACGCCGCCTCGCGCAACGGCGCGCAGAAACTCGTTTTTCTGGGTTCCTCTTGCATTTATCCGAAGTTTGCGCCGCAGCCCATAAAAGAGGAGTATTTGCTTACGGGTCCCTTAGAGCCGACGAATGAAGCTTACGCGATAGCCAAAATCGCCGGCTTGAAGCTCTGTGGCGCCTATCGCGAGCAATATGGATTAAATGCCATCAGCCTTATGCCGACGAATTTGTACGGCCCCGGCGACAACTTCGATCTCGAGACTTCCCACGTGCTCCCGGCCTTGATCCGCCGTTTGCATGAAGCGAAAATCTCAGGCCGCGGCGAGGTCACGCTTTGGGGCACCGGCACTCCGCGCCGTGAGTTTCTGCACGTCGACGACATGGCAGCAGCGGCTTGTTTCGCGCTCGAACATTACGATAGCGCCGAGCCGCTGAATGTCGGGGTAGGCGAGGATGTCTCCATCGCCGAACTGGCATCTATGGTGGCGAAGATTACAGGATTTTCCGGCGCGGTAAATTTCGATCGGTCGAAGCCGGATGGAACGCCGCGCAAGCTGCTGGATGTTTCCCGGCTAACCGCGTTAGGCTGGCGCGCCCAAATCACCCTCGAGCAGGGAATCGCGTCCACCTACGCCTGGTACCGGCAGAATCTGGCGCGAGTAGGAGCGAGCGTGGCTTAATATCGTTCATCGGAGGGTTTCATGAAAGGAATTGTTCTTGCCGGAGGGACGGGTAGCCGCCTGTTCCCCCTAACCAAAATCACCAACAAGCATCTGCTGCCGATTTTCGACAAGCCGATGATCTTCTATCCCATCGAGACGCTGGTCGCGGCGGGAATCCGGGATATCCTGCTGGTCACCGGCGGGCGCAATTCCGGAGATTTTCTGCGCCTTCTCGCGAATGGGAAGGAGTTCGGCTTGAAGCACCTGAACTACACCTATCAGGAAGGCGAAGGCGGCATTGCGGACGCGCTGGCCTTAGCCGAGCATTTCGCGGATGGCGAAAAGATCTGCGTTATTTTGGGCGACAACATCATAGAGGGATCGATCGGCGCCGCCGTCGAAGAATTCGAAGAGCAGGAGCATGGCGCTCGGATTTTGCTGAAAGAAGTCCACGACGCGGAGCGCTTCGGCGTCGCCGACCTGAGAGGGGATCGCATCGCCGGCATTGAAGAAAAACCGCGCAACCCCAAATCGAATTATGCGGTCACCGGCATCTATATGTACGACGGCACCGTGTTCGACAAGGTCAAACGGCTGGCCCCGAGCGGACGCGGCGAGTTGGAAATCACAGACGTCAATAATGCATATATTGCGGAGGGCACGATGACCTTTTCGTTCCTCGACGGCTGGTGGACCGATGCCGGCACCTTCGAATCACTCCTGCGCGCGGCTAATCTGGTCGCGCATTCTCGCCGCAGCCGGCCTGCCGGCGCTTGAGCGCGATTCTGCATCGGCGATCCACAGCAGGAATGCGCCGGTCGCCATCAAAACCAGGTCTGTCGATTCGGGAAAGCGGCCCGGCATGAACCGCTGCGCGAATTCTCCGGCTGCCAGCACCGCGGCTGGGAAGGCAACCGCCCACCGGAACGCTAAGCCCTGATATCGCAACGCCCATATTACGGCGGTATAGAAAAATAATTTTCCGAACAGCAGCGGATAATAGCTTTGTGGGCGCGTCAAGAAAAGGCTTTGAAACGGCACCCAGAAAAACGCTTGCGGCGTCCAAGTCCACACGAACGGATACAACTCCTGAAAAGCAAGCCACAGGACGGACGCCGTTCCCAAAAACCGCGCCAGCGCCGGATTGGCGAACCGGGCTACCAGAGAAGCAGCGGCGATCGCGGCCATGCGTATGAGCAACACTGGCGGGTAAGCCGATAATGCCGGTACAGGAGCGAGCGCCAGGATTCCGGCGATAACCGGATGCGGCTTCAGCGCCAGGGTGAGCGCGGCAAATCCAAAAAAGGCCGCGCCGGTTTCCATCCATACAAACCGAGGCGGCAGTTCCATCCGGTTGATCGCCGGAAGCAATAGAAAGGCGTTCCATGCCAGCCAGAGCACCGCCAGGATTGCCGCGTCAGGGAACAAAACCGTGGCATGTCCCCGAGCGCGCAACACTCGCGCCAGCCGTCCCCAGACCAGGGCCGCAATTGCACCGATGAAAGCGCCGCCTGTATTTGCGAGCAGATCGTTTAAGTTGCCGATGCGGAAGGGTATATAACGCTGCGTCCATTCGACGGCAAACGATAAAAGCAAGCCGAAGCCAGTCGCCGCCAGAACTCCGGCTGCGGCATTTTCAACTGCAATCGCAATCGCCGCGCCCAGAGGCATGTAGAAGAAAACATTCAAAACCGAATCGAGCAACAACCGGCGGTCGGAGAGGGGAATCCAGAACAAGCCCGGCGTGCGCGGAACCGGCACAAAGACCCAGGGATAAAGCGAAAGATAAAGCACCGCCCCCGCGTACAGCGCGGCAAAAAGAACGGCACGGCGGCGAGGCATGCATCTTCACCTTAGCCTGATCCAGACCGTAGCCCGATCCACCACGAGCCGCGGTTGCTGGATCGCAGGGGTTCCCGTTGTCTGCGAGGGATGCCAACCAGCAGCCGGCGCGGCACAGGCCGCGCTCTGTTTGTAGCAAGCGGCGCGGCGTCTACCGTCTGGCGTCTGGCGTCTACCGTCTGGCGTCTGCCGTCTACCGTCTGCCGTCTGGCCACTAGCCCCTGGCCCCTGGCGAGCACGCCGCAATGGGAGCGCGCGAAAATGGAATCGCAGTGACCACCAAATTGAGCGGGCTTCCAGTGAAGCCGGTCTACGGCCCGGAAGACGTCTCGCAGCCGCTGCCCGCACCGGGCGAATTTCCGTATACGCGCGGAATTCACGAAACCATGTACCGCGGACGGCTCTGGACGATGCGCCAGTTCGCCGGGTTCGCGACAGCCGAAGAAACCAATGCCCGCTACAGGTACTTGCTGGAGCAGGGCCAGACCGGCCTTTCGGTCGCCTTCGATCTGCCGACGCTCATGGGAGTGGATTCCGATGACCCAACCGCCTTGGGAGAAGTCGGCAAATGCGGAGTGGCGATCTCGTCTCTTGCGGACATGGAAACTCTGTTCCGCGGCATTCCGTTGGGAGACGTAACCGTCTCGATGACGATCAACTCCCCGGCTTCGATCTTGTGGGCGATGTACCTCGCGGTGGCTGAACAGCAGGGAGTCGCTTGGGACCGCCTTTCAGGGACGCTTCAGAACGACATCTTGAAGGAATACATCGCGCAAAAGGAGTACATTTATCCGCCGCGGCCTTCCATGCGGCTGGTAACGGATTCCATTGAATTCGCGGCGCGGCGCGTTCCGCGTTTCAATCCAATCTCCATTTCCGGGTATCACATTCGCGAGGCTGGATCGACCGCGGTTCAGGAACTCGCGTTCACATTGCGAGACGGCATCGAATATGTGGATTGGGCGTTACAGCGCGGGCTGCAGGTCGATTCTTTCGCTCCGCGGCTCAGCTTCTTCTTGAATGCGCATAATGATTTTTTCGAGGAGATCGCAAAATACCGCGCGGCCCGCAAAATGTGGGCTTACACCATGCGCGACCGTTTCGGCGCGCGCGAGGAGCGGAGTTGGAAACTGCGCTTCCATGCTCAGACGGCCGGCTGTTCGCTCACTTGGCAGCAGCCGCAAAACAACATCGTGCGCACCGCCATCCAGGCACTCGCCGCTGTCCTCGGTGGATGCCAATCGCTGCATACGAATTCTTTGGATGAAGCCTACGCCCTGCCCTCGGAACACGCGGTGACACTGGCGCTACGGACGCAGCAAGTAATCGCCTACGAAACCGGAGTAACTCGCGAGCCCGATCCACTTGGCGGCAGTTATTACCTGGAGCACCTCACTTCGGTTGTCGAAGACGCCGCCAACGATTACATCCGCCAAATAGACGAAATGGGCGGAATGATTCCTGCCATCGAGCGCGGATTCCCGCAATCTGAAATCGCACGCGCCAGCTACGAATATCAGCATTCCGTCGAGCACGGGGAAAGCGTCATCGTCGGCGTAAACAAGTTCACGGATTCCGAGGGGCAGCCGATCGAGGTATTGCAGATCGACGAGAGCGCGGAAAAGCGGCAAGTAGCGCGGCTCCGAGAATTGCGAGCGCAGCGAAATCAAGCCGAAGTGCAGCGCACGCTAGATGCCCTGCGGCGCGGAGCCGAGTCCGACGCGAACACAATGCCACTCATTCTCGATGCAGTAAAATCATACGCCACGGTAGGCGAAATCTGCGCCGCGCTGAAGGATGTGTTCGGCAGCTATACGGAGAAGAGCGTTTTGTAGGCAGTCGCATCAGCGGCGCAGCGCGACGCGGTACAACGAACGCCAGTACTGATTGTCGAAGTTAGCACACAGCCCATTGTGGGGCAGGCTCAGCCTGCGGCGGGCTTCAGCCCGCTTTGACATATCATGATTCACCATCAAACTTCGAGTTAAAGCAGGTCCTCCCAAGTCGGCCAAGCAAAAAAGGTCTTCGCCGAGGCCAATTCCGGAGATCCTTCCGCCGTACGGACGATTGCTAAGAAGGAAGGCCGCGAGATCCGCGCAGTGTAGCGGCTATCGCCACAGCTCGCGCTCACGCGACGGTACCACAAGAGCATTCTCGCCCCCCCAACTACTAATCTCGGCTCGGCAACTCGACACTGTTCACCACCATTACGTCAACAATCGATCTACTCGCTTCCAGCCGTATCCCCAATTGTTGCTGGATAGCCGTAAACAGCCCCGGCACGTCGTTTGTGGGTGCCGGTCCGGCCAAGTTGGAATTCTGAAACTCATCCGGAGTCCAAGTGAGCGTGAAATTGAAGCGAGCACTCAGCCCAGTCTTATTGACCACCGGTCTATCGACAATCGCCGATTGCAACTCCCAGGCAAGGTCGTCGAGCGTGGCGTTGGTTGCAACAAGTTGGCCCCGGCCGTGAAATGCGACCGATCCTGGTCCGTTTGGGTTGCCATCGCTTGGCTTCAGCTTCGCGCCGTCGCGGCCGACCGCGATTGCATAGACCGGAAGCTCGCGTTTCTCCAAGTGAAATCGCAATTGAAACCTTTCCGAGAGCAGCGCGCTCATCATCCTCATCCATTCCTGCTCAGCTGGTTGAGTGTCGCTACTGGTCTGGCCAACGACGTCGAACTTGTCTGACTCTAGCCACTTCGGACCATTCACGATTTGATGCGGGTGGAGGCCGTAAGCGAATTGGATCAAATCGGCGAGTGAAGTCTTGAGCGTGACAAAACGGCGCCCCTGTATCAAAAAACGGCGAGTACCTGGCTCCGGTTGCGACGGTTTTATAGTGGCCACATCGAATCTGGGATTGATTTGGCCGATCAGCGCGGCGCAGGTTATCGCTAATCCGGCGAGACGCACTTTCGTGGGGCCGACTCCGGCCCTTTCAAGAACACCCCTTCGTTGCGGATTCATTTTGGAACCTCGCTTTAGGATGATTGATCCCGCGTTTTGATGTTCCGGCGTTTATATCCCGCCAAAAAGCAGCGCTACCGTGACCGGCGCTCAGTTTTCCGAGGGCCGCGTGACCCCATCGATGATCATCGCCAGCACTGGACCTCGCGTCGCTTCTAGTTTCAAACCTAGTTGCTCTTGCAGCGCGGCGAAGATTCCCGGCTTTGTCGATTCCGGATTGTCCTTAAGAGTCCCATCGAACTGAAATTCATCGGGCGTCCATTCGAGATCGAAGTCATATCGTCCCGGGAGGCCAGTCCGATCCAGCACGGGCCTGTCGAATATGGATCGCTGCATCATGGCGGCGAATTGGCCCATGGTGGCGTTGCGCGCCGGTAGTCGAACGCCTTCTCCGGGGTAGACTATATTCACAAGTTCGGGCGGGTCATCCACCGGCGCGGCGCTCGCCTTGAGCTTTGGGCCGTTCCGGTTGATGGTGAGGGCATAGACAGAGAATTCCCGTTGCTCTCGATGGAAAGTGAGCTTGAAACGATCTACCAATAGCTCCCTGAGCATTGCCATTTGATCGTCCAAATTTGGCCGAACATCCCCTGGTGTAACAGCATTTATGTCATACCGATCAGCGTCCAGCCACGCAGGACCGCCGCGGATCACCGGCGGAGAAAGACCATAAGCAGCCGCAATCAGCGCTCTGACTGAAAAATTGGGAGCAAAGAATCGCTGCGGGCTGATCATTCGTATGTACCGCCCGCCCTTCCAATCCGGAGGAGTCGGTTTAATGGTCGCCACTTCGAATTTTTCGAAGCGTGGGCGTTTGTCAGCTGACTGCGAAGATACTTTGTGGCCTATGGTGAAAAGCGCAATCGTACACGCGCCAACAAAGAGTCGCCTCATATCAATTCTGCGTGGGCCGCTCCACGTTGTCGAGCACGATTACGTCCATCAAGCTCTTTCGTGACTCTGCTTTGAGTCCGAGTTGATCGGTAAGAGCTTCTTCGAAGGTCGGGCCATCGGATTGAGGCTCGCCGGCCGTCGCCGGCGTGGGACCGTCCGGTGTGAATTCGAGAACAAAGTCGAATTTTCCGGGAAGTCCCGTCGCATCAATCATGGGGCGCCCGCGGTCCACCCGTTGGCTGAACATGTCCGCCATGAATCCGATGGTCACATTGCGTCCGCCGAGCCGTGAGCGGCCAACAACGCTTGCCGGAAGGCCGAGAATCACATTGCACAGACTGGGCATCTGACCCGCGACTATCTGCTGAAACGTGTTCGGGTAGCGGTCGCCCGGAGCCGGAACGGCGTTCGGCTCGCAAGGTGTGGCGGCATCGTGCGGCTGTAACTGGGGGCCAGTCTTTCCCGCCTTCGCTAGGACGAATGCGAGGACTGGGATTTCGCGCCTCTCTGTGTGAAGCCCCAGTTTGAAGCGTTCGGCGAGCAGCGACCGCATCATTAAACGCATCTGGTCCTTGGTTGGATTTCCGATTGCTCGGGCCTCGATGTCGAAACCGTCTGCTATCGCCCAGCGGGGTAGTTGAGACAACACGGGGCGGCCCTGATTACCCATTAATTTATAGGCGAAGAAGATGTATGTGACTAGCGGAAAGTTGCGCGCAACAAAGTGACCGCCATTCTCGATGTATGCATCGCCCGCGTTAAGAGGGAAATTCGAGTACCCCGGCGCATCTGATTTGTTCCGCTTTACAGAAGCGACTTCAAACGACAGTGGGGCTTCCTTGAGCGCATCGAAGCCGTCCTGAGGCGCCCCCACTACTGTGAGAGGCGAAATCGCACCAACGAGTCCAGCCGCAACTGTCGACACCAGCAGAACTGAATTGGCTCCCCACCTTCCGCGGCTCTGTTGGATGTCCAGGATTGCGTTGACGCGCGTTGCCAAGTCGATGCAACTAGCCATCGTTAGGGCGGGCATTTTGCGCGCTGCCGACAGCCGTTTGGCAAGCCCGACCAGTTGTTCGGCATATGACGTTGCTTCCGAGCGCCGGAGCACTGCGTCATCGCAGGAGCGTTCCGCTTCCAGCACGAGCTTACGCCATGCGATCCAAACTAACGGATGGAACCAATATGCAGAACAGGTAGCCCGCGCTAAGCAACGTATTACCGAGTCTCCTCGACGGATGTGCTCCAGTTCGTGTACCAAGGCGCGATCAAGGTCCTCCCTGGTCCAGTGCTCTGCGTCCAACGGCAGCAGTATGGCAGGGCGCATCAGACCACACGTCATCGGTCCCGGCAGCGCCTGATGCACAAAAACGTAAACGCGCCGACGAATGCCGGCATCCAGCGCCAGGGGCTCGGCAACAGACTGCCCATGTCGCCATGGCAAAGCCGACCGGCGCAACGCGCTAATCTGCCACAGACCGACGATCACCGGGAGGAGAAAGACCACAACCCCCGTGCCCCAAACCCCGAGCAACAGGCTGGACAGCGAAAGCTTCGACGCCTGCGGCGCGGTCGTGTCCACATGATTACCGGCGCGGAACGCGATGGTGGATGAGTTCGCGTCGCTGCCGGTCCTGAACGGAAGTAAGCTCGCATTTTCCTCTCCGACGGGCAAACCCACGTGGAACGGCGGCATGAACTCGGCGGCGATCGGCAAGAGTAACATCGCGCCGAACGCCGCAGCCAGCAGCGCATGCCGGACGGCCGCGCGATTGCGGCGTGCCAGCCAGGCAGCAAGCAGACCCAACGCGGCGAGGACGGTCACCTTGGCGATAATTGAAGCGAACCGAGACTCACTGATCGCAAGCAAGAACTCACGCATCGCGGGCGTCATGACTGTTTTTTCCTTTCTTTGCGAACCCGATCGATTTCATGCTTTAGGGCGTCGAGATCGTCATCCGTCCATGAGGCGTCGGACACCAGAGCCGTCATCATCTGACGCAGCGAGCCCCCGAAGAAGGTCTGCAAATACTGCTGCAGAGCCGTGCGCTTCGCGACAGCCGGGGAGATAGTCGCGGAGTAAACGTAGCGCGGGCCATCGTACTGGTGCTTCAGGAAGCCCTTATTTTCGAGCCGCACGAGCATCGCGCGAACAGCCGAATCGCTGGGCGGGTTTGTTAAGCGTGCGCGGATGTCATCCACCAACGCGCGGTTCCCCAGCGCGAAGACGGCGTTCATGATCTCCCGTTCGCGACGTGTAAGGAGTGCGGAATCGGCTTTGGATAGCGGCATTACGGTACATGTGTAGCATAATGCTACATATGTAGCATAGTCAACCCCTGTTTTGCGGCGTGCGAGCGCAGCTAGTACGCCAGGCCGAGCCGCGATATTGATACAGCGCCCGCGCCCACGGCTGAAACGGAACGTCGTTGGCTCGCGGCATGCCGCCGAACCCAGGCCGCAGCTCCCAATATGCTTTGTGATCCGGCGTCGGACCCAGGTTCGGGCCATCGCGCCAGCGCGGCGTTGGCTCCGCCGGTCCGGCGGGCGGAGCAGCGGCTTGCCGCCTCCACGGCCTCTGCCTTGCGCCCATGCGCAGTGCGCCCCAAACACGCATAGCGCAACCAACGGTGCAACGCGAACACAATGCCGCTGATTCGGGATGCCGTGAAAGCGTACGCGGCGGTCGGTGAAATCTGCGCCGCGCTGGAAGATATCTTTGGAAGCTACAAGGAGAAGAGCATTTGTAGGCGCATTTGCGGCTGAGTTCTAAGGGTCAGCTCTAAAGCCTTGACGCATCATGATACGTCTAGTTAAAGGAGATCCCTCCCATGTCCGCCACGCGCGAAAAGTTCGCCACCCAAGTCAATTCCGAGATCCTTTCCGCCGTGCGGACGATTGCCGAGAACGAAGGCCGCCAGATCCAGGCCCTCGTTGACGAGGCCTTGGCCGATCTCATCGAGAAACGAAAAAAGGCTACGCCCAGGACGCATGTCATGAGCGCTTACCTTGCCAGCCACGAGAAATATGCTGCCCTGTACAAGAAGCTTTCTAAGTGAGGGATTACCTCACGGTTGCGGAAGTGCTGGCCATGCACGCCGACCAGATTGAGCGCTACGGAGGGTCACACGGCATTCGCGATCCGGGTTTACTCGAAGCCGCTCTGTTCCGTCCGCAGACAGGCTACTATGCCGATCTGATCGAGGAAGCAGCCGCCTTGTGGGAGAGCCTGTCGCAGAACCATCCCTTTATCGACGGCAATAAACGAACTGCCTTCGCAGCTACCGATACCTTTTCTCGTCATCAATGGCGCTCGTCCCATAGCCGACGCTCAACAGACGTATGATTTCGTGGCCGGGCTGTATACGACAAAAGCCAGTTCAACTTTGATCGGCTCGCTGCCTGGCTGCGGGAGCATCTCGAGCTAAGAACGCCACGAAGGCAGCGCCGCCCCAGGAAATAACAGATGGCTAGTTCGCCGCTCGCGCCAGATAACATCCTTAGATGTAGCAGTGAACGTAACCTGTGCCAGGCGCGCGTCCGTGTGTCAATTCTCGATAGGTACCTTTTGCGCATGATCGATGACCATCACATCGATAGTCCCTTGCCCCTTCGTCAGCTTCAATCCAAGCTGCTCCTGCACAGCGCCAAAGAGACTGACAACGTCCTGGTCGTCTGGCGTCGCCGCAGCCGGCACACCTCGTCCCAAGCCCTCGGGCGAAAATTCGAGCCGGTAGTCGTACTCTCCCGTGAGTCCGGTTTTGTCCAGGACGGGGCGACCCAACTGGCTTGCCAACATGTCGGCCAATTTTCCCACTGACAGTTTGCTGGCCGTAAGGCGATTGTGTCCGTTCACCACGAGTATCGCGAAATGGCCGGGCAACACCTGCGGGAAGCCATCCGTGCCGAGGGTGGGCGGGCCTGCTGGAGCTGTCGGTTGCAGAGTGCTAGGATGGTCTGCCCAAGCCTTCATTCTTGGCCCATTCTTAGCCACCACTAGATTGTAGAGAGGGAGTTCCTTCGACTCGTGATGAGTGATCAGTTTGAACCTTTCTACCAGCAGGCTTTGAAGCATCAGTGCGAATTGGTCCTTGCTGGCGTTCGGTGGGACCTTGGCAACGATATCGTACCGTTCGGTATCGAGCCAGTCCGGTCCCGCGACCTGATAGTCCTTCAGACCATAGGCGGTGAGCAAGAGATCCTTGAGCCTGAGATTTGTGTACACAACCAGAGTGGGATCTGCAGTTCCGGGACCACCTCGCGCCCCGTCGCGTACTCCCGTGCCAACAACGGGCCGCGCGCCCCGTTTTACCGACGCCACCTCGAATTGGGGCCTATCAACAGACTGTCCAATCGCTGCGCAGCCTACAAAGATGACTAAACCAGCACGTATGATTGCTCGCATCGAGCGAACCTCCTTACCCCGCGTAAGAACTCGGTCCTGACCGATTTCAGCCATTAGTACTTGCGACACAGTTAGTGGTTACAGGACAGTCCGCTTAACACAGCTACAACCCAGCCAACACACCGACCGCGCGTTTTAGCCGCAGTCACCTTTTCGCGTGGTCCCGCGTCTGATGCCATTGATGCCGGCGTTATCTCTGCTAAAATTTCAGGGTTAGCTGCGCCAGGTTTTTGGATTCAGAACGGAATTACCGCCCCGCATCCTGGCAGATATACTCGAACATCTCCCCGCCCGGAATAAACTTCGACGCGGTAGTTTCCGTGATCGTCCACTTCACCGACCACGGCTTTGTGTACGCGCCGGGGTCGTCGATGATCGCCTCGTAGCTGAGCGTCTTCAGATTAGGCCGGGTGAAGCGCTCGGTTAAATGAAGCTGCTCGGTCGTGGGATATGCTCCCGCGATCCACTGCTTTTCATTGAACCCTACGGAATCCACCACCAGGGTGTCGCCTTCCCAGCGGCCGACCGAATGGCCGAAGAAGGTCGGGCGCAGATCCTCGCCTTGCGGGTGCGGACGCCCGTCCATGTAGATCACCCGCCACGAATGCGGACCCGCGATATTGAGTAAATAAACGCGCTTCAGTTCCGGAACGTCCACAATCTCAAATCCGGGAGCATTGAAGAACGACGGCCCGGCCGCGGGCTTGCAGTTTACCAGGGGAGGATATAAGTCGGCCTTCGAAGTGCGATATTGATACAGCGCCCGCGCCCACGGCTGGAACGGCACCTCGTTCGCTCGCGGCATGCCGCCGAGCCCGGGCCGCAGCTCCCAATATCCTTTGTGATCCGGCGTCGATCCCAGGTTCGGGCGCCCATCGGGCGAGCGCGGTGTTGGCTCCGCCGGTCCGGCGGGCGGAGCAGCGGCCTTGCCGCTTCCACCGCCTCTGCCCTGCGCCCACGCACACTGCGCCGCAAGCACGCATAGCACAACCAACGGTGTCGCGAAGCGCTTCATTTTAGCGGGTCGGGAGTTTCTCGCCGCTGGCGAGCACAAGCATCGTGGTCTGCATCGCGCCCACCCAATTCAACCGCGGATCCTTCGATACAGCCGCGCCCTCAATCGTAACTTTATCGCCGATCTTTACCGTGTCCTTTTTCCAACCGCCGCGGACCAGCGCGTAGGGGGGGCCAAGCTCGAAACGCATGTCGCGCAGCGTACCGCTTTCGTCTTTCGCGTTAACGAAGATATAAGCGTGCGGGTTCTGCCATGCCACTTGCGTGACGATGCCCGTCAGCGTTGTCGTACGGCTGCCGTCATATTCGGCCTCGAAAGAATGGTGCGCCATTGCGAGCCCGGCTGCTACCAACACACCAGCAACTGCAAATTTCATACTCATCGCTCCCTTAACGCACGAAGGTCGTTTCGGCGTTGTCCTCGCAAAAATACTCCGGAATATCCTGATCCGGAACCCACTGGATGTTCCAGCCTCCGGTCCAGGGCCGCGTATAGGTGCGCGGGTCATCCACGGTCACTTCATATTTTAGGGTGTTTAAATCCGGGCGGGAGAACCGCTCGGTTAAGTGCAAAGCCTCCGTGTGAGGCAGCCCGCCGTTGGTAAACCAGAACCGCTCATTGAAGCCGGCGACATCCACTACCAGCGTGTCTTTCTCCCACTTGCCGACCGATGTTCCGTAATAGGTGAGCACCGCGTCATCGCCCTGCCCCGCCGGACGCCCATCCGTGTAAATGATCCGCCAGTTACGGTCGCCGCCGCCCAATAGCACCAGAATGCGGCCCAATTCGCGCTGCTCCACAAACTGGAATCCGTGCGGCGTCTGAAACTGCCGCGGACCTCCGGGCGGTAAGCAGCGTGTGAAGGGATCGTCTTGCAGCAGTCTGCGCTGGCGATATTCGTAGATCGCTTTGGCCCATGGCTGCATCGGCGCGACGCGATCGGCATCGGAAATATTCTTCAACAGCCCTTCGCCATTCATGGAGATCACAGGTCCGCTGGTCCGCTCAACAAGCGCGCTCGCGGTCGGCGTGCCCCAATATCCTTTCTTTCCGGGCGGCGGACCCAAACGAACTTGGCCATCAGGCCAGCGGGGCGCCGGCGCCGGCGCGGCCGCGGCCGCCGCGGTTCGCTTCGGGGCTGCTGTGAATACCTTCGCCCCGGTTCGCGCCAGCGTTACCGATTTCGCAAACGCCTGCAAGGCATCCCCACGCGCCGGATAGCCGTCAACCGTGACCACGTCACCGATCTTCACTGTGCTCCGTTTCCAGCCGTCGCGCTCCAAATCGAGGGGGTTTCCGATCTGCACCGCCCAGTTCTCGACGATTTTGTCCGCGCCGGCCACATTCAGGAAGACATATGCGTGCGGATTTGCCCACTCGATGCGAGTGATCGGACCTTTAAGCGTTACCTGTCGCGTGTTGTCATACGTCGCTGAGAACGCATCCTGCGCGGCGACCGGTACCGATGCCGCCAATCCCAAACTAAGAGCCACAAACTTAAACATGGGTGCTAATCCCTGGTGAGCTTGAAGTCGCCGTTCGTCGTCCCCTGCTTCCATGTGCCCGAAAGCTTGCGATGATACGACGCGATATCTTCCAAGCGGCCTTCCGCGGAGATGTGGGCAGGCTTGCCCGAGGCATCCTTCGCATCCGCTTCGATACGCACGGTCCAAGTGCTTGGGTCGAGATAGACGCTCGAAAGCTGCACCGAATCCGGACCGGGATTCATGATGCCGCTGACCTGTTTGCCGTCCCAGTTCAAGACCAAGGTGACCTGATTACGTTGCGTCGGACTCGCGCCCCAATCGCCCGACCATGTTCCCGTCAGCGGATGGCCCTGCTGGGCGAAGCCTGTAATGGCCGCGAATAAACCCACGCTGAATATCAGCCCTCTGCTCATGAACACCTCAAATCTCCTCATTTCGTGTGGGGCAGGTTGCCAACCTGCGGCGGGTTGCGTAACCCGCCTGCCGACTCTTCCACCAATCCCAGGCAGCGCGATTGGCAATCGCGCGCAGGATGGCATCCTGCCCCACAGCACTGCACAATTTTATACCGTCCAGGAATATAGGCGCGCCTCGCCTGCCGACCTTTCCACCAACCCCACCCAGCGCGCTTGGCAATCGCGCGCAGGATGGCATCCCGGATGGCATCCTGCCCCACGGAGCCTTTGTTAGACTATGGTTTTAACCCTCAATCGAAAGGAAGCCCCATGAGCTTGCTGAGCAAGATTGCCGCGTGCGCACTCTGCTGTGCGCCCGCGTTCGCCGCCCTGCCGGTAGTTCCGGCCAAGGATCAAGCCGCTCTGCTCAAGAGCAACGATCCGAAGCTCGCCGCGAATAAGAAGCTGTGCTACGACTTCTATCGCATCGTGCTCCGCGGCCGCCATCTTGACGAAGCCGACAGGTACATGCGCGAGGATTACATCCAGCACAATCCCAATGCCGACACCGGCCTGAAGGGCTTCAAAGAATACTTCTCGAAGCTGGGCGGATCCCTGCCCGTGCCCGCCACGATCGACGGCTTGGTGGCGATTCAAGCCGAAGGCGACTATGTCACATTGTCGCTGGTGCGCGAATACGACGACCCGGCGGGTGGAAAATACACGAGCACGTGGTTCGATATGTTCCGTATCCAGAACGGCAAAATCGCCGAGCACTGGGATAACGCCACGAAGGGCGCGACAGGTCCTGCCGCGGCTGGCAAGAAGTAGCGCACAGCAACGCCGCGGCTTCCTCGGTGAGGCAGAAAGCCGCCGCCGCGTTCCGTTGTGCACGGTTTTAACAGAGAGGTGAAATGAAGTACTGTTGTTTTCTTTTTCTGGCGGCGTGTGTTGTATCCGCCGCTCCTTCGGTTACCCCGGCCGCGGAGCAGCGCTTGCGTTTGTTTCACACCCACACCGGCGAGCGTCTCGATATTGTCTACCGGATCGGCAATACCTATATTCCCGAAGCGCTCGATAAGCTCGACCATTTCCTTCGCGATCACCGCACTGGCGACGTGCACCGCTACGACCCGCGGCTTTTCGATCTGCTTTCGGACCTGACCAAAACAGTCGGCCGGGCGGGAGCGGAGATCAATGTCATCTGCGGATACAGATCGCCTTGGAGCAATCAATTTTTACGCGATACCACCACCGGTGTCGCGAAAAATAGCTTGCACATGCAAGCGGAAGCGATCGACATTCGCCTGCCGGGCACGAAGACGTCCGTGTTTCGCGACGCCGCGCTAGCCTTGCGCGAGGGAGGGGTCGGTTACTACCCGAAATCCGATTTCATCCACGTGGACGTGGGCCGTATCCGCCGCTGGTGATCTGGCGATCGAGTTCCTCATCCTGCCCGTAGATATCGTTGAAAAAGTAGGTGGTCCCGTCCTCCGCGACCACCGCGGTCCAATACACGATTGAAACCGGGATCGGATTCGATAGCGGAACCTGCACCGGCATCGATCCGTTCATCGCCTCTTCGATTTTGTCGCGTGTCCATTCCGGCCGGTCGCGAAGAACCCAAACGGCCAAATCCACCGGTTTTTCCAGCCGTATGCAGCCGTGGCTGAAATCGCGGCGGGTTCGCGAAAACAGCGAGCGCGCGGGCGTATCGTGCAAATAAACATCGTTTTCGTTGGGCAAAACGAATTTGACGCCGCCGAGCGCGTTCTTTGGCCCTGGCCGCTGCCGCACCTCAAGCTTCCCGCTGCGCAGCCCGGCTAAGATCTGATCCGATACCGCTCCGGACGAGACGACTTTGCCCGCCGGAGTCGTCACTTCGTAATCGTTCTTCTCCAAATAAGACCGATCACGGGTTATAGCCGGAAGCACTTCTTTGCGCACGATAGTAACCGGCACGTTCCAATACGGACGAAAGATCACGTATCGCATGTCGGCCCCAAACACGGGAGTTTGTAGCTGCTGCGCTTGTCCGGTTACAACCTTCATATCGAGCACAGGCTGTCCGCCGGATGGATCGAAGGCGCGCAAACGGAATTCCGGAATATTTACCACGATGGAAGGCCGCGACGAATCCCGCGGAATCCAGCGATAGCGCTCCATCGCGAGCTCCAATTGGCGCGCGCGATGATCCAGACAAACATTTAGCGCGGCAACCGTTCCCGAGCCGATGCGCCCATCCGCATCCAGCCCATGGCGAGCCTGGTAATGTTTCACCGCATCCACGAGAGCGCCTTGGTAGGTTTGAGAATCCCCGGAGCCGCCAGTTTCTGAGGAAGCGGGCGCCTCCGGCGGAAGGTCTCCCAACCGCTGCAAAAGAGTGGTTAGCCGCGCGATGCCTGGATAGTTCTGACCCGGCTCGACCGGCTTTTTCGTTTGCGGTAGTTTTTCCCCGCTATCCTCCGCCGCCAACATCCGGTAATCCCCAAGCTTTTTTCGCAAACGTTGGTATGCCGGGAAGGGCGGATCGAGCTCCTGAAACACTGCCGCGGGGTCGTTAGACGGGAGCAAGCGCTCCAGAACCCAGGCATCAAGCACAAGTCCATCGGAAGGCCGTCCTTCGGGATTCGCTCGTCCGAACCGCAAATCCGCGGCGTACCGCATCGCTGAGACGGTCAGGGCCAGATCGAAACGCTCTGCCGGGAACGCGCGGTTGCCTAAGCCGGAAATGCGGCCATCCCAGCGCGATCCATCGTAATCTTCCGGATCCAGACCCTCGGAACGCGCGTCTTTCAACGCGGCAATCACTTTGAGCGCAGTGGGTGTGGGCGCGCCATCGCGCACCCAAAGGGGAGCATAGCCGGTAAATTTATACAGCCGGCCGGCGTCATCGTGTAAATCGTGGAAATCCGGCCACCGCAAGTCTGCGAGAGTCCCGCTCGCGGTCAACTGGCAAAGCTCGGCGCTGCAATTGTTGACATCCGCCGCAAGCCCGACAGCCCCAATTAACAACCCTAATATTTGAACCCTATGCCGCATCCACGTCTTGACCAAGCAATTCAATCTCCAGCATCGCTGTGTGTCCTTGGCCCATCAGGTGGAGCGGGCCTTAGCCTGCGACGGGTGCTTCAGCACCCGCCCAGCGTCGGGGCGAAACCAGTAAACTTAAACCATCCCCAAAGCATCGCTTCTATATGGTTCGCCTTTTCTGTTTCTTGCTCGCCGCCGCCGCAGCCTGGGCTCAGGCGGACGCGAGCATCGTTTTAAGCAACGGAGTGGAGTTAAAGATCGGGACCAACTTTGGTCAGCCGACTGGGCAACAAACGATCAAAGTCGAGATGGCGCGAGCGTCCGGCGATAGCTTCTACCGCATTTTTCGAGATCAAAACAACTTGGCTGTCTTCGCCTATGAGCTCCAAATCCAGCTTTCCGGAAACGGCGATGCGGTCGTGCTCACGGCCAAACCAACCGAAACCGAGTTCGCCGCAAGATACCCCAACGCGGACGGCGGCAAGCCGGTCCCGACTTTGATGGAGAACCGCGTGTTTCCACCGCTCGATTCCGGCCGGCATACCGAAATCGGCTTGTTCGAGTTGGAGGGGGTCGGCTTGCGGGTAATCGACACTGTCGATGCGACTTTGAGGCCTATCGCCGCGGGGGCGCCTGAGGCCGCTCCCGGCCGGATGCGCCTGGTTGCGCTAAAGCTCACCGTAAATGGAATGCCGCTGAAGGCGGGCGGTACCGGTGGGGCCGTGTCCGGAAAATACGCGCTGATTTATATCCCCGGACGGGGCGCGTACATTCTCTCGACGGAGCCGGTATCGGCGCCGGGGTTTGTAAAAGTAGGAGCGGTGGACGGCAATAAACTCCAGTTCACGTGGAATAACGACACGATTGAGGCTCAATCGAGCGAGCCGATCCTAGGCGGCGCCGCGACCGGCGAGCTATGGGTCTTCTTCGACCCATCCTACAGGCCCGAAGGAAACTGGACAAAGCAAAGATCGCCGGAAGGGCCGCCAAAGGAAGACGAATTCTTCGCAGCGGCATCGGATTCAGTAAACTGGTGGCTAGCTCCACAACCCAAGTAGGGCAAGCTTAAGCTTGTCCCTAAAGTTTGCACATTCCATCAGCGGCAGCGGCCTGGACCAAGGTTTGTCTGTGATTTGGAAGCCCAGATCGGTGCGCGCGCTGGGTATGCGGCGTGATTTCCTTGCGCAGCAGTGTGACGAGGTCGAGGCAAGACGGCCGATGTGCCTTTCATCGCCGCTTTAGGCAGTTCCGGATAGGCTTCGCCCCGCTCTGGGCCGAAGGCTTGCAGGGCCGCTAGCAGCAGACTTTGATACTTTCATTTGGCCCCTAAAAAGCCAAACACCCCGGGAACACATGCTGTCTTCGATGGCCCCGGCCGGAGCGCAGCCCTGCGCCGCGCTTTTTGCGGCGCGTTTAGGGCGGAGCGGAGGCCGGGCCATCGAAAATAGTCGGCCCGAAACCGCGGGCCCTGGTCCGGCTCCATAGGATCGAGTTCGGCAGCGGTCGCAATCCCCCTCCCGATCTTTCATCGGCGTCCTCCTTTGTTCTTCGTCACCGTCCGCCGGAACCGGTACGACTCGGTTCCGGTTTCGATGATAATGGCCTTGCGCAGCCGCGCGTTGGGAATCATCGTGGTCCATTCTGAAAACGGCACGGAACTGACACAGGCTTCTCATCCTTCAGTTCTCGCTGGGCCGCTCCAGATGATCTATAACCATCACGGAAACCACGGCCCGCGCCGGCTTCAATTTGATTCCAAGCTGGTCTTGAATGGCCTCGATAAGGGTCTGCCCTGCTGGTACCCCATCCTGCGGGGCCGTGGGCGCTGCGGGCGCAGTCTCCAAGGTAAAGTCCCACAGCCCCGTCAGCCCAGTCTGGTCCACAACACGACGCCCCATTTCGGGATCGGCCCCGGCGGAACTCCCAACAAAGTCGGCAACCAGGTCCATAGAGGTCGCTCGTGAGCCAGACCTCCACATCCCGTCTTTTGTGAACATCCCAGCGTAGCTATAGCACTCCTTCGGCCACGTCTCCGGCTTCGGTTTCTCATCGCAGGATTGCCCCAGCGCATGCGCAGTCAGCTTTGGACCGGGTTTTCCGGGCTTCGCCAGCACCATCTCGACCACCGGCAGCTCTCTTTTCTCGAAGTGCAGTTTTAGTCCGAATCGTTCGGCTAACAGGGCCTGCATCATCAGCCGGTACTGATCCTTCGTGGCGTGCAGCGGAGCTGTCGCCTCAATATCAAACCGGTCCGTCCCCACCCATTGGGGCAGTTTCGCCAGCATCGCTCTCCGTTCTTCAGGCGTAAGCCGAAGCTTATAGGCGAACTGAATGTAGGTAGGAAGCGCGAAATCCGCATGGAACCGTCCATTCGGCTCCTGGAACCACGCATCGGAACTCAGGGCAAAGGAGGGGGGCTTTAACGCCCCTTTGTCCTCGCGAACGGAAGCGACCTCAAACGCCATCGTCCCTCCCGCCGCCGTCTGCCAATCAGGAGCGCTCGCCAGATCTGTCTGCCCCTGCACCGGGCGTGCCGTCACAATAATCAAAGGCAACAAAGCCACTCCGAGCCATTTCATTCCGTCAATCCTTGAGTCAACATTTACTTTTGGCAACTCCCGATATCGATTTGGTCTTATGCTGCAAAAACAGCACATGCTGTAAAACTAGCACCACGCCCGCAAGTTGTCAAGCAAAAAAAAACAGTGGGGCAGGTTGCCAACCTGCGGC
>JAFAQY010000020.1 GCA_019261985.1 Bryobacterales bacterium | reverse complement strand
CTGCGCCGGGCTGCAAGCCCAAAACCCGGGCGCCACCATCGGCGGAACAGTGCTCGATCCGTCGGGAAAAGCGCTTCCGAACGCGTCCGTGGCGGTGAAGACGGAAGCGAACGATGCGACGGTGGGCACGGCAACGACGGATGAAGTCGGGCGGTTCTCCGTGGCGGGCCTGCCGCTCGGCACTTACAGCATCGAGGTCTCCGCCCCCGGATTCGCAACCACGAAGCGCACCGGGCAGCAATTGACGGCCGGCGGCGTCGAAAACATGACCATTTCGCTGAGCGTTGCTCCGGTGAATCAGGCGGTAACCGTCGAAGCGGTTGTCTCGTTAGCGTCCGAGCTTGCGCCGTCGGGAAACACGCTCGACGCACGATCGGCAAAGACCGAGATCCCTCAGACCTTTATCAAAAGCTTCACATCGCCGGTTTCGGATTACACGGAAATTCTAAATATTGCTCCCGGGACATTCGGCATCAATCCTAACGGAGTCGGGCTGGGCCAAAGCACCACTTACTATCGCGGCTTCTCCGACGGACTTTACACAGTGACCTATGACGGAATTCCATGGGAGGACACGAACACGCCGTCGCACCACTCTTGGGTGTTTTTTCCCGGCCAGTGGATCGGCGGCGTGGACTTCGACCGCAGCCCCGGAACCGCCTCAACGATCGGCCCTACCAATTTCGGCGGATCGATCAATCTTCTCTCCCCGGAGGTCCGGCCGGACATGGATATCCGCGCCACGGCTTCCTATGGATCTTTCAATACACGCCTTTTCGACTTTCAGTTTGACTCCGGGCGGTTTGGAAACGGCGATAAAAGCAGCCTGACGGTCGATCTCCACCAAATGCTTTCGGATGGATACCAGACCTACAATTACCAAAAACGCGTCGCGGGGTCGTTGAAATATCAATACAAAGTCAGCGATAGGACGACCGTGACGCTGTTCTTTGGGGCTGTCGATCTGTGGACGAACACACCCAACTTCAAAGGTCCGACTCGCGCCCAAGTGGCCTTATACGGCGACAGTTTTCTAATGAATGGCGATCCCAGCAGCCCCTATTACTACGGCTATAATTTCTATCACGTTCAGTCGGACTTCGGGTATATCGGTTTCAATACCGATTTACAAAACGGCTGGAAGTTCGACAACAAAGTTTACCAGTACCGTTATTGGAATAAACAGAATTATGAGAACAGCACGACGGCGATTAGCGCCACTAGCGGCGTTGACAAGCTGAACGGATATAACAAGCTCGGCGATATCATCACCTTAAGCAAGGACACGCAATGGGGAGTTTTCCGCACCGGAGCATGGTACGAATGGGCTTACACGGACCGGTATCAGATTCCAACCGATCCGCGAACTTGGCAAGATGCGGCCTTGCCGAATTTCCATGAGCATTTCATCACGCAATCGCTCCAACCCTTTGCCGAATACGAGTACCGCGCCACGTCCAAGCTGAGCATAACCGCCGGTATCAAGTTCACGGATTACCACATGCTCCTGAACCAATTCGCCGATAATGGAAAAACAGTCGGCAATTTGGGGGGCGCGGCTTTTGTTACTCATAACGCGAACTATACGGGATGGCTGCCGTCCGCCGACGCGCGTTACCGCATCAGAAACAACTGGACCGCATATGCCCAGTACGGCGAAGGCAACGTGATTCCGCCCAGCGGAGTCTTCGATGTGAAGAATGCCGCGGTGGAAACTCTGCCAAAACCGACGCTAGCTCGGACGTATCAGGCTGGAACCGTAATTAAATTCAACCGGTGGACGCTCGATTTCGACGGCTATTACATCCATTTCCAGAACCCCTATTTGGGAATCTCCGATTCGAACAACGGCGGGCAGGAGGTCTGGTATCAAACGGGTCCGTCCAATACCAAAGGTCTGGAGGCCGAAAGCAACATTCTCCTTGGCGGCGGATTGAGCCTTTATCTGAATGCGACTGTCGGACAGGCAAAATATCAAAATACCGGGCTTTGGGTCGCTAACGCTCCGAAAAACACCGAAACCGTTGGTTTAACGTATCAAAAAAGCAACTGGGACGTGGGAGGGTTCCACAAGCGCATAGGTTCCATGTGGAATGACAACACCGCCAATTCGCCGGTTTTGAATCAGGCGATCCCGATCGATCCTTTCAACATCACCAATCTTTTCTTTAACTACACAGTAAAAGACCGGTCGGTTTTCCGCGGCACCAAATTCGGCTTGGCGATCAACAATCTATTCGACAATCACAACATTTACGGAGTCGTCGCCGCCAACGCAGGCGCCGCAGGCGTGGCCTACACAATATCGGCAAACGATCAATTAATGCTGCTTCCAGGCCGGAGCGTTATGCTGACGATCACCGGCGGCTTCGCGCCGGCAAGATAGCTTCCGTACGCAAAACGGCGAGCGCCTTCCGCTCCGTTGGAAATCTTCAAGGGTGTAGTCGTCGTAATTCCGTGAGCCTTGAGAAAACCGTCGAGTTTCCCCCGGGTTCCGAAGCCAGCAAACGCC
Organism: Bryobacterales bacterium; assembly: GCA_019261985.1. Classification (GTDB taxonomy): domain Bacteria; phylum Acidobacteriota; class Terriglobia; order Bryobacterales; family Bryobacteraceae; genus Palsa-187. Next base: position 86,910 of record JAFAQY010000020.1, on the reverse strand, counting down.
GTCCCTCCAGTCAACGAGTATCGGCCGCGCGGTAAGCTTGATCCAAAATCTCGACCACGTGCGCAACCTTTTGCCCCCGTCCGTATTTCTCAACACCGGCGCGGAGTTGGAGCATGCAGCCGGGATTTGCGGTGGCGATGACATCGGCTCCGGTCGCGTTCACGTTGTCGATTTTTTTGGCGAGAAGCTGCATCGACATCTCGGTGTGGACGATGTTGTAGATGCCCGCGCTGCCGCAGCATAGATCGGCAAGACGCATTTCTTTTAGTGTCAGGCCGGGAATGGCTGCTAACAGGTTTCGTGGAGCCGACCGAACTTTTTGTCCGTGCGCCAGATGGCATGAATCCTGATACGTGACGGTCGCGCGAACTTCGCCCATCCGGGTGTTTAGATCGATGGCCGCGAGAAATTCGTTTACGTCCTTGGTAAGCGAAACGAAACGCTTTGCCTTCTCGGAGTATTGCGGATCGTGCTCCAGAAGCTCATCGTATTCTTTCAGCGTCGAGCCGCAGCCACCCGCATTCGTGAGAATCGCGTCGAAACCGCCGTCAATCAGAGCGTCGATGTTCTGACGCGCTTGTCTGCGGGCGGGCTCGCGTAGACCAGCGTGAACGGCCAGCGCTCCGCAACACGTCTGCTCCGCGTGAACCGTTACCTCGCATCCGTTCGCTTGCAGCACGCGCAGTGTGGCTTCGTTCAGTCTGGCGAAGGAAATATTGGCGATGCAGCCGGAAAGGAACGCGACTCGGTACTTGCGCTCGCCGTTTGCGGGAAAAACTTCGCCGATGTGGCGATAGAAAAAAGGCGTTTCCACGGCCGGCGCGAGCGGCTCGATTTCGCCCAATCTACCCATGAGCTTCAACATTCCCGAAGCGCGGACGAATTTTTGCAGTCCGCAGGTTTGATAAAGGAGCATTCCAGCGCCTGCGATTTTAAGAAGCCTGCGACTTGGCAGAAGTCGCTGAAAAACGAAGGACCGCAAAGCTCGCTGTGCCCAAGGCCGCTCCACGCGTTGTTCGATTTCAGCGCGCGCGGCTTCCACTAAACGTCCATACTGCACTCCGGAAGGACACGCGGTCTCGCAGCCTCGGCAGGCGAGACAGAGGTCGATGTGCTCGCGATAGGCATCGGTGATCGGAGCACCATTGTGGACCTGAACCATTTGGTAAATGCGTCCGCGTGGAGAATCCATTTCGACGCGCAGCTCGCGGTAGGTGGGGCAGGCATTCAGGCACAACCCGCAGTGGACACAACGGGAAAGATCTTCCTCTCGCGGGGCGTCGCGAGCCACTTCAACGTCGGCGCTAGATGCGGCCATAAAGGCGTCCTCGATTCAGCAAGCGGCCGGGGTCGAACATTTGCTTGATCTTGGTCATCATCTCGAACGCTCCTCCCAAATCGGCCGGCTGCGGGCTTTCCGCGTGATGCGCGTAAATCACGCCCGATCCGGCGCGCGCAATGAAGGGCACAGCGAGGTTTTGGGCAATCGAAGGCATTTGGGTCAGTTTGGACGCGATCGGAATGACTGCGCCTTGGGGGCGGTCGACGAGAAACCTCGGCGTGAACTCACGGACTTCATTCCAAACGGAGTCGTTCACGATTTCGGCCCGCGGCAGCTCTCGCGTGTAGCGTTCAATTACTCGCGGGTGCCCTCCCGCGCGCACCAACAGCCGGAACCCCGACGGCCAATTCACGATATCCAAGGCTGTCGGCTGAAGATGACTTTGAAGTATGCGATCGCGCTCGCCGAACGCCTGAGCCGCGGTTTCAAACCGCATTTCAAACGTTCGGGATTCTTCCGGAATCGGAAACACCTTAAAGTTCACCACAGCTACGGCTGCAAGCGTCCCAAAGGAGCCGATCATCAGCTTTGCCATGTCCAGCCCGGCAACATTTTTTACCACCATGCCGCCGCTGTCGATCAGCTTGCCTTCAAGCGTTGCGAATTTCATGCCGATGATCATGTCGCGCGCCGTGCCGTAAAGCCGGCGTCGAGGCCCGCTGAGGTTAGCGGCGACAACTCCGCCTACGGTCGACTCATTCGCCCACCCTGGATCGAGCGGAAGCATCTGGCGATGCCCATCCAATGTTCGCTCTAAGTCGGTCCAGGCCATTCCCGCTTGTACGCTGACGGTCAGGTCTTTGGGGTCGTATTGAAGCAAGCGCTTCATCGCATGCGTGGAAAGGGTGACGCCGGCCGGACAGATCGATCCGCCTAAACGGTCCTTGGAAAAATTGCCCCCGAGCCGGATGGTACGCCGCAGGCCAGCCGCTTCACGCAGCGCTTCGGCGAGCTGCTCCGGAGACTCGGGACAGAACATCTGCATGGATCATTGTAGAGCAGGGCCTGTTACGCCGCCCGGAACGCCTCGTACGTTTTCGCGAAAAAGCCGTCCGTCATGCCGGCGATATAGTCGCAAACCTGTCGGTGTAACGGTTCGCCCGAAGACTCTTCGCGATAGTTTGCCGGCATGCGGCCGGGATTGCGGAGGAAGAAGTCGAACAGCCAGGCGATATGGCCGGCGGATTCGCTTCGAGCTTGCACCACTGCTTCCGAGCAATAAACCTTTAGTCGCAGAAAACGTTTTAAAGCGAGGGTGCCTGCGGCGGTTTCCGGCGAAAACCGGGCCACGCGCGCGGGTAGACGCCTGATCTCCTCAAGGCCGCGAAGAGGCTCCGCTGCCGCGATTGTGCCTTCAATCAACCCCGTCACGAGCCAGTCCATTAATCCGCGCACGACCTCATGAACCCGGACTCGCTCGGATGCGCCGGGGAATTGATTATCCGTCGATTCCCAGAGTTCGCGGAATTTCGGCACGCCGGCGCACGCCTCATCGACAGCAATTAAACCCGCGCTGTAGCCATCGTCCAGGTCGGCCGTGTTGTAGGCGATCTCGTCGCATAGATCGATGAGTTGAGCTTCGAGCGGCGGCCGCAGTCCGGGCAGATATTCCTCGAGCTCCGGGATTTCCCCTGGCTCAAAATCGCGCGAGTGCTTCACGATGCCTTCGCGCACCTCGAATGTGAGGTTCAGGCCGGGAAAGCGGGGGTAGGGGTTTTCAAAAGATTCTACAATTCGCAGCGCTTGGCGATTATGATCGAAGCTATCCCCAAAGCCCCGCATCAGCCGGTGCAATTCCTCCTCACCCGCATGCGCAAACGGCGGATGGCCGATATCATGCGCCAGCGCCAGAGCCTCGGTAAGATCCTCATCCAAGCCGAGCACGGAAGCCACTGTTCGGGCAACCTGCGATACTTCGATCGTGTGGGTGAGCCGGTTACGGAAGTGATCCGATATACCGGGCGAGAAAACTTGAGTTTTGTTTTCGAGCCGGCGGAATGCGCGTGCGTGGACCACACGATCACGGTCGCGTTGAAAATCGTTTCGATATCGATGAGGCGCTTCCGGATAGCGGCGGCCGCGCGCCAGCTCCAACGGAAAACGCAGGTGAGCGAGCGTGCCTAGTCCGGCCCTAGACGCCACCTAATTGGCTTGCGGAATTTTGCCCATCTCGGTGATCGCGGCGCGGCTTACCGCGGTTCGGGCAGTCCGCAACGGGTCGAGGAGCTTCCGCGCAGCGGCAGGGTCCGTAGAGGCGAGCATCCGAGCCAGCTCAATCTGGGCCATGTCCTTCGAAACGAGCGTGGTGGGGTGATCGATCACGTCCTGCATCAGCTTTTTCGCTTCCGTGAGGTTGCCCTGGCCCGCGTACGCTTCCGATAGAGAGACCTTAGCGACCGAAGCGTAATCCTTGGGCGCCGAATCCGCCACGTCCTTTAACCATTTCATGCCTTCGTCGACCTTACCTTTTTCGGCAAGCCGGCTGCCCAGGTACAACCCGGCGATTGCGCCCTCTTGCGTGCCCCGGTACTTTGTCGCTACATCCGTGAAGGCTTTGTTCCAAGCGGCTTCCTGCTCGGCTTGCGTGGCGAAAGTCATGTTGGGCGGCTGAGGCGTGGCGCTGATTTTGGCATCTTCAATCCTCAGCGCTTGTGCGAGCGCCTCTTCGCGCACAGTTGCAGTGTGCTTCTGATATAGGTAAATGCCGCCCGCAATCAAAAGCACCGCTAATGCGAGGGACCCGTAGCGGACTAAATCCGTGCGGTGCTCCGTCATGAACTCGAAGGTGTGTCCGACTTCCTGGGCGAACTTATCGCTTTTGAGTTGCTTGCGGGTATAGCGGTCCATATGAGGTTAGTGTGGACAAGCTGAAGCTGGTCCTACCTCAGTTTAACATTTGGGGTCAGTGGGTCAGGTCGTAAACGAAGTAATTCATTGCGATGCGGTAGGCCAGACCGGCCCACTTCTCCGGATAGGCAGGATCATCGGACCATTCCCAAGCGTCGCCAAGGTCCATGTTGTGGCAGATCGCAACCATGATGCGGCCCTTGTCGTCTCGAATGGCGCGCCAGCGAGCTTCATAGCCGTCCTGCTCGTAGGTACGTCCGGTACGAAGGTACTGCGCGCCGGGAACCTGGTAGCGGTCGTCCAGGTCTGAAACCGTGTGAAAAATCGGGTCGGAGTTTTCGATGTCGATGATTTTCCGGTCTGGAAAGACCTTATTCATGCTCTCGATGAAGACTTCCCACTCGCGGGTGCCATGGAAATCGTCCACCATGAGGAAGCCGCCTCGCAGCAGGAAGTCGCGCAATTGGGCCGCTTGATCGTCAGGTAAACGCCAATGGCCGACTTCTACTGCGTACATCATCGGCCAGTTGTAAACGTCGTCGGCGCCGTCCAGGTCGACCACCTGCTCCACGGATCGAGTGTCGATTCGAGTAAGCCTGCGCACGCCTTGGAGCAAATGCCGGTCGGAACGCGGGTAATCGATGGTCCAGTTCATTCCCAGGCGGCCGAATCCCCGGCCAATGTCGGGGCAGCGGAGGCGCGCGCGGGTCCATTCCGTTTTGTCGTTCCAATCCGGCGGCAGGGGGAAATTCTCGTATTCGATGCCCGGGTATTCTTTAAACGGGCGTTGGGCGCGCAAAACTCCCAGCGCGCCGAGGACGGCACAGGTCAGGAGAACGCCAACTCGCCAGCGCACTAGCCTCAAACAGCGCCCAGCGTATCACACGATAGAATAAGCAGGCTGCGGCGCCAGCGGACGGCAGCCGCCACACTGTTGTTATAATCCTAGTTTCTCTATGTCCGCTACAAAAAAGATCATCCTGTTGAGACCACGGGGTTTCTGCGCCGGAGTTGTGCGGGCTATCGACGTTGTTAAAATCGCGCTGAATTTGTACGGCGCGCCGATTTACGTGCGCAAGGAGATCGTGCACAACCGGCACGTGGTGGAGGAATTACGCGGGGCAGGCGCTATCTTTGTGGAAGAACTGGACGAGGTGCCAATGGGCGCGCGCGTGATTTATAGCGCCCATGGTGTTGCGCCGTCCGTTCGGGCGGAGGCCCGCGCGCGCCAGCTTCAGGTGATCGATGCGACGTGTCCCCTGGTGACGAAGGTTCACCTGGAAGCGGTGAAGTTCGCGCGTAAAGGGTACACCATCATACTTATCGGCCACAAGGATCACGACGAAGTTATCGGCACGCTCGGGGAGGCGCCGGAAGCGACGGTGCTGGTTTCAACAGTGGACGACGTGGACCGGCTGGAGGTGAAAGATCCCGAGCGGGTCTCCTATATTACACAGACGACTTTGAGCCTGGATGAAACCAGGGACATCGTAGAGCGTCTGAAGGAACGGTTTCCGAGCATTCAAGGGCCTGCGGCGCAGGATATCTGCTATGCCACGGAAAACCGGCAAATTGCGGTCAAGGCCGTGGTGCCGTTATGCCAGACATTGCTGGTGGTGGGGTCACGCAACAGCTCGAATTCACGCCGGTTGGTCGAAGTTGCGGAAAAAACGGGGGTGCCTGCGTATTTGATCGACGACTTGAGCGAGGTTCAGTCGCAGTGGCTGGAGGGCGTGGATACAGTCGCGGTCACAGCTGGCGCTTCGGCGCCTGAAAATCTGGTTCAGGATCTGATGCAATCCTTGAGGGAGCGCGGATATACGCAACTCGAGGAAATGGAGATTAGGGAAGAGGACGTGCGGTTTCACCTGCCTTCGGAGCTGGCGCGGCCCCGGCAAATCTCGCTCCAACCCGTTGAACGCTAATGAGCGGGACGGACGAAAACAAATAGTTTCATGTCATCACCGAGCCTTCAAATCGGCGAGGCAGTACAAGATGCATCGCGGGAGGCCATGCGCCGCAGTACGGATTATTTGTTGTCCCGGCAACATCCTGACGGCTACTGGTGGGCGGATCTGACCGCCGATTCGACGCTGGAATCGGATTTCGTTCTCTTACAGCTCTGGTTACACCCGCCGGTGGACGGTGTCTGGAATCCGCCAACTCGCCCGCTGATTGACAAAGCCATCCGCTCGATCCTAGATCGCCAGTTGCCCGATGGCGGATTTAATATTTACGCGCACGGACCGTCCGAGCTGAATGCGACGATTAAGGCCTACACCGCGCTGAAACTGGCGAGCATGATGAGTGGCCCAACGCAGAACACACCAACCGGTGGTTTAGGCGAGGCATTGGCGCGCGCCAAGAAACGCATCATAGCGGGGGGCGGACTTCAGGCGGCGAACAGCTACGTCAAAATCAATCTCAGCCTGTTTGGGCTTTATCCGCGACAGCATGCGCCCGCGATTCCCCCGGAACTGATTCTGTTCGGAAATTTTATTTACGAAATGTCGTCCTGGACGCGAGCGATCGTGATGCCGCTTTCGGTGTTGCACGCGCTGAATCCGCAACGGCCGGTTCCCGCCGGGTTTTCGCTGAAAGAGTTGTTCCTTCCAGGAGTGCCGCTCGAAATCCTCAACGACCAAGGTTTCTTTAGCTGGCGCAGCTTCTTCTTGAAAGCTGAAAAGGCGTTCAAGCTGTGGGAACACTGGGGCAGCCGCGCGATTCGCAAGAAAGCCATCCGCCGCGCTGAGCGCTGGGTGCTGGAACACACGCATTTCTCGGGCGGGCTCGGGGCGATTTATCCGTCCATGATGTACGCCGTAATGATGCTGGATTTGTTGGGTTATTCCAAGGATCACCCGGACCGCGTGGAAGCCGAGCGGCGATTCATGGATCTGCTGGTCGAGGAAAAAGGCAACGACCAGGACGGGGTTTTTTTCCAGCCCTGTTATTCCGTAGTTTGGGATACAGCGATTGTGGCTTATGCGTTGGGTGAAGCCGAGGCGGCTCCGGGCGGGGTGCTTCAGCGGACCGCGGACTGGCTGCTATCGAAAGAAGTGCGGCGCAGGGGCGATTGGTCGGTCAAGCGGCCGAATGTCGAGCCGTCCGGCTGGTATTTCGAGTTTGCGAACGAGTTTTATCCGGATATCGACGATACCGCGCAGGTCCTGCTTGCGCTGGCGCACGCGCAGGCACGCAGTGCGGCTCAACAGATGACGTGCGTTCAGCGCGCCATAAATTGGCTCTTCGCGATGCAGGGTAAGGATGGCGGCTGGGCGGCCTTCGACGTCGACAACGACTGGCAATTCCTGAATGCCATTCCATTCGCGGATCACAACGCGATGCTCGATCCGGCCTGCCCCGATATCACCGGGCGGGTTTTGGAAGCTTTAGCGGCGCATGGCATTCGATGCGATCATCCTGCCGTGCGGCGCGGCATTGAATTTTTAAAGCGCACCCAGGAAGCCGATGGAAGCTGGTATGGCCGCTGGGGCGTCGATTATATCTACGGAACGTTTCTGGCGCTGCGCGGCTTGCAGGCGTCGGGCGAAAGCGATCGCGAGGCTTACATTCTTCGCGCGGGCGAATGGCTTCGCGCGATCCAAAACGCCGACGGAGGATGGGGCGAAAGCTGCGCCAGTTACGATAACGGCACATTCACCCCGGCGCCTAGCACGCCTTCCCAAACCGCTTGGGCGATCCTCGGTTTGCTCGCAGGCGGCGATACCAACTCGGGGAGCGTTCAATCGGGCATCGAATGGCTGGTGGAGCATCAGCGAGAGGATGGCCGCTGGGATGAGGAGTTATCCACGGGAACGGGATTCCCGCGAGTCTTCTATTTGAAGTATCACTTGTATCGCAATTCCTTCCCTGTGCTGGCCCTTGCCGCATATAACAAAACCGCGCACAGGAAGGCTCGGGGGGCGTCCCCACGTTAAAGGAGCAGCCAGAAAATGAGAGTACCGCTTGCGCAGGTGGCCGATATGGCCACCTACATCGCAAAAAACAAAATGCGTCCGCGGCCGGAATGGCAGAAGAATTTGGCCGCCGAAGAGAGCGCAAAAAACCCTTTCCGGATCGTTCATACGCAGATTCCGTCGGCGCGCGCACAGCGCAAAGCTCATCCCATGATCAACAAGCGTTTTCCGCTGGTGATGATGCTGGAGCCGCTGCACGCCTGCAATCTTACCTGCACCGGGTGCGGACGAATCCGCGAATACGAATCGAGCATTCGCGAGCGGCTCTCACTCGAACAATGCCTGCGCGCCGTGGATGAGTGCGGGGCGCCAATGGTATCGATTTGCGGCGGCGAACCGCTGCTGTATCCGGAGATTGGCGCTTTAGTCAACGGGATTTTGGATCGCGGCCGTTATATCCAGTTCTGCACGAACGGCATGTTCCTCGCGAAAAAGCTGAAAGAGTTCACGCCGAATCCCGCGTTGGTGTTTAACGTTCACCTGGACGGCATGGAGAAAAACCACGATTTGGCCGTGGAGCGGGAAGGCGTGTTCAAAATGGCGATTGAGGGCATCAAAGCCGCGAAACAAGGCGGATTTAAGGTCTTCTCGAATACTACCGTCTATCGCGAGACGGATATGAACGAGATCTGGCACCTTTTCGAATACCTGGAGCAGCTCGGGATCGACGGCCATTCGATCTCGCCGGCATACGGCTACTCCGCCGTGAACGATCAGGAGATCTTCATGACGCGCGAGGACGTATACGAGAAGTTTAGGAACATCGATAAGATGTCCAAGCGATTCCCGCTAGTCTCGAGTCCGGTATATATGGAATTTCTGAAGGGCGACCGGGAGCTTCCCTGCACCGCTTGGGGCATGCCGACCTATAACGTCAAAGGCTGGAAAGGCCCCTGCTATCTGATCACCGACGCGCACTACGACACTTTTGAAGAACTGATGACCAAGACGCCATGGGAGAACTACGGCACGGGCAACGACCCGCGCTGCGAACAGTGCATGGTGCACTGCGGGTATGAGCCGTCGGCGGCGTACGGAATTAATTCGAAGATGACGGATTCGTTTAAGTCGCTGAGCTGGTTGCTAAGCTGACGCTCTCGCGCGCCGGCTGCGGCAGAATCGGACGGTGGACGTCCAACATTGGCTGAATTTGGGTGAGGTCGATGCGAAAGACGCGTTTCTTAGCTGCCATCGCATCTGCGATCATACTCGTTCCTTTTCTGCCATGACCTGATCCTTCAGATCCCCGGGCTAGCTAGTACTAGTACTAGTACTCGTATTCGCATTCAGCTGTTGCCTTTCTTGACCAACAAAGGCTAGGCTTGAATGACATCCCATGAAATTGATCGCAATCTTTCCGTTCCTTTCCTGCGCCCTGTCCTTATTAGGGCAAACGGCAACTTACACGAATAGTAATCAGGTCGTGACCTTGACCGGTCTCGGCGGCAGTGGAGGTGTTGGCCAAAGCCGCGTGACCTGGGGCAATTGTGTCTTCGATGGCGTGAATACCAAATGTACGGTAACGGCGCCCTATACCGGCGTTGGGGGAGGGGGAACGATCTCAATCGTGTTGGCTTATTCAGGAAGCGGCCAATCGCCCTTCACCGCTAATTCAATCAGCGCCGGGAGTAATTTAGTTACCTTCGGCTTGATACCCGGGTCTTCAGGCACGATCTCAGTGTCGCTGATAGAGAGCACGGGCGCTACGGTTTCGTTCCTCTCCAACAACTTCACCTTCTTCTACGATTTCACCGCCTCTTGTTCCGGAACTGCAGTCTCGTCTTGCGGCATTGGACAGGTAGGTCTCACGCCTGGCGCGGTCATTACCGGAGTGGTTCACGGGACTTTCGATGCCACACCCGTGATTCGGACCTCCTTAGGGGTTATCAGCGCCAGCGCCTATGGCGCGTTCCCATCGGTTGCTCCCGGCACCTGGATGGAAATCTACGGCACGAACCTGGCGAACGTCGCCTCTAAGACTTGGGGCAGCGCCGATTTCAACGGCAACCAGGCGCCCAACTCATTGGGGGGAACGACGGTCACGATCGGCGGCCAAGCGGCATTCATCGATTATGTCAGCCCTACCCAGGTGAACGCTCAAATACCGTCCAACGTACCGCTAGGCTCACAGCCCGTAGTCGTCACGACACCGGGCGGCACCAGCGTAGCTTACCCCATTACCGTGAAGGTGACGGAACCGGGGCTGCTTGCCCCCGCCGTATTCAACCTTACGGGCGCGCAGTACGTAGCCGCGCTGTTTCCGGACGGCGTTACTTTCGTGCTGCCTCCTGGCGCGGTCGCCGGCGTCCCTTCGGCACGGGCCAGGCCCGGCGATACGATCGTGTTCTACGGCGTCGGGTTTGGGCTTGTGACGCCGAACATTCCCGCGGGGCAGATTGTGAGTCAATCGAATCAGCTCAACGCAGATTTCCACATCTCGTTTGCCGGTACTCCCGCCAAGGTGTCATTCTCCGGACTGACCGCCGGCTATTTGGGACTTTATCAATTCAATGTTACGGTTCCGAATATTTCCGCTAGCGATACTGTCCCGGTCACGTTCACTCTCGGCGACACTGATGGGACGCAGAAGCTGATAATTCCGATTTCGAACTGACGAGCGCTCTTAGGGGTCTGTTTCACCCGACTCGGCGTGCGAAATCGGCCGTGGCCACCGGCACAATATCGTATTCGGAGTGGTAGAGCGTAGCGATGACATTGTGATCCGGTGTCGCTCCGACAAGCGTCAGCCTAGCGGAAAGCGGCTAAGTGGATATTGGCGGGGTTGCACTGAGTTTGAGGCCTCATCTTACCTTGTGTAAGATAGGAACGTGGAAACTGTTACAGTATCCTCCAAGGGCCAAATCGCCATACCTAAGAATATTCGGCAGGCGCTTAATCTGAACGAAGGCACGAAGCTCACTCTCGATGTCCAGGGCCATCGAATCGTTTTGACTAAGGATCCAGCCTGGAAGAAGCTAGCGGGCTCCGTTAAAGGCCTCGATCTGATCAAAGCCTATCGAACATTTAAGAAGCGGGAGAGGAAGATTGAAGACTCGCGTCCTTGACTCCTGGCCGATTCTGGAATGGCTGAATGGACGGGAGCCAGCCTTTACGGCGCTAGATACGTTGTTATCAGCGGCTGAGGGCGGACACGCTCACGTGCTGATGAGCGCGATTAACGCCTGTGAGGTGTACTATTTTTTGAAAAAGAAACGCCGGCATGATGCCGCCGAAAACTGGCGCCGCGCTTCCGGAACACTGCCGGTACGAATCGACGTGCCAAAAGCCGAAAACATTTGGGCGGCGGCGGAACTTAAGGGAGCATTTACGATTTCCTACGCAGATGCGTTTGCCGCCGAACTGGCTCAACGCATCGGCTGCCCACTCATCACCGGAGATCCCGAATTTCAAAACGTGACCAACCTGCAACTGGAGTGGGCGGGCGATTGAATTACTGGGCTGCCTGTGGCCGAACTGCTAAAATCGTACATTGTTGAAGATGAACCGGGTTAACGGCTTCCATCATCGAACAGCTTGAAACCGACGCTGATTACCGGCGCAACCGGATTCGTTGGCTGGCATGTAGCGCGCAAGCTGCTGGACCGGGGCGATAAGATTCGCGGGCTGGCGAGGGATCCGGGGCGGTTCCGGGAACTGGAAGGAATTGAGGCCGTTCAGGGCGACCTGCGGGTTCGTGCCACGCTGGATGCGGCGGTCGCCGGGTGTGGCGTTGTTTATCATGTTGCCGCGGATTACCGGCTGTGGACCAAACAGCCGGAGGAGATGTTCCACACCAATGTCGAGGGCACGCGAAATCTTTTAGAAGCTGCACGGAACGCAGGGGTTGAGCGAGTCGTCTACACCAGCACGGTGGGATGCATTGGCGTCCCGCCGGACGGGATAGGCGACGAGGGTTCGCCGGTCAGCCGGGAAGAAATGGCCGGGCCGTATAAGCAGTCGAAATTCTTGGCGGAGCGCGCCGCTTTGGAGTTTGCGTCGCAGGGTTTGCCTGTGGTGATCGTGAATCCGACGGCACCGGTGGGCGACCACGATGTCAAGCCTACTCCGACCGGAAAGATTGTCGTAGATTTTGTTCGAGGAGCTATGCCGGCGTTTCTTGACACAGGTTTGAATTTGGTGGATGTTCGCGATGTTGCAGGTGGACACTTGGCGGCCTGCGAGCGCGGCCGAACAGGAGAAAGATATATCCTGGGAGCGGAGAATCTGACCCTAGAGCAGATATTCTTGAAGTTAGGGGAAATCACCGGCATAGCCGCCCCGAAAATCCAGATTCCTTACGCGGTTGCATACGCCGCGGGCTTAGTTTCGACGGCGTGGGCTGGAATGTCAGGAAAGGAGCCGCGAGCCCCATTGGACGGCGTGAGGATGGCCCGCAAGAAGATGTGGGTTAGCCAGGAAAAGGCCGCACGGGAACTGGGCTATTCGCCAGGGCCGGCAGCGGGGGCGCTTAAACGCGCGGTGGAGTGGTTCCGCGCAAACGGATATTGTTGATCCGGGATGAGAACCCGGCTAGTGGTGGCCGCGGAAGCACGGGAGTTTTCGGGTATATTAAAGCGTGCCAGTGCGGTAAGGCGGCTGAATTGGGCCGGCGCTGTGTTCGCGCGCCAAGTACTGTGGAAACAAGACCGGTGGCTGCTGGTAGCCAACGGGCCCGGGGCGCGGCTGGTGGCGCAGGTATTTGATACGAAGAGGGAAGTGGACCAAATTCTGAATATTGGTTTTTGCGGAGCATTGGATCCCGCATTAAAAGTCGGCGATTTGATTTATTCGCCCGGCCACCTCACTACTTCCGACCGCGTCGCTGTCACGGCTGATGAAAAACGGCGGCTGTACGAAATCACGGGAGCATCGGCAGTCGAAATGGAGTGCGAGATCGTTCACGCTAAGGCGCGTGAATGGGGTGTGCCATTTCACTGCGTTAAAGCCGTGTCCGATACGGCCTTCGACGACCTGCCTTTGGATTTCAACGCGTTGCGTGACAGTGCCGGGCGCTTCTCAAGAGCCCGCATTGCGCTTGCGGCAGTGCAGGCGCCCTTGCGGACGGTTCCCGGTCTGTTGCGGCTTGACCGGAACTGCCGCATCGCGGCTGAAAAAATAGGAGAATTCCTTGCAAACAGCGTATTCTAGCGCCGCTACCGCGGAACTTACGAGTAACGCGACTATGCGGGCCGCTGTCTATAAGGGTTCGCGGGTTGTCGAGGTGGAGACGATACCTGTGCCGGACATCGGCCCAGGAGAAGTGCTGATCCGGGTTGAGACATGCGGAATTTGTCACACGGATCTGAAGAAAGTCGCTTACGATCTGCTTCCGCCGCCGCGCATTTACGGACACGAGACCGCGGGTGTAATTGCCGAAGTGGGTCGTGGCGTTACGCGCTATTCTCCCGGGGACCGGGTAATCGTTTTTCATCACATACCGTGCGGTGAATGCTTTTATTGCCGGCGCAAGCTCTATGCACAATGCCCGGTTTACAAGAAAGTGGGCGTAACCGCGGGGTACGAGGCGGCCGGCGGCGGCTTTGCTCAATATGTCCGTGCCATGGATTGGATCGTCGAGCGCGGCATTGAGAAAATCCCAGCGGGAGTCTCTTTCGAACAGGCTTGCTTTGTCGAACCTGTCAACACCTGTTTGAAAGGCGCGAAACTGCTTGACCTGAAATCGGACGATGTTGCAGTGGTGCTAGGTCAGGGTCCAATTGGGTTGATTTTCACGATGATGGCGGCGCGCACCGGAGCGACGTTGCTGGCAACGGATACGATGCCGGCCCGGCGTGCGCTGGCCCGCCGGTTCGGGGCAACGGATGCATTCGACCCCAGAGATCGAACGCTCGATGAACGCGTCAAAGATATCACCCAAGGCAGGGGCGCCGACGTTGTCATCGTGGCGGCATCCGCGCCCGGGATCGTGGATCAAGCGGTCCGCTGTTCGCGCCCGGGTGCACGGATACTGCTCTTCGCCCAAACTTCGCATCAGGAGCGCATCGAGGTTTCCGGCGCCTCTATTTGCATGGAAGAACGTTCGTTATTCGGATCCTATAGCGCGTCAGTGGACCTGCAGCGGGAATCCGCCGACTTGGTGTTCTCTTACGCATTGCCGGTGGAGGAGTTAATTACACACCGGTACCCATTAAACGAAATTCATTTAGGGATCGAGCGAGCGTTGCATCCCGATGAAAGATCATTGAAGATAGTGATACAACCTCAGCGCACAACGCCCGGCGTGGGGCCGGGCGTGTAATGTTCAAACAAGAACCCGGCGCCGCCGGGCTGCATTGTGCACGGGGTTTCTGGAATGCGCAAAGCATCGGGCGTGGCGGACGCGACCAGATTAAGGCAACTCCGCCGCGCCGGGCGCGTTTGCCGGGTTACTTTAGAGAGGGGAACATAAAAGTTTGACCAATCAGATGACAGCCGCCGTGCTGTACGGCAAAGAACAGCTGCGCATCGAGTCTGTCGACGTTCCGAGAATCGGCCGGGGGGATGTGCTGGTAAGGGTCCGGGCTGCGCTGACGTGCGGGACTGACGTCAAAGTTTTCCGGCGAGGATATCACCCCAGGATGATTCGGCCGCCTGCATTATTCGGGCATGAACTCGCCGGAGACATCGTTGCCATGGGTCCCGACGTGTATGGTTTTGAAAACGGCCAGCGTGTGATTGCCGCCAATTCGGCCCCCTGCGGAAATTGCTTCTATTGCCAGCGCGGCTTCGAGAACCTTTGCGAAGATCTGCTGTTCAATAACGGAGCGTACGCGGAGTATATTCGCATCCCGGACCGCATCGTTCGTAAGAACATGTATGAAATCCCCGGCCATGTGAGCTACCAGGACGCCGCGCTGGTTGAACCGCTGGCGTGCGTTATGCGTGGTCTTGAAGAGACCGGGATCCGGTCCGGCGACAATGTCGCGATTATCGGGTTAGGCCCGATCGGAATGATGTTTGTATTGCTCGCGAAAGTCTTGTACCGGGCGCGCGTGATTGCCATTGGCCGCCGGCAACATCAGCTTGACCGTGCCGCGGCCATGGGCGCGGACGAGACCGTCCTTAACGACGACGGGGCCGATCCGGTCAGCGCCGTTCGAAATCTGACCAACGGGCGAGGGGCGGACGTTGTGATCGAAGCGGTCGGCATTCCCGATGTGTGGCAGCTTGCGATCAAACTCTTGCGGCGCGGCGGAGTTATAAACTTCTTCGGAGGCTGCCCTTCAGGAACGGAAGTCGGCGTCGACACGAATCTGCTTCACTATTCCGAACTGACGCTCAAGGCAAGTTTCCATCACACTCCCGCGCTTATCCGCAAGGCGTTGGAAGTCGTAAGCCGCGGATACGTCACGGCGAAGGACTTTGTCAATCGTGTAGAGCCGTTGACAAACCTGCTCGAAGTCATGCAGCATTTGATGAGTCACAACGGGCATTTGAAGACGGCTATTATTCCGTGAGGGTAGGTGGCGGGCTGAAGCCCGCCGCAGGCTAAAGCCTGCCCCACTGCCATGTTTCTCGCTCCTGCTCAGTTTGTAGCTTCCTCGGGCGCGCTTGACCGCGAATGGACGCATGAGGACGCGCTAGCCTACACCCGCTGGCTTGCAACCCACCACTACGAGAATTTTCACGTCGTAAGCTTCTTATTGCCCAAGCGCTTGCATCAGGACTTCTATAATGTTTACTCCTTTTGCCGCTGGGCGGACGATCTCGGAGATGAGATTGGCGATACAGCCGAGAGCCTGCGCCTGCTCGCCTGGTGGCGCGGCGAACTTCATAAAATGTACGCGGGCGGGGCTTCGCATCCTGTATTCGTAGCGCTGAAGGACACCGTGAGGCGTTACGAACTTCCGCAGTCGCTGTTCGACGATCTGATCACCGCTTTTGAACAGGACCAAACCGTTTCGCGATATCGAACCTTCGATGACCTGTTGGGTTATTGCCGCAATTCCGCCAATCCCGTGGGACGGCTGGTGCTGGGGCTTTGCGGATACAAAGACGCAGAGCGACAGACGCTGTCCGATGCAACCTGCACGGCGCTTCAGCTCGCAAACTTTTGGCAAGATGTGATTGTCGATCTCGAAAAGGATCGTGTATATCTGCCGCTGGAGTTACTAGAACACCACGGTTACACAGTAGAAACACTATTTCAACGGCATTTTGACGAGCGGTTCCGGGCCGCGATGAAGGATGCCGTGGGTGTTGCGCGGAATCTTTTTTTGAAGGGCTTGCCGCTGGCGGGCATGGTGGACCGGCGGCTCGCAATCGACCTGGAACTGTTCAGCCGCGGCGGGATGAAGGTCCTGGAAAAGATCGAACGGCAGGACTACAACGTGCTGCGGGGCCGGCCGGCGGTCTCAAAACTGGAGCGCGTGCAATTGCTGCTGGGCGCGATCGCCCGACGCGCGTTCGCGGCAGGGGCATGAGCCTCGCCGAATCCTACGCGTTTTGCGAGCGCATTGCCCGCACTCAAGCCAAGAACTTCTACTATTCGTTTTTGCTGCTCCCTGCGGCGCAGCGGCGCGCTATGTGCGCCATTTACGCATTCATGCGCTATTGCGACGATCTGAGCGACGACGATCGAGTTTCGGATCGCGCCGCCGGTATTGAACGTTGGAAGCGGGAATTGGAAGCGGCGCTGAGCGGCCGCGGGTCCGCGCATGTGCTTTGGCCCGCCTTCATCGATACCGTGCAGAGATACCACATTCCGCACAAGTACTTTTTTGAAATGATAGAAGGCGTGAGTTCGGATCTGCAACCGCGGCAGATCCGAAATTTCGCCGAACTGTACGACTATTGTTATCACGTCGCAAGCGTGGTCGGCCTGACCGTTATTCATATCTTCGGCTTCGATTCACCGGAAGCGTTACAACTCGCCGAGAAGTGCGGAGTTGCATTTCAGTTGACCAATATCATCCGCGATGTGAAAGAGGACGCGGAAAAGGACCGGATTTATCTACCGCAAGAGGATGTGGCGCGGTTCGGCGTAAAAGTGGAAGGGCTTCGAGCGGCAACGGTTTCGAGCGAACTGCGCGATCTACTCGCCTTTGAAGCGCAGCGTGCGCGTAAATTCTATAGCGACTCGGCGCCGCTAATTGGCATGGTGGACCGGAGGAGCCGGGCTTCTCTGCACGCGCTCATCGGTATTTATTCGCGGCTTCTCAATCGGATTATCGATTCGAACTACGAGGTGCTGGCGCAACGCGTACGCGTTCCGGCATGGGAGAAATGCTGGATTTTGGCGCGCAGCGTGATGTTCAATCGCTAGTCACCGCCCCGGCGGCGGCTTCAGCGCCACACGATTCGCAGGCCGGCGTAGGCGCCCTTAAAGGTTCCCACGACGTACTCCTCGCCTTGCGGAGACGTCTTGAGGTGAGATGCTTTGTAACCGCCGAAGACCTCGACGAATTTATAACGCAAGACGAGATTTCCGTCGGCGTCCCAGACGACGGCTCGATGGGGCCAGGCGAACCCGGACGCGCGCCCGTCCAGATACACATATTTCGAAAGTACATATTCCGCGCCGATCCCCAACTCCGGGTAAAAGATGTTAATGGTGCCTACGGCCGGGCTGAACGTGGCGCTGGTCTCGAATGGCGCGTCAATTATGGACTGCACGGACCTCCACTGAAATCCCCAAAGGGTTTTAATTCGCAGCCTCGCATTTTCGGGAGGGTCCGGCCAAGTCAAATAATTCCAAGTGACGTCCAAACTGCGCACACGCAGGCTGGTGGAAAGAAAGTCGCCCGAGGGAATATTCTGGCCGAAGAACGTCAGATTCTGCGGAGCCGTCGATGTGCCGTTTGCGTGGGCTTGATAATAGGAAACCTCCAGGCGGTTGTACTTGCCCGCGGGAAATGTAATCTGGCCACCTAGATTATGCTTCGTCGCATCGCCCAGCGTGGGCAGGGTCGAGTCCCCGGGGGAAACGGCCTTGACTCCGCTCCGCATATTGAAAGTGCCGTTGGTGAGCCAGTAGTATGCCTTGAACGAAAGATAAACATTATCGATGTCGTCCGGGGCGGTGTTGTCTGGCTTGGCGTTGATTTGCCGCGGATTTTGATTTTGTTGCGCGGGCGCGGGCGGTGCTCCGGGAGTTTGTTGGGCCGGCGGTGGTGGCGCGGGCGCCTGCGCGGCTGGATCGGCGAACTCCTGACCGAAGCCGGTCGCGCAAAACACCGTCAGGATTCCCGCTGCGAGGGAAAAATTGTTCATATGGTCTTCGTGGCTCCGGCGTCCATGTCGATCAACGCGCCCTGAAGCAGCCGGCCTTGGGGGCCGGCGATGAACGCGACCAACGCTGCTATATCGGAAGGTTCGCCGATGCGCGCGATATTCGATTCTTTGACGTACTCCCGCTCCGCCTCGGATACATTCAGATTTCGTTCCGCCGCGAATGCGGCCAGCCGGGTTTCAAAACGACTCGTGCGAATGGTTCCCGGATTGATTGCATTTACTTGGATTCCGTCGCGAATTCCAGCGTCGGCTAATGCTTTTGTCAGCGACAGCAGAGCGGCGTTAACCGATCCGCCGATCGCAAAGTGCCGCCCCGGAGTTCGTCCGCCCACGCCGGAGATGAAGATGAGGGAGCCGCCGGATTTCTTCAAGTGGGGCCAAGCGGCGCGCGCCAGGCGCACGGAGCCGAAGAACTTCAGCGCGAATCCGTCGTTCCAGTCCTCTTCCGTGAGCTCCTCAAATTCGCCCCGCTTAGTCGCGCCGGCGTTGCTTACAACGATATCGATCGCGCCGAATTGATCGGCGGCAAACTGAACCAGTTTGGCCGGATTTTCGGGGATGCGTAAATCAAGCGGCAGTGCCGCAGTTCTACCACCCGTGCTCTTAATTTCCGCTACGGCCGATGCCAGTTCTTCGGTATTGCGCGCGCCCATCGCGACTTTGGCTCCCTTTCGCGCCAAGTGAATAGCGATGGCTCTGCCGATCCCCTTGCTGGCCCCTGTGATAATTGCAGTTTTATTGCTGAGCGTCAGAATTTCTCAGGATATCATCCGAGCTTTGTGGGGCAGGTTGTTAAACCTGCGGCGGGTTGCCAAACCCGCGTTGCAGCGGCTTGGCAACCCCTCTGCCGACGTTGTTAATCCCCCCAGCGCGGTTGGCAACCGCGCGCAGGCTGGCAGCCTGCCCCACATGCTCAAATGCGATGAAAGCTCTTTAGGATCTCGCGCGTCGAATAGAGCAACGCGATGGGCCGGCCATGAGGGCAGCTCATCGGGCAGGAAGTCTCGGCGAGAGCGCGCAGGAGCCATTCGACTTTCGCGGGATCGAGCCGCGTGTTTATCTTGATCGCCGCGCGGCACGCAATAGATGCGGCCATGGCGCGCCTAAGATCATCGAGGGAGGTCTTGCGCAACTCGCTTTCTGAGATTTCCAAAATCTCGAAGATCACCTTTTCTATGTCCGCGGCGGCCAAACCGGCCGGCGCGGATTTGACCGCGATGGTGCGATTTCCAAATGGTTCTGTCTCAAAGCCGAGGCTCTCCAACTCCCCGGCAATGCGGGCGTACTCAATTTGTTGAGCCGCGGTAAGGCCGATTACCGGCGGAATCAGCACGCGCTGCGTCTCGACTGCGCCGTTTCCACGCGCGGACAATACTTTTTCGAAAAGAATCCGCTCATGCGCGACATGCTGGTCGATAATCCATAGCCCGTCGCGCCCTGCTGCAACGATGAAGCTGTCGTGTATCTGGCCAAGCGGACGCAAGTCGCGGAGGCTGTCGAGATTCGCGGATAAGGGGAGCATCGCTTCGGAGAAGACGGGCCCGTGAGTATCGGGAACGGCCGTTTTTGAACCGTATGCGGCGGGTGTGAGGACCTCGGTGAAGTCGAATCGCGGCGCGGGGGACGGCGGGCGGCGGAGATGGAATTCCGGAAGTTCAGAAGGGTTGGCGGACGGATTCATCAAAGCCGCCGCGGCCTGTGCCGCGCTACCGATCGGCGTCTGGAGCGTCAGGTTTTCCAGATTCTGCGTGAATTCGGAATACGGCAGTCCTGCCGCCGGCTGGGCGGGAGAAACGGCTGGAATGCGGGACGCGGGCCGGCCTGCGATCAGAATTTCGCGTACCGTATCGCGCACGAAATCGTGAACCACGGAACTGTGCCGGAAGCGCACCTCCGTTTTCGAAGGATGAACGTTTACGTCCACCTCCTCGGCCTCGCAATCCAGAAACAGCAAGGCGAACGGCCAGCAGGCCGGGGGCATCAGGTTGTGATACGCGGCCGAAATAGCGTGCAGCAGCAAACGGTCGCGAATCAGACGACCGTTGACGAAGAGGTAAATCGAATTTCGATTCAGTTTCTGCACCTGCGGGTTGCTGACGAATCCGCGCAGACGGAAGCGGCGAACGGCTGGGGCCTCGTCGGGTTCCGGCGGCATGGCGAGATCGCGCCAATGTTCGCCGGCGTCGAGCAGATCGTCCAGAATGCGGCTGCCGAAAACCTGGAACACGCGTTCCTTAAGCGATTCCACGGGCGTAACATTCAGCAGTTCAGAATTGTTATGGCGCAGCAGAAACGTCTTGGCCGGGTGCGCCAGACTATAGTGCGTGATGAGGGACGCGACGTGCGCGGTTTCGGTTTGCTCCGAGCGCAGGAATTTCTTTCTGGCAGGCACATTGTAGAAGAGGTCTCGAACCGTGACGGAAGTTCCCGGCGCCAGGGCGGCTTCATCGCAGCGAATCAGCTTGCCGCCCGCGAATTCGACCGTGGTGCCGGCCTGCTGCTCGCGCGTCCTGGTTTCGAGCACTAGCCGCGACACAGATGCGATGGAAGGCAGCGCTTCGCCGCGGAACCCGAGTGTCGCAATCGACAGCAGATCTTTAACATCCGAAAGCTTACTGGTGGCATGCCGTTCGAAGGCCAGCAGAGCGTCATCACGCATCATGCCGCTGCCATTGTCCACGAGGCGGATCAATCTGCGTCCTCCGGCTTCGATGTCGAGACGGAACTCGGTCGCGCCTGCGTCAAGTGAATTTTCGAGCAGTTCTTTTACGACGCTCGCGGGGCGTTCCACTACTTCGCCGGCAGCGATTTTATTGGCGACGTTGTCGGAGAGAATGCGGATGCGGCCCATTGATTCGGGCTACTTCTTCTGAAGGCTTCTATACGCCGCTTCGACAAACATGTCGGTGGTCCAGGCACCGTTTGTCGCGCCGTACAGTGGATCGTAGTCCATGGTGGGACGCGCAGCGACGATCTGTTCCAGAGTCATGGCTTTCGCGATCATTGCCTTCAGCCGGTCGCGAATAATCGTCAGCATGTCGCGATACTCCAGGACATCGGCTTCGTCGCAGATGCGGCCGTGGCCGGGGATCACCATGGTTCCGCCTTCTTCCGCCTTGGCGGGGATTGCAAGATCGAGCACGCGGTTCAGGCCGTCGATGATCCCTTGCAAGCTGCCGCCCTTGGCCAGATCGATTACCGGATATCGATTCGTGTCGAAAATATCGCCCGTGGCGATGACATCGGAGCGGCGGAAGAAAACGATGCTGTCTCCATCGGTGTGAGCCGCCGGGGCATGAAACATCTCCATCGCTTCTCCGTTGAAGAAAAGCTCGTCTTTTTCTCCGGTATATGTTTCGGTCGGCCACGCTTCGGAAGCGTAGGAGTTCATTCTGGCGGCAACCGGCTCACTCGCGATGATCTCGATTGCTTGAGCCGCGCTGGCGAAGGGCGTGTTCACCAGTTCGATATGCCGGGAAGAGCCGGTGATATTCGCGATAGCCTCATTCGCGCCGACGTGATCGGAATCCGCGCTGGTGTTCAGGATGTAACGAATTGGCCCGCCGGAGAAATTGCGCAGCGCGGCAATGAGCTTCTCTCGCAGCTCGGAATTGCCGGTATCCACGAGCAACAACCCCTGCTCGCCCTTCTGAACGGCGATGTTCCCGCCATCGCCCGCGATCAAAAACACGTTGCCTTGCACGGGAAAAATCTTTATATCCGATGAATTCGCGGGAACAGGAAGCGCGCGGTTTTTCGAAACCGGAGCGGAAGACGCGCGCATTCTCGTCCGGTATTCCGGGTACATCGTTTCGGGTCCGCCAAGCGCGGCTGCTTCC
Organism: Bryobacterales bacterium; assembly: GCA_019261985.1. GTDB lineage: Bacteria > Acidobacteriota > Terriglobia > Bryobacterales > Bryobacteraceae > Palsa-187. The sequence continues at coordinate 64,669 of JAFAQY010000020.1, read as the reverse complement.
GGCACGCCGTAGCGGCCAGGAAACTCCTTCATGAAAGGATTCGCGCCGGGCAGATAATTGGGCACTTCGGTCTTGGGGCGATCCGTAATCTCCACTACGTAGCGGCACGGGTACACCCACGAAATGTTGTTCCCATTAAGCGTTAGCAGAAAATCCTCGGTTTTGATGAGCGGCTCGGTCAAGTACACCGGATCGCGTAAGACCATGACGTGCGTCAGCAGGTCGCCATGGCGAATGAAGTGTTCCGTCATCGTAGCCTGATCGCTCATCGGCACGCCGTTGCGGCGAACCCATCCCTGCTTGATGTGAGTGGTTTCGACAGTTAGAATGTCGCCCTCCCACTTGCCTGTTGAGAATCCCATCCAGGTGTGAGGCGCATAATCCGGCGGATGCGGGCGGCCGTCCATCCAAATGGTCCGAGTCTGGGAATACGTGCTGATGTAGTTTTTGATCGCGATCACCCGCTGGGTATCGGGGTCTTTTTCCTCCCAAATTCGCAGGTTGTTTGGGCCGCGGTAGATGTAGGGAGATACGTGCACGCGGCACTGCTGCTCCTGCAACGTCAGGCGCGATGCATTCCAGCTTTCGGCGCGCAGGCGCGCGGCGTCATTTATCGGAAGGCCAAGATAGTCGCCAAGATCGGGGCCGGGCAGGCGTTCGGGCTGATCCTCATGAAACTGCGGGGACCACTCGCCCGCTAGAAGAATTTGAGCGGAGGCGCCGCCGGACCAGCAGCTCAGGACGAAACAGATTGTGAGTGCGCAGCCTTTATTCATAGTGCTCCACAATTGCAGTTCATTATAGCCGCGAGCTGCTAAGGCGCGTTTAAGCCGCAATACTTCGCCGTCGTGAGCACGTCGAGAACTTCAACGGGTGCATTCTTGCGAATTACGAATTCGCTCTCGCCGTAGCGTTGAAAGCGGCCTTTGGCTGAGCCCTGACCCCAATCGAAGGTGTAGCCCAACGCCGTCCATGGAAACTCACCGATTAGAGATTGACCGTATGAGGAGTAGTACTGTCCAAGAAACCACTGCTGGTAATCGGCCGCCGAACTTGAGGGCGGCCCGACGGAGCAAGTAGCATGATCGGCGGCCGGATTGACACAAGGTCGAAAGATAGCGTTGGCTTCAGGTTGAGCGAGGCGCATGCGAACGAAGTTCGTTTTGCCGCTGGATGGCGAAAGCCCCAGACGCTGCTCCAGGCGCTGCGCGAGCTTGGCCTCCTCCGGCTTGCGGTCATGCACGAAGGTGCGGCAGAAATCGCGCAGATGCGGTTCGACCGTGACCCAGGTCTCGGAAGGCACTGCATTCACCCAGCCGCCCGCGCCGGTTTTCAGCCGGTCGGCTTGGTCCTGCCGCACCCAAGCCACTACATCCACAGGCTGATCCGGCGGAATAATGACGAGCGATTTCGAAACAGTGGACGCGCGGGGCAGGCGAGCTTCGCTGACAGCGCGCTCGTACGCCTCCCAACTGCGGCGCAGGTCCTTCGCTTCGGATTTCGCGGGAACACAGACTCGCCCAATGCCCGCAAGGTCGTCGAGGTTCGAAATGTACTTGAATCCGTCCGCCGTACGGGCGTTGGTCGCAAGGGCGATGGAGATCGCGTATTGGGGATCGCCAAGGTAGCGAGATGCCAGCTCTTCCAGCGTCTGGCCCGGCTGGACCTCGCGGGGCGAAGGACATAGGGGAGCCGCGTGCAGCGCTGCCAGCGCGGGCAGTATCAGGAGGGCACGATACATATCCTCAGGGTAGGATGACACGACTGCCACCGGCGGAAGCGCGACTGTTTGGCGCCCCGAGGCCCGGTTGCCGAGAGCCAAGCAGTGCGCTGCATGATGGCTTTCGTCAGCGGCGGCGCCACGCGCTACGTTTTCGAGCGCGCGCGTTCGCTTGGATTACTCGCCGGTGGCCACTTTATCTCCGGCCGGCGCTTATGCGCAGCACAGTCTCGCAGGAATAGATTGATGAGGTTCTGATACGGCATGCCTAGTTCGGCAGCGAGTTGCTTAAAATAATCCAACGCCGCCGCATCAAGGCGAATCGTAATCTGGCGCTTAAGTTGTTTGGCGTATGGGTTTCTACGCGACTTCGAAAAATCGTATTCTCTTCTCATCGAAACCTCCAATATTCTTTTTCCTCGCGCGATGTTGCGCGCCGGGCGGAGATGAGCCGCATGACAGAAGCACATTCGCGATATGCATGGCATACCACCAAACAGCGCGCTTGGAAGCTATAACCCAACAGCAGGAATCGTTCCTCTTCGCCTGAATGATCGGGATCGTCAATCAATCGTGCATTCTCGTCAAAAAAAAACAGTTTGGGCTTCCTCGAACGAGACGCCATGTTTCGCAAGATTCGATTGTGCCTTGCGCGGGTCCCGGGAGAAGTCGATAATGCCCAAAGCATTATTCTAGCAATACGCGACGGCCGCCTGCTTGCGCGGGGCAGGAACCTCCGACGCTTTAAACGAGGCTACCCAACGATCTCAGGCCCGGGTGGCTAGAGCTAAAGCGGTGCGCTGCACGATGGCTTTCGTCAGCGGCACTTTATATGCGTTCTTCGCGAGCGGATTCGCGCCTGCGAGCGCGGCTTCCGCGGCCTTCGCGGCGAGGTCGGGCGTGATGCGCTGGCCCGCTAGCAGCTTCTCGGCGTCTGGTACTCGCCAGGGGATTGGCGCAACTCCGCCGAGCACGATGCGCGCGGAGCGGCAGATGTCCTTGTCCATTTCGAGAACAAGCGCGGCGCTGACCACCGCATGAGTCCAGGCTTCGCGGTCCATCTCTTTGTGATAGGTGCTGCGCTGGCCGGCACGCGGACTGGGCAACTGGATCGACGCCAGCACTTCATCCTCGGCGAGCACGTTTTCGCGTGCGGCGTTTTGCTTTGGCAGAACGAAGAAATCGGCGGCGGGAACGGTGCGCTCGCCTGCCGGTCCGATAATCTTGAAGCGCGCGTCTAATGCAACCAGAGCCGGCGCCGTGTCGGACGGGTGAACGATATAGCTCGGCCCTCCGCCAAAGATGGCGTGGAACTGGTTTTCGCCGGTGATGGAGAAGCACTGGTTGCCTCCCGCCTTGAAGCACGGGAAGCCATTGCGGTAGTACCAGCACCACGGCCGCTGGCAGACGTTGCCTGCCAGAGTTCCGAAATTGCGGATCTGGGGAGTGGCTACGCTCTCGGCGGCTTCGGCCAGGACGGTGTAATCGCGGCGGATGCGGGGATCGCGGCTCAGGGTTTCGAGTGTGACTTGTCCGCCGATATTGACGCCGCCGGCCGCGGAGGAAATCGTGTCCAGGCCTTTTAGCGTGCGCAGATTAATCAAAACATCAGGCTTGACGATTCGTTCTTTAACGAGCCCGAGCAGATCGGTCCCTCCGCTGTTGAAATAAGCGGCCTTATTTTCGCGGCGGGCCTGCTGCGCGAGCGTCGCCGCTTGTTTCGGATCGCGAGCGTTGGAGTTGGTAAACGTCTTCATGCACGCACCTCCGCGCCGCGCTGAGCGGCCATTAGGATTTTGTCGCGTGTGATAGGCAAGTCCCTCATCCGATGCCCCAGCGCATTGAACACGGCATTTCCCACCGCGGCCACCGCGGGAACTTTGCTCGATTCGCCCATGCTCTTTGCGCCCCAGGGTCCGTAGCCGTCGTCGCTTTCGATAAATATGACTTCAATATCGGGCGCGTCGCGGTGCGTCAGCACGCGGTGCCCATAATAACCGGCTGTCAACGGCTGCCCGCTGCGCGCGTCATAGAGCAGTTCTTCATGCAAAGCCATGCCGATGCCCATGATCGCTCCGCCTTTGATCTGGCTTGCGGCGGTGAGCGGGTTCATAACGCGGCCGCAATCGTGAACCGCCAGATACTTCAGCACGCGGGCGCGGCCGGTTTCGACGTCAACTTCCACTTCGACAAAATGAGCGCCATAAGTGGCGCGGACCTTGTTATCCGCAATCGTCGGGTTCGGATTGGTGGACGCGGTGTAGCGCTCACCGGTTTTGGGCATGCCCTTCTCGGCGATTTGCTTTTTAATCTCGCGCGCGGCTTCCACCACCGCGTAGCCGGTCTGAATGGTGGTGCGGCTGCCGGATTCGCCAACCGAGTACGGACACCGGCTGGTGTCGCCCCAATCCACGGTGACTTGCGAAAGCGGCACCTCCAGCGCCTCTGCCGCGATCAGGCCCATGGTGGTCTTGGCGCCCGCGCCGACGTCGGTTACGCCGACACGGACGATGTATTTGCCGCTTGAATCAAGCTCAATAATCGCGTTACTGCGGCCGACACCGGAGCGGAACGCCATGAATGCGAATCCCGCGCCGCGCTTAACTGGGCCGCGGTCGGAGCCGGGTTCCGGCCGCCACTTCTGCTTCCACCCGAAAGCTTCGGCTCCGCGATGAATGCACTCGTCGAGCGTGTAATTTGTGTACGGATTCTGGTCGTTGGCCTTGCGCGTCATGTTCTTCAGCGCGAACTCAACCGGGTCCATGTTGAGCTTAAATGCGACCTCGTCCATCATGTTCTGGATGCCGAAGTAGCCTTGCGGGTACTCGGGGCCGCGGAAATTCCCTGAGGTCGTTTTATTGGTGTAGACGGGGTAAATTGTGGTTTCGATATTTGGGCACTGATAAACTTCAATGCCGCCGATATTGCCGCTGTTCTTGCGGTACCCGCCCATGCCGCTGTAACCGCGAAGCTGAATGGATTTGAGGGTTCCGTCGCGGCTGACCCCGACTTTGTAATATTGAACCGTCGGCCAGCGTCCGTGCATGCCGATGAAATCTTCCTTTCGCGAGTATTCGACCTTCACCGGCGCGCCGGACTGTTTCGCAAGCATCGCGGCAATCAGGTCCGAATCCTGATTCTGGTTTTTATTGCCGAAGTTGCCGCCCATGTACTGGCACACAATGCGGACGTTTTCGAGTGGCACGTCCAGATCGCGAGCGGTATCGGCGCGGCAATTTGCAATGCCGCCGGTCGGCGTGTAAACGGTGAGCTTTTCTCCCTCCCAGTGCGCGACGCAGGAGCGCGGCTCCATCTGAGCGTTGTGGACAAGCGTGGTGGTCAGACGGTCTTCGAAGACGTGTCCGCCGTCGGCCATGGCCTCCTGGAAGCCCTTTTCCACGTCGCCGCGGCGCTGACCCGTGGGTTTTGCTTCGTTGCGCGTATCGAGCGCAAGATTGCCCTCAGGCCAGATCTGCGGAGCGCCGGGCTTCAGCGCTTCTTCCGGCTCGAGCACGTGCGGGAGAACCTCATAATCGACCGAAATAAGTTGGAGAGCCTCCTCGGCGACGTGCCGGTTCACGGCTGCAACAGCAGCTACGGGATCTCCGACGAAGCGGACCGGATTATTGAACGCATACCGGCGCTGCTTGGTGATCTTTTTGACTGCATCGTTATACTGCTGGCCACCCGCGATCCCGCCCGCGCCCCAAACCACGGTACAGTTGTCATGCGTAAGCACCGCTTTCACGCCGGGGAGCGCTTGGGCTTTCGAGATATCGATGCTCTTGATGCGGGCGTGCGCGTGCGGGCTGCGCAGGACCTTGGCATAGAGCATACCGGGCAGACGCACGTCGCCGCTATAGGTGGCTTTCCCGGTGACGCGCTCGCGCGCGTCGATGCGAGGCGTTTCATGCCCGATGGTCTTCAGCGCCGCGAAGGGGGCGCCCGCGGCTGCGAAGCGCTGCACGGTTTGCGGCGAGGAGACGCCGGCGGCAGCAAGCGTGGCTTCAACATAGCGGTTGTAATTCGAGCAGCGGCAGATGTTCCCAGTGAGCGCGGCGCGGGCATCGTCCTGAGCAGGTTTCGGATTGCGGTTCAGAAGACCCTTGGCGCTCATTAACTGGCCTGACGTGCAGAAGCCGCACTGCGGTGCATCATGCTCGATAAACGCTTTCTGAAGCGGATCGAGATTACCGTTTTGTGCAAGGGACTCGACCGTTTGAATGGAGCGGCCATCCATCCAAACCGCGAGCTGGCTGCAAGAGTAGCCAGCCTTGCCATCAATAAGCACCGTGCAAGCGCCACACTCACCTCGATCGCAGCCGATGCGCGTGCCGGTTAGGCCGAGGTGATCCCGAAGCAGCTCAACCAGGGTCCATCGATCTTCCACCTCGATGCGGCGTGGCGATCCGTTAATTGTGACTTTGATCGTGGTGCGCGGAACGCTGGGATCGGGGCTGATCGTGTTCTGCGCATTTTGGGATGGCGCCTGAGCCTCTAGAGCAGGGGCGGCGGTAGCGGCGACAATTGCGGCTCCGCTTCGTTCCAGGAACTGGCGGCGGGAGGTATTGTTTGGCGTGCTCATGGGAACCTCTTGGTTGATTCTATAAGAAATGCCTGCACGATTTTCAAATACTCCGCGGGTGCTTCCAGGTGCGGATAATGGCCCAAACCCGGCATCGTCACGATACGCACGTCGGGCAGCGTCGCTTTCAGCCGCTCCTGGGTTTCGGGTGGGACGATGTTGCTCGCGCCACCCAGGATGTAAATGGTCGGCGATTTGATTTTGCTCACGTACTCCCACAGCTCGGTCGGAACGAAGCCTTTCACCAGATTCGGGTCGCGCTTCCACACCACGCGGCCATCGTCCCGCTGTTTACTTCCGAAATGCGCATAGTTGCGTTGCAAATCTTCGCGCACTGAGCCGCGGGTCTTCACCAACGACGCGACCAGTTCGTCTTCTGAAGCCCAGCCTTTATCCTCCTGCTGAACGCGGCGCGCGAATGCGGACGCGATCTCGTTGGTGCGCTGCGGCCCCACGTCCTCCACGACCAGGCGCGCGACGCGGTCCGGGTGCAGGCCGGCATACACCTGCACGACGCGTCCGCCGGTCGAGTTGCCGAGCAGCACAAGATTGCGCAAATCGAGCTGATCGACGAAACCCTCCAGATCCTTGACGTAGTCCTCGACAAGATAGGCGCCTTCGGGCGACCAGCCGGAATCGCCATGGCCGCGCATATCGATCGCCATCACGTGGTAATCGTTCTTGAAGCTGGGAGCGATGTGATCGAAAGAATGGGCAACCCGGGCGATGCCGTGCAGCATGATAAACGGCTGCTTATCCGCCGACCCCCAGTCCAAATAATGAACTCGAAGATTGTTGACGGTGACGAATCTGTCTTGATAGCCAGGCTGAGCCAGGGCGATTCCGGCGTACGTGGCGGCTATTACCAGCGCGGCGGCCGCGTGAAGGGTAAGCTTCATGCGTTGAGTTTATAGTAAATAGGAATCGATGAAAACCGCAGTTCAACCTCACACAGGCTACTGGCCCTACAATGACCAGACGCAGATGGACCGGCAGATCCCGCGCTACCCGCGAAGCTTTACGCGCGTGCCGGCGCACCCGCTGACCGAGCGGCCACTCACGTTGACGGAGCTCACGGGACCGGCCGGCATCGAAAACCGCCTGGGCGTGGAGGCGCTCGATTTATCGCACGCCGCTCCGGAAGAGCCTCGCGCGCTGGGGCAGCTTATCTTGGTTTCGGGACGAGTAATGGATGAAGACGGTTCTCCTATTGCCGGAGCGGTCATCGAGATCTGGCAAGCTAACTCCTGCGGGAAATATATCCACGAACTGGACCGGTTCGACGCGCCGCTGGACCCGAATTTCACAGGGCAAGGGCGCCTGATCACCGATTTCGAAGGGCGGTACCAATTTCTTTCGGTTAAACCGGGCGCGTACCCGGTGATTGAATCGGGCTGGTGGTGGCGCCCGCCGCATATTCATTTTTCGATTTTCGGCCCGAGTTGGATGAATCGTTACGTGACGCAGATTTTCTTTCCCGGCGAGCCGCTGAACCAGATCGATGTTCTGTTGAACGGCGTGAAGGACGAGGAGGCTCGCCAAACGCTGATTTTCGAAGCGCCTCCGCCGGAAATGGGGGATGTGCAGCGGATTCCTTTTCATCGCGATTTCGTCCTGCGCGGGAAGCGCGCGACACCGGAGCTACCCTGACCATGAATCCTTCGGTGTACTGCACCATCGGGCCGTTTTTTCCAGCGGAGTTTTCGGACGGCTGCAGCGATCTGACGCGCAATAACGGAAAGGTCGCGCGGGGAGAGCACATTCTGCTCTCCGGCCGCGTTTTGGAAGAAGGCGGCAAGCCCACGGTAAACACTATTGTTGAAATCTGGCAGCCGGACGCGAATGGCATTTTCCGCCATGCGCTGGACCCGCGCTGCGGGCAAGCCGATCCCGGTTTTTTCGGTTGGGGCCGCGCCCGCACGGATGCGGATGGCTGGTACCGGTTCCGCACTGTTCTGCCGGGTTCCTACGAATGGGAGGGAAATATGCGATGCCCCCATCTGAACATGATGGTGCTCGCAATCGGCCTCACACGGCGGCTGGTGACAACCGCATTTTTTCCGGAAGATCCTACAAACGCAAGCGACCTCGTTCTGGATTCGGTCTCCGATCTTGCGATGCGGGCGCGCTTGATCGCGAAGCGCGATCCGAGCGCCGATGCGGCGGGGGCAGCCGGTTATCGCTTCGACCTGATTTTGCGGGGGGCGGAAGAAACGCCGTTCTTTGTGGATTAGCGGACCTAAAATCCGTCCATCCGTCAGCCAGTGCGTGTGGGATTGGGCGAACGATTTGTGCTCTACTGCTGGACGTGGTCACAAAAGCGCTGCGCTTGCATTTCGGACGCATCGAAGATGAGCTACGCGATGTGCAGCGGCATTTTCCTGAAATCAACGCGGTGCTCACTTCCCGCCGTGACGATTTCACCGATACCGTGCGGTCTAACATGCTGGCGGCGTATGAGTTTCTGGATGCGCTGGTTGCGGATGAAGTCGACCTGTTCAGCGGCGCGGGACTGGAAGCGCTGCTGCAGCTAAACCATCTCGTCCTACTCGGTCGAGGTTACGATCCGGGCGAGTTTCGTAAACACATTAGCGCGACACGGCGCCAGTTCTTCGATAATTTCCGCAGATACGTCAAACCGATCCGCCGCTGGTACCGCAAGCACGAGACCGAGAACCCCTACAAGATTGCGGCGCAAGTCTACGTAGGCGTGCTTAGCCAGCCGCAACTGTTTCAAGAAGGCAACCATCGCACCGGGTCGCTTATTGCCAGCGGCATCCTGCTGCAGAACGGCCGTCCGCCGTTCGTACTCACGCGCCAAAACGCCGTGGCCTACTTCAATCCTTCGTCTGAGATCAAGTTCACCGACAAGCGCACCATCAACGGCAAGCTGCGCTTACCCAAATACCAGCGCGATTTCCGGGAATTCCTGCAACGGAACGTGAATCCGGCCTACGTACGCTGGTAATGCGATGATTCAGGCGTTGCGTACACGCGCCCGTGCCTGACTGCTGGACCGAGAAATCGATGACCGGCGCGATTTATCATCCTTAGCTGTGATAATGCCGAACGCTTCTCGGATCAAAGCCCCCAATTGTTCATCATCTACCTTCGAGAGTTCAATGCCAACCCAACCGCCGGGGCCGACGTAAGGCGGTTTGAAGTATGTATCGGGCGTCTCTTCGATTAAAGCCGCTTGCACTCCCGGAGCAGCAGGTACCCAGAGCGCGACATGACCGTCGCCGTGGTGATTATTGGCAAACATGGCGAAGACTCGCTTCGGCGTGAAGAAGGTAGGTTCCCCGTGCGAAAGCTTTTCTATCGTGCCGGGAATCGAAGCACAAATCCGCCGGACGCGACCGATTTGTATCCCATTGTCCAGTTTGGGAGCCGGACCGACTCTTGGTTTGGCGCGCTCGCCGCTCATCGGAGCATCTCCTGCTGGCATTATCGCCCGTTCGCTCCGGGTCTGTGCGCCCCCATGATTTTCTGAACCGTTTTACCGCCGCCCATCGTCAAATATCTCTAAGTGGTCAGGAGAGCAACACTGCTGTTCTGGTTTGCGCTGGTCCTGCCCGGCCAGATTCCGACTACACTATCCGAACGAACCAATAAAGCTTTTGATTCCTATGTTCAAGCCGCTGAGGCGCGGCAAACCTGGGAGCCCGGGCCGCGCGCTAACCCGGCACGTCTTCGCGTTGCGCCTTGGGGAGGGACTTCGCCGGTTCGCGTCGAGAACGGCCTGATCCACGACTGGGTTGCAAGCACTGAGGTCCCCGGAGCAACCGTCAAACAAGCGCTGGCGATGTTCCAAAACTACGATAACTACAAGAACGTCTTCGCTCCCGAAGTAGTCGAGTCCAATGGCGTGAGCTCCGATGGAAATCACTGGCGGGCGCACCTTCGGCTTCAGCGAAAGAATGTCATAACCGTCGTGCTCGACACCGATTACGATATCGAGTACAAACCGGTGGGCGTGGACAGTTGGGCCATTGTCTCGCACTCCACGCGGATTAGCGAAATCGAGGATGGCAAGCCGCTGCCGCCCGGCACGGGCAACGGTTACCTGTGGAGGGCAAACTCGTATTGGCTACTCGCTCCCCGTCCTGGCGGGTTATATATGGAGTGCCGTACGATTTCGCTCTCGCGCGACATTCCCGGAGCGCTTCGATGGATTATTCAACCCACGGTGGCGCGTCTGCCCCGCGAGTCTCTTCAAGGGACAATCGAAAACGCGAGGCGCGCGTTAGAGGCGCGGCAGTAGGGCGGCTATCGCCCGCGAAGTCACGCTAGCCGCGGTGCGACACGCGGGACCAATCGGATAGGAATGACAAACGCCGGCTCGCTCTGAAGCCGGTCGTCTTGCGCGGCATTGCCGGGGACCTTGGCCTTGCAGAGATCGCAAGCACAAGCGACATTAAGTTTTTCGGGAGAGGTAGTCACAACTACTCTTGTACGCCGCGATTATGAGAGCTTGATTACAAAAGCGTAACGGTTGCCCGTTATCGGTGAACCGTCTCGTTTAACTCCGGCTCGCTTTCGATTCGCGGCCGTTCCGGCCGCCTCTCTAAGAACGACATTAGCCCGGCGATAAAGACAAATCCAGCGCCGGCAAGCCACACCACACGAAACAGAAAATCATCGAACTGTTGAGCGGGCGATCCCAATTGCCACGGCCTGGATGACCAGCCCATCTTCTCAAGACCGGCAATGGCGAGAACGAGCAGTCCTAAAAGCGCTAGCGCGAGCCGGCCGCGGATGCCCGCTCTATGTCTCACCAGCAGGGCCACGATAAGGGCGGCTAGCAGAGCGCATCCGGCCAGCAGCGCCGATAACAGGTAAGCTGAACCAACCTCGAGCATAGTTAGCGCCGGGGCTGGAGCGAATAGGTACGATCCCAAAACGGAACCGTGCCGATCGAGTCGCCTGAAATCACGATTTCAACGCGTGAGTTCTTATCGCGTTCTTCCGGTGTTGCGTTCGGCCCAGCGGGACGCGAGTTGCCGTAACCCTTCACCGCAATCAACCTCGCGGGCACCCCGCCCTGAAGGAGGGCGTTCATCACTGCTTCCGCGCGCTGACGCGAGGCAGCTTCCGAATTGTCCTCGCTCATGTATCCTTCGCAAACGACCTGTAGCTCCGGATGGTGGGTGAGGACCACGGCGACACGCGCAAGTTGCGGGGATGAGCTGAACGTTGGCCCGGTGAACACGCTTCCCGGCACGACAACAACTAACCCACGCGGTGAATCCATCACCTGGTATCCGCCGTTCAGCTCCTCGAACAGATGCATCCGGCTCTCACGCTGTTTCGCTCCGGGCAGTACCCCCTCCTCCACGCCGGAAGGGCCGGCCTGCGTCCTAGCGGCAGCCACCGCCCCTTCCGGTTGCGCGTTCGGCGCGCGGTCGCTCACTCTGATATGTGCTTCCAGTTTCTCCCGCGCCTGGCGTTCCGCTTCCGCGCGCTGGCGCGCCGAGTCAGCATCATACCGGGCCTGTTGCGCCGCGGCCTCCGCCTGCCGCTGCTGCTCCTGCGCGGCGGTTATTTCCGAATCGGCCTTAGCCTCAGCCGCGGCCACAACCGCTTGCGCCGCGCTCACCTTCGCCTCCTGCTGCCTTTGGCTCGCGATGCTGCGGGCATCCTCGGCCGCTTGGGCCGCTTCCCGGGCGTATTCCACTACCCGGCGGTCGCCGGATTTTCTGCGATTCCAGGCCTGCGCCTCGCTCAATGACTGCTGCGCTTTGGCGAAACTGGTTGGCGCGAACTGCTCCGCGCCGGCCTGGCGGGCAATGCCGACTGCGTTTTGTGCTTCATAAAGCTCGAGCAAAGCGTCATACTCGCCCCCCGATACCTTCGGCGCCGCGGCAAGCTCTTTATCCAGTTGTTCCGATACCTGCCATGTATACTCACCGCGGGGCAGCAACTCATAATTCACATCGACATTTTCTATCTTGCCTACCGTGTCCGGGCGAATTTCATTCTCCATCACCACGACATCGCTGGGCATCCGCACGGCGGAATACGGCTCCGCGGTCACGATCAAAGCGAACGCCTGAAGATCGGTAGTCACATGCAGATGACCTTTGCCCGAATCGCTCAAGATAAGCTCGCCAAGATTGTGCGGGCGGCCCTCCGGAGTGATGGCCCACAGCACGTAAGTAAGGTATTCACGCCCGTACCGCTGCGATGGCCCGAGCTTCTCGACGGTCGCATCGATTTCCGTCCGTCCCGGCTTCGATTCAACCCACGCTCTTCCCTTCCCCTGCGGAAGCAGAACCGTTCCGCGAAAACCAATTTCGGTCGGTAAGGAGCGGTATTCATAATTCACCGCCTTCACCGTCCGTTGCAGAACTGTTACTCGATAAAGGGGCACGGTTTCGGACTTCGGCGGCGCCTCCTTCGATTGAGCGAATCCCAGCACCCCTACCAGGCACGACGCAAGAAAGCAGAATAGATTCCGGCGCTTCATATTACATCTCCAGAGCGTTTGATCGCACGTGTGGCGGTGTGCAAATGATATTCCATGTCCATATCTGCTTCAAAACACGTGAATGACTGAAAGTTGACAGTATTTTGTCCTGAGCTAACGGCTGTAAGAATGTAAGCTTCCGTAAGTAATAGCGGTATAATCGCCTACGGAGACATGGAAGACGTAAAAAGGAAGCTCCAGGAGGAAGTGGCGGCGCTCGAAAACGAGTTGCGCATCGAGCTTCCGAAGGAAATTCTAAAGGCGCGCGCACACGGCGACCTCAGCGAAAACGCGGAGTACCACGCCGCCAAGGAACGGCAAGCCTATGTCAATGCTCGTTTGGGCCAGCTGAAAGCGAGGCTGCGCGACCTTTCGATGACCGACATGTCCAAGATTCCGCACGATCGCGTCGGCCTTGGTTCAACCGTCGTCGTCCTGGATACAGCGAAAGACGAGCATATTCGTTATAAGCTGGTCACGAGCGAGGATGTGGACGTAGCGAAAGGTTTGATCTCCACCAGCTCGCCGATTGGCCGCGGTCTTTTAGGGAAGCAGGTCGGCGACTCCGTCAAGATTCAAATTCCCGGTGGAATCCGCGAAATGGAAATCATCGAGCTGACCACAATTCATCAAGCTGGAGCCGTTCCCGAGTGAGTGAGCAGTCTCAGCCCGGACCTCGAACATTTACGAGTGCGATCGGCCATGCTTGCAATAGAGTCATTCTTCTCATCGTTCACGGCCTTGCTCTCACAAAAATCAACCCAAATGTATTGACGTTTTTGGGCCTGCTGATCAACATAGGAGCTTCCGCGCTGCTGTGGGTCGGCCAGTTCCGTTGGGCAGGCATCGTCATTATCGGAGCGGGCTTATTCGATATGGTGGATGGCCGAGTGGCGCGCGAAACGAATCGCGTCACCCGTTTCGGCGGCTTTTTCGATTCCGTGCTCGACCGCTATTCCGATTTGGCTCTCCTGACCGGCCTGCTGGTTTGGTACGGTTCCATCAACCGGCACTTCTATGTGCTGCTCACCGCTATTGCGATGAGTGGTTCTGTGATGGTGAGTTATACGCGCGCTCGCGCGGAAAACTCGATTCCGACCTGCAAGGTCGGTTTCATGGAGCGCCCCGAGCGAGTTGTGCTGGTCATCATCGGAGCGCTGTTCGATCGCATGGCCCCGGTGCTCTGGGTAATCGCCGTTCTGTCAAACATCACCGTGGTGCATCGCATGGTCTTTACGTGGCAAGAGGCGAAGCGTCTGGAAGAAGCTCAACTCCGTCCCGCCACCACGCCCAAATAACACACACGCCTCAAAGGTCCGCCAAACCAAAAATAAATTCCTTCTGTCGATTGCGCCATTTGTCAACGATCAAGCGGCCTACGAGGCCGGAAGACCGGCAAAGGCTGGCGCGCTCCCTAACGGCTACCGCGCCGCCTACATCCATTGTGTAGAGGAGGGTTTATGAAGGTGGCTTTGTAGAAAGAGGCAGTTATGAAGCCGGCAGGAAACCGCGCAAGCTTTGGATCTTTACGGTCTTTAGTGGCAATTCTGTGCAGTGGTCTCGTTTTGCCAGGAGACACTCTGGCTTTTTCCCCACCGCAAGCGTCGGCGCCAACTCCTTCGACCACGATCTCGGTGCCCGATCCTTCAAAGGCGACCCCCGCAGGGGGCAAGCTCTCCCGCGATCAGTTGGATTCTTTGGTAGCCCCCATCGCACTATATCCAGATCCTTTGTTGGCTCAGGTACTCGCCGCGTCTACCTATCCGCTGGAAATTGTCCTCCTAGAACAGTGGCTCGAAGACCACAAAAATCTGAAGGATAAAGCCCTCGCCGATGCAGTCGAAAAGCAGCCTTGGGACCCGACGGTCAAAGCTCTCGCGGCTCTGCCCCAAGTGGTAAAGCGACTGGCGGACGACGTCCAATGGACCGATGATTTGGGCAATGCCTTTCTCGCTCAGCAAACCGAGGTTATGGACGCGGTTCAGCGCATGCGCAAGAAGGCCGAGGATAAAGGTACTTTGAAGACCACCGAGCAGCAGAAAGTGGAAACCAAAGTTGTCGAAAACAAGAGCGTTATCGTCATCGAACAGGCGAATCCACAAGTAGTGTATGTGCCATCCTACGATCCCGTCGTGGTTTATGGCGCGCCAGTCTACGCGTATCCTCCTATTGCATACCCAATCGCCACGGCAGCCATTTCGTTTGGCGTCGGAGTCGCCATGGGAGCGATGTGGTCCGGCGGCTGGGGGTGGGGCTGCGGCTGGGGTCACGGTGAGGTTAACGTCAACATGAACAATAATTTCAACCGCAACGCGAATGTCAACCGCAGCGCGAACGTCAGTAATACCCGAGGGGGCAATCGAGTCAGCGGCGCCGGGGGCAGTTGGTCGCACAATCCGGCGCATCGCGGGGGAGCTCCCTATGGCGATCGTGCGACAGCGGACAGGTTTGGAGGCAACGCGCGGGGTGAATCGATCGCGCAGCGCCAGGCCAGGGCACAGGGCGGCTCAGGCAACGCTAGTCTCGCAAACCGTTCAAGCGGATCGGCTCTCAGCAATCGCCCGAGTGGGTCGTCTGGACTAGGAAGCGGGGCGCGAACCGGCGGAGCCGATCAAATCGGCAGCCGCGATCTCCCCCGGAGCGGGGGAGGAAACCGCGACGCCTTTGGTGGAGGTTCCGGAGGGTACAACGGATCCAGAGCGCGCAGCAGCGGCAGCCAGGGTGCGTCTAGCTTCAGAGGGGGGGGCGGAGGAGGCTTCAGTCGCGGCGGAGGCGGCGGGTTTAGCCGCGGTGGCGGCCGGAGAAGGTAGTCGACCAGAAACAGGCAAAGGTGGAGATTATGAAATCAGCATCCGCGAAAGTCTCCGTAAACAGGGGCATTTTGTGCGCGACGATCGTGGCCTGGATAGGTTTGTCAGGGCTTTCAGCACAACAAGCCGCGGCGAAATCGGCTCCGGCTGCCAAGGCGGCTCCAGCTTCAGCACCCACGGGTGCATCAACCGCTAAGGGTAAGGCTGCTACAACTCCAGCGACAGCGAAGGCCTTTGACACTCCCCAACAGGCTGCCGATGCACTGGTGGCTGCAGCCGAGAAATTCGATGTGCCTGCCCTGGAGCAGATTTTTGGCCGGGACGGGATGGACGTCATTTTCACGGGCGACTTTGCACAAGACCGAAGAGACGCCGCTGATTTTGCCGCGGAGGCTCGCGAGAAGAAAAAAGTTTCTATCGACCCGAAGGCCGCGAATCGCGCATTTCTCGTGGTCGGCAACGAAGACTGGCCTTTCCCTGTGCCGCTGGCGCGGAGGGGTGGGAAATGGTTTTTCGATGCCAACGAAGGACGCGAGGAACTGATGGTTCGCCGGATCGGGGCCAATGAGCTTGACGCCATCGACATCTGCCGGGGCTATGTAGAGGCGCAGGACGAATACGCGGAGAAATACGGGCCTCGCCCACCCACCATGCCTGACATAAGCCAGTATGCGCAGCGAATTGTGAGCACGCCCGGCAAACATGATGGTTTGGCTTGGCAAAACCCCGACGGTACATGGGGCGGCCCTATCGGTGAAAACATCGCTAAAGCCATTGAGCAGGGCTATAACCCCGACAAGCCGGAGCCTTATCATGGCTACTTTTTTAAGATCCTGAAGGGGCAAGGTCCGGCTGCGCCGCTCGGCCAGTTGGATTTTGTGGTGCACGGCCTCATGATCGGCGGCTTCGCGCTAGTCGCAGCCCCCGCAGAGTATGGTGTAACCGGCGTGAGCAGCTTCATCGTCAGCAACGATGGCGTGGTTTACGAGAAGGATTTGGGCCCGCAGACCCTTGATCAGTTCAAGCAGATGGAACGCTATAACCCCGATAGTTCCTGGACTCCGGTCCCGAGGAAGGTGGAATAGCCTACAGGGCCGACGCGGAAAGTCGACCGGTCCGGCGGCGTCAGGTTCGGTTCTGCCGCGCTTTGAACAGTCGCCTGCGTTACGCGCCGCTGGTACAATTTTCAATTAAGCGTTTTTTTCGCAAGCGCGCCAAGTTTGCGCATAACCCCGCCGTTAAGCAACAGGCGCATGGCTAATTCCACAAACGTATCGTTGCTGCGTTTACTTCAGCTTGCCGACTCGGCATTGCCGGTCGGCGGCGCGGCGCATTCGTTCGGTCTCGAAACCCTCGCGGAAGAAGGCGTACTAGCGCCGCAGAATCTCGAAGAGTTCCTGCGCGATCATCTAGAAGAAAGCGGCCGTCTGGATGCGGCATTCGTGCGGTTCGGATGGCGAGCGGGCGACCCGCAGCGCCTCAGCCGCGATTACAGCGCGCGCCGCCCGGCGCGGGAGTCCCGAGACGCCAGTTTGAAATTAGGGCGGAGATTCGCCGATCTAGTCAATGGGTTGCTGGGATCGGCCGTGCTCGATACGGGCTTGCATTACTGCGTCGTCTTCGGAGCCGCCGGCGCATTGTTAGGAATTTCCGAAAACGATACCGCTCTCGCGTATGTGCATCAGTCCGTAGCGGGCCTCGTATCCGCGTGCCAGCGCTTAATGCCGCTAGGGCAGGCCGCGGCGGCGAAGATCCTGTGGAACTTGAAACCCGAGATCGCACGGGCTTCAGCGAATGAGGAGGTTTGGTGCTTCAGTCCGTATCCGGAGCTGGCGTCGATGCGCCACGGCTCGCTCGAGACGCGCCTCTTCATCAGCTGAGTTTGCGTTTTGAGCCAACCCGAATCAGGGTGCTGCGCCAGGACCCCCCGTGGAAGGTGGTGCGCGCGTTTCCACAGCCGGACGCCGGCACATTGGTGCATCTGAACAACGTTTCCGGCGGCGTCCTGGCCGGAGATCGTCTCTCGCTTCGAGTGCAGGTCGATCCCGGCGCAGCCGCGCAGATCACCACTACCGGCGCGACTCGGTTGTATCGCCATCGCGCCGGCGCGCCCGATTCCGAACAGCACGTGGAGTTTATCGTCGGCGAACGAGCGCGCCTCGAATACTTGCCCGACCCGGTGATCCCTTATGCGCGCTCGCGCCATACACAATGCACTCGGATTCATCTTGCGGAGAGCGCATGTGTGTTTTGGTGGGAAGTTCTCGCGCCGGGGCGTCTGGCCTCGGGCGAATCGTTCGCATTCGAGAGGCTGCGCGTGGAAAGCGAAATTTCCAGCGGCAGCATGCCATTGATGCGCGAAAGTTTTCTGCTCGAGCCCAAGAAGCGGCCGCTCGCGGTGCCCGCCCGCCTGGGGGAGTACTCGTATATAGCTAGTTTGTACGTTTGCCAACCAAGCCGGGAGCCGGTGTTTTGGCGCGCGCTCGAAGACGAACTGAACTCGGTCGCGAGCGAGCGGACGCGCCACGGAGAAGCCATCTGGGGGGCGACAACTCTTCACTCCGGCGGCGTGCTGGTCCGCGGAGTCACCGCTTCGTATCGCGTTATTCCGGCGGCCTTGATTGAGTTCTGGCGCCGAGCGCGCAAAGCGGTGACCGGGGAGGACGCCATCCCGCCGCGAAAGGTTTACTAGGAGAACACAATGCATCTCACGGCACGCGAACAAGAGCGCCTGCTGATTTATGTTGCCGCCGACGTCGCGCGAAAACGGCGCGCACGGGGCCTGAAGCTGAATTATCCGGAAGCGATGGCGCTGATTACCGCCGAGATTCTCGAATGGGCTCGCGACGGAAAAACGGTCGCGGAAATCATGAGCCTCGGGGGAACGGTGCTGGGAACAGGGGACGTCATGGAAGGCATTCCAGAAATGATCCACGAGGTGCAGGTGGAAGCTACCTTTCCAGATGGGACGAAATTAGTGACAGTACACGATCCAATTCAATGAGGCTCGTCCAGATGAAACCAGGTGAATACATTCTCGAGAACAAGGCGATTGACGCCAATGCGGGCCGCAAGACTGCAACCGCCATCGTGCGCAATACCGGCGACCGCCCCGTACAAGTCGGCAGCCACTATCACTTTTTCGAAGTAAACAACGGCTTGAAGTTCGAGCGGAGCGCGGCGCGCGGGATGCGGCTCAACATCCCCGCCGGCACAAGCGTCCGCTTCGAGCCGGGCGAAGAAAAGGAAGTCAATCTGGTGGAATTCGCCGGCGCGCGCGTCGTGCTTGGCCACCAAGGCAAAGGGACGAAATGAGCCTCTCCATTCCACGCCGCACCTACGCCGATCTCTACGGCCCCACCACCGGGGACCGCATCCGCCTGGCCGACACCGATCTGATCGTCGAAGTCGAAAAAGATTTCGCCGTTTACGGAGACGAGATCACGTTCGGAGGAGGGAAAGTCATCCGCGACGGAATGGGCCAAAGCGCCCGCGCCACTCGCTCGGCGGGAGCGCTCGACCTAGTGATCACCAATGCGCTGATTCTCGATTACTGGGGGATTGTCAAAGCCGACATCGGAATCCGCGATGGCCGCATTGTGAAGGTCGGCAAGGCCGGAAATCCGGACACAATGGAAGGCGTCGATCCCGAGCTCGTGGTGGGGGCATCGACGGAGGTTATCGCAGGCGAAAATCTCATCGCCACCGCCGGCGCCATCGACAGCCATATCCATTTCATCTCGCCGCAGCAAGTCTATGAGGCTCTGTCGAACGGCATCACCACAATGATCGGCGGCGGTACCGGACCCGCGACCGGCACAGCCGCGACGACGTGCACTCCGGGCGCCTGGAACCTGGCCCGCATGTTCGAAGCCGCGGATGCATGGCCGATGAACTTCGGCTTCCTCGGCAAAGGCAATGCGGGCACCGGCGAGCCGCTGGAAGAGCAGGTCCGGGCCGGAGCTTGCGGCCTGAAGCTGCATGAAGACTGGGGCACCACCCCCGCCGCTATCGACGCGTGCCTGCGTGTGGCGGATAAGCTGGATGTCCAAGTCGCGATTCATACCGATACCATCAACGAAGCCGGTTTCGTGGAAGACACCATCGCCGCGATCGCCGGACGCGCCATTCACACCTATCACACGGAAGGCGCAGGCGGCGGCCACGCACCCGACATCATCCGCATCTCGGCGTTGCCGCATATCCTTCCTTCCTCCACCAATCCCACGCGCCCATACACGATCAACACCATTGCCGAGCACCTTGACATGCTGATGGTCTGCCATCATTTGAACCCTCAGGTCCCCGAAGACGTGGCGTTCGCCGAAAGCCGCATCCGTCCGGAAACCATCGCCGCCGAAGATATCCTGCACGATCTTGGCGTTTTCAGCATGATTTCAAGCGACTCGCAGGCGATGGGCCGCATCGGCGAAGTAGTCACTCGAACATGGCAGACGGCGCATAAGATGAAGACTCAAAGAGGCGCTCTGCCAGAGGATTCCTCGCGCAACGATAACTTCCGCGCCAAGCGCTACGTTGCGAAATATACGATTAATCCGGCGGTGACGCACGGGGTCGCCGGGGAAGTTGGTTCTATTGAGCCAGGGAAGCTCGCGGACATAGTTTTGTGGAAGCCCTCGATGTTCGGCGTGAAGCCCGAGATGGCGATCAAAGGCGGCTTCATAGCGTGGAGCGTAATGGGCGATGCCAATGCGTCGATCCCCACGCCGCAGCCCGTGCTCTATCGCCCCATGTTCGGATCGTTCGGAGGAGCGACCGCGTCAACGTCGGCGACATTTGTTTCCGCGGCTTCGCTAGATGCTGGTATCGAGAAGCTTTTCAGGAAACGCGCCGTGGCCGTCCGAAACTGCCGCGGCATAGGCAAGCGGGACATGATCCACAACTCCGCGACGCCGGAGATTGAGGTGGACCCGGAGACATACGAAGTTCGCGCAAACGGCGAGCTATTAACTTGCGAGCCGGCGACAATCCTGCCGTTGGCCCAACGATATTTTTTGTTTTAAGGAGTCTTGAATGCGAGCATTTCGAGTAGGTATCGCCGGTCCCGTCGGCAGCGGCAAAACCGCCCTGGTTGACCGGCTCAGCAAACGGCTTTGGCCGCAATTGAACCTGGCCGTCGTCACCAACGATATCTATACCAAGGAGGATGCCGAATTCCTGATGCGGCAGGGCACGCTGCCCGCGGACCGCGTGCTCGGCGTCGAAACGGGCGGTTGTCCGCATGCGGCAATTCGCGAAGACGCATCCATGAATCTGGAGGCGATTGCGGAACTGGAAGCGAGGCATCCTGGAGTTGAGCTGATCTTTGTCGAAAGCGGGGGCGACAATCTCGCTGCCGCGTTCAGCCCCGAGTTGGTCGACGCATTCATCTATGTCATCGATGTCGCGGGCGGCGATAAAATCCCGCGCAAAGGCGGCCCCGGAATCAAGCGCAGCGATCTGCTGGTGATCAACAAGATGGACCTCGCGCCTCACGTCGGCGCGTCACTCGAGGTCATGGATCGGGACGCGCGACGCGCCCGCGGCGATGCCCCGTTCATCTTTACGAATCTGGTGGACGGGACCGGACTGGACCAAGTCACCGCTTGGCTGTTAGAGCAGAAAGCGCGCGGCTTGACGGCCCCAGGCACGCCCAGCCACGCGCATGGCGATCATCACCACCATCACTCTCACGCGTAGGGCAGTTTTAAAAAAAGGCGGGCTGAAGCCCGCCCCACAGCGGGCTGTATGCCAAATTCTGCGGTACTAGAACGTAAACCGCAGCGCCACCTGCAACACCCGAGGCGCGCTCGCCGGGTTGGTCGAGGTGATCTCGCCGAAGGTCGCCGATCCGTACGCGGCGTACGTGCCCGCCGTTGTCAGGCCCGGCTGCTGAGTGATGCTGAGGTTTGAGTTGCCACTGCTTCCCGGATTCGCGAAGTTCTCGTGATTGAAGATGTTATAAGCCTCCCCGCGAAGCTGGAGCTGCATGTTTTCCTTGGGGAGCTTGAAGAACTTGCTCACCGCGACGTCGGTGTTCCAAAAGCCTGGCCCGCGGAAGATCCCCCGGTACCCCACCGCCCCCGCGGGAGCCGGCACGAAATCGTAACTAGCGTTGGTATTGCTGAAGATGCTCGGAATCCCTAGTTGGTCAAAAGCCAGGCCATTCGTCGGGATCGAGGTCACACCCGGAGCGAGCGTACAATACGACGAGTTCAGGTAATTTGTGTTGTAGATACCCGAAGCCGAGCAGTTCAGCGGGTTCCCGGTATGGAAGCTATACAGCATCGATACCTGCCATCCCCCAATCACTTCATCAAGCCAGGTGGAAGCGTTGCTCACGAAATGCTTTCCCTTGCCGAACGGAAGCTCGGCCACGGCGTCCGCGGTGATCTGATGCCGCGCGTCATATTCGGCCGGGCCAAGGCTGCAATTGGGGCAGAAACCATTTTGAAGATCTGAGATTCCACTCGCAAATCCTGAAATGTTGCTCGAAGTTCCGGTGGGATCGAATCCTTCCGCGCCGGAGGCGTTATCGATTGCATGCGACCAGGTGTAGTTAAAGTCGTACCCCCAGCCGCTCGAGAGTGTGCGCCGCAGCGAAATGGTCATGGCGTGATATGCGGATTTGCCGGCGTTCGTGTACGCAAGGACGCCAGAGTTCTGGGTCGGGAAAAACGTGTTGCATCCGAAGATCACGATGCACTTGCCATTCGGCTGGCGAATGCGGTCCATATCGTTGATCGTGTCCGTCCAGCTTCCGGCGTAGACGTTGTATGCGTCGTAAAAGAGGTTTGCGGATGCGCTACCCGGAATGTAAAGTCCGGACGCGCCGGGGAACATGTTTTGGATGAATGGCAGCAGCGGAACCAGATTCGGATTCGCCTTCACTTGTGCCGGCGTTAGGCCGGTGTTGTACAGATTGGCAAGCACCGCGCTGGCTTGAGCAAGGGACTGCCCGGACTTCGGATCGACGAATTGCTCGAGCGGCTGACCAATGTCCTGTTGCACGAGCGCACGGTGCGCCAGGCGTCCCGCATAGCCGACCTCGATGCTCATGTGTTTCGGCAGCGGCCGCGCATAATGTGCGTTCAGCACATATTCGTAGGGCGCCTTCAAATCGTTGGAAACCCCCGTGAAGGTGGTGAAGCCGCCGGTGACCAGAGGAGGCGTATAGGGGAACATACCGCCGGTGGCGGCGGACAATGCCGGATACGCGCTGCCGTTGTAGCGCAGTGCCGTACTGTAATTCGTGTTCACCGGCTGCGCGACCGAAGTCGCCAATCCGGGTGAACCGTTGTTAGCGAACGCCGCCGCCATCCCGTTGCCGTAATTGTCATAGACAATGCCGGCGCCGGTGCGGAACACGCTGCCCTTACCCATGATCCGCTCAAGCCAACTTCCACCCTTCGGCGAGTATGCGATGCCCAAACGCGGCGCCCAGTCCTTATGATCGGTGGGATAGAATGCAGGCCCCTTGTTCACCGGCCCGCCGACGATGTAGGTAATGTACGAAGTCGGCACCGCGTAATTCGGAATGCCGGCCAGTGCCGCGCCGCCCCGATCCGCGAAGTACTGATTGATTGAGGTTTGCGGAACCACTTGCACGCCGTTCGCTTCGTAGGGAACTCCGTAAATCGAGTAACGCAGACCAGCCGTGATCGTAAGATTCGGAAGTGCTTTCCAGGTATCTTGTACGTATTCCTCGGGCGAATTCGAAATGTAGTTGCGCGCTAGCGGCTGGCCAAACGGAACCGCCTGGCCGTTGATGCCGAAATTATAAATTGCGCTCGCGTTGTTCAACATTCCGAACATCGCGCCGAAAGCATTTGCAACGTTGGTTGTCGAGGAGAGCGCCGCTCCCGGCGCGGATTGCTGGATGTAAGCCAGCACCGGCGCCGTAATATCGTTACCCAGCCCGAGCAGTGTATTCCTGTTGAAGCGATAGCTCGGAACATTCGCGCCGGAGGTGGTGATGTTCTGCGCTTGTCGAAAATTCATGCCTGCCTGAATCGTGTGGCGACCCTTGGTCCAAGTGAAATCGTCCGTGTAATTCGGCGTGGGCGCGATACGCGTGCTTGGCCGTGTTGTAGCGGTTAGAGTCGTGAACCCGAAACTCGGTACGACGGCTTCCGTGCCCGTGCTCGAAGTACCCAGGCGCGTATAGCCGTAATTAAAAACGTTCACCATATTAGGCGCAATAACATAGGTGTAACGGGCCGCAACACCGCGAGAGTTATCGAGCAGGACTTGCGAAGGCGCTTGGCCGGGAAATAGGGCCAGTCCAGTTGTCGGCTCCTGGGAAGCGCCGTTCAGTGTTCCACGGACCGAAATCTGATGTTTGCCGGCGTTATCGATGTTATAGTCCATGCGCGCCACTTCCGCGTGATTGTTCAGGGGCTGGGACGCGTTAAAGAGCAGGGAATTGAAATTCAAACCTTTATCGGACGCGCCCAGCGGATTGTTTCCCGATGGATATTGCTGCATCAGGCTCAACATGTACGAGTTCTCGCCGATACCGAGGGGATCGATCGCCTTCACGTCCGATGGGCTGAGCGAAACCGTTTGTCCGCTCTTTAGAAGAACTTTTACGATTCCCTGCTTGAAGCTGTCGCTCGGAACCGTGGCGGTGGTGGCGGCTTGGCTACGATCCTTGCGTGCTTCCCAGTTGAAGAAAAAGAACAGCTTGTTCTTAACGATGGGTCCGCCGAGCGACGCGCCATACTGGTTGCGGATCAGCGCGGGGCGCGGCACGCCGGCGCGATTGCTGAACCAATCGTTAGCTTCAAACGCAGTGTTGCGGTTATATTCGTACACCGAACCATGAAACTGATTGGTGCCCCCCTTGGTCACGATCGCCACCTGCCCTCCGGCCGCGTGGCCTAAATCCGCGCCCTGCCCCGCGATGGTGGTGCGGAACTCCTGCACGGAATCGAGCGGAATCGGAAGCACTGCATTGAAGCCGTTGTTGGCTGTGGTGCCGCGATTATCGTTCACATCGACGCCATCGAGCATCACGTTGTTTTGGTCCGGCCGCGCCCCCAATACTTGCCCCGTAGAACTGACTCCGGGCTGCACGCTCAGCAGCGCGACTACATTCCGCGTTTGCAATGGGAGCTGTTGAACCTGAACCTCGGTGAAAGGATTGCCAACTGTCGCATTCTCCGTGTTTATTTGCGTGGCTTCCGCGGTAACGTTCACCGTTTCGATAGTCTCCCCGACTTCGAGCGTGACATTCAGCGTTGCGGGCACGTCCACCTGCAGCGACATGTTGGCGGCCTTCGTCTTGAATCCCGGCTTTTGAACTTCGATCTTGTATGGGCCGGGTATAACTTGAAGGAATCTAAATGTGCCGGAATTGTCGGTGACCTCTTTGCGCGAAGCCGACGTATCGCTATTCGTAACGGTGACGATCGCGGAGGGAATCACGGCTCCCTGAGCATCGCTAATCACTCCTTGTAAAGAACTGGTTTGAGCTGCCAGAGGCAGCGTTGCCAAAAATAGAACTGCAGCTAACCGTTTCATCGGCCAGGTCTCCTCGGGGAAAGTTTCTTAAAGGGATTGCGAGACGCTAAACGGGGTCGTCTGTCTCAAACCAGGAGAAAAGCAGCGGGAATGACAACACGTAGTGACGGTCCCACCAACTGCTTTGTTATATCAGGCTATCGCAGGGGGTATGCAAAATCCAATCAAAATATCCTATGGAAGGAATAAGCCGTTGTAGGCAGGTTGCCAACCTGCGGTGGGTTGCCAACCCGCCTGGCGATCTTTGCAAAAGCCTCGAACAGCGCGGTTAGCACCGCGCTGGAGGTTATGCAACCAGATCATGCAGCACATTTCCGGCGACATCCGTCAGCCGGAAATCCCGCCCGCTATACCGGTACGTGAGCTTCTTATGGTCGATCCCCATTAAGTAAAGAATCGTGGCATGTATATCGTGCACATGGGTCGGTTTTTCCACAGCCTTAAACCCGAAATCGTCCGTGGCGCCGTATATCGTGCCGCCCTTCACAGCTCCGCCAGCCAGCCACATCGTGAATCCAAACGGATTGTGATCGCGGCCGCGCTTGATTCCGCCGTTTCCTCCTCCGCCGACCTCACGCACTGGAGTGCGCCCAAATTCCGAGCCGCAGACCACTAGCGTGTCCTTCCAGAGCCCGCGCGACTTCAAGTCTTTAATCACGGCCGCGAATGCCTGATCCGAGTTCTTCGCATTCGTCTTGTGCGCCAGGATATCGGCATGGGCGTCCCAGGGATCGCCCTTGGAGTAATAAACCTGCACCATGCGCACGCCCTTCTCGGCGAGCCGTACGGCGGTCAGCGCGCCCCGGGCGACTTCGCCCGGGCCATAAAGATCCAAGGTGGCCTGCGATTCCTTCCGCACGTCAAAAACTTCTGGGGCCTCTGTCTGCATCCGGTAGGCGACTTCCATCGACTTGATCACCGCGTCTACCTGCGCGTCCGACCCGGCTTCTTCCTTCCGGATCCCCTCGATTTTCTCCAGCAGATCCATTTCGCGGCGCTGTTCGGTTAAGCTGAACTTCGGGTTATTGACGTAGCTCACCAGCTTCTTGGGATCGAACCCTTTTTCGACGACGACTTTCTTGGGCTTGTCCTTCCCGTCTTTATCCTTCTCCATCGGCTGCGCCGGGTCCTTTTCCGCGGGCTGGCCCGCGGCCGCGCGCTCTGCCGCCGTATCCATGCCGTCAGCCTGCCCGGTTTGCACCTTGTTGGAGATGTAGGTTCCCTGGTAAATCGCGGGTAAAAATCCGTTGCTCCACAGCGGCGGCCCGACAGTAGTTGGGATGTCCGGGCACAGCACCACGTACCCTGGAAGATTTTGATTCTCGGTGCCCAAGCCGTATGTGATCCACGCGCCGACGGAAGGGCGTCCCGCCTGGTTCGCGCCGGTGTTGAGCATCAGGCACGAAGGCTCATGGTTCGGTATTTCCGTATACACCGAACGCACCCAGCAAATATCGTCGGCTACCTCGCCCAAGTGCGGCCACAGTTCGCTCAAATCCATGCCGCACTGGCCGTACTTCTTGAACTTGTATGGCGATTTCATCAGCTCGCCCGTGCGCCGCTCGGTCTTGACATCGCCGCCCGGAAGCGGCTGGCCATCGTACTTTTCAAGCGCCGGTTTGGGATCGAAGCTGTCAACCGACGAGCACCCTCCATTCATGAAGAGAAAAATTACGCGCTTTACGCGCTGCGGATAATCCAGCTTGGCGGTCATTACACCGCCGTCAGGGGTAGAGACGCCCGCGCGCAGCAAAGACCGATTCAACATTCCGGCGAAGGCCATCATGCCGAAGCCGTTTCCGACCCGCCGCAAAGCCTCGCGGCGCGTTAAAGGATTAGGAGACTTATGATCGAACATGTTTCCTCAATTGATAAATAGAAACTCGGTGGAACTCAACAATACTTTGGAGTAGCGCCCCCAGGCACTCGGTTCGTATTTGATCTCCGGCGCACCGAGCGGGTTGTTGCCTCTTCGCCCGCCCATGCCGGGAACTCCGCCGAACATGCCCATGCCCATTCCGGCGTTGTCCGCGTCTCCGGTGGCTTCGGCTGCAGCGGGCGCTTCAACCTCCGCGCCCGTGCCGGCCGGCTCTGGAGCGCTTTCTACTTTACTGATCACCGGATTCGGCTTCGCGCCGTCTTCATTTGCCGAGCCACCGCCACGCGTTCCGCCCTTCCCGCGAGGTTCCGCGGGCTTGTTCTTGTTTTCTTCGTACTCTTTCAACGGCTCCGTATGCAGATATTCCAGCCCGAGCTTTATTTCTTGCTCGCTAGCATCTCGCGCATACACGAGTTGATATATCTTTTTAATCCGCGCGCGGTTGTCGGGTTCGGCGGCGACGCGCTTAGCCAGTTCCTCGGCTTCGATCTGCATAAAATCGCTGTTCATCAAAAACAGCCGCTGTAGAGGAACCGTGGTGGTAAAGCGCTTCTCCGCGCTGATATTCGGCGGTGGAAAATCGAACGTCTGTAGATAGGTGTCCAGCTTGTAGCGGCTCACCTTTCCATACACCGTCCGCCGCTTATTCGCGGGGGTCAGGTCCTCCGACGGACCACCCAGAGCATCATCCAGATTCCCCGATACCCTCAGCACCGAATCACGCAGCTCCTCCGCATCCATCCGGCGGCGGTTAAATCGCCAGTACATGCGGTTGCCGGAATCCTTCGCGAAGTTCGCCTCATCGTCCTGCGTCGAAAGCTGGTAGACCGAGCTCAACATGATCTCGCGCGTGAGCTTCTTAATGGACATTCCGTTTTTCACGAAGGTGCCGGCCAGGTATTCGAGCAGCTCCGGGTTCGCCGGCCGCTCGCCCATCTGCCCGAAGTTGCTGGGCGTGTCGACGATTCCCGTAGCGAAGTGGCCCTTCCAAATGCGATTCACGATCACGCGCATCGCGATGGGCTGCGCGAGAATATCGCCGGCGAGCTCCATCCGCCCGCTGCCTTTCGAAAAGGGCTTCGGATCGCCTTCGGAGAACACGCTCAAGAAATGCCGCGGCACTTCATCGCCGAGGTTTTCCGGATTGCCGCGAATCGCGAGCTGAATATTCACAGGCGCCTCGGAATCCTTAACGCCATGGAGGAACGGATAATGCGGATCGAGCTTTTTGCGCGCGGAATCAACATCGTCCTGCATGGTCTTCAATCGCGCCTGCGCTTCCGGACCCACGCGGCTCTGTAATCCCCACCCGCGGAACAGCAGCACTCCCGGATTTCCCTGGCGCGCATTCATCGCCATCATCGCAGTTGGATCTTCGGAGTCTCTTAATTCGCGCTGAAAGATTTCGGTATAGAAGTTGTTCTGTTGCTCCGGCAGGCTGAGCAGATTTAGCCATGACCCCGGATTGAAATCTTTATTCGAGACAAAGTTGCTCGGCTTATCGGTGCGCTTCTTAGGCTTGGTGCCCTCGATATCTTTATCCGCGATCACCTTGTTCTGCGCGTCGATGTCGGCCTTCGCCAGCATTGCCTCCACCGCTTCTTCCTGGAACTTGTCCGCGAGCTTCTTCGCCTCCTGCGGCGTTCCACCCTGCTTGATCATGGCTTGCCACGCGTCTTTGTGGTGATATTTGTCCGTCGGCTTCGCCATGTACTTGACCCAGCGGTCGAGCAGCTCGTAATCGAGCTTGCGCTGCTCCACTACCTGCGCCATCTCCTTCTTCGGCTTTCCGCTGACGTCATAGACTCCCTGCAGATAATTCGAAATCTGTAGTGCAAGGGTGCGGGAAAGGTGATTGGATAAATTCTGCTGTTCCTCCTGCAGAATCTTTTGCTTCATATCGAGCTCGTCTTCGAGCTTGGCGTATTCTTCCACGGTCTTCTTCGGAGCCAGAGGATATTCCTCATAAACGGTGTTGAAGAAGACGCCGGCGAGCGAGTAATAGTCCGTCTGTGGAATCGGATCGTATTTGTGGTTGTGGCAGCGGGCGCATGCGACGGTTAAGCCCAGAAATCCGCGCGTTACGGCGTCCACGCGATCATGCCGCTCATCGGCCCGCGTGACTTCGTTCGAGCCGTTGTCGTAGTACCAGGGCCCCAATCCGAGAAAGCCGGTGGCCGGCAGC
The DNA here is from genome assembly GCA_019261985.1 of Bryobacterales bacterium. GTDB lineage: Bacteria > Acidobacteriota > Terriglobia > Bryobacterales > Bryobacteraceae > Palsa-187. The sequence goes on along the minus strand of JAFAQY010000020.1, from coordinate 35,496 downwards.
ATCTTGTAACGCACGTCCTCCGGCATCAAATCGCCGGCCAGCTGCGCCTTCACAAACTGGTCGTACGGCAAATCGTCATTGAACGCTTGAATCACCCAATCGCGATACGCATACGCATTCGGATACGGCCGGTAGCCCTTCGGGTTCGGATTCAAGCTGCGGTAATCGTCTTCGCCGTAGCGCGCAACGTCGAGCCAGACACGGCCCCACCGCTCGCCGTAGTGCGGCGAAGCGAGCAGCCGGTCCACAACTTTCGCGAAAGCGTCGGGCGAGTTGTCTTTTTCGAAGGCGGCTACTTCTTCCGCGGTCGGCGGCAAACCCGTCAAGTCGAAAGCCGCGCGCCGGATCAGGTCATGCTTGCTCGCGGGAGGCACTGGCTTCAAACCCTGTTTTTCGAGATTGGCAAGAACAAACTTATCGATATTTGTTTTCGCCCACTTGGCGTCCTTCGTGGGGGGTGTAGGAGGAATCGAGAGCGGGAGCATCGACCAAAACTTCTTCCGCTCCGGCGCGATCACGTATTTATCGCCCGTGGAGGCAGCGACAGCGGCCGTCTTCGGCCACACCGCGCCGGCTCTTATCCAAGCGGCCAAATCCGCAACTTCGGAATCTTTCAGCTTGCCGCCCATCGGCATCTTCAAATCCGCATCGGTCTGCCGGACGGCGGTGATGATTAAGCTTTTATCCGGATCTCCCGGGACAACCGCCGGACCTCGCGATCCGCCCTTCACCATTGCGTCGGCGCTATCCAACCGCAGCCCGCCTAATTGCGAATTGGTGTGGCACGAATAGCAGTTGTTCGCCAGGATCGGCCGAATCTTAGTTTCGAAAAAATCGGCGGTAGCCGGGTTGGCCGACTGCGCATACACAGCACCGGTAGTTATGAACAAAACAACATAGCGAGACCGCATTTGAAGCGTTCACCTCTGAAGGGAAGTAAAAACCCAATGGACGGGGAGGGAGCTTACCGAAGTTCGACGTGGGACGTCAGAGACGTGGCGGCGATTACCGCTGGTAACTTGTATACAGCACTAGGGAGAACATTGTCAACTGCTCGAGAGCCGAGATCCGCTCCAGAACTCGCAAACCTCCCAATAACTGTCCTATACTAAACATTCGGGCTTCGTCGCCAGTTTCCCGCCCCGTTCGCATTTCCCACGCCGGCATCGCACACAATACCCGTTCACGAAGAGGAAGTAGATGCGCACGCTTATTGCCGCAACTGTTTGTCTCATAACCGGAGGACTTATTGCGGCTCCGCCCGATCCGGCTAAGGCCGATGCCAAAAGCAAGGCTGCTCCGGCTCCTATCGCGCCGAAAGCGGGTATCAAGACTCCGGGTATCCAAATGCCTTTCGAGAATCTGAAGTTCGAAGCTGACATCCCGGTTGAGTCGCCCGGCTTCGTCAACGCCGCTGACTCGATCTTCGTCGCAAGCAAATCAAAGGGTACCGTCGCGCGCATCGACCCGAAGACGAATAAAACTCTCGATCCCATAACGGACCTGAAGCAGCCCTGCTCCGGTACTCTCGTCGCGTTCGGCAGCCTGTGGATTCCCGAATGCGGCCCGCAGAAGCTGACCAGGTTCGATACGAAAATTAATAAAGCAACGGCTTCGCTGGCTATCGGATCCGCCGACGTCAGCATGGCGTTGGCATCCAACTCCGATAGCATCTGGATGCTGGTCGACTCCAAAACCACGCTGGCGCGCATCGACCCCGATCAAAACCGAGTCGTCGCCGAGCTGCGCCTTCCCGCGGGTTGCAACAGCATCGCGTTCGGCGAGAATTCCCTTTGGGTAACGTGCCCCTCCGAGACGCGCCTGCTTCGCGTTAACCCCGCAACAAATCTCGTAGAGAAACGTATCGAGGTTTCGACCAGCGCGCGCTCAGTGGCCTTCGGCGCGGGGTCCGTTTGGGTCCTGTGCGAAAAGGAAGGTAAGATCGATCGCATCGATCCAAAAACGAATAAGGTGATAAAGACTCTCGATCTCGCTGTGCCCAACGCCGGGGGAAACCTGGCTTTCGGAGCCGGATTTCTGTGGGCGACACAAACGGGATTCCCTCTCACACGAATCGATCCTGAAACCGACAAGGAACGAGTGGCGCAGCAGTTCTGGGGCGAGGGCGGCGGACTCATCTCGGCCACGGCTAATGCCATCTGGCTCTCGAATATCGGGAAGGGAACGGTCTCGCGCATCGACCCGAAGCGCGCGATCGCCACGCTTGCCGAATAGCAACCGCATGCGGAGAGCTCGACCGATCCTCGCAACACTCCTCGCGGCGGCCGCGTGTGCTTTCTTGCCCGCGCAAGACAGTTCGTCCACGCCGGCGCCGGATGGCCAGAAGAAGCCGCGCGCCAAACGGCCACCGCGTCCCGGCGTCGCCACCCTGGAAGTCCGCCGCGAGATGTCCGGCATCAAGCCGGACGCGATCTTCCAGACGGGAGGGTTGCCGGATTGGCAGGCATCCACCGCCGATGCCGAATGGGTCTCCAATGCGCCGAAAAATACGGTCTACAGGCTCGATGCGAAAACCAATACAGTCGCCGCGGAAATCACCGTAGGCAAGCGCCCCTGCTCGGGACTCGCATCCGGTTTCGGAAGCATCTGGGTTCCGAACTGCGGCGACAAGACGGTATCGCGAATCGATGTCGCGACAAATCAGGTAGTCGCCACGATCGCAATCGGTCCCGCCGCAAGCGAAGGAGGTATCGCCGCCAGTCCCGAAGGAGTCTGGCTGGTTACGGACCCCAAAGGCGTCCTCTCCAAAATCGATGCGAACCAAAACAAAGTGATCGCGCAGGTGGCAGTGCCGCCGAACTCCGCCGGAGTGACCTATGGGGAAGGCATGGTATGGGTCACCTCCCCGGATTCCAACATGCTAAGCGGCGTGGACCCGAAGACCAACTCGGTTATCCACTCCGTTCAGGTCGGTCCGCAGCCTCGATTTCTCACGACGGGCGCAGGCTCGGTCTGGACCCTGAATCAGGGTGACGGCACAGTCTCCAGGGTGGACGCGAAATCCGGCAACCTTATCGCCAATATCGAACTCGGAGTCCCCGGAACCGGCGGCGAAATCGCGTTCGGTGAAGGCCACGTTTGGGCCACGGTTTTCGAGATCCCCATAACCGAAATCGATCCTGCCACCAATACGGTCATTAAACAATGGTTCGGCCCGGGTGGCGATTCCATTCGGGTCGCCCACGGGTCTATCTGGCTTTCGAATTTGCGCGACGGAAACGTATGGAGGTTTAGCTCGAAGCAGCCTTAAGCGAGATTCTTCGGTCCCGGTGACAAGCGCGCGCCCAGCCCGAGCATGTATAATGCTCGTGTGCTTGCGCCATGTCTGCGCGCCTACTTGCCACCCTCGTCGGGTTACTGAGCGTCGCTCCATGTTTCGGTTCGCCGGACCTCGTCGGTCTGGAGAAACGTCCAGTAGTTGTATACCTGCGGACAACCTCCGGTCAGCGCGCCGAGCCTATTCAAGCCATGCAGCGGGAAGCCAATGCGCTGATGGAAACTGCCGGATATCACATCGAGTGGCGAAGTCTACCAGGCGGCAGCTCCAATGCCGTGGAAGGGCCTATTGTCGTGGTTGAGCTTCGCGGCAATTGTGAATCGCCGGATCCTTCTACGCCCGTCGCGCCTTTAACCGCGCCGTCCGCTTTGGCCTCAACTGCGGTTTCGGATGGCGAAGTCCTCCCGTTTAGCTGGGTCGAATGCGATACTCTTTCTCGAATGCTGGCTGCCCCGCTATCAAAGTACGAGAATAAGCAGGAGTTCCTCTACGGGCGCGCGATGGGCCGCTTGATCGCCCACGAGCTGTACCATATACTGACGAAAACGCGGCATCACAATAACGATGGAGTCGCGAAACCGCGCTTCAGCGCAGCCGATGTTCTGGCCGAGCATTTCTCGTTCGACACGCCTACACTCGCGAAATTGCGTGAGCCCGCCGGCGCCGCCGAGCCGGCGGAACTCGAAGACGAAAGCCGCTGATCGTCACACAAACAGCATCCTGAGAACCTCCGGCAGCTCCGCCGTCGCGGCCTCCTCATCCCAGCCCAACTCCTGCCGTACCACATCGAAAAAAGCGCTCGTGTGCACGTTCTGCCCTTGGAGCCGCGCAGCCAGAATATCCGCGGCCGCGAGCCCCGGGCTAGCGGTAACGCAGCCTGCGTCGTGAATCAAATCGTAATTGCCCCAGCGGCTTCGATATAATCCCTGGCGGTTCCAACGCACCGCCGAATAGAGACCTTCCACCACGGCCGACAGCTCAAACAGCTCGCTGTATAGTTTCGCCATGTTGCAGCAAGCTCGCGCAAACCAGGTGATGTTCGGCCCGTGCCAGGCGCTCCTTAGCGGAAGCGGAATCAGCCCGAACATATTAGAGACGGCGAGGCGCGTGGGGCCTTTGAATTTCGGAAAATTCAGCATTGGCGAGCCTTTCAATTCTCGCAGCACGCTGGGAACGAAATTCGCGGGATCGCCTTCGTACTCCTCGTTCCAAAACTCTTCGGTGACATTGACGTATTGCGCGCGATGTCGGGTCAGGACTTCCTGAAGACCCGTCCGCCGCAGATATTCTGCCTCCTGCCGGCGAATCCAGGCTCGATTTTCCCTCGCTTCGGTCTCCCAATCGAACTCCGCGCCGCCGAGATTGCGGCTGCTGGTGTGACCTTCGAGAACGATGGCGGGCGCGGGAAGCGCGCTCAGCAGCAGATCGAGCGCGGCCGGGTCCGTGTACGTTCCTGTGGCGTATCCGTGCCACGTGACCTTGACCAAAATCCGATCTGGCTTCGCCGGGGGCAAGACTTGTTCCAAGACCCGAGACATCCGCGCTTGATCGCTCACTCGAGCGATAGTCCCCGCGCCAAACCTCAGCAAGCCGGGCGGCTCGGGCGCTGACCGTTTCGGCGATGGCGCGCGCGCCTCCGAGCGAGCGCGCCTCTCGCGCCACAACTTGGCGATCCGCTGAGCGTACCAGGCGGTGAATAGTTCGTGCGCTCCAGGAGGATCGGCGAAATGGATTTGTGGTTGCGGGTTTGCACGGCGGACATTCTCCACCATCACCCGCGCGTACTCGACGTGCTCGGTTTCCCATTGGCCCTGAAAGAGCACAACCCACGGAATCGGCTCGCGAGCACATCGCTCCAACACGTGGGCCAAAAACGGCTGAACGTGTCTCAAAAAACCAACTTCCGCGCGCGCGAATCCCGCCTGCTCCCAAATCAGCCGCATCAGGCGATAGCTCTGGGCCCGGCTTGCGGAATCGCCATGCCCGCTAGCCGCAAAAACCAACCCGCAAGTAGGACAAGCTTTAGCTTGTCCAGCGAGACAAGCTGAAGCTTGTCCTACGAGCGCATCTACCAACAGCGGATGTCCCGGATCGATATCGTCGTGAAAAATTAGGTTCTTCGGATGCCCCCGCCGCGCCTCCGCGATCTTTCGCCCAAGCTCCTCGCGTTCCCACAAACTGAAATCGAGGGCCGCGGGCAACACGAACGTTTCGACGCCTTCTCGCACCGGCATCTCCGCCGCACAAACGAGCCTCACGCACGGCTCGAACCCCAGCACCGGAGCGCAAGCCGCCCGGATCACATCCACCTGCGCAAGAGCTGAAGGCCACAGCGCGTGGCCGCGCGGCAGATCGGTAAGAATTAAAAATTCAGGAGTTGCCTTTTCAGCCGAGCTTTCCGCCAATGCGGCCATGTTTGACCATTGTCGCAAGCACATCCACCATGGCTCGGACGGCGACAAGCGCCGTGATATCGGAGATATCGTAGGGCGGGGAGACCTCCACCGCCTCCATGGCCGCGATACCCTCCTTCGCGACGCCCTTCAAAATCGCCAGCGCCTCGCGCGGTAGAAATCCGCCCGGCTCCGGCCAGCCCGTGCCCGGAACGAAGCCCGCGTCCACCGAATCCACGTCGAACGACAGATAAACCGCTGACGCGCCCTTCCAGGCCACTTCGAGCGCAATCTCAACGGTTTTATCGATGCCGATGCGCTCGATGTCTTGGATGGTCAGCACCGTCGATCCGCGTTCGCGGCCTTTTTTCACGCCCGGACGCGGAACCTGCCACCCGCCGATGCCGACTTGCACCAGATTCGTCGGCGGGCAATTCGGAATGTTCGTCGCATGAAACCACGGACAAGTGTGCATGATTTCGTCCATGTCTTTTTCCTGCGTGTCGATGTGCCGGTCCAAATGGATGATTCCGACCTTTCCTTCAACGCATTGCGCCACGCCGCGCACGCACGGATACCCGATCGAGTGATCGCCGCCCATAATCATCGGCAGAGTGCCGCTGGAAAGCACGTGCGCAACGCCTTTCGAAATCTGGTCGTGGCTCTTGGTGATGTTCGCGGGGCAAAAGACATCGCCGATATCGCACATCTTCAAAGATTCGCGCAGGTCTACGCCGAGCTCGAAGTTGTACGTTGTGTATAGCGATGAAATCCTTCGAATCCCCTGTGGCCCGAAGCGCGTGCCGGCCCGGTATGTGGTGCCGATATCGAACGGCACGCCCATGAAAGCGACATCATACTGGCCGACTTGCCGGACGTCTTCCAGGTAGTGCGTCTTCAGGAATGTATTTATGCCGGACCAGTGCGGCAGCTCGCCGCGCTGGAAGCAACTGATCTCACTCTTATCTTCGATGGAGTCCACGCATTCAAGCCCAAATTCCTTTCCCCGGCGTACTTCTTCCTTCCATTGCTTGAGCGGAATCTCATTCTCTTCGTGGAGCGCCCGCATGCCTTCCAAATCGGCGAAGTCGGGCAGTGAACGGTTGTGTTCGCGATAACGTGGCGCGTGTGTTTTATAGAAAGACATGTTCCAATTCTTCTTCCGCGGGAGCGGAGACATCCAGTGCGATAGAGCGGTTTGCCAGCGCAATCACTCTCGTTCCCAAATAGGCGGCTTCCCGCGTGTTGTGCGTTACAAACACGATCGTAGTGCCGCTTTCCTCCCACAATTCCTTAATCAGACGTTGCATTCCCGCGCGTGTACCGGGGTCGAGCGCGCTGAATGCTTCGTCCATCAGCAGCACCGGCGGATTCATTACCAAAGCCTGCGCAATCGCAACGCGCTGCTGCATGCCGCCGGAAAGCTGATGCGGATACTTCGCCGCGTCCGATTCCTTCAAACCTGTACGCTGGATCATTTTTAGGGCGGTTTCTCGCGCCCCGCGGCCATTCAACCCAAACGTCACGTTTCCCAATACGGTTCGATCCGGAAAAAGCGAATACTTCTGGGGAACGTAACCGCACGTCGGGTCGGGTTGCGTGCGCTCCTTTCCACCCACGAGTACGCGTCCCCGAGACGGGATCTGCTCGCCCAGGATCAAGCGCAGCAGCGTGGATTTGCCGCATCCCGTCTGGCCGACAATCGACACAAATTCCCCGGCCTCGATCTCCAGATCGATGTTCTCGAGAATTGGCCGTTGATATTCGACCGAGACGTTTTGAATCTGAATGTTCACGTCTCTTGAAACCAGGGATGTAGTTTTCGATTCAGCAGGCTCATTCCTAAATCGACCAGGAACAACAGCAGCGCGACCCACAACACGTAGGGAATGATTGTGTCCATTCCCATGTGGCGGCGCAGCAGGGCGATGCGATAGGCCAGCCCGTCGGTGGAGGCGATCATTTCACCCGCGAATAGAAACAGCATCACGGCTTTTAAATTCAGCCGAATGCTGTTTAAAACGCGCGGAAGAATTTGCTTGAAAACCACGCGGTAAGCGATCCCGAAGTCGCCCGCCCCAAGCGTAAATGCTTTGACGACGGTTTCACGCGGCACGGCTTTACTGAGATTGAATGTGTCGAGAATGATCGTGGGCGCGACGCCGATTACGATCAGCATGACCTTCGATAGCTCGTCAATTCCAAACGCGATGAAAATAATCGGGAGCAGCGAAAGCGCGACGATCTTGTCAAAGAACTGGAAGAAGCGCAAAAATAACGCGCCGACGTAGGGAAACAGCGCCATATGTAAACCAATCAACACGGCGGGAAATAAAAGCGCAACGCTGATCAGAAACCGGCGCCCTGTCGCGATCGAATCTTTCCATAACATGCTGTGCGGGGCATTCTCTTCATCTTCTTCCGCCGGCTTCATCGCGGCGTCTTTGAAGCCTTGAACCATCTGAGAAATCGTCGGCATTACTCGATCGTCGGGATTATCGCGATGCCGCTCAATGGCGACATAAAAATAACTCGCGATGCCACCGGCGAAAATCAGCCAGGACAAAATCAATGCGGCGGTCCGGCCGGGCTGATCGTGAATATGGAAAAACGTCATAGTTTTCCGTCCGCCGCCATTTGCATGTATTCGGTGCTGAAGCGGAACCGTACGCGGTCGGCCTTGCCCACAACGCCTTTATCCGGGAATTGAATCGCAACTTCGTCCGGCGATTTTGCCTTATCTCCGAGCAGACCATGGCTGAAACAGAACTGGCGAACCAGATCCATGGTCTTTTTAAGGTCGGGCGAGGCGGCCATCTGAACGCCCGATTGCGGAGTGTAAAACATGTGCGTCGTCGAAAGCTGCTCTTTGTACGATAGGAGCGAATCCTGCGAGGCCTCCGCGATGGCTGTGAGGGTCTTATCGGCTGCGGCGCCGGAGGCGTTCATCTGGGTCATGACTTCGTACCACGCGCCTGCAATCGCCTTCGCAAACTTTTGGCCCGAGCCGTCCGGCCGGTTCAAAATATCGGTGCGCACGACCATAAGATCCAAAATCTCGCCCGGAATCTGCGATGAATTGAACACGACCTTCACGTCTTTGGTCTTCAGAATTTGCGAAACCATGGGTTTCCACGTCACCACTGCCGGCTTGCTCGCATCCGTCATGAATGCAGCCGCGATGTCTGAATCGGAAGTGTTAATGTACTTCACGCGCTTGATCTGATCGCCGAGGCCATTGATCGCCATCGCCCGTTCGAACAGATACTGCGAAACGGTTTTTTCAACCAGCAGGAGCGGCTTTCCAGGAAGCTGCGCAAGCCCGAGGCCCTGGCGTGTAATCACCGCGTCATTGCCGTTCGAATAGTCGCCGACGATGATGGCGGTCGTATCGACGCCGGCCGCCGCGGGCATGTCCAGGGCCTCCATGTTGGTCATCGCGCACGCGTCGATATTCTTCGCAACGAACGCATCGAGCGAGGGCGCGTAGTCAAAACGCTGCACGCGGATGTTGATTCCGTACTTATCGGCCCACTTGCGCAGGATCCCCGATTTGCCCATGTAGTAATACGGATCCCAACCGACGTACACGGACCATCCAACGGTGAAAGAAGGTTTCTGCTGCGCCGGCAGCGCGCAGCAGGCCAAAAGACAAAGGTAAAGAGCTTTCCTAAGCATTGCCACGTCCGGGGACTTAGAGTCGCGGCAACGTGGCCGTTGAGAATTATTTTAGCGCCCCAACTGCTTCAGAACGATTGATTTGTTCTTGGCCGCTAATAGAAACTTTCTATCGGGGAAGCTACATCGCTGGGCCGAATGAGCCTTGTAGCAGTTGGGGAATGCGCTGAAAGTGAGGGTCGCGCGTGACGAGGAAGAGATCGTTCTCAAGCGCTAACGCGGCGATCCAGACGTCATTCGTCGGAATCGGCGTGCCGGCGCGCTTGAGCTGAACGAACAAGCGCGCGTATTGTTCGGCTGTTTCGCGGCCCGGTAACAGAACTCGAACCGTCGGCTTTGCGAGTAACTCGCGAAGCAGACGCTCATTGCGATGCTGCCGATTACCTCCAAAGAACCCTGCCTTGAGCTCCGCCAAGACCATCAGCGGGACCCAGACTTCATCGTATGTTTCCAATCTCTCCGCCAGGGCTGTATCGCCCTGGAAGAGATCGCTTACACGATTAGTGTCCAGGGCGGCTCTCAGCTCCATTTTTCCCAGTCGATCTGGCGCTGCGCGGCGAGAATGGCGTCGAATTCGGGATCGGGCACCCATCGTCCGACCAGATCGGAGAAGTCCGCCTTGCGACCGCGCCCAACCGTCGCCGCGGTCAGCTCTTCGAGCACGATCTGGTTAAGGCTCACCCCGCGGCGCTTCGCCTTTTTCCGAAGCATTCGGTCAACTTCGGCGGGAACGTCTCGTACAGTGTATTGGAGTGCCTGCCTTTTCATGCCTGCATGATAGCATCCTCCGTAGGCAGGCCAGGATAATATGGCGAATAATTCAACCTCGAGCGGGTGTCGCGATTGATTTGTTCTACGCGGCTGATAGAAAGTTTCTATCAACGGAGGATTGACTTGGCTCTTCGCGCACGTTGATAATCCTCCTATCGGCCTACGCCGGCCTGCTTAAGACTGATTTCCGCGCACAACGCCACGTGCGGGCTGTGCGCTTGCGAGCCCGTCTCTCGGTACGAATCGAACAACACAAATTTAGTCGTGTCTACAGGAGTTTCTATGAAGACGCTCGCCCTATTGGCGCTCTGCTCCGTCGCGCTGGCCCAATCTACTACGCAGTTACGCGGTATTGTTACCGATCCGCAAAACGCGGCTATGGCGGACGCAGTTGTCAAACTTAACAATTCCCAAACCGGAGTGGTCCGGCAAACGGTAACCACATCGAACGGGGAATACCAGTTTTTGCAACTCACGCCTGGAACGTACACGGTCTCGGTAGAGAAGCCTGGATTTGCGACCGTGAGCCGCACTGGCGTGGCGCTGCTGGTGAACACGCCCACAACGCTTGACCTCCAAATGGAACTCGGCAGAACCGCCGAATCTGTAAATGTCTCGGCAGAGGCATCGACAATCAACACCGTGGACGCATCGGTCGGCAATCCGTTTTCGGAACAGCAGGTAAGCTCACTCCCGCTCCAAACGCGGAACGTGGTGGAGCTTTTGAGTCTTCAGCCGGGCGTAACTACAAATGGCGAGGTGCTGGGGGCGCGGCGGGATCAGAACAACATCACGCTAGACGGCGTGGACGTGAACGATAACCAAACCGCCGGGTTGGTGGCGCAAAACACGACGACCGGCACCACGTATCAGGGAGTAAACGGCAACGGAGCGAACGTCAACGCGGGTTTCAATGGTGTTCTGGCCGTGCCACTCGACTCCGTGCAGGAGTTCCGCGTGACTGTCGGCGGCTTGGGCGCGGATCAAGGGCGCTCCTCCGGCGGACAAGTGGTGTTGATTACCAAGAGCGGCACGAATGCGCTGCACGGATCGTTATACGAATACAACCGCAACACTGCCACGTCCGCGAACACATGGTTTAACAACCAGGCCGGCGTCCCCGTTCAAAAACTTACGCGCAATCAGTTTGGCGCATCCATCGGAGGGCCAATCAAGAAAGACCGCTTGTTCTATTTCGTGAACTGGGAGCAGCGTACGGATGCAAGCAGCGTATCGCAGGTGCAAGCCGTGCCCGCGGAATCGCTGAAGCAAGGCTATATGAACGTGCAGTTGGCGGACGGGTCCGTCCAGACACTCGGCCCGGCCGACATGAAGGCCGTCGACCCGCTTGGAATCGGATTGAATCCGGGCTATCTGAAGATCATGAATCAGTATCCGGTGGGTAACGATCCGGCCTATGGCCAGGATGGCGGCTTAAATTTCAGCGGATACCGGTTCAACGCTCCGTCGCATTTGAATAACATGGCATGGGTGGCGAAGGCCGATTACAAACTGGACTCGGCAGGCAAGCACACGCTGACTGTTCGCGGCACCCTTCAGGACAACACCCAGGATGTCATCCTGGCGCAATTTCCCGGGCAGGCGCCCGCTTCTACTTTGCGGGATAACAGCAAAGGGATCTCGGCCCGCTACACGGCCATCATTACGCCGGCCATTATCAACACGTTCACCTACGGGCTCACTCGCATGGGCCAGGAGCTTTCAGGCGTCGGAGGGACAGGGTTTCAATTCGAGCCGACAGCGGTCGCGCCGCTTTATAACTGGAACGCCCGCCCGAAAGGGCGAACAAATCCGCTCAATAATTTTTTGGACGATCTGACGTGGACCAAGGGCAGGCATACGATTACCACCGGCGCGAACCTCCGCTTCAACCAGAACAACCTGTCCGCGTTCACCACCTCGTTCCCGCTGTACGCTTATGGCGCGACAGAGCTGATCGGGTTGGGAGAGGACATCAACAATGCCGTCTCAAATTACCTGGGCGGCGCCGTCTTAGCGAATCCGACATCGGTAACGAACGCTTCGGCAATGCTTCTGGGCATTTTGAACGATGTGTTCGTGACGTATCAGTACAACCGCAACGGTCAATTATTGCCGATCGGCACGCCGCAACAGAGAACCTTCATCGCGCGTTCCTATTCGGGCTATATCGCGGATACATTTCGTGTCACCCGGGAACTCACGCTAACAGCCGGGCTGCGGTATGAGAACTTCAGGCCTCCGTATGAGTCGCATGGTCTTCAAGTGGACCCAACAATTCCGCTGAACGTATATTTCGCGGAACGAAACGGATTACAAGCGCAGGGCGTACCCGCCAATCAGATGCCGAACTTTACGCTCAGCTATGCGTTGAACGGTCCGGTGAACGGGAAGCAGAGCTGGTGGGATCCGAATAATCTGAATTTCGCTCCGCGCTTCGGATTGGCGTACGCGCCTAGCGGGCATGACGGACTGATCGGAAAGATTTTCGGCAAGACCGGTGCGTTCCGAGTCGGAGGCGCGCTGACGTACGATCAGTTCGGCAACGATTTAATTACGCAGTTCGATCAGTACGGCTCATTGGGTCTGACGAATCCGACGAACTTCCCGGATTCTTATAGTTTCACGACCTCGCCAAGGTTCAACGGCGCGTTCCCCGCGCTCCCGCCCGCGGCGCCCGGCGGTTTCCCTTATACGCCGCCCCCCATCGCCGCAATCACTGGCACTTTTCTCGGCATCTCGCCGGATCTGAAAACACCGTATTCCATCGCGCTCAACGCGAGTTTCTCGCGCGAGCTTCCCGGCAAAATCACGATGGAGATCGGCTATTTGGGCCGTTTGTCGCGACAATTGTTGCTGCAGAGCGATGTGTATACGCCGGTTGAAAATTACAAGGACCCCGGGTCCGGCGTGACTTGGCAGCAGAACGCGATGATCGTCTACAATCTGGCGAATTCGCTGGCGCAGAAGGCGGGCCTTCCGTACAACAACGCGGCAGCGTACGTAGCGCAGGAGGTGATGAATAATCCGAGCCTGGTGCCGAATCTGCCGTTCGTCAACAATGTCTGGCCGGGTTATAAAGACGCATATTTTCCGGGCAGCGCATCGGCGAATTATTTCTACAGCGTCTACGGCGTGTTCGGAAGCAGTTTCCTGGACAGCCTCCACGCCGCCGATCGCATCAGCGGCAATTACATTCCGGGAAAATGCCTGAGCGTTCCGGGGTGCTACACATTCTTCGCGCAACAGGGAAGCACCATGCCGATGTGGATGAACGCGGGCCAGGCGAATTACCACGGCCTCAGCGTAACCGTGCGAAGGCGGCTTGCAAACGGGCTCCAATTCGATTTCAATTACACGCTGTCGCATTCCATCGACAACGCCTCCGCCGCGGAATCGGGAGCGGGCGAGCAAGGAGCTTCCATTCAGAACATCTATAATGCGGGCGCTTTCCGCGGGTCGTCGGATTTCGATATCCGCAACAACTTCAATGCGAATTTCATGTACTTGCTGCCGTTGGGCAAGGGCCAGCCGCTGTTGAAAAGCGTTCCCGGTTGGGCGAACCCGATCATCGGCGGATGGCAGGTTTCGAGCATCTGGCGCTACAGCACTCCGCTGCCGAGCGCGGTCCAAGGCGACCTGGCTTACAACACCAATTACTGGCTGAGCTCACTTGCTGTCGTGAATACCCCGACCCCATCGGGCGGTGTGCACATTGACGACAACGGAAATCCAAGCATCTTCACGAGCACAAGTGTCTCCTCCAACTTCCAGGATCAACCGCCGGAAGGAGCGGGCACCCGCGCCGCCGTGCGTCTGGCGCCCATTTTCAACGTCGACATTTCGGTTTCGAAAACGTTCCCTCTGCCGAAAGAAGGCCAGCGGATCGCGTTCCGCGCGGAGGCATTCAACGCGTTCAATCACCCGAATTTCACCAACCCGAGCTTGAGCCTCCAATCGCCGCTAACATTCGGGGAATTTCAGCAGACGCTGCCGCCGAGGTCGATGCAGTTTGCGTTGAGGTATGAGTTTTAGTGCCAGTGAGAACTTGACGACTCGTCGTCATTCGTTGCCGGAACAATCACGCGGCGATCGCCCAGAGATAAACGGTTTCCGGGCAGCGCCCTATAGCACGCGCAACAGCGTCGGCTTGTGCAACAGGCTACCATCGCAGGCAAAACAAAATCTTGCCCCCCAAAATATTGGCGAATCGATGGTTAGGAAGAGCTCGCGCGCATCCGCCGAGGTGACGAAAGTCAGCGAAGTGTTCACCGTTTGGCCAGGGTCCAGGCCCAAGTCGATAGGAATCACTGACGGATCTTTTATCATCGGGTACCGGCGGCGGCCGCGTTCGTCCACCAGAAAGAGCGAGAAGCCCTTGGCGCTCGTCCTCACCGTATTGGCGTCGCTGAAAATGCGAACGTCGACCTTGTAGGCAATCTCGTGTTCGCCGGCATCGGGCTGACTTTCTCAATACCGATACACCAAATGTCCACACAGTAGGCCTGGCCGGCGCTCCCGATCTTTTGCGGAGTAAGAAGCGAGACTCCTATCAGCGCCACTACGTACACAGCAACCAACCCAGCCAAAGCCCGCAAGGTCTTCGCCATCCGGGCGGAACTTCCCGAAAGCGAGCATCCCGGCGGAGATCAAGACCAGAACGATCATTGCGAGAGCCACCATGAAAGGTAACATCACATCCACAAATGAATCTGAATGAATCACCATACGCACGCTCTGATGGGTAGCAGGATATCAGATAAACGCGCCTATGCTCCGATGCTGTTCGGCTTTCCTCCGGAATGAGCGTTCAGCTTCGCCGGAATCCCCCAACGTTCGGCGACCTTCAGTAGGTGGCGGCGCCGAGGTGGATGTAGGCCGCGCTTAGATATGAGTTTTAAGTTTCAGCGAAAGGGATTCCGCACGATGAGAGATCCGTACCGCTGACCGTGCGACAAGTCTTCCGTCCATAGAATCTCGCAACCGAGCGCGTGCGCGCTTTGGAGCACCAGCGCGTCGCACCAAGAAATCTTGTATCGCCGGTGCAATTGCATCGCAGCGAGGAGGTCGGAATGGGCAAGGCGGTGCACGGTCCAAGCGCCGAAGTCCGCGACTATGGCTGCGATATCTTCCTCTCGCCTGCGGATCTTCTTGGTTGCTACGAGGTAAAACTCAGCCAAAATGTGGGTGCTGACAGCTCCCTCAGAGGACTGATTTAACCGCTCAATAAGCGCCTCTGATATTGTGTGCTTCGCGCCGGCGCCACCGTCATGCGCGTAGATCAAGATGTTTGTATCGACGAACTCGAGCGGCATTATTTGGCGCGGTCATAGAGCTGATCGCGTGTCCAGGTAATATTTCCGCCGGTTCCCCAGTCTGGCGCATTGTGAATTTGCTTGATCAGACGCCGTTTCGCTGCTTCTAGCGGATTGTCCTCATCCATCAGCTTACGAATAGCCTCCGCCATCAACGCCGTCATGGACTGGTTTCGCTCCGCCGCATAGACGCGGAACTTTCGCAACAAAGGCTCAGGCAAGCTCAGCGTGACATTCTGAATACGCTGTTTCACGTTGATGAGTGTATCACGCAGGCACGTGACCCGGAGAAATAATGCCCCCGGCTATCCCTCGCGCTCGACAATGTTCGACACCTCCGCGTGGCGCACTCCATAGACTTTGCGGATCAGCCGGCAGATCTCGGCGGCGACGCGCTCGGGTCGCTCTTTTTCGTCGACGTCGATTTCAACTTTGATGTACAAGTCCGAGCGAGGCATGCTCAATGATACGATGGAGTCGTCCGCGGTGAACTCCCCCTGCAAATTGTGTCAGAAGAAGCGCGCGCGCCGATTCTGCCCCGGCGTGAACGCCGAAATTTGCCCCGTTTGCTGCGGGACTGGGCGCGAGACTACCATCGACTGCCCCTCCACCTGCGAACATCTACAAGAAGCACGCGCGCACGAGCGGTTTGTGCCGCATACGAAAGACGACTTTCCTAATCAGGACGTTCGCGTAACCGAACAGTTCCTCTCCGAGCACGATACGCTGATCGCGTGGCTCGCGTTCTCGCTGGTCGAAGCGATGCAATCCAATAGGGCAGTGGACCGCGATGCGGGGGAGGCTTTGGGAGCGCTGATCAAGACATACCGCACGCTGCAATCGGGCTTGATCTATGAAACGCGGCCGCAGAATCCTTACGCCGCTTCCATTCAGCAGGCATTGAAGGAAGCGATTGGGGATATATCCAAGCGTCTGGCGGAGAAGACCGGGCTGCAAACGTTGCGCGATTCCGATGTGCTCGGCTCATTGGTGTTTTTTCAGAGGCTCCAAATTCAGCACGATAACGGGCGTCCGCGCGGGCGGGCTTTTTACGATTTTCTTCGCGAGATGTTTCCGATGCCCGCGCAAACCGAATTACTGGTATGACCGGCTACATCGTATTCGCGCACGGCTCGAGTATCGAATCCGCGAACGATGCGGTGCGCGCGGTGGCAGCGGAAATGGCGCGGCGCGGGCAATTGCAACATGTCGTTCCTGCGTTTTTGGGCGGCGGCGAGCCCGATTTGAACTCAGCCGCGCGCCAACTGGCCCAACGCGGGGTTCGCCGCATTGTCGTAATCCCGTATTTCCTCACGCTCGGGCTGCATCTGCAACGCGATCTTCCCATGCTGATCGAGCAGGCAGCCGCCGCAAATTCCGGGATCGCATTTGAAGCAACCCCTCCTCTGGACGGCCATCCCGCGATGGTGGACGCGCTGCTCGACCGCGCGCGGGCGCCGGTATGCTCGCGAGGCTGATCGAATCCGTCGAGCTCGCGCCCGAGGTTCGCCACTTCGTCTTCGAGGCCGAAGGCCCGGATCGGCTCGAATTCGTTCCGGGGCAATTCGTGTCGCTGTCGGCCGAAGTTGGGGGCCGCACCATCACGCGCGCATATTCGCTCGCATCCGCTCCGGGGGATGGCAATCGATTCGAGCTGTGCTTGAATCGCGTGCCGGAAGGCGTATTTTCCGGGCCTCTGTTCCAGATGAAGCCCGGGCAGACACTGGAGATGAAACCGCCGCTGGGGATGTTCGTGCTGCGGCAGCCTCCGCGCGATTCGCTATTCATCGCTACCGGGACCGGTATCGCGCCGTTCCGCTCCATGCTCCGAGCGCACCTGCGCGAAGGTTCGCCCGCGTTCACGCTTCTGTTCGGTGTGCGGTATGAATCGCATTTGATGTACCGCCGCGAGTTTGAAGAGATGGCGCAAAAATTTTCGCACTTCCGCTTTTGGCCGGTGTTGAGCCGCCCCGAGCCGGGCTGGATGGGCCGCACAGGCCACGTTCAGGCTCATCTGGAAGAGGCGCTGGGCGGGCGGTGCGACGTCGACGTGTACCTCTGCGGGCTGAAGGCGATGGTCGACGACGTTCGCCGGATCTTGAAAGGCCGGGGGTTCGACCGCAAGCAGATCTTCTACGAAAAATACGATTGATGCTAGGTGGCGTGCAGCCCGTTGTGGGGCAGGGCTTCAGCCTGCGGCGGGCTTTAGCCTGCCTGAGCGGTTACGTGAAAGTCTGCAATGAAGCACGAGTTCCCGTTGAACAATGGATGGTAATGCCCCGCACGCCCCGGCGGGATATTTCCACGCTCGCGAACTCCGAATCTGTAGGACCCGATGGAACCGATTCTGCCGCGTCGTGACCGCATTGGCGGAACGCCGGAACTCATTCGCCATTCCGCATAAAGCCCGGCGTGTCGAAAGCCGCCGGCCCAGCCGCAGATCCGCACCCGGTTATTCTTGTATGGTTATGGCTGTTGCTGGAAAGGTGTTGTGGGCCGCTGTCACCCTGGCGGCCGCCGTCGCGATGGGCGTTATCGCTCAGAATCGCGGCGAGCCGGTTAGCAGCATGTGGCTCATTATCGCCGCGGCTTGTACATACTTGGTCGGCTACCGTTTTTACGCTGCTTTCATCGCCGCCAAAGCCATGGCGCTCGACGACCGCCGGGCGACACCTGCGGAACGGCTGCGCGACGGCCACGACTTCGAGCCGACGAACCGGTGGATCGTGCTCGGCCATCACTTCGCCGCGATCGCCGGCCCCGGTCCTCTGGTTGGTCCTACGCTTGCCGCGCAATTCGGCTATTTGCCCGGCGCGCTTTGGATCATCGTAGGCGCCGTGTTGGGCGGAGCCGTGCAGGATTTTGTCGTGTTGTTCTGCTCCATGCGGCGTGACGGCAAATCGCTAGGCCAGATGGCGCGCGAAGAAATCGGCAAGGTGGGCGGATTCATCGCGCTGATCACCGTCCTGCTGATTATGATCATCCTGCTCGCGGTGATCGGACTCGTGGTCGTGAATGCGTTGAAGGACAGCCCGTGGGGCGTGTTCACGATTGCGGCCACGATGCCGATCGCCCTGTTCATGGGTCTGTATCTGCGGTACGTGCGGCCGGGAAAGGTGCTTGAATGCTCGGTTATCGGTTTCGTTCTAGTGATGGCGAGCATCTTCGGCGGGCAGGCCGTTGCGAAATCCGCTGCTGTGGCGCCATGGTTCACCTATGGCGGAATCGCGCTTGCGGCGGCGCTGATTGTGTACGGATTCATGTCGAGCGCTCTCCCCGTTTGGCTGCTGCTGGCGCCTCGAGGATACTTGAGCACATTTGTGAAGCTCGGGGTGGTGATTTTGCTTGCGCTGGGCGTGGTATTTCTGCATCCCGAAATGCGCTTGCCCCCGTTCACGCGCTTCGTGGACGGAACCGGGCCCATCTTTGCCGGCAAAATCTTTCCGTTCTGCTTTATCACAATTGCGTGTGGCGCCGTCTCGGGATTCCATGCGCTCATATCTTCGGGCACTACCCCCAGGATGCTCACGAAGGAGCGGCACGCCGTAAGCGTCGGCTACGGGTCGATGCTACTCGAAAGCTTCGTGGCGATCATGGCGCTGGTTGCGGCGGCATCGCTCGATCCGGGCGTATATTTCGCGGTGAACTCGCCGGCGGCAGCCGTTGGCGCGACGCCACAAGCCGCTGTGACAACCATCGCGAGCTGGGGATATCCGGTTAGCGCGGCGCAAATGGGCGCGCTCGCCGTCGATGCGGGTGAGAAAACTCTGTTCTATCGCACCGGCGGAGCGCCTTCCCTGGCTCTGGGCATGGCCAGAATCTTTTCCGGCGCGGGCTGGAGCCGCGGATTAATGGCGTTCTGGTATCACTTCGCGATCATGTTCGAGGCGTTGTTCATCTTGACGACGCTCGATTCAGGCACGCGCGTGGGACGCTTTATGCTTCAAGATCTGCTTGGGCAGGCTTGGCCGAAACTCGGCCAGAGTAGCTGGAAACCCGGCATGCTGGCGACGAGCGGCGCGATCGTGGCGGCTTGGGGATATTTTCTCTACCAGGGCGTACTTGATCCGAATGGCGGAATCAATTCGCTTTGGCCCCTGTTTGGGATCTCAAATCAGCTTCTGGCGATCGTGGCGCTGTGCGTCGCTACAACGGTGCTAGTGAAGAAGCATGGCGCGCGCTTCATGTGGATCACCTGCGCGCCGCTCGCGTGGCTTGTAATCGTGTGTTTCACAGCCGGTTGGCAAAAGATATTTTCGTCTGCGCCTGCATTAGGATTTTTGGCGCAAGCCGCGGCGCTGGAGGCGGGTCCGCATACGGCGATCACGGCCCAATTAGCCTTTAACGCGCGTTTGGATGCGGCGGTCACCGTGGTGTTTCTCGTTTTGGTTTCCGCGATCTTGGTCGATTCACTTCGCGTCTGGATTCACGCGCTAGCGCGCGCGTCCGAGGCCAAAACCACGGAGACTCCGTTTGTCCTCACAGCCATCGCGGAGGAAGCATGAAAGAGGTTTGGCGGATTTTATGGGGCATCCTGCAGGAAGTGTCCGGGCAAAGCGCCTACCGGCGGCACTTGCAATGGCATGGCATCGCGCATTCGCCCTCCGCATGGCGGAAGTTTTGCGATGAGCGGTGGGCGAAAGAGGCTCGGCGGGGCCGGTGCTGCTAGGAGGAGGATATGCACGACCACTCACGCAGAAATTTTCTCCATAAGCTCTTGGGCGGATCGATGGCGGGGGCCTCGATCCTGGAGATGGGATTTTTCCGTGCGGCGGTAGCACGCGCGCAGGCGCCGGCTTCGACGTCGCGGCTATTCGACATCCAGAAAGTCGCGGACGGTGTCTACTTTGCGCTCGCTCACCCACAGGCTTTGACGAATTGCAATGCCGCGATTTTCGTGAACTCACAGGATGTGCTGGTTGTGGACGCGCACTCGAAACCATCGGCTGCGGCGTCGTTGATCGCACAGATTAAAACCGAGGTCACGCCGAAGCCGGTCCGCTCTCTGGTGAATACGCATTTTCACTGGGACCACACACAGGGCGACCCCGCGTACCGCGCATCCGGCTCCAAGGTCGATATCATCGCAAGCGAAACCACCAAGCAGTTGCTGGCCTCGAGCGCGAGCAGTCGCCTGAAAGATTCGCTCGACGGCGTCCCGCAAATCATTGATGGCCTTAAGGCGCGCTTGGCAAAAGCGGCCACCGCGGCGGACAAAGCTTTCTACGCCGAACAAATCCGGCAAGCCGAGGCATACCAAGCCGAGATGCGAGGATTCACTCCGGAGCTGCCCGACATCACCTTCAAGGATTCCTATGTCCTAAAAGACCGCGCTCACGACCTCCACATCGAATTCCACGGCAGGGCGCATACAGCAGGTGATGTGGTGGTTTTCTGTCCGCAAAAACGAGCCATCGCCACGGGCGATGCGGTAATCGGATTTCTTCCGAACATCAACGACGGCTACCCGCGCGAGTGGCCGCGAACGATCAACTCGATTTCGCAGCGCGCCGCGAATCGTCTGATGCCGGGGCATGGGCCGGTGCAGAATAACCATGACCGCCTGACGCAGTTCAGGAATTATATCGAGGAGCTGACGGGCATTGTTGAGCCGGCGAAAAAGGCCGGCAAGCCGCTGGCGGAAGTGCGCGCCTCCATCACTCCGGCATCCCTGAAGACGCTTCAATCGAACGGCTTCGGCGCGTATGTCAGTGACAATCTCAATAAGTACACGGTATACGCCGGATCGAGGACCGCGTTTGAGGATCGATTGGCTGCGAATATAGATGCGGTCTATAACAACCTGGACAGAGCGTAGCGTTCGTGTTTCGGCCGCCGGTCTCTTTTATTGCTTTCCCCGGCCGCCGGTTGCGCCCGGTGGCGGTTTGAGCGAATACAAATAATTGACCAGGTCTGCCACTTCCTGATCCGTCAGCTTGCCTTTATAGGACGGCATCGGCGATTTCTCGACGAATCCATACTCTCGCAGATTAGTTTTCTCGAACGATCGCAACTGTTCCTTTTGATCGATCATCTGCACGGTAAATGTATCGAGGTTTAGCAAACGGCCGACCGTTACAGCACCGCTTTTATCCACGACGCGATAAATACGGTTCGCCGGAAGCACCTCGGCATCGGGATCCAGAATCGCGGTCTGAAGCTGATCGGGGCGGCGCGCGCCGATCTCGCTCAGGTCCGGCCCGAACCGCGATCCGTTGCCCTTAATGCGATGGCAGTTGGTGCACTGGCCTTTGCCCTCGAAAATCGCTTTGCCGTTGGCGGCATCGCCCGGGGGAGGCGGAGCAACCGGGGCGGGCGGTCCGCCGCGTCCTTGCTGCGCAAGTACGGCACCCGCGATTACAACGAAACCACCGCAGATTCTGACCCAGGACATGTTTCGCTAGGATACCACCGGGTTTCGGCTAGTGGGGCAGGATGCCATCCTGCGCGCGATTGCCAATCGCGCTGGTGCGCTTTCTCGAAGGCCCGACCAAGCGGCTTGGCAAGCCGCTGCAGGTTTTGCAACGGTTTGCAACCTGCCCCACGCGTCACTTCTTAGGAATGTGTTTTTCGAGCATTTGGCGGCGAACCACGGCTCCGTATACATTGCCGTCCGCATCCACGCCGACTCCTTCCGCGCCGCTATGCTCGACGGTGGTGGATTCCATGTCTTCGATGAAATATTTCACCGAGCCGTCCTTCGCGCTCCCGATGCGAATGCCCTTCTTCCAGCCAGGCTCATCCGGTCCCCAGGACTCGGAATCGGCAACGTACATCGTGTCGTCCCGCGCAATGAAAATGCCGCTCGGACGCCCGAACTGGCGCCACTCCTCGAGGAATTTTCCATCCTGGTCGAAAATCTCGATGCGATTGTTCGAGCGGTCGCCGACAAACACGCGTCCTCGCGAGTCGATTTCAATCGTGTGGGGGTTGTTAAATTCGCCAGGACCGCTGCCGGGCTTTCCCCAGGATTTTAGGAACTTCCCGTCCTTCGAGAATTTAGAAACACGCTGATTGCCGGGCGTTCCGCCCACGTGGCCCTCGGTAATGAAAACGTCTCCATTGGCGGCCACCGCGACATCCGTCGGTTCATCGAAGAGGCCCGGATCGGCGCTGGTCACACCGGGCTTGCCGAGCGTCATCAGAACCTTTCCGTCGGGCGAGAACTTATACGCCACTTGGCCTTTGCCGTTGTTCTGAAACTGCGAATCCGTCACCCAGAGATTGCCTTCGCGGTCGACGGTTGCGCCGTGCGGAAAATTGAACATTCCCGCGCCCCAAGCCTTAATGAGCTTTCCGTTTTTATCCATTTTGAGAATGGGTGGCTCGGTACGCCCGACGCAGGAATTGTCGTGACAGCGATGAATCACATAGATACTGCCGTCCGGCGATGCTTCCACCGCTGTAACGGCGGCCCACGCCGTTGTGCCGCCCGGCAATTGACCCCAATCCCGCACCGTGCGATACGGATTCGGAAGGTCGTTAATGGGCTGAATATCGGCGGCTAAGAGTGTCAGCGCCAGAATGGCGGCGGCGCCGAATGCGATTGAGATTGGCCGCATAACTAAACGTCATCCCGGCCGATGTTCACGATGAAGTATTCGGCGCGCGTGGTCCCCACGTTTTTCGCGTTGTGAATTTCGTTCGAGCCGATAACACCGACATCGCCGGGACCGAGCCGGTAAGGTTTTCCGGAAATCGTCAGCTCCATCGTGCCTGTCCGGACAAGCATCATTTCCTCGCGCAGGTGCTGATGTGGCGGATGATTCACTTCGCCCGGAGCGATATCGCTCTGGTGGGATTCCATCTTGAACCCCGTATGCGTCTTGGCGGTGAACATCCGGCGCTGTTTGTTCTGCCCGTTCGTGGTTACGGGAAGTTGATTATAGAGGAACGACTGCGTCTTCATGACGGGCAGCTTTTCAATTGAGTTGTCCGCGGCGGGAGCAGCGGCCGCTTGCTTCCCATTCGGAGTCCCGCTTTGCGCCGAAGCTACGCCTGCCGCGAGGGCCGGCAGCAGCAAACTCAAATCTCTACGCGAGAACTTGCGCGACGATTTCATGGAATTGTCTCCTTTCCGTTTCGTCGAACGAACGTCAGAAAGTATACACCCCAATGGGGTTGGGGACCAGGGACCGGTAAAACAGCCTACAACAGCCGTGCCGCCTAGCAAGGCGCCGGCGGCGTGGGGCGTGGATCCTGCCAGCCGCCATCGCCGTCCATCATTTTCGAAGCTTCCGCCGGTCCCCACTCGCCAGGGGCATACTCCTGGACCGGAACGACGTCACCGAGCACCGGCCCAACGATGCGCCAGGAGGCCTCGACCGAATCCTCGCGCGCGAATAACGATGCATCGCCGCGCATGGCGTCGCCGAGCAGACGCTCGTAGGGCGCCATTACATCCTTCGCCTGATGCCGGGCGACCAGTTCTACTTCTTCGCCGGCCATCGCTTCACCCGGCAGCTTTGCGCGCGCGCCGAGCGATATCAGCACATCCGGGCTGAGGCGGAACCGGAAGTAGTTTGACCGGGGAGGCACATTATGATCGCCAAAAACCGTCTGCGGCGGCTGCTTCAAGTCCACCAGCACTTCCGTTGCGGTCACCGGCAGCCGTTTTCCGGCTCGAATGTAAAAAGGTACTCCAGCCCAACGCCAGTCATCGATATGCAGCCTTACAGCGGCGAACGTTTCCACCTGCGATTCCAGACAGACATATTCTTCCTGCCGGTAGCCGCGATACTGGCCGCGCACAACTTCCGCGGGATCAAGAGCTCGGATCGCGTGCAGGATACGGCATTTTTCATTGCGGACAGCCTCGGGATCGGCCGCAACCGGCGGATTCATCGCAAGCAGAGACAGAAGCTGGAGCATGTGATTTTGAATCACATCGCGAATGGCGCCGGTTTCCTCGTACAGCTTTCCCCGGCCGCCAATGCCGAACTCTTCAGCCATGGTGATCTGAACGCTACGGACGTAATTCCGATTCCAGATCGGTTCCAGGAACGAATTGGCGAAGCGGAAATACAGGAGGTTTTGAACGGGCTCCTTGCCGAGGTAGTGGTCGATGCGGAAAATGGCGCGTTCGGGAAAAAACTGGCGCAGCGTGTGGTTCAACTCGCGAGCGGAAGCCAAGTCGCGCCCGAACGGCTTCTCAACGACCACTCGCGCGTCCTTCGCTAGGCCGACTTTCGCCAACCCGCCCGCGACAGTCTCGAACAGGCTGGGCGGAATCGCGAGATAGTGCAGCGCCCTCGCGGCATTGCCAAGGTCCTTGCGGATTTGATCGAACGTAGACGGATCGCGATAATCGCCGTCGATGTACTGGAGCTTGTGACACAGCTTCGAAAAAGCTTCGGGGTCGAGGCCGCCGTGCTCTTCGATGCTTTTCTTAGCATGCTCGCGAAACTGGTCGAGATTCCAGCCCGACTTCGCGACTCCGACCACCGGCATTTCCAGGCGCCCGTGCCGAGTCATCGCCTGGAGCGCGGGGAAGATTTGCTTGTACGCGAGGTCGCCGGTAGCGCCGAAGAATACGAGGGCGTCTGAGTTGGGTTCCACGAGACTATTGTGCAGGATGCTGGAGCAGAATGGTGCGCGTTGAACCGTCGTGTCTTGATGCGATCGCCGCCGGCGGCACTAGCGTGCGTTTCGATTTGGCTGACTCTCCATTACGACGCGTAGAATCGCGGTTAATTCGCGTCTGATACCTTTCCCTTGCGCTTTCAGCCACTCGAGCACGTCCGCGTCGATCCGAATCGTAAGTTGTTTCTTTGCCGGCGGCCAGGCGATCGTCGCCTTGGTAAGAAAACTCTTGTCTAAAGCCGGGATATCCGAATAATCAAATGTCGCGGTCGGGCATCCGGTCAATGGGCGCTAAGTCGCTTTTTATAGATTTCTTGCTCACGCCGGTTCGCCTTCCTCATAGAAATAATGCGCGTGCCTTGGCTGCGCGGTGTATGTGCGATAAGTACAACGCGGCTCGCCGATACGCCAAGACTGATGAGCCGGGTTTCTCTTCCCTTGTACCTACTACTGTCGTTACACCGCGATTGGAAGCGACTGAGTTTTGGCTGATCTCGCAGCCGGGCGGTTACACTCAAGATAGAATCAATGTTCGAGCTTTTTGTCGCCCGCAGGTACCTGAACGCGAATCGCAAGCAGGTGGTCATTTCGGTAATCACGCTTATTTCCGTGATCGGCGTTGCCGCCGGCGTGATGGCGCTGATCATTGCCGTTGCGATTCAGAACGGGTTCCGCAATACTCTCGAACACGATCTTCTTTCGGCGACCGCTCCAGTCTCGATCCTCGAAAAAGAGCCCAGCGGCGGTATCGATAATTGGGAGGAGATCGCAGCCAAGGTTGCGAAGCTGCCGCACGTGAAATCGGCATCGCCGGGGCTGTATGAGCCGGGCTTGTTGAGCCTGGTCAACAGTGATTTTGTCGAGGTGAAGGGCGTTCCCTTCGCGCGCGGAGCTCCCGTGCCCGAATTGCTAGGGCATCTCAAATCCGGGTCCATCAGGGAACTTGGGGCGGGGGCAAATGAACTGCCCGGGGTCATCCTCGGCGCGCGTTTGGCGGATGAGATCGGCGCAGTGCAGGGGAAACAAGTCCGGCTGATTATTCCCAACGGCAAGCTTAGGCCGTTCGGCGTCGAGCCGAGCGTCGAAAACCTGCGCGTCGCCGGTATTTTTGAGTCTGGATTTTACGACGTGGATCTGCACTGGGCCTATATGCGCCTGGAAAACGCGCAGACAGTTTTCCGGGTGGGCGACGTCGTGAACGTGATCGAATTGCAGATCGATAACATCTTCAACGCGCGAACCATTGCGGATAGCGTTGACCCAGTCGTCGGGCCGAAGCTCGCCGCCACTACTTGGCTCGAGCAGTACCGGGCTTACTTCGATGCTTTGAAGATGGAGCGTATTGTGACAGTGATCACAATCGGCCTAATCCAAATGGTCGGGGCGCTGAACATCCTGATAGCGCTGATCATGATGGTGATGGAAAAGCACCGGGACATCGCGCTTCTGATGTCCATGGGCGCGCGCATTCAGCAAATACGCCGGATTTTCGTTTTCCAAGGAGCAATGATTGGCGCGGCGGGAACGATCATCGGCCTTACGATTGGTTACGTCGTGTGCCACTTCGCCGATAAATACCACTGGCTGAGATTGAATGAACAGGTCTACGCGCTATCGTACGTCCCCTTCAACGCGCGCTGGCTGGATGGGCTTTGGATCGCCGCGGCCGCAATGGCGGTAAGCCTAATCGCCACGCTTTACCCGGCGCGCAACGCCACACGCATCGCGCCCGCCGAAGCTTTGCGTTACGAATAGCGGCTGCGGTACCAATGAACATATGCCCAAGTTGATCGATTCGCCGAAGCGCATCCCTGTGCCGGGAAACAAGCTCATCGACGAGTATGTCGGACGCGTGAACTCCGGCGACGCGCACATCAGCATTGCCCACATGCGTAGTCCGGCGGGATGGTCCGAGCCGGGACAGCAGCCCGAATTCGACGAGTTTACAGTGGTATTGAAAGGCGCCATGACGGTGGAGCACAAAGGCGGCGCGATGGAGGTACGGGCCGGCCAGGCCGTGCTCGCGCAGAAGGGCGAGTGGGTGCGTTACTCGACGCCGCAGGGAGCCGAGTACGTGGCCATCTGCCTTCCCGCGTTCTCCCCCGATACGGTGCATCGCGACGCATGAAGTTGAGATTTCACGACAATTCGCTGCGGCTGCGGCTGAGCCAGTCCGATGTCGCCCAGCTCCAAGACACCGGAATGGTAGAGAACCGGATCACGTTCTCTCCGGATCAATCGCTTGTGTACTCAATCGCGTCCGGTCCGGTTCCGGAGATTGCAGCAACCTTCAGCAAAAACCGGTTGGAGGTGCTGGTGCCGCGGCTGGTGGCCAAGAATTGGCTCGAGACGGACCAAACGGGAATCGAGGCGGCCACGTCCTCGTTGCGAATTCTGATCGAAAAAGATTTTCAGTGCTTGCATCGCGCGAGCGCAGAGGATGCCGACGGCTTCCCTAACCCGCTGGCCGCGACCGTTTCTGAGCCCTCTTCACAAGCCAAACCCCTGCAAAAATGATCGCCATTCCGATCGCCTCGCGCGCGGAAAACGCTTCGCGATAAAACAGCCATCCTAGCCAGACGGCGACCAACGGGTTGATATAGGTGTAGATCGAGGCAACCGCAACGGGCAAGCGCTGCATCGCAAAAACGTAAGAGCTGTATCCGACGAATCCGCCGAAAACAGCAAGGTAGAGAGTCGCGCCGATGGCCCGGGGAGTCCAGTGCGCATGTCCGCCAGCGAGCAACGCGGGCCCGGTGTAGACGATCCCGGCGGCTAGCTGTTGCACGGCCGCGCTGACGAATGGGTGAGTAGGTGACACGACGCGCCGCTGGACAATCGAGCCCAGCGCCCAGAAAACCGAGCCGAGTTGAAGGATGAAAAAAGCGGCCAACAGCCCCGGTCCGCCAGGTTGAATCGCCAGCGGGTCTCCTCCACTTACCAGGACTGCAACCCCCGCTGCGCCCACCAGCAGCGCGCCGATCGTCGGCGCATGCAGCGGCTCTCCACCCGGCATGGCTGCTTCCACGCCCGCCAGCCAAAAAGGCGACGCGGTTACGAACAGCGACGATAAACCGCTGGGCGCCCATTGCTCGACGACCGCGAGAAGGCCTGTGCCGACGCCGATGGTCATCACTCCGCAAGCCGCGGTGATCCACAGCTCGCGGCCGCGCGGCAGACGCGCGCCGGCGAGCCGGCAAAAGATCAGCAATGCTCCTCCCGATAACAGGTAACGCGTGCACATCAATACCGAGGGCGGAAGCGACTCAACTGCAATGCGGATGCCCAGATACGTCGTGCCCCAAAAAACGCAGACGCTCGCTAGAGCCAAATACGCGCTGAAATGGGGTTGGTCGCGCAAAGGTCAAAGCCCGGCACAGGGCCAGTTTCCAAAACGGGAAGGTCGGCTACCATGTTAGCTTGATCCTCACGCTTACCATCAATCCTGCTATTGATCGCATCGTCAATGTTGACAAACTGGTTTTTGAAGATCGCGCGTACATCCTCGATCAGGCCGAAGCCGCGGGCGGACGAGGCATCAACGCGTCGCAGGTAATTCATGGATTCGGAGGCAAGACGCGCGCTTTGCTTAGCTGTGGCGGACCCGCCGGAAAACGCATGATGAAGTCGCTGGCGGGAATGGGATTTCCGCACGACGCCGTGCAGGTGGCCGCTGAAAGCCGGATCAATTTTACGATCTCCGATAAGCAGGGCCTCACGGTGAAGCTGAACGAGGTCGGCGCGACTCTGAACGGCGAGGAGGTTCAGGCCGTGCGCAAATTGGTGGAGACGCGCATTTCCGACGCTCGCTGGCTCATGATCTGCGGCAGCATTCAGCCGGGCGTGCCCGCGCATCTATATTGCGAGTTGATCCGGCTGGCGCAGAGTCGCCGGGTGAAGGTGCTGCTCGACACCGACGGCGATGCGCTGCAGCACGCGCTGGAAGCTCGCCCGACTGTCATCAGTCCGAATCAGCACGAGGCGGAGCGCTTGCTCGGCCGCGCTTTGATTACGCGCTCTCATTTTATGGAAGCGGTCGAACGGATGCGAGCTATGGGCCCGGAGGCGGTAATTCTGTCGCTCCGCAGCCGGGGCGCGATCGGCTCCGCGCCGGAAGGGGTGTTCGAAGCGCTGCCGCCGCGCATAGATGTGCTGTGCCCCATCGGCGCGGGCGATGCGCTTGCAGCCGCGTTCGTGTGGAGCATGGATCGCGGCAAATCGTTCGCCGAAAGCTTGCGCTGGGGTGTGGCGGCCGGCACGGCCATGGCGTCTCTGCCGGGTGTCAAATTCCCGACACTTCAACAAACGCGGGCGATTTACAAACAGGTGGAAGTCCGCCCGCTTGCGGCTTAAGTTGTAGGTTTACCACTTGTCTATTTAGCGCCGCCCTGTTTTCACTTGTCGCGCCCTGGGGAGCAGGTCAGACTTTCAGAGCAACAGCTCGACGTGCTCGATATTTTTGAGGCGCGCATCAAACGTGAGGAGCCGAGCACCACTGGCACGCGCGAAAGCGATCAGATATGCATCCGTAACCTGCTGGTGGCCAAGGATGCGTCCGAACGCATCTGCAACCCCGGCCGGCGCAGGGGAATTAGAAAGGTACTCATGAAAGCCGTCCTGAACCAGTTGAGCTAAGAGACTAGCCGCCTTGAGGGGTGACACGGCGTCTGTTACGGCCGCCGGATTGCAAGATAACCGGATGAAACCGAGCTGCGTTAGAGCGCATGTGGCCCAGCGTTGTTTCCGGCGCTCAAGTCTTTGGGTGGCCGACGAATGAAACTGATGGTTTGGCCAAGCGAGCGCGAGAAGCACGTTAATGTCGAGCAGAACAAGATCAGAGCGGTCCTTCTTCATCCAGAACCTTTTGAATCCGGGAAGCTGGTATGACCGTCGCGCCCGCGGATACTTCAAAAGTCGGGAAGCGCTGTTTGCCCGATGGACGAGACTTTAACGGCTGCCGGAGACCCCGCCGCGCCAATTGCGACAGGACCTTCCCGAATCGTTCGCCGGAGGTCCGCGACAGGTACGCTGCCGCTTCGTAAACGTCCTGATCGAGCGTAACTGTCGTACGCATATTTAAAGTCTGATACAGTGATACGCTGATGTCAAGATACAACACAGTCGCCCCATTCTGAACTGTACGATCATCCGCACTCTACGACGCACTGCTTCCGATCGGCACAAACCTGCCGCATTATTTGGAACTCGCCTGCGGAACAGGCCAGTTGACAGGCCGATCACCAGCGTCGGGAGCGCGGATTGCCGGTCTTGACCTATCCCAACGGATGCTGAATATGGCGAGGGAGCACGCAGCCACTGCACGGGTCTCTGTTGAGCACTTGCCGGGCGAGATGCGTGAATTCCATCTGGGCCGTCAGTTTGGGCTAATTTTCATCGGCCGCAACTAGAAAGGGACATCGTCGTCTTCGGCGGCCGTATACCGGGGTAGTGCATCAAGTCTGCTATGCAGGTTAGCGATTAGTATCCGATTCTTTTCAACTGTAGACGACCTGAGGAGTCTTACAAAATCGCGCAAACAACCCACGGGAAATCCGGTGTTTCGGAAATAAAAGCTGCCGAGAACCAAGCACCTAAGCACAATGGCTGGTTCGGGTACAAACTCTTCAAGCATGCAACGTCGATAGATGTCATTCAGCTGGTTTTGGATCTTCTCCGGATCAGTAGCATATTTGGCCCCCGCCTGAATTTTGACGGTGTGCCCTGATACGGCCTCGGCGAAGGCGCGATAGACCCGCATTTCATCCTGGTGAAACCCGATTTCGAAAAACCTACCCTGAATCTTTTTCTGAATATCGCCAAAACTCGAAGTTCTAGATGCAGCCTCATATTCGCACATGCTGCCCAGCGTGGAGGTGACCTGAAAATGGTTGAGATTGCGCTCCAAAATCATGCGTTCAAAAAGCTTGCCAACGAAATAGACCTCGGTCGTAAAATCATATCGCCCCTCGCGAAATTCGCTCGGCGTCTGGCACCACCAATTCAGAGTTACGCTCTTGTCGAAATCGACCGATGTATTAACGCGCTTACCAAATCCTAGATCGATGATTCTTAGGCAGCCAGTCTTATCGACCAACAGATTACCTGGGCGTATGTCTCGATGGAGAATCCCCGAACGTTCAAGATAGCTGAATCCATCGATCGCCTGCAGAAAGATCTCATTAATTTGCTCCGGATGCCCACCAATGTATTCATCGATGTCGGAGCCGTCGACGAACTCCTCAAGATGTAACCGGCGTGGGATTCCGGATACAGATAGTAGTTGAATACACGAACTACGTTGTTGTGGTGTACTTGGTGTAACAGCTTTATTTCTCGAACGAAATTGCTGAACAGGGCCTCATGTTGAGATTCTGAATAAGGTTTATACTTCTTGCAAACGAAGTACTCGCCGATCTGTTCGTCGTAAAGCAGAACGGTTTGGCCGCACGCCCCTTGCCCGAGTTCTCGGACGAGGCGGTAATCGCGACGCCTAATAAACTTCACGACATCATTCACCTGAATGCGTGGTTGAGACATAAAGCGCTACCGAACAGCGACGGGTCCAATCTGGAGACGCAAGATCCATATTAAATCACGGAGGATTGAGCGGATTTGCTGTCTCCGAGATGCGCTTTTCATTGGGCGGTGACCTCGGAGCTGAGCTGAAAACCGGCCCGTGTGGCCTCAACAGAGTTGGGCCTTCGACACTTTAGCTATCAATGCTAAGTTGGCACAATAGCGTCCCGGGAAGTACCCTGACCAGAAGACGCAGCGCACCGCAGCAACACAAACCAAGAAAGATGGCAAGGCTCATATCCGGGGATCCGTCCGCGGGAGTAACATGATCTAGTAAACTTTGTCGATTGCAAAGGAGGAGTACGACATGGTCAGTCCTCTCAAACTCCAGTTGCTGGCTATCGCGGCGTTCGTCCTGGGTCTGCCTGCCAACGCCCAATCCGCCGATGACTCCATCTCTCGCCTGCCCAACGGCAAGCCCAACCTCGCGGGCGTTTGGGACCACCCCCGTACCGCGGACCTCACACGCGCCACAAACGAATGCGGCGCTTACACCAAGGGCTGCAAGCACCAGCCGCCGGCTTCGCTCTCCTTCACGCCGCTCGGCTTGGCGGCGTGGAACGATAAGCCTAGTCACGTCGATTGGACCGCTCGCTGCCTGCCCTGGGGCTACACCCGCTCCTGGGGCACCGAGTACCCGGTCGAAATCGTCCAGACGCCTGAGCGGCTCGCCATCATGTTCGAATCCAACAATGTCTACAAAATCATCCCCACTGACGGCACGCCCATGCCTAAGTCCATGGAACCATCCTGGTGGGGTGTTTCCCGCGGGCACTGGGAAGGCGACACGATGGTCGTCGAAACAAAAGGATTTAACGCCAAGACTTACCTGGATACCGCCGAGCACCCACATGGCGAACAACTGCAAATTGTCGAGCGCTTCGAAATGGTGGATCGGAATCATATGACGCGGGAGGTCACGATCTCCGATCCCGAGTATTACGAGAAGCCGTTCAAGTACACGGAAACGCTGTCGCGCATGAAGCCCGACACTGAACTGATGGAGTTCGTGTGCATGGAAAACAACAAGTGGTTGGAACGGCATGCCGCGGGCGCTCACTAGCTGGTGGAGCAGGCTCAGCCTGCAACGTGGGCTTCAGCCCAGGCCAGTTTCATATCATAGGAGCCGGCCATGAAACTGCGAATCTGGATCCTAACGAGTGTTCTGGTTTCCCTGCTCGGTTTACCCCGTGCTGCAACCGCACAGGTCGATGACGCGCCAAGCCTTGCGGGCGTAATCGACATTCACGCCCATGTGGCGCCCGAAACAAAGCTGTTGAATTTCAAACGCGCATTCGACGGAATTGACGCGGCCCAGATCGCGCGCATTTACGGCATGCGCGGACTCGTTTTGAAGGAACACAATACGGAAACGGCTTCGTGGGCCTACCTGGTATCCCAGGTGGTCCCCGGCGTCGAGATCTACGGCGGCATCGTGCTGAACAAGGCGGTGGGCGGAATGAATCCCGTGGCTGTGGAATCGATGGCTTTAACGCGCGGTGGCCGCGGTCGCGTGGTGTATATGCCCACAGTCGACGCGGCGGCCCGTAATCCGCCGGGCTCGGCCAGAGCGGTCGCGGTCTCGCGCAACGGACAATTATTGCCGGAAGTTCTGGACGTTCTTCGCATGGTCGCGAAGTATAATCTCGCCTTGTCCACCGGGCACGTCAGCGCGGACGAGGCTCTGATGGTGATCCGGGCGGCAAAGGACGCCGGAGTCAAAAACATCTACGTCCAGCATCCCAACCACGGCGGCATCGTCATGTCGATGGCGCAGATGAAAGAGGCGGTCCGCATGGGAGCACTGATTGAGATCGTGCTCAGCGGCGAGGGCTTCACCGGAGGAGGACCCAAGGTTATTAATGCCGACAATCCGGTGATGGACTACGGACCGCAGAAGCTGGCGGACATGCGGGCGCTGGGACCGGCGAACGTCGTGATCAGCACCGATCTCGGTCAACCCGGCCGCGTGAACTACGCACAGGCCTTCCAAATAGGGATCCCGGTCCTGGCAAAATCAGGCTTCAGCCAAGCCGAGATCGATATGATGACCAAGCAAAACCCTGCCCGTCTGCTCGGCCTGAAGTGAATCGAACGCGATGAGCCTTACACCCCGGCAATAGGCGGGATTCAGGACAATCGAGCGGCCGGTATGGGTTCGCGGCCGGCGCGGTGCAGTGTCAGACTGTTCGCCCGGCCCTCGGGGCCGATTTCAAAAGTGATCTGTGAGCCGCTAACCTTAACGAAAAAGCTCTTCTCGCTTTCCGCAAGCACTTCGAACTTCGGCCCCACAATGGCCTGTGTGAAGGCCTGCATAAAGAGCCGGTCGCCGTCGCGGGTGATTTCGAGAATGCGGTCCGGCAATTGGTAGCGTCCCGTGTAGTTATCGAGGAGCTTAGGATCAATTTGAATCGCAGTGCGATGCTTTGGAGGCTCCGGATTGGCGAGCGGAATCTTCTGGTTGACGACATGAATACCGACGTCAACGACACCGGTGAGGGTAAAAGTATTGGATAGTACGACGACTCCGGTACCCGCCTTCGGATTGTATCCGGCGAATGAGCAGAAACCTTCGGTATCCCCGTCATGGAAGGCGCCGTCTCCGAAAATCAACCACGCCAAACCAATCTCCATTTTGCCCGCGGGACCGGGACGGCGAACTTCAAGCATGGCCTTCATGGCGGGTGCGAGAGGCGTTTCCTTGTAGCCGAGGAATGCTTCCAGGAACGTCAGCATATCGTTGACGGACGAGCGCAATGCGCCCGCGCCGGCAAGCGTGAGAGGGGGAATCTCAGGTTTAACCACGGGTGTGAGCATCGCGCTGTGACCGATCGCCATGCGCTGCTTCTGGGGGGGCGAGAACGTAATGCCAGTGTCCCGCATGCCGAGCGGTTCCGTGATCCGGCTTCGGATCAGACTCTCATAATCCGTTCCCGCGCGGCACGCGAGGACATGGCCAAGGAGTCCTGCGCCCAAATTCGAATATTCGAATTCGGAACCGGGATCGCGAGGCAGAGTGTAGGCGGAAAGGAACTGATACAAATCGTCCACGCTGTACCCGCCGTAAGGATTGCTTGGGTCGTTCGGCTTCAGGTTGGGAAGGCGTGGCAGCCCGGAGCTGTGCGTCGAAAGATCGAGCAGCGTAATGGCCTTGCCGCTCCGCTCCGGCATCTTGACATGTACGGGAAGGTATTTGGCCACTGGATCGTCGAGGGCAACCTCTTTGCGGTTCACCATGTCCGCCAATACCAGCGAAGTAAAAACCTTGGTGACGGATCCAATCTCGAAGATCGTATCTTCATCGAGCGTGCGTGCATCGTCCTTGGCGAGCTTGCCATAGGCAACGATGCGGCGGCCATTCGGTTCGATGACGCCTACAACAATGCCGACCGCTTGCTTTTGATAATCGATGCGTTTAACGAGGATCTCCCGGATTCGCTCGTCGCTAAGAACTGTGAGTGGTTGGATGTTCGGATTCATAAATTTGAAATCAGTTACACACGGGGCCTGAGGCCCGAGAGTCCTTTTAGAGACAAACTCCGGCTCCGACACCGGAACTTTGTTTTAGAAGAGAGTTGGCCTAGCGAGGACGAGCGGAAAGCAGGCAATCCTGAAGCGCGCCGGTCATCGCTTTATTAAGCTGACTGGATTGGTATCGCATAACGGACGTACCTCCTTTCCTTAGGCTCAGTTGAGGACTCATGAATAATATCATGAATTGATGCCGTCTCGTCCACCAGAATTATCCAATGCAAGATGAGCATGAAATCGGACTTGTTTCCAATGCAAGATGAGCATGAAACTGGGAGGAGCGAGGTAGGCATGCTGCGGCCGGATGCAGGTGCAGATGCAGAATGCCGAACAGCTCACCCGGGAGCAGATC
>JAFAQY010000040.1 GCA_019261985.1 Bryobacterales bacterium | reverse complement strand
CATCAACTTCCGTTCAAGCACCAGTTCACGGACGGCGCGCCCCGAATGCAACGCTTCCTGCGCAATTTCGGTTGCCTTGGCGTATCCGATGTAAGGATTTAGCGCGGTAACGATCGCGATCGAGCGTTCCATAAGCTCTTCCAGGCGCCCGCGGTTTGCCGTAATTCCCTCGACACAGCGCTCGGCGAGCGTGATGCAGCCCTCCCGCAGGTGGGCCAGGCTCTTGAAGATGCTATGCCCGAGAATCGGCAGGAATGCGTTTAATTCGAGCTGTCCGGCTTCGGCGGCGAAACTCACTGTGACATCGTTGCCGAGCACTTCAAAGGCGATCTGGTTTACTACTTCCGGGATCACCGGGTTCACTTTGCCCGGCATGATACTCGATCCTGCCTGGACCGGCGGCAAATCGATTTCCCCCAGGCCGGCGCGTGGACCTGAGGATAATAGCCGCAGGTCGTTGCAAACCTTCGAAAGCTTGACCGCAATGCGTTTGAGCACGCCTGAGACGTGAACGAAAACGCCGGCGTCCTGCGTTGCTTCGACCAGATTGCCCGCGGTGACGAACGGGATCGCGGTTATTTGAGCAAGGAGCCGGCAGACCTTGGCGGCGTATTCCGGGTGCGCGGTGATGCCGGTTCCCACGGCGGTCGCTCCCATGTTGATCTCGCACAGCAGCGGCGCGACTTCGCGCAGGCGTTCGGCATCCTCTTCGACCATCACCGCGTAAGCCGAAAATTCCTGTCCCAGCGTCATAGGGACGGCGTCCTGCAGTTGTGTCCTTCCGACTTTAAGGATGTCTTTGAACTCGCGAGCCTTCCGGTCGAATGCAACCCGCAGCCGATCCATGGCTTCGATGAGCCGGTGAATGGCGATCCAGGCGGCAACTTTCATTGCAGTAGGAACCACATCGTTCGTGCTCTGGCTCATGTTCACGTGCTCGTTGGGGTGAAGCATGCGGTAGTCTCCGCGCGCGTAGCCCATCATCTCGAGCGCGCGGTTGGCGATGACCTCATTCGCATTCATGTTGGTCGAGGTTCCGGCGCCGCCCTGGATGACGTCCACGACGAATTGATCGTGCAAGGCTCCGCTGCGGATTTCGTCACAGGCCAAAACGATCGAACGCGCGCGCTCGTCATCCAGCAGGCCGAGGCTATGATTAGCGAGCGCGGCCGCTTTTTTCACGGCCGCAAGCGCGTTGATGAGATCCGGATAGGTGGAGATCGGCGTGCCGCTGATCGGGAAGTTCTCTACCGCGCGTAAGGTATGCACGCCGTAGTAGGCGTTCGCCGGCACGTCGCGCGGACCCAGGAGATCGTGCTCAATGCGTGTGGGCTGCGGCATCCAACTCTGCCTCGTGACCTCCCGCAATCGCCCTGGGCCGGCTCACGCGGCCATCCTCGCTTGCGCCAAACCGGCCAGTTCATCGAGATACACAATGGCGGTTTCGATGCCGCGATGAAACATCTCAATGGCGAAGTGTTCGTTCGCGGCATGCAGCCCGTCACTGTCCAGCCCGTAACCCATCATGACGACGGGAATCTTCATCATGTCCACGATGTCGGCAACGATCGGAATGCTGCCGCCCCCGCGCGTGAACACGGGCTTGTGGCCCCAGGCTCTTTCATAGGCGCGCGATGCAGCCTGCATCTCCGGGAGATCGAAAGGAATCAGAGCCGGCTTGCCTGTGGTAACCAGCTTGACCTGAACTTTGACCGTTTGCGGAGCAATCGATTCGATGTGCTTTTTGAGGAGGCCGAAGATCTTCTCGGGGTCCTGGTTCGCGACCAGCCGCGAACTCAGCTTTGCTCCCGCCTTGGCCGGAATAATCGTTTTTGGGCCCGGACCCGAGTATCCGCTCCACATTCCGTTAATCTCGAGCGTCGGGCGCGCCGATACGCGTTCGCGAATCGTGTACCTGGCGTCTCCCCAGGTCGCCGGGACGCCGGTCGCCTCTTTGAACTGCGCTTCACTCAGCTCGGTTTTCGCGATGATCTTGCGCTCTTCGGCGGTGAGAGGCGCCACGTCATCGTAAAAGCCGGGTACCGCGATGGTATGGTCGGGGTTGTAGAGCTGGGAGAGGATCTCGACCAGCGCGAGCGCAGGGTTATGGGTTGCCCCGCCCCAAAAGCCGGAGTGCAGATCGTCCTTCGGCCCTTGAATTTCAAGCTGGATATAGGTCATGCCCCGGAGGCTATAGGTAATCGCAGGCTCCTCGATCTTGCGCATCGAAGAATCGCTGATTACGCAAATATCGGATTTGAGCAGGTCGAGGTGATCTTTGATAAAGGGGGCGAGGTTTGGTGAAGAGATCTCTTCTTCCCCTTCGAGAAGAAATTTGACGTTGGTGGGCGCGCCGCCATCGGATTCGAGATAAGATTCGAGAGCCTTAAGGTGAATGAACAACTGGCCTTTGTCGTCGGTTGCGCCGCGGGCGTAGATCTTGCCATCCTTTTCGACAGGCTCAAACGGCGGAGTGTTCCAGCCGTCCTCCATCGCGGCGGGCACCACGTCGTAATGGCCATAGACCAGGATGGTTGGCTTACCGGGCCCGGCTCCCATCCACTCGCCGTAAACAATCGGATGGCCGGAGGTGGCCATGACCCGGGAGTTCTTCACGCCCATGGCTTGCAACTCTTCGGCCAGCCATTCCGCCGCGCGTCTTACGTCGGTTGCGTGCGCGGGATCGCCGCTGAGGCTGGGGATGCGGAGGAGCTCGTGGAGCTGATGGCGGAATCTCTCCGCATGGTTACGTGAGTATTTGCGCGCTTTTTCACTCGAGGACGGCATATCGGGTATCTCCTTGCCGTTCAGTAACGGCGTTGTTCGCTATGGAGCGGAGGAGCACCTAGGCTTGGAGGCGCTGCTCTGCACCGCCTGAGCGGCGAATGAGAAACTCCGTTATAGCGGCACGGCCGATGGTTTGTGTTTACACCTGATTCTGTATTAAAAGTTGTCTTAAAACCCCCAAGGAAGACCGGTGA
Organism: Bryobacterales bacterium; assembly: GCA_019261985.1. GTDB lineage: Bacteria > Acidobacteriota > Terriglobia > Bryobacterales > Bryobacteraceae > Palsa-187. Next base: position 21,293 of record JAFAQY010000040.1, on the reverse strand, counting down.
GTTGCCACACAATTAACAGGACGATCCATACCGCCGAGATTACGATTACATATGGCAACATCATCGCCACGACTGTTCCGACGCCCGCTTTCTTGTCGTATTTCGCGGCGAATCCGACGACCAATGGAAAATAAGCCATCATCGGCGTTATGGCGTTTACGGGCGAGTCCGCCATGCGATAAGCGGCCAGCACGGCCTCCGGGCGCACGTGAAGCCTCATCAACATCGGGACGAAAACGGGCGCAAATATCGCCCACTTGGGGATAGCGCCGGTGATAAACAGATCGAGGAATAACACGATCACCACGAATCCGATCAGTAACGCTATCGGGCCAAATCCAAGCCTCTCCAACCAATCGCCACCCTTCACGGCCAGGAGCGTCGCCATATTGGAATAGGTGAAAAGAGCAATGAACTGAGCTATGAAGAAGAACAGAAAGAGCAGCGGGCCAAGGCCAACCACCGCTTTCTCCATTGCCTTGACTACGTCGGTGCCTCCTTTCATGGTTTTGGCGCCGAATCCGTAAGCTGCGCCAACGACCAGAAATAGCAGCGCAATAAAGACGATTAGCCCGTTCATGAATGGAGAATCTCCCACGAGGGCCCCCGTTTCGGAATTGCGAAGAGGCGCTCCACGAGGGACGCATAGAAAAACGAAGACGGCGAGAATCGCGAAAAGGCCCCAGGTCGCGAACTTCAAACCTCGCGATTCGTCAACCGCGGCATTCTCAGCCGGGGCAGACTCGCCTTGTTCGACGCGCAAATCCTCCGGCGGGTGGTACGGACCCAGCCGGGGCTCGATGTACTTATCTGTGATGAAGCCGCAAACAACCGTTAGCATCAAGACGGATGCCACGGAGAACCAGAAATTCGAGGTCAGAGAAATAGAGAGGTTGGGGTTCACCAAATGAATGGCGTCGTTTGTGATCCCGACCAGGATGCCGTCGAGAGGCTTGATCAAGATATTCACGCTGAATATCGACGCTACGGCGGCGAACGATGCCGCCAGGCCAACCAACGGATTTCGCCCCACGCTGAGGAACGCGGCAGCTCCAAGCGGAATCAATACGAGATAACCCGCGTCGGCGGCGATGCTCGAGAGAATTCCCACGAATACGAGAATGTATGTCAACCCCGCCCGAGGGGCTACGTGGACGAGTTTGCGAATTAACGCCTTTATCAGTCCGGACTCCTCCGCCACACCGACGCCCAGCATCGCGACAATGATGACGCCTACGGCCGTGAAGTTCATGAAATTCTGAACCAGATTTTGATACATGAAGCTGATTCCGCGGCCGGTGAGCAAACTCTGGGCGGCGGTAGTTACTTGTTCCGGCTGGTGAGTGGACGGGTTAATAGACTCGTAAGTCACACTTAAGCCGAGCAAATAACAAATGTGGGATAAAACGATAACGATTACAATCATCCACGCGAAGAGGATGGCCGCATGCGGTATTTTATTTCCCACGCGCTCGATTGCATCGAAGACACGCGCCATCCCGGTCTTTTCCACCGGGGGAGTAGTTACAGGGGTCGTTTTCGTTGTCTCGGCCATAAGAATAAGCTCCTCGGCCTGTCAGCCTTCGCTTTCGCTCGCGAGGGATAGACGTTGAGAAACGTTAGACGCGGCGGAAACTATGAGGCGACTATAGTTGCAGCCGGGGTTTCAAGGGGCCTCGCGCGGCGATTGTTCGTCAGCGCTGTTTAGTGGAGTTTGGAAATAACTTCCTCTTCCTGCAAATTGCTTCAAAGAATCGCGGACTATGCCGGGCCTTGATCAAAGGCCATCCTGCCTCAAGTATCAATCGATGCAGCCGTGCCGTCAAGTGCAAAATACGACAAGTTTGAACAGTTGAACAGTTGAATTTAGAGGAGGACTGCTGCTACTTACCCGAAAAAAAACGTCTATAGGAGCGCTAAAGATTAATATCCAAGTAAAAGAAATGCTTGCTTTGCAAAAAAGGGTCATGAAATCACTCAGCTAGCAAGCGAATAGGGTGGATCCTCGCGCCCGTTCAGGAACTGTTATCAATTCCGTCCTGGCGGAAATGTCCGGCGCTCGTAACGAACGCGAACTGTAACCGATCTGATGAAAGGTCCACAGTTTTCGAGCGGCTGCTCGTCTTAAACTTTGCGTTATTCCGCTTTGTCGACGGAACAACGGGTCCCGTGAATTAAGTTCACATTAAACACGAAGTTCGCGGATTAATGGCGCATAGTCCGTACATAGCCGCTCCTTGTATTGCCTTCGGCGTCCGATGCAACGAACCGTCTTGCAGGAGGAGAATACTTGTGCAAACGAAATGGACGACTATAGCGCCGGTGTTTCTTGCGCTACTTGGTGGCGCCAAACCAACGTTGGCACAGCCGACGACGGACACGCAGCAAGAGGCAATTCGAAAGCTGAATGCCAGGATCGATGAGCTGCAGGCTCAGGTGGCCCAAATTCGGTCTCAACTGGATGCGCTGGTTGGGGCGAACGTTCCGGAGACCGGCGCGATCGAAAGCCGCCCAACGCCGCCCGCCGCGCTCCAACCATCTCCGGAGCGACAACTGGAGGGCGCGGGCCGCGCGACCCGGGAGCACCACACCTTTGCGGAAGATGAGGAGGACGCGCCACGCCTGGACAACGTCCCCCTGGAGCGGACATATCCCGGTTTCTTTTATCTTCCAGGCACGCAAACGATGCTGAGAATCGACGGATTCGCAAGAACGGAATTCATAGTCGACCCGACAGTTTCGGGGCTACCCGACGCGTTTATTCCATCGTTCATACCTATTCCAGCGCGGGGTCCCGCTCAATTCGCCGCGAGCATTCGTGCAAGCCGCATTTCGGCGGATTTGCGCACTCCTGTAGGCGACCGGGGGAGCGCGCGAGCGTTTATCCAGCTCGATTTCTTCGGTCCCGACGGAACGACCGCACCACGGCTGCGCCATTTCTACGGGCAGTTAGACAACATTTTAGTAGGCCAAACATTTACGAACTTTATGGATCCGGACGCTTTTCCAGACACTCTGGACACCCAGGGAGTGAACGCGGGGATCAACGCGCGTATTCCTCAGGCCAGGTACAGCGCCGGGCTGGGGAAGGGCTGGAGCGGCTATTTTTCTATCGAACAGCCATTTACCAATGTTGCTTTTCCGATACATGCCACGCCTGTCGAACCGCTTACTCGCGCCCCGGATGGTTCGATCCGGCTTCGAAAGGAATGGGAAGGCGGGCATTTCCAGGTGGCAACGATCTTTCGAGATCTTTCCCTGCGGCTGCCACATGGAGGGCCGGTTCAGTCTGTCTTTGGATGGGGCGTGAATGTCACCGGGGGCGCCGAGGTGTTCGGCAGGGACAACGTGGTTTTGGGAATGGCTTATGGCCACGGAATCTCCCGGTATGCGGGGGACACGGCAGTGCTGGGCCTCGACGCAGCGCCCAGAAGCCAGACGAATCTGTCGCTGCGAAGCCTGCCCCTCTTTGCAACCTACGGAAGTTATCAGCACTTCTGGACTCCAGTGCTGCGATCGAACGCCAATTTTGGTTTCGTCCAGGTCCAGAACACTACCTTCCAGGCGGGCAACACGTATCACAACAGCATTTATTCATCCGCGAACCTGATCTGGAATCCCGTGGGCAGCCTCGATTTCGGCGCCGAGTTTATCTACGGATGGGTGCAGAACAAAAATGGAGAGACGGCGAACGCTCCGCGTATTCAATTCACGGGACGATACAGGTTTGTGAATCATGAGGAAAGGTAACCCGCTTGGCGTGAATCGACGGTTCTCTTTTTCGCGCCCACGATGCGTGCGTACTGTTAGGTGTCTGGTAGCATAAGGGATGCCGCGCAAGCGGCGTTTTACGGGCGGGTCGCTTATCGATTCCCGCGCAACGCCGGCATACGACCCGCCGTCAAAGGTTTTTCGGCCTCCTCTATCGGCCCGCTAGGAAGTAACCGCCATGCAGTACAAAATCGCATTCGTTCCACTCGCGTTAACCGCAGTGTCCTTTTCGGGAAGCGCTCAGGATAAAGAACCCTCCCAAAATGTGCCGCTTTCAATCGCGGCTGGAACGCCTTTACGGCTATACCTGACCAAGCGAATTTCCAAGCGCGCCGGCGAGCCTGTCGAGGCGAAATTGTTGGACCCGCTTTTCTCGTTCGATCGGGAGGTCGCGCCGGCGGGTTCAACGGTGGAAGGCGCCGTGGCGCGAGTGAAGCCGGTCTCGCGAATGGAGCGGGCCATGGCGATATTAGGCGGCGATTTCACGCCCCTTCATCAAGCGGAGGTCGAGTTCACCACGCTCACGCTGCCCGATGGCACACGAATTCCGCTGAACACGGTGGAAACGCCGGGAATGAATTCGATCGCGAATCTACACCCGAAGAAACCAGCGGCGTCCTCGAACAAGAACGCGGGGGTTCTGGGAACAGCAAAGGCGCAGATGAAGGACAAAATCGCAACCACGCGGCAGAGGGTTTCCGACGTAGTGCGCGCGCCAGGGAAAAAGGAACGCCTGGAGGATTACCTATGGGCGAAGCTGCCGTATCATCCGCAGTATGTGCGGCGCGGAACGCGCTTCGATGCCGAATTGGCGGAGCCACTCCAGTTCGGCGCCGCGACGATTCAGCCGGAAGATGTGCGCGCGCTCGGCACGCAACCTCCGGCCGATAGCATGGTGCAGGCGCGATTAACCACAACGCTCAGCTCGGATTCCTCAAAGCAAGGCGAACCGGTGGACGCGGTTACGACGCGCCCGCTGTTCTCGCCGGATCACAAGCTGTTTTTACCGGAAGGAACGCACCTGAAAGGTCAGGTGACGATGGTGCAGCGCGCAAAATGGTTCCATCGCGGCGGCCAGCTCCGGTTCAATTTTCAAACGGTGGAGCTTTCCGAAGAGATCAGCGCGTTGCAAAGCAGCGAGGATAACAGGAGCTTCAAAACCGTGGCGACGCTGGGCGGCGCGGAGCAGGATGGGAACATTTCGCTTAAGGTGGACCAAGAAGGCGGCGTGAAAGCAACGGAGCCGAAGACGCGTTTTATCGCGCCCGCGCTTGCATTCTTCGTTGCACAAAAGGCCGCGGATAATGACGTGAACAAGATAACCGGCCTGCCGAAAAGCAATACAGGCGGTCATGTGCTCGGGGGCGGTTCCGGATTCGGATTGTTGGGAGCGGCGGCGGCGAAGGCTTCGCCGAGCGTGGCCAGGGCATTCGGTTATTACGGCCTCGCCTGGTCGGTTTTCCGCAATGTGATTGCGCGCGGGCGAGAGGTGGAATTTCAAAAGAACGCGGCGATTGATGTACGCTTTGGCGGCGCGCCGGGGTCATCGAGTGGCTCAAAGCTGAAGACGGCGAAACGGGAGACGACGGCGACTGAAGCCGCCGCATCCGATGTTGAAATTAATGATGTTCCAGAGCGGTGAAATCCGCTGCCTGCCGTGCCGGGCCGGTTAGCGCCAGGATGTGCATGCCCGTGTTGGCGCGGTCTACGGCGTAGATGTAGCCTCGGTCGTCGACTTCCACGTTGTTCGTCTGGATTGCGATTTTGCAATGTTCATCCGCTCCTTTTCCGGCGCAACGTTTGTCCGTTTTATCCGTAATCGCGGGAATGTAGTAGGCGATCTCCTTGGGATGAAACGGATCGCGAACGTCAACCGCGCGGACGCCTGCATTGAAATGCGCGATGAAGAGGACTCGCTTGTTATAGACCGGCGTAAAGTTCTCGTTCGAGGAATGCGCGCCGAAGCGCCCGCCGGCTGAGCAGAAATTTCCGCTGGCTTCGGGAACGGTCCACATCGAGACGCCCACAGGCTTCGACTCATCGGTGATGTCCAGGAAGCGCACGGTCTGCCTATATTCGGCGCACTCGTTCGCCACCGTTTCACCCACTACCGCGACAAAGTCCTTGACCTTGCCGTTTTTTTGCTTTGCGAATTCGGGGACCTGCATTTGGAGCAGCGGGACCACATTGTGGACTCCCACGTCTTCGGGGAAATCGACTCGACCGACTACGGGATAGCGGAGGTTTTCGTCGGTCGGCTCGGGCGCGCCTTTCAACAGCTTTTCGCGGTCTACAATTTCGAGCACGCCATCGCGGGAGTTGCCATACGCGAAATAGACGCGATTGCCCTTCGGGCCGGTCGACACAGGCCCATGCATGCTCTCCGGCGTCGGACCCTTGGCGCCCGGCTGCTGTCCGGGCAACCCGAAGTTGCGGATGAAGACGGGCTTGGCCGGATCGCTGAGGTCATAGAGGATCGCCATTCGCGGCGTGCGCCAGCCGATCGCGCCGCCGATTAGGTAGGCGATGCCGGTATCGCACTCCCACCAGCTTTTGTGTGTGTCGCGGAGGCCGCTGACGATGGTGTTCACGCGCGTTGGTCTCGCCGGATCGGTGACATCCCAAATCTCATGCGCGGTGTTTCCGAAGCTGCGCAGAAGATAAAACTTGTTCTTGTCCGCGCGGGGCAGCTCGCTGCCCGCGCAAACGCGCACCATTTGCGCTCCGCCTACGTCTCCGCGATCGCCCGGCTTAATCGGTTCGCCCGGGATGTGCGCGATATATTTCGGATGCTTGGGATCGGTGACGTCCACGACCGAGGTCCCGTTGGATTCGTCCTTTCCGGTTAGCGCGTTCGGCTGGACACCCGCGTGATGGCCTACATACGCGATCCAGCGGTCGCCCTGCTTTTCAATTACGGGCTGATACGCGCTGCGAGCCTGGAGGTCGTTGTAGCCGACCAGTTCCATGTTGCTCTTTTCGGCTTTGCCTTTCTCGGCGGCGGGGGCGGGTAGAAGGCCGGAGATCGTACAGCCGAGGGCAAGCAGTCCGGGAAGAATAGGCGCGCAGTGCTTGGAGAGGATCACGGAGCCTCCTGAATCGGAACAAGTATACTCCCGCGAGGCTTCCAGTATGCTGAACTAGTGGCGGTTGTACGCGCTCAAAACGAGGCGTCCGTCTTAGCGGCGGCGGGCTCTGTCAAGGCATCGCGCTATCGCTGGCGCATCTGCGCGCTTCTCTTCTTCGCTACCACGATCAACTATGTCGACCGGCAAGTTCTGGGCGTTCTGGCGCCGGATCTGCAACGGATCATCGGCTGGAATGAGCTGCAGTACAGCTACATCGTGGCCGCGTTTCAGGGAGCTTACGCTTTCGGGCTGTTGTTTATGGGCGGCGTGATCGATCGCGTTGGAGCACGCATTGGATATGCGCTGGCGATCGGGTTGTGGAGCCTTGCCGCGATGAGCCACGCGCTGGTACACACGGCTGTCGGATTCGGTGTGGTCCGATTTTTTCTTGGCCTCGGCGAATCGGGCAACTTCCCGGCAGCGATGAAAACGGTTGCGGAGTGGTTTCCGCGCAAGCAGCGGGCGTTGGCGACGGGAATTTTTAATTCGGGGTCGAATATTGGCGCGATTGTTGCGCCATTAACCGTGCCGTGGATCGCAGTCCATCTTGGTTGGCGATGGGCTTTTTTGTTCACGGGGTTTTTCAGCGCGGCGTGGATTATAGGGTGGCTTTCGGTTTACCAGCGGCCTCCGCGGATTGAAGACGAATCCGAAGAGCTGGCCACGCGAGTTCCTTGGGCCAGTCTAATCCAGCACCGGCAGACCTGGGCGTTTCTGGTGGGGAAGGTTCTGACGGATCCGATCTGGTGGTTCTTCTTGTACTGGCTGCCCAAATTCTTAAATGCGAGGCATGGGCTGAGCTTGATCGAGCTGGGGCCGCCGCTGGTGACGATATACGCGATGGCCGATTTAGGCAGCATCACGGGAGGCTGGCTTTCGACGCGACTGTTGAAACTGGGATGGAGCGCGAACCGAGCCAGGAAGAGCACGATGCTGTTGTGCGCGCTGCTGGTGGTCCCGATCGTATTTGTCCCCAATGTGTCGAATGTGTGGGCGGCGGTCGCGCTGATTGGTCTGGCAGCGGCCGCGCATCAAGGCTGGTCCACGAATTTGTTTACGATCACCACCGATATGTTTCCCGGGCGCGCCGTGGCTTCCGTGGTGGGCATCGGCGGATTCGGGGGCACGTTCGGCAGTATGTTCATTTCCACATTTATCGGCATGCTGCTTCAATTCACCGGCAGCTATGTTCCGGTTTTCATGCTGGCGGGATCCGCGTATGCCGTGGCGCTGCTCTGCATTCATGTGTTGGCGCCGCGTCTGGAACCGGCGCGGGTTGATTAACAATGCCGTTGAATATGCGGCCCAAAGAGAGCTGCCGCTGGGACCTGGTTGCGCTGGGCGAAGTGATGCTGCGGCTGGATCCGGGGGATAGGCGCATTGCCACCACTCGGACTTTCGATGTGTGGGAAGGCGGCGGCGAATACAACGTGGCCCGCGCGCTAAAACGCTGCTTCGGCCTGGAGACGGCGATTGTCACCGCATTCGCCGATAATCCGGTGGGGCGGTTGATTCAGGATTTGATTTATCAGGGCGGCGTGGATCAGTCGCTGATCCGATGGGTGGATTTTGACGGAGTCGGGCGAGCGGCGCGCAACGGGTTGAATTTCACGGAGCGCGGATTCGGAATACGCGCGCCGCTGGGGTGCTCGGATCGCGGCCACACGGCGGTGTCGCAGCTTAAAGCAGGCGACATCGATTGGGATGCGATCTTCGGAAAACAGGGCGCGCGCTGGTTTCACACGGGAGGCATCTTCGCCGCGCTCTCTGAAACCACACCCGGGGTTGCGCTCGAAGCCATGGAGGCCGCGCGCCGGCATGGTGTGGTCGTTTCGTACGATCTGAATTACCGGCCGTCGCTGTGGAAGAGTTTTGGCGGGAAGACGCAGGCCCAGGCCGTTAACCGGCGGCTGGCGCCGCTGGTGGATGTGATGATCGGCAATGAAGAGGATTTTTCCGCCGCGCTCGGATTCGACGTAGACTTTGATGAACCCGACGCGGAGAGCTTCCGCGAGATGATCGCGCAGGTTGTGCGCGAGTTTCCGTTTAAGGTGGTCGCGACGACGCTGCGGCAGGCGACGACGGCATCGCGAAATCACTGGGGCGCGATCTGCTATTGCGACGGAGCGTTCTTGGAAGCGCAGTTCCGCAAGGATCTGGACGTCTACGATCGTGTCGGCGGCGGCGATTCCTTTGCTTCGGGCCTGATCTACGGATTGTTAACCGGGCAATCGCCCCAATGGTCGGTGGAGTGCGGCGCCGCGCACGGCGCGCTGGCGATGACCACTCCGGGCGATACGAGCATGGCGACCCTGCAGGAGGTGGTGCGGGCGATGGAGGGCGTCAGCGCGCGGATCGCGCGATAGCTTTTAGATGCCATGGACTCGGCTTCATCAAAGCGCATAACATAGGAAAAAATGCAGACGCACCCAGTCAGGTTAGCGGCAGTTGTATCGATCATTTTTGGGATGCTGCTCGCGGGCTCGTGGGTAACGGGTCTTGCCGTGAAGGTCGCACTAACGGTGGGAATGGTAGCGGTATATATGATCGTGTGGTGGGATGAGAAGCTGCGCCGGCCGCGCCGTACCAAAAAATCTATAATCATTTCGGCCTTGGCGAATGCGGCTGCGTTGTTTTTCCTTCTGTCGGACGACCATCGCAAAATCGGGTTCCTGCCAGCATGCGTCTCGATCTCTATTGCCGCCAGTATGTAGGAGGCATCGTCCGTACTCAACGCGCCAGAAATCGCGGGAGAAGTGTACGTGACGGAGAATCGAGAGCTGCTAATATTTCGCTGCACTTTGGCTGGGGGCGCGCCTGCAACGGAGTGCAGGAGGCTACAGACACGACCAAGGATTGAAGATTGAAACGCCCAGCCCGGCGAAATCCCTCTGATTCCGGGTGACGACGGTCAGATGATACTCCAGGGCGGTGGCGGCGATTAGGCCATCGGCCATGTTGACACGCCTGCCATGCAACTGGCATTCTCCGGCCATGATGCCCCAGCGTTCGGCGATGCGCTCGGTGATCGGTAATATTCGACCGTCAAACCATGGGCGCAATGTGTCCTCGACCCATTGCTGTAGCTGCTGGCGCCGTTTGCTCTCGGGCAGGATCGTGAGTCCTTTGAAATCTCGCCCAGCGACACGACGCTCAAGAATAGCTGCTCGTCATCGGCATCATCCAGCCATTTTTCGACCTGCGGATCGGACTGCGGACGGGTGAGTTCGGAGGGGACATTGGTATCCAGCAAGAAACCGGTCATAGTTTGACGGGACGGCCAGTATCCTGATCCCGTTCAAACTTGAGGTCGATACCCTTCAGCGGAGATTCGGCAAACAGCCGGGCAAGGCTTTTGCGGCCAGCGGGGCGGGGCTTCTTCGGCGAGGCGGCGCGTTCCAGCACCTCGTCCAGATATGCGTCCAGCGACAGGCCGCGCGCATGCGCCTGGGCCAGGAGACCCGCTTCGATATCCGGCTTCAGTTCCAGCTTCAAGGGCTTCTGCCTTTCCTTAATCGCTATTATCCCGCCTTCCCCTTCGAAAGGCTTGGGGCTGCCGGAGGGGCGGTTTCAAATAACACCACCCGGAAGCAGACGTTCGAAATTGGACCGAAACAGGCGATGAATGTCGCGCCGAATAGCGGCTCGCGTCACCTGGCGGCCGTCTTCGCAGAGCAGGCGGTATTTATTCGCCAGCACCGGCGCGAGCGTGCGGCGGGTGTTGCGCCATTTATAAATTAGCTGCTCCAAGACTCGCGCGTCGGAATGCTGGGGGATGAAGCTGGTCCCGAGCATCTCCAGGCGTTCTGTCGTGACCTCCTCGACGATGGACGGGTTGTTGAGAAACCACCAGCAGCCGAACGGCATCAGGTTGCTGAATTTACGCGCGTAGATACACAGTTCGTGCTGGTTTTCGCGGCTGAGGATCGTTATGAGAAAGCGATTATCGGGGAAGGCGACACACAGACGTTCCAGCGCGCGCAGGTCAGCCGCGCCGGATGCATCTCCGGCGAGCTGCAACGCCGGATTGACCTGCCGGCGCACACCAATCATTAACGAAAGCGGAATCTCGAAATCGCGGCAAGCCGGGAGAACGGCTTCGGCGAGCAGAAGGCCGCGCGGGCTGTCATCGGGAAATTCGAAAGTATCCGGAAGCGAAACCGCCATGTAGGCTGGGCGCAATCGGTCGTGCCACGTGGCCAGAAACCGGCGCAGCTCAGCAATGTTCCAGCGGTCCGGACATTCGACCAGGATACGGTCAAGCCGCAGCGCGGCGTGAAACCGCGGGTCGCGCTCGACCCCACGCTCCCACAGCGGACCCTCTTCGGGATCGAGCGGATCGTTGGTCATTACCACTTCACTTATGCCCGCCAAGGCGAACACGCGATCGATGTGGGCGCGCGCGTCCTGAGCGCGGAAGAACTCGCGGGCTTCCATTAAATCCGTGGCATTCGTCGCCAGACCGAATGCGTGCAGGACCGCAATGACTCCACGAGCGGCTTCCGATACCGGCGTATTCTCTACAAACAGAGTCCGCCAGATCAAATCCGCCTTTTGGCACGTGGAGAGCTGCCGGTATTCGCCTGGCTGAACAGTCGAACAGCGAAAGAACTCGGCTTCCAGGTAGTGGTAAGTGAGCAGGCTATCGATACCCCACAACCCCAGGCTGCCCAAAGAGGGCATGAACAGATGGGTGTGGATGTCGATGAACTTCGCGGCTTCGAGCTCCTGCCGTACGGCGGGAAGGATCTCGTCCTCGGAAGCAAGCGGCACAACGGAGCCTGGCGCGGCCTGATCAGGCGAGTTGGCGGCGTGCTGCAGGGCCGCGCCGGCCCTGTGCCGCCCGCCCGTTACCACTTATTGTTTGCCTTTGGCGTTCGGGTTCGGAAGATTGATGCGCCCTTCGTCCCAGTGCTCGTCGGCCTTGCCGTCGACGAAGCGCCACATATCGAAGTGGGTGGTCGTGTACTTCTTGCCGGGATTGCGCGGGTCGTCCGCTTCAACGCGTGTGGCGACGATGACGATATCGCCTTCGGCGACTACGGCGACAACTCCCCAGTCCTGAGGCGGCGGAATGGGCCTTCCCGGGTTCTTTCCGAAAGCGGCGACAATGGGCGCGCGTCCGGTGGCGAAGTTCGGATTGTGCTGAACATAGCGCTCGGTTAGCCACTTGTCGGCTTCATTCCAATGGCCTGCTTTCAGCAGATCCACCACAATGTGCATCGCGGCCTGCTTGTTGCGATTAAGGACCGGATCTTTATCGCGGAACAAAGCTTCTTGATCGGCGGGCGCGACCACCGGCTCCTGCGCGAAAGTTAGCGGACATCCGATGGCGGCGAGGGCGAGGGCGAGGGTCGAGTATAGACATCTACGAATCATGGTTTAACATTTTACTCGACCCGTGGCCGTCCGTGCAGATAAGGGTGGGGATACTTAGTTGCCGGCGTAATTCACGATTGCGATATCGGTAGAGGCGTTGCCCATCGAGTCCGTTACCGTGAGTTGGAAAGCGTAGCTTCCGCGGCCGATTCCGAACTGCACGGTTGGCTTTGCGGTGTTAGCGCCGGAAATACCGGCCTGAACGCTGCCAGACGGAATCGTCCACTGATATGTAAGAGGCTTACCGTCGAAACTGGTGGAGGCCGATCCATCGAGTTGGAAGCTGCGCGTGACCACGGTCGAATTCTTTGGGCTGGCAACCGCCATCGTGGTCATACCCTGCGGAGGATTGGAACTCGTGGAACCACCGCTGGTGACGTTGCCGGTTCCCGGATCCAGGATCAATGGCTGCGCAACGCCTCCATTGAAATTGAACATTCCCATTAGGGAGCCTGCGAATGCGTCCGTGGAGCCGTTGCCGATCCGGCCAAGGTTCCAGTTGTCTTCGATGAACCGAAGAATCGAGGATTGATCGGTGACGGTGTGATCCACGTAATTAACTTTCGCATAAGGCGAGATCACGAGTAGCGGAAGGCGAGGCCCATATCCGCAGCGGCCCTGCCAGGTCGAACTCGCACCCGTTCCGCACGACCCCGGACCGGTGAGCTGATCGTCAGAAACATTCGACTGGATGACGATCGGCCCCATAACGTGATCGTAAAAGCCATCGGAGTCATCGTAGGCGATGATGATCGCCGTCGAATTCCAGAAGGGCGATTGCTCGATGGTGTTGATCGTGTTGACTAGGAACGTCTGCTCGTCGAGCGGATCGGAATATCCGGCGTGGCCGTCTTGATAAGCGCCGGCTTTGAGGTAGCTGACGGCGGGGAGATTACCAGCGGTCAGGGCGGCAAAGAAGTCGCTGAGGTCGTAATTGTGATTTGCCTGATCCGTAGCGCCGACGGTCATGGCGGAAACCGGCGGCAGATGATGCGGGTTGGCCGTTTGAGGATAGTACATGAATCCGGCGTGGTGGGGGATGTAATCCGTGCCGGCGGAGGCTCCCGATATGTTCTTGTGTGAAGTCGCGCAGGCCGCTGTCCCATCGGGGTTCCGGCCGCTCGGTTTGAATCCGCCCTGGAACCAACCCCAGGTGAGATTCTTCGCGTTCAGAAGATCGCCGACGTTTTGGTTGCCCTTCATGCTGATATAGGTTCGCGGCGGGGCGAGCGTGCAATCATCCAGGCTGGGATCGGGGCGCGGGTCGCCTATAACGGCGCCTGTGGTAGCGCCAGCGGCGAGGTTGCCGGAGGGATTACCGGCCGTCGCGGTTGCATTGGCGCTGGATCCTGCGATCAAGTTTAGAACGCCGGGCGTAGATGGTCCAAACGTAGTGCCGAAGGAGTTATCGCTCATGGCAAAGTTCTGGGCGTAATTCCAGATCGCGGTAACGGTGTTGCCGTCGTAATAACCCATCACGATATTCTTGCCGTAGCCGGCGATATCGCAGCTTGTGCTGGAGGACCCAACGGCTTGCACAAACATATCCATCAGACCGCCATGAAACGCCTTTTGTTCATCGCCGTAATTGTGGTCCTGGTCGCAGATCACGGCCTGCGCGCGGGTCAGGCGAAAAGGGTTAGCCAAGTTCGGATTGTTGGAAAGCAGCGCGCCCGTCAGTCCGTTCACCGTGGGAGTGTTTATGGCGGCCTTGAAGGCCGGCTCGGCCGTATTGTTATTGGCCGCGTTGGGATAAGTCGCGAAATAGTGATCGAAGGAGACGTTCTCCTGAAAAATGACGACCACATGCTTGATGGGTGTAGTAGTCGTGGGCGGCACCTGGGCTTGGGCTGCCCATGCGAACAGCATCGCCAGCGGGACGAACGAAGTTTTCATCTTTGTCTTCCTTGTATCTGAGGGTTGCTTGTGTTGTCGGCCGGACTGCCCGCAACAAAACGTCAGAATGCCAGCGGAAGATTTCTTTCTTTTGTCGGTTTTATGAATTTCCCGTGTCGGAGAGCATTGGCTTTCCGAACGCGAAACCGAGGCAGCAAGCCAGACCCGCTCGCGCAGGGCCTAACAGCTCCGTGAAGCATTGCACCGCGCCATCCTCGCTCTTCTGGAACGCCCGGTCGGTCCAGACCCGCCAGCCGTTCGGATGCGCGCTGTATGTCCGAAACATATCCAGCGTGGAGCGGATCATGCGCAGCGTGTGCGGCTTTTTGTAGGACTTGAGAAACAGAATATTGCTCCATCCGGAGCGTATTTCCTCGGCAAACTCGCCGAAATCGGATGCATCCGTCAGATTAACAACCGCATTTGTTTCGGGTCCATGGCGGTCTCCGCCGGAGATGAGCGGCTTGCCGACCGACGAGGCCAGCGCCTTCACGGACTCGTTTTCTTGCGGAGGACGGAGACCGTTTAATTCAAGGGCATGGATGAAGGGGCTGTACATCCTGATGAACATTCGGACCGCTTCTTCATACCTGGCTTCTCCGATGCAGTTCTCGTCCCACATCGGATGATTGAATACAACCAGCGACCCTTCGTTCTTCGTAATCGCCGAAAAAATATCGGGAAGCTTGTGCAGGTCGGGCGCGATCCGAAATTTCTGCATCGCCGCAAAGAGGTCTTGAGCGGAACGCGCCGGAAGGTTGAATACGCCCAGGTGAAAGAAAGTAGGGCCGAAGGGAACGGTCCACTCCACGGCGATCGGGACATCCCGCGATTCCCGCATAACGCGCAAGCCCAGCGGCGCTTGTATGTCGTCATGGTCGGTAAGAGCGACCAGCGGATCGAATCCCAAGGATTCCAATTGGGCGCGCTCTTGCTTCCAGATCTCGCGCGGGCCGAGCGGTGGAGTCCACCACGCCTTATTCAGATCGAGAGGCTTTCCCCGCCGCTTATAGTAACGCTTCTCAATATTCAAAATAAGATCCGAAATCAAGGGTGTCCGTAATCCGGCTCGCCGCAAGAAATCGAAGCTCTCCCGTGAATGCAACGTATGGCTGTGCAGAGACACTCCCGTGCGGAACTGCCCCGTGCCGGGAGTGGGGATCCACTGATACCTGATATGCGAGCGCATTTACGCACTCCCCCTGCTTGCAATATGACAAAACTCCGTTACCAGCCAATGTTCGGGGCATGAATTCTTGATGAAACAGAACTTTCGCGAAATGTTTTAAGCAAAAAGCCTATTTCCAAGCAACGTGCAACGCGACCGCGCCGCCGGTCATGCGCTCGAACTCCACGCGCGAAAAGCCGGTATTACGGACTTCCCGGGCCAACATTTCGGATCCCGGGAATCTACTTATAGATGCAGGAAGATACGTGTACGCTTCGCGGGAGCCGGAAACCAAGCCACCGATTGAGGGTAGAACATGGCGGGAGAAGAATCCGTAAAGGGTACGAAACGCGCGGCCGGGCGGCTGAGAGAACTCCAATATCGCCGCCAGACCGCCGGGTTTAAGCACCCGAAGCAGCTCCTGCAGCCCCTTGCGGTAATTGGCGAAGTTGCGAAGGCCGAACGCGATCGTGATCAGGTCAAACGCAGCGTCACGCAAGGGCAATGCGAGCGCATCGGCTTCAAACAGCGGCGCCGCTAAAGCGCGCGATGCCGCCTTGCGCCGAGCCTCCAGCAGCATTGGGTGACAGAAATCGCTGCCCATAACCGGGCGTTTACCTTTCGCGGATAGAGCAAAAAGAAGATCGCCCGTTCCGCAGCAAAGATCCAGAACTCTGGCGTTTTCGCGCGCTAGAACGGGCGCTACGCGATCCACCGTCCGGGCCCGCCAGCGCCTGTCGAGGTTGAACGACAGAAGATGATTCAGCAGGTCGTAGCGGCCGGAGACGCGGCCGAACATGTCGCGGACCCAGCGGGCGGTGGCCTGCTCGCCCGTAACTCCGGGCGGGGTGGTTCCGGTCATGCGAGGGCTGCTTCGATGGACTGCATAACCAGCTTGTCGTCGATGCCGGAGGCGACAGTGACTTCGCCGATCTTCACCGGCAGCACGAAATGGACCTTGCCCTGGACGGTCTTCTTGTCGCTGCGCAGCCGGGCGGCGAGATTTTGGGACGGGATTCCATCGAGCGGAGGAATGGGTCCGTAGCGCTGGATGACAGTTTGAATTTGCGATGCCTCGGCGGATGCAAGATGGCCGGTTCGTTCGGCGAGGAAGGTGGCCGCACGCATGCCCCACGCGACAGCCTCGCCGTGGAGGAGCCGGTTGTATCTCGTTTCAGCTTCGAGCGCGTGGCCGAACGTGTGCCCGAAGTTCAGTATGCGGCGCAACCCGCTTTCGCGCTCGTCGGCGGTGACCACTTCGGCTTTGATGCGCACGGCGGCCGCAATGATCCGTTCCAGAACCGCCGGCTCTTGCTTCAGCACGCTGGCTGCGCAGCGATCGAGAATGTCGAACAGTTCCGCATCGCGAATCACACCGCACTTGACGATTTCATATAGACCCGCGCGGTACTCACGCTCGGGCAGCGTTCGCAACACATCCGGATCGATCAGCACGGCGAGAGGCTGGTGAAAGCTGCCTAAAAGGTTCTTTCCCGATTCCAGGTTTACACCAGTCTTGCCGCCAACGGCCGCGTCGACCTGCGCGAGCAGTGTGGTAGGGACCTGGATTACGGGAATTCCGCGCATGAAGATCGCAGCCAGGAATCCCGCGACGTCGCCGATAATCCCGCCGCCGAACGCGATGAGCACGCTGGAGCGGTCGCCGCCGGCACGCACCATTTTTTCGGCGAGGATTTCAACTTCCGCCAGCCGTTTGTTGGGCTCGCCACCCGGAAAAAGAAGGACTTCAAAATCCCTTCGCTGGAGGCCGGCGCGAAGAGCACCTCCGTGAAGCTCCCAAACGTCGGCGGTGGTAGCGACGAATAGCTTGCCCGCATTTTTAGGCACGAATTCGGCGATGCGCGCAAGGCTGCCGCGGTCGACGATGGCGTCGTAGGAGCGCTGCGGCGTCTGCACGCGAAAAGAGGGCATAAGCTTCGTTGTAACATGGGGTTTTGCCCCCACGCACGGTTTTTCCAGCCTTTTTCCTGCTTTTTGCCGCGTCAGGAATTCAGGAATCGGGTCCGGCTTCGATTCTGTGGACGGCGCCCGCGATCCTGCTTTCGGCGCTGATGATTGCGTGGGCTGCGGAATCCGCGCAATTTTTCATTGCGCAAGGTTTCGCGCTGGCGATCCTCGCGTGGATGCAGACCCTTCCGGAGTTCGCGGTGGAAGCCGTGATCGCGTGGCATCGCGAGGAGCATTTACTGTTGGCCAGCCTGACGGGCGCGCTGCGGTTGCTCACCGGGTTCGGCTGGCCCGTGATTTATTTCACAGCGGCGACGGTTCATCGCCGCCGCACTGGAACGCCTCTGCGCTCCATCCGCCTGGAAGACCATCACGCGGTGGAAGTAGTGGGGTTAGCCGCGCCGCTGCTTTATTTCGCATTCGTGATCTGGAAGGGGTCGCTCCATATCTACGACAGCCTTGTGCTGATCGCCATCTACGCGGCCTATCTTTTGATCCTTGGAAGAATGCCGGCGGAGGATCCTGAAACCATCGATGAGCTGGAATCCGTTCCACGGAAAATTGTTCTATCGCCCCGGCCGCTGAGAATCGTTCTAATTTCGGCTTTGTTCTTGGGCGGCGGATCTCTGATCTATTTTTCGGCCGAGCCATTTCTTGGGAGCCTGCTGGGGTTGTCCGCCGTGGTGGGCGTGCCGGCATTTGTATTTTTGCAGTGGATCACGCCGATCGCGTCCGAGTTTCCGGAGATGGCCTCGACGTTTTATTGGGCGCGCACCGTCGACCGCGCGCCGATGGCGCTGATGAACATGGTTTCAAGCAACATCAATCAGTGGTCGCTGCTTCCAGCGCTCTTGCCGGTGGTGCTTTCGATCAGCGCGGGCGGCATCACGCCTATCGTTTTCGACCCACGGCAGAGCCGTGAGCTGGTGATGACGCTTGCGCAGGCGCTTGTCGGACTGATGTTCCTGATCAATATGGAGCTCGCGTTTTGGGAGGCTTCGGTTTTATTCGTGCTGTTCCTGGTTCCGTTCGCATACGCCGCGGCCGCTCCCGTCGTGACCATTGTGTACTTCGTCTGGGCCGGCGTGGAGATCGTTCGCACACTGTTGGGCCAGCGGCAACCGCGCGCGGTGATACGGTTCGCCGCGATTTGGAACAAGCACATTGCGGGTCATGCCAGGGGAAGTAAGAAGTCGCCATGAGCCTCGCCACTTGGACCGGCGATCCGTTCCGAAATGCGAACTTCCTTACGATCGTCTGAAAACGTAATCCGCCGCTCAAACATCAGGTCCATGCCGTGGATGCGAAGATTGTAGCGCTCGATCAATATTTCGCCGTCCCATTCGTGGGAGTTGCGGCTTTCCATCCAGTTGCCCCGATTGCGGCCGGTACGAATCATGTGCCCGCCCCCGGCGGAGCCACCGCCGCCGGCGCGACCGCCGGGACCGCTGATAGCATCGGCTGGCGGAGCGTACTCGAATGTGGCGGGGGCCACTGCTGCGCCGGGCTTCAAATCGAATGACAAAACTTTGTTTTGGGTGCTAATTTCGTCCGAGGCTGGTCTTCGATGAGAGATCTTGCCCTCAGCCCGCACGATCAGATGCGTGCCGGAATCGACCCAGTAAGTCACGGGCGAACCGGAAACGAGTTGCGGGTATGGCGACGGCTCATAAGAAACAGACAATGCTTGAATGCCCGTCGCGGGTTCCGGCAACATTTCGGCGGACGCGACTCGCTCATTGACGTGGTGGAAAAGGAAATCCGGAGGCCCTCCCAGCAGCGGGTGGTCCGGCCGGAAGAAGCCCGGCAGGAAACTTCCTTCGTGAACGTTAACACGGGAGTGACGCTTAATGGGAGCGAAAAACGTTTGCAGCACAACGCCATCGCATACGAAGAGGCTCTCGTGCGATCCGCCTTGCTCGATCCGAATTTTATCCGGCGCGACAAAATACGCTTTGCTCCGCTGTTCGGAGCGGCTGCGCGAAGCTTCATCGCCGGATTCGGTGATGGTCAGGATGTCGGCGGATAAGCTTTTGAGATTTGCATACGCCTCCGCCACTCGCCCGAGCAGAGTTGAAGCATCCATGAGCGTGAACCGCTACTTACAACCCGAAGACCAAAAGAACAGGCTGCCCTTTTACTCCAAAAACGAACGAATTCAGGCCGGCGGCTACGGCCACGAGTTGCTTGTCGCCATTCTTATAGGTAACGATGCCACCGCCGACCGGCTGCTGAGTGGATATTCGATGAAGCACGTTGCCGGAGGCAGCGTCGAATGCGATCAAGTCGCCATTCAGATCTCCGGTGAAAACCAAGCCGCCGGCCGTGGGGGTAACGGCCGCGACCATCGGGGTCGCCGACTCGAATTTCCAGCGGACTGCGCCAGTATCGGCATCGACCGCGGTCAACCAACCTTTCTTCGTTTTATCCATATCGCCGAAGCCGTTCATCGATCCCGTGAAGGGTTTACCTGCCTCAAACTTCGGCGGCTTGGGGTCGAGCTTCACCGTGCTGCACCAATCGATGCTGTTCACGTAAACCAGATTCGATGAGGGCGAGTACGCCGGGCCGTTCCAAACTACCCCGCCCGCGGTTCCGGGACAGAAATGAGTGCCCTTCGGCGTGATCGGCGCGTCCGCGTTATCCACCGTGGTGATCGCGGTTTTCCACGCGACCTTGCCTCCCGCGATATCGATCGCGTGGAGATAGCCGTCCTTGCCCGCGGCCATCACGCGCCGCTGACCCTGCTTGGTGGCGATGAGAGCGGGGGCGGCGGCGATATCCCAATCGTGAACGTCGTGCGGGACCAATTGATACCAGGTTTTCAGCGCTCCTGTCTTTGCATCCAGGGCAACGACGGAGCCGGCATAAAGATTTGCTCCGGGTCTGTAATCGCCCGCGAAATCCGGCGCGGGATTTCCGGCCGGCACATACAGCGTGCCGGAGTTATCATCGAGCGTGAAGCTGGTCCAGGTAGAGCCGCCGGATATGTGGGCGTCCTTTGGCCAGCTCTCGGAGTTAGCGGCGGCGCCGGTCGGGACCAGCGCGAAAGACCAGAGCACCTTTCCGGTCTGAGCATCCAGTGCGGCCACGTGGCAAATGGCGCCCAGGTCCGCGCCCGCGGTACCGATGAAAACCATCCCGTTCCACGCGATTGGCGACGCGGAGATGTTCTCAAGGCTGTCATCGGCGATGAGCTTCGTGGCCCAAACCTCGTTGCCGTTCGCCGTGTCGTACGCCATTACGTAGCCGTCGGAGGCGCCCCGAAAAATGCGGTTGCCCGCGATTGCGACTCCGCGCGTTGTGCCGACTTGGGGGACCTGCTTCAATTTGTGCTGCGCGCGCCATTTTTGGGCACAAGTGGAGGCATCGATTGCGTAGGTGTTTTCGAAGGTGGTGAAGTACAACGTGCCGTCCACGGCCACGATGCCGCTTTCGAACATCACCGATTCCGGTAGTTGGTAGGCACAGAGCTGCTTTAGATTCGAAACATTTTGCGGAGTGATGGCGGTCAGTGTCGAAAAGCGGGTGGAGGCGTAATCGCCGTTGTACATCGGCCAGTCAGAGGAGATTTTCGTCTGGGGGGCTTTCGATCCGCAGGATGCGAGGACAACTGCGAACAGGGCAAGGGGAGCGCGCATTCCAATCAGGTTATCACTGGGTGCGGATGCCGAAGAGGGCCGCGAACAAGGCGGCTTGGCAAGCCGCCGCAGGATGTCATCCTGCCCCACTGGGTCTGCTTAAGCGAGGGCGTCGGCGGCGTGATACGAACTGCGCACTAGCGGACCGCTCTCGACGTGGCTGAATCCCATTTCGTAGCCGCGACGCTTGAGCTCGGCGAACTCGTCTAGCGTCACATAACGCAGGATCGGCAAGTGCTTGGGCGATGGCCGGAGGTATTGTCCGAGCGTGAGGATATCGACATTCGCGGCGCGCAGATCGCGCATGACTTCCAGCAC
Organism: Bryobacterales bacterium; assembly: GCA_019261985.1. GTDB lineage: Bacteria > Acidobacteriota > Terriglobia > Bryobacterales > Bryobacteraceae > Palsa-187. The sequence goes on along the minus strand of JAFAQY010000040.1, from coordinate 24 downwards.
TTCTTCGATGGTTTCGCCCAAGCC
>JAFAQY010000120.1 GCA_019261985.1 Bryobacterales bacterium | reverse complement strand
TGAAACTGGTCCAGGACGGCTATGTCTCGGGTTGGGACGATCCCCGCATGCCGACCATTTCAGGAATGCGCCGCCGCGGATACACGCCGGAAGCGATCCGCAATTTCTGCTCGCGCCTGGGCGTGTCTAAGACTAATGGCATTACCGAGCTTTCGATGCTCGAATATTTCGTCCGCGACGATTTGAACCGTCATGCTGCCCGCGTCATGGCGGTGCTCCGTCCTTTGCGCGTGGTAATCGACAACTACCCCGAAGGCCAGGTGGAGCAGATGGAGGCGGTGAATAATCCCGAGGACGAAGGGGCGGGAACGCGCGCGGTGCCGTTTTCGCGAGTGCTTTATATTGAACAGGACGATTTCCGTGAAGATCCGCCGAAGCAATATTTCCGGCTATCGCCGGGCCGCGAAGTGCGCCTGCGATACGGGTATTTCATCACCTGCACCAGCGTGGTGAAAAACGAAAACGGCGAAGTGGTGGAGATCCACTGCACCTACGACCCCGCCACTCGCGGAGGAAATGCTCCCGACGGCCGAAAAGTGAAATCCACAATACATTGGGTTTCAGCAGAGCACGCCGTAGACGCGGAAGTCAGGCTCTACGATACGCTGTTCACCAAAGAGGACCCGAACGATGTCGCCGAGGGCCAGGATTTCACGGCAAGTCTAAACCCGAACTCTCTGGAGGTTCTGCCAGACTGTAAGCTGGAACCGAGTCTGCGCGGCGCGCAGCCAGGCAGCCGCTACCAATTCGAGCGGCTTGGATATTTTTGCGCGGACACCGATTCGACCGTTGAGCGTTTGGTATTCAATCGCACGGTCGCGCTCCGGGACACGTGGGCCAAGATCGAAAAGAAGCTGTAGCGAAATTTTGCTGAACGATCCTGTGGGGCAGGTTGCCAACCTGCGGCGGGTTGCCTAACCCGCCAGCCGACCTTTCTACCAGCCCCGCCCAGCGCGGTTGGCAACCGCGCGCCGGATAGCATCCGGCCCCACAACCTACTTCTGTTACGCCCTTCCCGCGGCCCGCATCTCCCGGTTGTGGAATTCTCACGTTGATCTTTCGTGGCTTTCTCCATTCCGTGGCGCTCATTCACTGGCTAACTAGCACGAATCACCCGACTAACCAGCCGACTCGCTAGGAGGTTCGTATGTTAACGGCGTCGAACCATTCGACGAGACAAATGAGATTCGCTGCATTCGTGGCCGTTGTCCTGGCATACTGCGTAACCACGCAAGCGCAAATTGGCGATGAGGTCCTTCAGCCGCCCGGAAGCAGCCCGGAACAGACGCCCACGCCGACAAACGCAACGCTGTTTCTGAATGTCCGCGTTTTCGATGGCAAGAGCGCCACGCTCACGCCTCCCTCAAGCGTGTTGGTTAGAGGAAACATCATCGAGCGGGTCTCTACTTCCCCCATCGACGCCAATTCTATCGAAAACATCACAGTGATCAACGGTCAAAACCGAGTGCTGATGCCGGGACTTATCGACGCGCACTGGCATGCATTCATGGCGGCGACGCCCATGGCCCTTATGACCGCCGATCCCTCGTATCTTCATCTGCTGGCTGCCCGACAGGCGGAAGCAACGCTTATGCGGGGGTTCACCACCGTACGCGACATGGGTGGTCCGGTGTTCGGACTCAAGCGCGCGATCGACGAAGGCGCTATGATCGGGCCGCGCATCTACCCCTCGGGAGCCTTCATCTCGCAAACCTCGGGACATGGAGATTTCCGGTTCTCCTTCGAAGTTCCGCGCACGCTTGGCGGTCCGCTGAGCCACTCCGAGGTCGTGGGTGTGGCGGCCATTGCCGACAGCCCTGATGAAGTCCGCCTACGAGCCAGGGAGCAGTTGCGGAGTGGCGCCAGTCAGATCAAGCTGATGGGTGGAGGGGGTGTAGCCTCTCCCTACAATCCGATCGAGTCCACGCAGTTCACCGAACCCGAGATTCGCGCTGCAGTCGAGGCGGCCGAAAACTGGGGCACCTATGTTACAGTCCATGCCTATATTCCTCGTGCCATCCAACAAGCCGTCGCCGCCGGCGTCAAATGTATCGAGCACGGTCATCTGATCGACGAGCCCACCGCCAAACTGCTCGCTGATAAAGGCATCTGGTGGAGCTTGCAGCCCTTTATGAACGATCAGGACGCAAGTCCGCTCGTTAATTCCGTATCTCAGCAGAAGGCGCTCCAAGTCTTCGCCGGAACAGACAATGCGTACAAGCTGGCAAGGAAGTACAACATCAAGACCGCCTTCGGCAGCGACATATTGTTTGACGCCAAGCTTACGAATCGGCAAGGAGCGCAGCTCGCTAAATTAGTACGCTGGTACACGCCGGCCGAAGCGCTCCAAATGGCCACTGGGAACAACGGCCAGTTGCTGGCCCTCTCCGGGTTCATCAATCCCTATCCCGGCAAGTTGGGCGTGATCGAACCTGGCGCTCTTGCCGACCTTCTGTTAGTCAACGGCAATCCGCTGGAAGACATTAAGCTCATTGAGGACCCAGCCAGGAACTTCGTCGTAATTATGAAAGACGGGAGGATCTATAAGAATCTCCTTCCGCACAACGTTGGCTAAGGGATCACTTCAGAAATCGCGTGTAGGGCAGGTTGCCAACCTGCAGCGGCTTGCCAAGCCGCTTGCCGACCTTCCTAGCAGCCCCGCCCAGCGCGGTTGGCAACCGCGTGCCGGATGGCATCCGGCCCCACAACTACTCTCTGTTACGCCCTGCCTGCAACCCGCATCTCCCGATTGTGGAATTCTCACGTGATGATCTTTCCCGCCGGGACTTTATGAACGTCGCAAGCCTTTCCGCTGGAATCGCCGCAACGGTTCCGCTCGCCGAAGCACAAACCGTTCCGTCCGCTTCTGAGATCGTCGATTGCGCGATTACCGTTAATGGCCGGGAGTACGCGTTAACGCTCGATCCGCGCATCACGCTCCTCGATTTGCTGCGCGAACGCCTTCATCTTACCGGCGCCAAGAAGGGCTGCGATCATGGCCAGTGCGGGGCCTGCACTGTACTCTCCGGCGGGACTCGGATTAATTCCTGCCTGAGCCTCGCTGTTACGCACAATGGCGATTTCATCACGACCATCGAGGGACTTGCGCGCAACGGCGACCTGCATCCTCTTCAAGCGGCTTTTATCGAGCACGATGGATTTCAGTGCGGATACTGCACACCGGGGCAGATCTGTTCCGCCGCCGGCCTTCTGAATGAGGTCCGTGGCCGGGCCAAGCCTCTCGACGACGCGGAAATCCGAGAGCGCATGTCCGGCAACATCTGCCGTTGCGGCGCTTATCCGAACATCGTCGCGGCGATCAAAGCCGTGCGAGGCAGGGTTGCCGGATGAAAGCCTTCGCGTACGCCCGGCCTTCCACTACGGACGAAGCCATCGCAACATTTTCCTCATCGAGCGGCGCTAAATTTCTCGGTGGCGGAACGAATCTGATCGACCTTATGAAAATGGGCGTCGAACAGCCCTCAACACTGATCGACATCACACGCCTGCCGCTGGCGACGATTGAAGAACACGCCGGAGGCATCCGAATCGGAGCTATGGTGCGCAATAGCACGGTCGCTGAGCATCCGCTGGTGCGCGACCGTTATCCAGTCCTATCGCAGGCCATTCTGGCGGGCGCTTCCCCGCAATTGCGCAATATGGCCACCATCGGCGGCAACCTCATGCAGCGCACGCGCTGCTCCTACTTCTACGACCCCACGTACGCGCATTGCAATAAACGCTTGCCGGGTTCCGGATGCGACGCAATCGATGGGTACAACCGCATGCACGCGATCCTCGGCGCAAGCGATCAATGCATCGCGACGAATCCCGGCGATATGGCCGTGGCGCTGATGGCGCTGGATGCGAGGATCCAAGTGCTCGGACCACAAGGCCCGCGATCGAGGCTGGCCGGAGATTTCTTCCGTTTGCCCGGCGATACTCCCAACATCGATACGAATCTCCGGCCGGGAGAATTAATCACCGCGGTGGATCTTCCACCGATCGACTGGGCCACCGGAGGTCATTACTTAAAAGTGCGTGACCGGAACTCTTATGCCTTTGCGTTGATTTCCGTGGCCGCCGTAGTTGGCCTCGATTCGAACGGTTCGATTCGCCGCGCGCAACTTGCCCTGGGCGGAGTGGCGCACATGCCGTGGCGCGTCCCGGATGCGGAACGCGTTTTGATCGGGCAGACTCCCGGCGATGGCGCTTTCCGCGACGTTGCGGAGGCGCTGCTAAAGGGCGCGAAACCGTATGCGCACAACCGTTTCAAAGTCGAACTCGTGCGCCGCTCAATCGCACGAGCATTGGAAGCAGCTTCCACGCGCGCCTGAGGAGGGAATCTATGCCAAGCGCCATAGGCGAACCGCTCGACCGAGTCGATGGACGAGCAAAGGTAACGGGCGGGGCTGTTTATTCGGCAGAGAACAATCTTCCCGGAATGACTTACGCCGTGATGGTGACCAGCACCATCGCCAAGGGACGGGTTGCGTCCATCGATTCAGCCGCGGCCCGGCGTGCGCCTGGAATAATCGCCGTATTGACTCATGAAAGCAAGCTGAAGCTGGCAAAAAGTCCCGATGACATCTCCCCCGATTCGGCCGCGGACCGCCGGCTGCAGCTTCTGCAAAACGATCGTGTGCTTTATGCGGGACAGCCCGTCGCCGTGGTGGTCGCCGAAACGCTTGAGGCCGCGCAGGAGGGCGCGCGTTTGGCGCAGGTCCGCTATGGCCCAGAAACGCCTTCTGTGAGCGTCGATGCGAGTTTGGCCGGGGCCTTCATTCCCGAAAGGCTGAGCGGCGCGGGAGATCCCGGACGAAGCTCGCGCGGCGATGTGCAGGCCGGCATGTCGCAGGCCTCAACGCGCCTCGAACAGGTATACACAACGCCGTTCCAAGTCCACAACCCCATGGAGCCGCACGCAACCGTCGCGGTTTGGGACGGTCCCGACGGGCTTACTCTTTATGACGCTACGCAGGGAATTTTCGGCGCCCGCAAACGCGTTGCCGGTCTCCTCGGCTTGGCGGTCGAAAACGTCCGCGTGCTTTCGCCCTATGTCGGCGGCGGCTTCGGCAGCAAAGGACCAACCTGGTCGCATGTGCTGCTTTGCGCGATGGCCGCGCGCGAGGTGCGACGGCCCGTGAAGCTGGTGCTGGCACGGCCGCAGATGTTTGGGCCCATCGGGTGCCGCAGCGAAACGCGCCAGTCGATTGCGATAGGCGCCAAGCCGGACGGCACATTGACAGCCTTAAAGAACGACGTCGTCACCCATACGTCCTCTTTCGACGACTTTGTCGAGCCGGCCAGCACTCCTACGCGCAAGCTGTATTCCGTTCCAAACAATTCCACCACCCAACGTGTGGTTCGTTCGGATATCGGCACTCCGTCGTATATGCGCGCGCCCGGCGAAGCTCCCGGGACATTCGCGCTGGAGGTGGCGATGGATGAATTGGCATATGCGCTCACGATGGACCCTCTAGCACTGCGGCTGAAGAATTATGCCGAGCAGGACGAAGACGGCCAAAAGCCGTGGTCCGCCAAATCATTGCGTGAGTGCTACCGAATGGGCGCGGAGCGTTTTGGATGGGCGAAAAGATCGCCGGAGCCGGGGTCCATGCGCGATGGTCATACGCTGATCGGCTGGGGCCTGGGTACCGCAATGTATCCGGCACGCCGGTCGCCGGCTTCGGCTCGCGCGCGCCTAAATCGCGACGGCTCTATACAGGTCGAGGCCGGCACGCAAGAAATCGGGGGTGGCACTTACACCACCATGACCCAAATCGCGGCCGATGGCATCGGCGTCGAGCCATCTCGTGTAATCTTCCGGTTGGGCGATACGCAATTCCCGCCGACGCCGGTCTCGGGCGGGTCTATGACGACGGCGAGCACCGGTTCAGCCGTGTACCTGGCCGCACGAGCGCTGCGCGATACAATCATCCAGCGTGCAGTTGTCGATCGCAATTCCTTACTTTACGGAGCGAAGCCGGCGCAGATTGCATTTGAAAACGGACGCTTGTCTCGTTCCGACCGCCCGGGACAGATGGAAACCATTCAGCATTTCGCAGCGGGACTTGGCGAGCCTTATATCGAAGCCATAGTGAACGCAGCGCCCGGCCAGGAGAAAGAAGAATTCTCACCGATGTCTTTCGGCGCACAGTTCGCAGAAGTGCGCGTGGATGCGGATCTTGGACAGGTCTTCGTGTCGAGAATGGTGGGCGCGTTCGGCGCGGGCCGCATCATAAATGCCAAAACGGCGCGGAGCAATTTTATGGGCGGGATGGTGTGGGGCGTGAGCTTCGCCTTGTACGAGCACGCCGTTTACGACGAGCGCCTCGGCCGCATCGTCAACAACAACCTCGCGGAATACCACGTGCCCGTCAACGCCGATATCGGCGATATCGACGTGATTTGGGTGGACGAAGCCGACCACCATGTGGACCCGATCGGCGCAAAAGGCATCGGCGAAATCGGGATCACCGGCTCCGCCGCGGCGGTAGCGAATGCCGTTTTTCACGCGACGGGAAAACGAGTGCGGGATTTGCCGATCACGTTAGACAAGCTGCTGTAAGCCTCTTCAATCCAACCTCGGTTAAAATCAAGCGATGAGCTTCGGCGAGGATTCACAGGACAGCGAAAAAGATCCGGTGGTAGAAGCGTATAAAAAGGACATCGACCGTTCGCTAATCCGTGAAAATCTCAAGCTCACGGTGGAGGAGCGGTTTCGCAAAGCCATGGCGCTCGCCCGCTTTGCAGACGAGCTGCGCCGAGCGGGCCGAGAAGCTCGTCGACCCAAGAAATGACGGATTTCGACGCGTTGCTCGCGGCCCTCACAAGCCATGAAGTAGCGTTCATTGTAGTCGGGGGCGCGGCCGGTATCGCACACGGTTCGGCTCGCCTCACTGAAGATCTGGATATTGTTTATGACCGCTCGTCCGGCAACCTTGTCCGGCTGGTTGCGGCGCTATCCGAGCACAATCCTTATTTGCGCGGCGTGCCGCCGGGTCTGCCGTTCCATTGGGACTTGACCACCTTGCGGCGCGGTTTGAATTTTACATTGGTCACATCCCTCGGGGACATCGATCTTCTAGGCGAAATACCAGGAGGAGGGAGCTACAGCGATCTCCGAAGCGGAGCCGTTGAATTGAATTTATTCGGCACGCAATGCCTCTGCCTCAGCGTGGCTCAGCTTATTCGCGCAAAGCGTGCAGCAGGCCGCCCGAGGGATCTCGAAGCCTTAGCGGAGCTCGAGGCGATCGAAGAAGAACTCTCCTGATTTCGCCCTCGCATTCGAGCGTTTTTCGCCTGCGCGGGGATGAAACGCTCCGCGCTGAAACGAATCCCTCCCTTAGATGGCAGCCCTAACGGACGAACTCATTGCACTGCAAAATCAACATGATGCCTTGCAGCGTACCCCGTCGAAGCCTGTTCAGTGGGAGGGCGATTCACAGGCGCTTGCCGCCGAGTTAAGGAACAAACTGCGCGGCGAAGTGCGTTTCGACGCCGGCAGCCGCGCATTGTACGCAACCGATGCATCGAACTATCGTCAGGTGCCGATCGGCGTGGTCATCCCCCGCGATCTGGACGACGTCGTCGCTACAGTGTCAATCGCACGCAAGTTCGGCGCTCCGCTACTAAATCGCGGAGGGGGGACCAGCCTCGCGGGCCAATGCTGTAATGTCGCCATTTGCATCGACTGGACGAAATATCTGCACAAAATCGTTGAGCTGGACCCCGATCGCAAGATTGCGCGAGTGGAACCCGGCTGTGTGCTGGATGACCTGCGCAAGGCGGCGAACAACCACGGCCTGACGTTCGGTCCGGATCCCGCCACTCATAATCACTGCACGCTGGGCGGGATGAGCGGCAATAATTCTTGCGGCATGCACGCGCAGGCTTGGGGCCGTGTTTCGGAAAACATCGAAGAGTTTTCGATTCTGACGTATGACGGAATTCAGATGCGCGTGGGGAAAGCCAGCGACCAGGAACTGGACGCATTTTGCCGCGAACGCGGGCGTGCCGGCGATATCTACCGCGGACTTCGAGAGATCCGCGACCGCTATGGCGATCTGATTCGTCAGCGCTATCCCAAAATCCCGCGGCGCGTGTCCGGTTACAACCTGGATGAACTGCTTCCCGAAAATGGATTCAATGTCGCCAGAGCGCTGGTGGGCACGGAAGGCACCTGCGTCACCTTCCTCGAAATCAAAACGAAACTCGTCGACAACCCTAAGGTTCGCGTTCTTCTTGTCCTCGGCTACCCCGACGTCTTTGCGGCGGGCGATCATATTTCGGAGGTAGTAGCGCATAAGCCACTGGCGTGCGAAGGGATCGACGACCGCCTTCTGGAATACATGCACAAAAAGGGGCTGCATGTTCAGGATCTCACTCTGCTTCCGGAAGGCAATGGCTGGCTAATGCTCGAATTCGGCGGCGAGTCCCGCGACGACGCTGAGCAAAAGGCGCGAGCGCTGATGGACGAACTGAAGAATGCGCCGAACGCGCCTTCCATGAAGCTCTACGACGACCCGGCCCAGGAAAAGATGTTATGGGAGGTCCGTGAGTCCGGCTTGGGCGCCACTGCCATGGTTCCCGGCGAGCAAGATACGTGGCCTGGATGGGAGGATTCCGCAGTCCCGCCTCAATTGGTGGGACCGTACCTGCGCAAGCTGCGAAAGCTGTATGAAGATCACGGACTGAACAAACCGTCGCTGTACGGACATTTCGGACAAGGCTGCATTCACTGCCGCGTTCCCTTCGAGCTGAGGACCGCGCAAGGTCTGAAACAATTTCGTGGCTTCATGGAGGCCGCTACCGATCTGGTCCTATCCTTTGGCGGCTCATTGTCGGGCGAGCACGGCGACGGACAGGCTCGCGCCGAATTTCTCACAAAGATGTTCGGGAGCGAGCTGGTGGAGGCCTTTCGCCAATTTAAGTCGCTTTGGGATCCCGAATGGAAAATGAACCCGGGCAAAGTAGTAGACCCGTATCGGATCGACGAGAACCTGCGGTTAGGAACCAGCTATAACCCTCCGGAAGTCCACACGCATTTCGCGTACCCGCAAGATCGCCACAGCTTCGCTGTCGCCTCGCAGCGGTGTGTCGGCATCGGCGAGTGCCGGCGCGAAGAAAGCAAGACCATGTGCCCCAGCTACAGGGCCACGCGGGAAGAAATGCACTCCACTCGGGGCCGCGCGCGGTTGCTGTTCGAGATGATGCACGGCGATCCGATCGATCGCGGCTGGCGCAGCGAGCACGTCCGGGAAGCCTTGGATCTTTGCCTGTCGTGCAAAGGCTGCAAAAGCGACTGCCCGGTAAACGTGGACATGGCCACCTACAAGGCCGAATTCCTTTCGCATTATTACGACGGCCGCATTCGCCCTCGAAATACGTATGCTTCGGGGCTGATTCACCGATGGTGCCAGATCGCGGAGAATATGCCGGCGACGGCGAATTTCTTCACGCAAACGCCCGGCTTACGGTCGCTTACGAAGTGGGCCGCGGGCTATAGCCAGAGTCGGTCCATCCCTCCGTTTGCTCCGCAGACGTTCAAGCAGTGGTTCCGCGCTCGCCCGCGGAGGAATACGTCCGGCCCGCGGGTCGTACTTTGGCCGGATACCTTTAACAACCACTTCACTCCTGGCGTAGCCAAAGCCGCGGTGGAGGTCCTCGAACACGGCGGCTATCAGGTTTTGGTTCCACATCAGGATATGTGCTGCGGACGGCCGCTGTACGACTACGGCATGCTCCCCACCGCCAAGCGCTGGCTGCTGAATATCCTCGAAACACTGCGGCCGGAGATTGAAGCTGGAACTCCCATCGTGGGGCTGGAGCCAAGCTGCATCTCCGTTTTCTGCGATGAAATGACAAACCTGCTTCCCCAAAACGAGGATGCCTGGCGGCTGCATAATCAATCGTTTTTCCTGAGTGAGTTTTTGAGTAAATCGGACGGCTATTCTCCGCCCCGGCTGGAATCCAAAGCCATCGTTCACGGCCACTGCCATCACAAAGCCGTGTTGCACTGGCAAGCCGAAGTGGATCTCCTCAAGAAAACAGGCATAGATGTGCGGGTGCTCGATTCCGGGTGCTGCGGCATGGCGGGCGCGTTCGGCTACGAAAAAGATCATTACGAGGTATCGCTCGCGTGCGGCGAGCGAGAGCTGCTGCCGGAGGTTCGGGACGCAAAACCGGATACTTTGTTGATCACCGACGGCTTCAGCTGCCGCGAACAAATCCACCAGACCACGAACCGGCGCGCATTGCATTTCGCGCAGGTGCTGCAGTTGGCGCTGAAGCATGAAGCGCAACCCGAGCGCGCCATCGTACCCATGGCGAACATTCTTACCTATGAGCCAAGAACGCCGGCTGTGCCGCCGGCCGTCATATTCGGAGCCGGTCTTGCGCTAGGAGGAGCGTACGTCCTGTGGAGACGATCGAGGAGCTAAAAGACACGGCGGCTCACGCGGCTGGCACGCGGATTGCCCGGTTGTCTGTCTGCGCCTACAAGATTCCCACGGATGCCCCGGAAGCCGACGGCACGTACGAATGGACCAGCACGACTCTGGTCACCGTTGAAGCGGACGCGATGGACCAGACCGGGTTCGGATACACGTACGCGGACACGGCGACGGCAACTCTGATCCACGACCACCTGGCGAATGTCCTTTCGGGCTTGGATGCGTTCTCGCCGCAGTCGGCGTTTCTCGCGATGCGCCGCTCCGTCCGCAACCTGGGACGGGAAGGCATCGCTTCCATGGCGGTATCGGCTGTCGACGTGGCGCTTTGGGACCTGAAAGCGAAGTTGCTCGGTATGTCGCTGCTGAAGTTATTGGGCGCGTTGCGCGCATCCATACCGGTGTACGGTAGCGGCGGATTTACTTCGTATACGAACCAACAGCTCCAACGCCAATTAGCAGGATGGATTCGCGACGGCATTATCGCTGTAAAGATGAAAATCGGCTCGCACCCGGAATGCGATGTAGATCGCGTCCGCGCGGCGCGGCAGGCAATCGGCAGCGCTGATTTGTACGCGGACGCCAACGGGGCATATTCCGCCAGGCAAGCGCTCCACATGGCAGAGAAATTCGTAAACTTCGGGGTTAGTTGGTTTGAGGAGCCGGTAAGCTCGGACGATTTACCGGGGCTGCGCTTCATCCGCCGTCGAGCGCCCTCTTGCATGGAAATCGCCGCGGGCGAATACGGCTACACGCAGCTTTACTTCCGCCGGATGCTGAGAGCGGAAGCCGTCGACGTGATTCAGGCTGACGCGACGCGCTGCGGCGGCGTCACCGGGTTCTTGAAAGCCGCCGAAGAAGCGGATAGTTTCGGCATCCCCTTATCTGCACACACTTCTCCTTCCCTGCACGGGCACCTTTGTTGCGCGGCGCCGCGCGCCCGCAATGTCGAATATTTCCACGATCACGTCCGCATTGAGCGTATGCTCCTGGACGGCGCGCTGGCCGCGCAAGACGGCATGCTCAAGCCGGATCTTTCGGCGCCCGGGCTGGGCCTGAATCTGAAAAAGGCCGACGCCGAAAAATATCTGGTGTATCGCGGAGACCGTGCATGAGTCTGCTCGGACGGAAGGTGTGGGCGATCGCGGAAGGCTACATTCCCGCTTGGAGCCACGGACCAGCGCCCCAGATGATCAGCCATGAGGCGGTCTGTATTCTGAACCCAAGCGATCAGGATGCGCGAGTTGCAATTACGGTGTACTCCGAGAACCGCGAGCCCGCCGGCCCGTACCGCTTCATGGTCGGGGCGCGCCGTACCCGCCACCTGAGATTTAATAATTTCGACGATCCCGAGAAGATCCCTCCGGATACGCCCTATTCAAGCGTGATCCGCTCGGATGTGCCGGTTATCGTCCAACACACCGGACTCGATTCGAGGCAAGCGGAAAACGCGCTGCTAAGCACGATCGCGTTTCCCGGGGAGGAATGAATTTATGCAAGAAACCGTTGTTGTCACCGGAGCATCGGCCGGAGTCGGCCGCGCCGTTGTTCATGAATTCGCCAAACGCAAGGCTCGCATCGGCTTGCTAGCGCGCGGCGTCGAGCGCCTTGAGGCCGCAAAACGCGAGGTGGAACAGGCGGGCGGAAAAGCGCTGGCGATTCCTACCGATGTAGCCGATCCGGATCGCGTGGAGAAAGCCGCAACACAGGTGGAGCGCGAACTGGGTCCAATCGACATCTGGATCAATAATGCCATGACCACGGTTTTCGCGCCGTTTACTGAGATAACGCCCGAAGAATATAAGCGCGCGACCGAGGTCACATATCTGGGCTTCGTTTGGGGAACTATGGCCGCGCTGCGGCGGATGCGCACCCGCGATCGCGGAACTATCGTACAAGTCGGATCGGCGCTTGCGTACCGCTCTATTCCGCTGCAGTCGCCCTATTGCGGCGCTAAGCATGCCATTGTCGGCTTTACCGATACAATTCGCTCCGAGTTAGTGCACGACAAGAGCAATATCCGTATCACAGTGGTTCACTTGCCCGCCATGAACACGCCGCAGTTTTCCTGGTGCAAAAGCAAACTGCCGAACCATCCCCAGCCGGTGCCGCCGATCTATGAGCCGGAGGTCGCGGCGCGCGCCATCTACTGGGCCGCGCATCACCACCGCCGCGAGCTCTATGTCGGACTTCCGACCGCAAAAGCCATCTATGCCGAGAAATTCGACCCCGGATACGCCGATCGTTATCTGGGGGAAACGGGATACGAAGCCCAGCAGACGGACCAACCCGTATCGTGGAACCGTCCGAACAATCTATTCGAACCCGTGGAGGGCGATTGGGGCGCGCGCGGAATATTCTCCGATCGTGCCTCCGACGCCAGCGAAGAGACCTGGCTGCAAGAACACCGCGGGGCAATCGGCGCGGCCGCCGGCTTAGCCGCCCTGGGATTGTTCCTGCTCGCGAAGCGCTGACCGGCGAGGCATGGCCCAGGATCAGCAGCCTCGCAATATCGCGCACGCGGTAGTGATCAAGGATCAAGACATTTTCCTCATCTCCGAGCGCGATGGTAGCGTCCCAGCGGGCAGCCAGGATGGGTTCGGCCTCTATTATCACGACTGCCGGTATCTGGACAAGTACAGCCTCTCGTTTGCAAAAACCGAGCCGAATTCATTGCTGTTTTCCTCGGTGTCCTGTTCCGCGGCGGAGTTCGAACTCACGAACGAAGAGCTCACCTTGCCCGGCGGCGCTCGCCTCGACGCGCAGAAGATCGGGTGTGCGTTAAAGCGGTCCTTAGACGGACGGAATCTCACGCTTAACGATGTCTTCACAATCCATAACTATGACGTGCAGCCTCATTCGCTTCCGATCGTCTTTTCGTTCGACTCGCAATTCGAGGATGTCTTCGAGATTCGTGGCCTTCGGCCCAAACAAATAGGCCGCGTATGCAGGCCGCATTGGATACAGAACAAGCTGGTGCTTTGCTACGACGGCGCGGATGAAGTCGAACGGCGGTTGGAAATCTGCTTCCAGGAGGCGCCTTCTAAAACCACGGAGAAAGGCGCGGAGTTCGATCTCCACATTCCAGCTTCCGAGTCGCGGACGATCGCGCTCACGGTTAGAGTCCTCGAACAGAAGCAGGCCGGAAAACCGCAACCCAACCAGTCCCGCTCTTCGCGCCGCAAAGAGCGCGTACACATCGAGAGCGATTGGGAGTTGTTGGACCGTGCCTTTATGAGATCGATGGCGGACCTGGAAATGCTGTCCGGAGAATTGGACGGGCTGCACTACTTTGCGGCGGGCCTGCCGTGGTATGGAGCTTTATTCGGCCGCGACAGCATCATTGCGTCGCTTCAGACACTCGCCTTCGATCCGGGTATCGCGGCCAGCACGCTTCGCCTCTTAGCCAACTATCAGGCGGCGACGGTGGATCCCCACCGCGACGCGGAGCCCGGAAAGATCCTTCATGAACTGCGGCGAGGCGAACTCGCCAACCTGAACGAAATTCCGCAAACCCCCTACTATGGGTCCGTAGATTCCACTCCGCTGTTCTTGCTTCTAGTTGGTGAATACACCGCGTGGACCGGCGACCTGCGCCTGTTCACGGAATTGCGCTCCAACGTAGAGCGCGCTCTTGCATGGATCGATGGAAATTGCGCGCGCCATGCCGATTATCTTTGCTATGAAACAAAAGCCAGCCAAGGCCTCGGCAACCAGGGTTGGAAGGACTCAGGGGACGCAATCGTCAACAAGGATGGATCCCTCGCCAAGCCGCCGATCGCGCTGCCCGAAGTTCAGGGCTATGTTTTTAAAGCCAAGCTGCTCCTCGCGGACATATATGCGCGCGCAGGCGAGACGCAAATGGCAGAGCAGCTTCGCGCGCAAGCGCAAGATCTGAAGAAGCGATTTAATCAGGATTTTTGGATTGCGTCCGCTGGCCATTACGCGCTCGCATTAGACCGCGATTGCCGGCCGGCGGCGGTCGTCAGCTCGAATCCGGGCCAGGCGATTTGGAGCGGAATCGTCGACGAAAGCCGGGTTGAGAAGGCGGTGCACACTTTGATGACTCCCGATATGTTCAACGGATGGGGAATCCGGACGCTTTCGAGCAAGGAAAAGCGCTACAACCCGATCGGCTATCATCTCGGAACAGTTTGGCCGCATGATAATGCGCTGATCGCAACCGGTTTCAAGCGCCATGGGTTTAATACGGATGCGCTGCGCATATTTGAAGGTCTGGTCGAAGCCTCTCAGGATTTCGCGCACAACCGGTTGCCGGAAGTGTTCGGCGGTTTCTCGACGGATGAGTATGCCCAGCCCGTTCGTTACCCCGTCGCTTGCCATCCCCAAGCTTGGGCGTCGGGCTCTATTCCGTATCTTTTGACGCATTTGCTCGGACTCGAATCGGATGCTTTCAATCGCAAATTACGCATCAACCGGCCGGCGTTGCCCGATCGTTTGCACACGCTTGAATGGCATTGCGTTCGCGTCGCTACGGCTACGGTCGGCCTACGGTTTAAGCGCAAGCCGGCCGGCGAGGTCACGGCGGAACTCATCGATGCCGATGGAGCGGTCACGCTGGAAGCAGAAGGCGGGTAGTCCCTTGGTAGTCTCGCGCGCGGGGCATCGTCATCGTTCGTAAGTCTGCCCTCAAGCCCCTTCGTACAATCTTGCGGCGAGCCTGGTGGGTAACCCCGCGTCTAGAATCTTCTGCGCCGCGCGGGCGATGTCGTAGTGCGCCCGGCGGAATTCAATCGTGCGATTTTCCGGCGTGTAGATCGCATATGCGGCGCGAGGATCCATATCGCGTGGCTGCCCCACGGAGCCGGGGTTCAGCATATAGTAATGATCCGGTTCGATGGTCAGGGTTTCGTCCATCGCCCATCCTGGTAAAAGCCTGCGGATGCCGCCCCGTGCGAGCAGGAAACCTCCTTGAATATGCGTGTGGCCGAAAAATGTGACTCGCGCGTCCAGCACTCCGCGCAGAGGAGCGACGTCACCGGGGCTGATCAAATAGTCGTCTTCATCGAGTGGCGAGCCGTGCACCAGATCGAAGCCGTTCACTCGCAGCGGTCCGCGCGCAAGATTTCTTAAATAGCTGCTGTTTTCCTGCGTGAGCACGGCCTGAGTCCACTCCGCCGAGGCCTGCGCGGCGGGATTGTAATCTCCAATGCTTTCGATATCGACGCACACTTTGTCATGATTTCCCCGGATCACATTGTTCGCGTTCTGGCGCACCCAGTCGACGATATGATTCGGGTCCGCTCCGTAGCCCACCAGATCGCCCAGGCAGAGGATTTGGTCGTACCGGCCTTCGGCATCCCGGATGACAGCTTCAAGTGCTTCGCGGTTGGCGTGGACGTCGCTGAGGATCAGGTACGGCACAGTTTCAGTAGGGCGACTTCCGGCGGAGCACCCAGACGTGTCGGCAGCCCGATGGTGCCGATTCCTCGTGAAACAAAGATCGCCGCATCGCCGATCCGGTACATGCCGTCGACATACGGAGTGAAAAAACGAGCGACGTTCAAATCCTCGCCCAGAAGCTCCACCCGCACTTGGCCGCCATGTGTGTGGCCTGCGATCGTTAGTGGGAATCCTTTGCGGACGGCCACCGGGAAAACATTCGGGTTATGGGAAAGCAGAACATTGAAAGCTCCCGGCGCAACCAGGCGTTCCGCCCCCGGAAGATACCGCCGCGCGCTCATGCGCTGATAATCGACTCCCGCAAGATTTAACGTGGCGCTGCCGAATTTTAGCAGCGCGGCCTCGTGCCGGAGAAAGCGCATGCCCAGGCGTGCTCCGCGTTCTTTTGTGTAGTTTTCGCTTGCGGCAATCAGCTCATGATTGCCCATGCAGCCGAACGTGCCCGCGTCGGAACGAAGCTCAGACAACAGATCAAGGCATTCATCCAAAGGGTCGCCGTATGAGCTGATCAGGTCTCCGGTGACCAGTGTCACGTGAGGCCGCGTTTCGTTCGCCATGTCCACGGCCCTCTTTAGCTCCCGCCCACTCAAAAAAGGACTGAGGTGAATATCCGTCAACTGCGCGATCGTCAGGCCGTTCAGGTCGGGAGCGAGACCGGGGATCTCGATTTTCTGCTCGCGGACCCTGAGATTGTAGCGCTGGATGAAGGTCCCATATCCGGTCACTGCGATCGGCACGGCGAGAACGGCGGCATTCGCCGCCTGGAGAAACGCGCGCCGCGAAGGGCTATGCTCGATTCGCCGCGTAATAAGCAGGGTCGAAACCGCCCACGCCGCGATCATCAGAACCGAAACCATCGACCACAGAATTGCTAGACCTTGGATCCAGTTCGACCATGCATGGGGGAAAAAGTGCTGCACCCGGCGGAATCGAAACATAAATCCGAGTGACACAACCGCCATGGACGCTACCCAAGCCGCCAAGACTTTGAGCCACAGCGTGTAATTTCTGCGCCGCTCCGGTGGCCAAAGGAAAGCGATAACCGCAGCCATCTGAATGAGGCAGATCGCCGACACAACTAGAACGTCCGGAAGATAACGGCTCGAGAACATAGCGAGCGGATGCTCTTTCTCCATCTTATCGGCAGCCCCGGAAAAGCTGCGCACAATTTGTTGCGCAGAGGGTGTACGACATGGAGGTGGGGACAACCGGATAGCCGACACCGAGCCGCGATCTAGCCGATACCGAGCCGGTAGAGAAATACCTCAAACACCGCTCCCTTGCGGTCGCGGCTCGGCCTGGCGTACTAGCTGCGCTCGGCTTTCACGATCCGGTCGCACGCCCTTGCGCAGAGTTTACACAGCGACCGGCTTAACGCTCTGATAAGATGGGCCATCGGTATGAGCGCACCGAAACAACAAACCAAATCCGCTAGCCGGATCGAGCGCGATCTGCTCGGGGATTTTATTCACGTCGCGGAAGAAGCCTCGATCGCTTCCGCCCGCACCATGGGCCAAGGCAATGCCGAGGCTTCGGATCAGGCTGCCGTGCAAGCCATGCGGCACGCTTTTGAAGCCGTAGAGATGGCGGGGACCATCGTCATCGGCGAGGGTGAGCGCGATGAAGCGCCCATGCTCTATATCGGCGAGCAGGTAGGCGCCACGCCGCCGCCCGGCGTCGAGTTTCCCCGTGTCTCCATTGCAGTCGATCCTTTGGAGGGAACCAACCTCTGCGCCACCGGAACGGCGAACTCAATCGTAGTGCTGGCCGCATCCGAGCCGGGCGGGCTACTCCACGCGCCTGATTGCTACATGCAAAAAATCATCGCTGGGCCAGCGTGCCGCGATGCTCTCGACATCGATGCTCCCGTCAAGTACAACCTGAAGGCCATCGCGCATTGTCTCGACCGCCAAGTAAAAGATTTGGTCGTGATGGTGTTGGATCGTCCGCGCCATCAGGAGCTGATTTCCCAAATCCGTACCGCGGGAGCGCGGATTCGGCTGATTCCCGATGGCGATCTGTCCGCGGGTATCGCGGCGGCCGTGCGAGGCGCCGGGGTCGACGCAGTCTTTGGAACCGGTGGCGCCCCGGAAGGCGTGCTGACCGCGGCCGCGCTCCGATGCCTCTCCGGAGAAATGGTCGCCCGTTTGGTGGTGAACACGCCCGAGCTCGAAGCACGCATTGAGCGCATGGGCATTCGCGACGGAAAGCGGATCTATACCGCCCGCGACCTCGCTCCCGGTGAACAGATTGTGTTCGTTGCGTCGGGCGTAACCGAGGGCGCTCTCCTCCACGGTGTCCGCTTCTTCGGCGACGGCTGTCGCACCCACACGCTGGCTATGACCTACTCTTCCCGTGAAGTCCGTTTCGTCGACACCGTACACATGTTCAAAGAGCCGGGACGGCTCGGGGTGCGGCTGTACTAGTGGCCCGCGGGCACGGCCAGAATACTTCCGGATACGGGTCCGACATACACCACCTTTAATCCAAAGGCTTTAATCGCGGATTCATCTTGCGGTAGCAGGGCATAGGAGCTATAGCCCGGCTCGGGCGGACGCCGCTCGATTTGCATCCATTCCCAGCGGTTGCGGATCAGGTAGTAATACATCGACTCCGTTAGCTGCCAGGACCCGCCGACTTGAACAGTGTTGGCGGTTGGATCGCGGTGGCCGGCGATGTAATTGGCTATGGTTCGAGTGTCAGCGTCGTATTCCCAAACCCAGAATTTCCGCACATTGAATTCGGTAACAAAACACAAAATCAGGAGTGCGCCTACTCCACAAAGTGCGGCGGACGCAGCTTTGCTCACATCCTTGGCCCAATACGCGAGGCTTACTAGCGATACACAGGCGAGCGGGGCGAAGTAGATGCCGGTGCGATCTTCCGGGTAAGGGCGACCGAAAACAAAATGCGAGAAAACCAATGCCGCCGACGCGAAGACAAGAGGCGCGCTGGTCCACAACAACGTTTTGTTGCGCCGGACGATGCCGACCGCGAATGCGGCCGCAACGGTCAGCGGTCCAAAAACAAACGCAGCCGCGTCGCGAATCGAATTCATCGTGCCGATTTTTCGCAGCGGACCCGAATGTAGGAGGGCTACCGTCGCCATGCTGCGATGGCTGCCTCAAATTGTGGTCACGCCTGTGTAAAGATTCTCCAGGCGAATGGCGTCAGGGTGCAAGCACAATAAACAGCGATGCGATCGCGCCAATCGGCGCCAAAAACCACGCCCAATAAGCGGGCTCCCTCTGCTGCTTTTTCGCCCTACGTTTGTCTCGATAGTTTGTGGGCGCGGGTTCGGGCCGCGAGCGATTGTAAAGCGCGAACACTGCCAAGCCGGCCAAAGCGGCGGCGGGCAGCAGGAAAATCAAATTTGCGGCCGGCGACAGCGCCACGCACGCTCCCGCCCATGCGATCTTTTGACGGCTGGTTGGCTTGAATTCAAACATCTCCAGCAGAACGGCCAACGCGAACATCAGGAATGCGAGCGCCATTCCGTACCCTCGTGCGGCCACCATAAAATCCAAAACGAAAGGATTGAGCGAGAGCAGCGCGATGGCGACAAAGAAGAAAATGCTTTCGCCGAAGGCAGTGAGTGCAAGACGGTAGATGGCAATGAAGTAGAGCACGGCTCCGCCTAGCGCGGGCAGGCGCAGGGCCCACTCGGAATCGCCGAATATCGCCGCGGATATTCGCATAAGAATGCTGTTCAAGAAATGATGATTAGCCGTGTAGGAGTGAAATACGTCATTCAGTGGTCCGAGGACGTACAGTTCATTCGTCAGTGCTTCATCGTGGACAAGAGATTGTGTGAACGCGCGGTAGACGCAGACGGCAAAAAGGATTGCCAGCAGCGCGTGGGCGGCCCGTCGCATTGGTCGATTCTAGCGCAGCTATTGTATTGCGATGAATCAATGCATTCGATTCGGGAGGCGCACTCACCGCTCCGGCGCGTAGATCTCAATCCACTGATCCCCACGCTGCCAGCGCCGAACCGGAACGAATCCTAGCCCAGTGCGAATCTCCTCGCGTGTTGCCTGCGGCGCAAAGTCGTAGTAATGCCGTACAAAACGCCGTAATAGCGGCAAATTCAACAGCCTTCCACGGCTTGGCGGTTTATTCGTGAAGATCACGGCGATATCGAAATTTTCTCGGCCTAGCGCCTTTAGTTCAGCCAAGTGTAGCCCCGGCGCCTCCAGAACATTCATACTTCGCCTCACATACCCGAACTCCGGATGACGAAGCGCGGCCGTGAACGGCCAGGCGCTGGCAACGCGGGCGTTCGGGTAATGCTCTTCCAAATACTGCGCGGCATCCTGATTCGTTCTCACGAAGTTCACCATGTCGAGGTTGTCTTCGTAAGGACGCGGATATGGCGCATTCCAAAACCATCCGGCCACTAGAAAAGCCAGCATGGCAACAGCCGAAATCCATCGCCAGCGCTGCCTGTATACTAACGCCGCGGTCGCCATGGCGGCATACAGGACCGGCAGAACCGGGACCAAATAGCGTTCCAGCTCCGCTCCCCCGAAAACCGTGACGATGATTACCTGCGCCAGCCCCACCGTCAAGGCAAGATTCCATTCCGGGCTCCGCAGCAATCGCCAACCGAGCAATAGAGCCACGGTCCCTATCCAGTGGCCGTCCGACACAAATAGAAACCAGGTTCGGGACGCAAAAGCGAATGCGATATGGAGCGGATCGAGCGCCGAAGTCACGTTATATTGCGCGAACTCCTCATTGCCGAGCCAATGACCGGTGGATTGGCGAAGCGCGAACAGCCACATCGCCAGCGCCGCCGCCGGCGCCACGAAATACAGCGCTTCCCGCCGCCGCCCCTTGAACCAAAGCCAGGACGCGAACACCGCCGGCGTTGTAATCGATGTCTCCTTCACCAGCACGAGCCCGATGCACGCCCCGGCGCAGAGAGCGTAGCGCTGGTCCAAGAACAGTAACATGGCCAGCAGCGTCAGCGTCATGGCGGGCATATCCAGCAGCACCATCATCGACTGGGTATACAGAATCGGGCTCGCGACAAGAAACAGGGCCGCGAAATATGCCGGCTCAACAGCGTGAGAGAGCCGCAACGTCAGGCGGAAGCAAAGCCAGACACCCAACGCGGCAATGGCTAGCATCGTCACTCGCGATACAAGAATCGAATACCCGAAAATGCGCCAAACCAAAGCCAGCACTCCCATTACTCCGGGCGGATGGACATTAGGCACGGTCGTGACTGGAATCCAGCGCCCTTCGCGATAGATATCGAGCGCGGCGGGGACGAATTGGCCAAGCTCATCCCAGTGAAATGGAAGCTTCAGGTACGGCGAGTGTACAAGGAATAACAGAGCCGCGACGCCCGCAAACAGCAAAGGCGACGGCCGTCCCTTGCCCAGCTCGGACATCCGCTACTGGATCACTTTGGCCGACTGCGCGGGTTGCGGCTCCAGCTTGATTTCGCCGAATGTGGCTTCGTACTGCGTAACGTTCTGCGTCAGTACATTCGCGAGAGCCTTTGCTTGCTGGGGGCTCAGGAAAACACCCTGATAGTTCGCAATCATCACGTTTTCGGGCGAGGTCTGGTTAATCGTGCCGAAGAGCAGGAAGAAATCCCAGAGGCTAACCCGTACTTGTACGCTGTTGGCATATGCTTCGCGGTAATCCGCGGTGTTCGAGAGCTGAATTTTGGTTGGGGGCGCTTGCGGGTTCATAATTTTTCGATACTCAGTGCTTTCAATAAAAAGGCGTAATTGAAAGCGGTTTCTTTCAGGTATTCGTAACGTCCGGAAGCGCCGAAATGGCCGCTCCCCATGTTCGTCTTCAGCAGGAGCGGGTTGGTATCCGTTTTAACGGCGCGCAATTTCGCCGCCCATTTCGCCGGCTCCCAGTATGACACGCGAGGGTCGTTCAGACCCGCGGTGATCAGCAGAGTGGGATACGCTTTCGGCGCAACATTCTCGTACGGCGCATAGGACTTTATGTAATCGTAAAAAATCCGGTCTTCCGGATTGCCCCATTCCTCATATTCGCCAACCGTCAAGGGTAGCGACGCGTCTAGCATTGTGTTCACTGCGTCCACGAATGGAACGCCGGCGAGTGCTACGCCGAAAAGTTCGGGACGAATGTTCAGCACCGCGGCAATCAGTAACCCGCCCGCGCTGCGGCCCTCGATAGCGAGGCGGCCCGCCTGGGTATACCGGTTCGCGATTAGATGTTCGGCGCAGGCGATGAAATCGGTAAATGTGTTTTTCTTGTTCAGCAGTCGCCCATCCTCATGCCACGGCTTGCCCAAATCGCCTCCACCGCGTATGTGAGCTATTGCAAAAATCACGCCTCGATCCACCAAGCTCAGACGATCCGAACTGAAGACCGGCTCCATGCTGAGGCCATAAGCACCATAGCCATACAGCAGCATCGGCGCGCTGCCATCCTTTTGCACACCCTTTTTGTAGACGAGAGAAACCGGCACCTTTACGCCGTCCGGGGCGGTTGCATAGATGCGCTCGGATTGGTACAGCGATGAATCGTAGCCGCCCAGCACCTCTTGCTGCTTTTTGAGTTCCCTTGCACGCGTCTCCATGTCATAATCGAAAATCGACGTCGGGGTGGTCAGGGATGTGTAGCTGAACCGGAGCTTTTTGACAGAAAATTCAGCGTTGCCGGTGAGGCCGACGCTGTAAACCGGCTCCGGGAAACCGACATAATGTGTCAGCCCGCTAACCAGGTTTTCAATGCGAATACGCGGTAATCCCAGTTCCCGTTCCTCGACCACCAAGTAGTCTTCGAATGCCGTTACATCTTCAATCGTGGCCGACTGCCGAGCCGAGATCACTTCTTTCCAATTCGCCTTTTGCGGAGTGGATACCGGAGCTTTCACCAGCCGGAAAGTCTTGGCGCCATCGTTGGTGCGGATAAAAAACGAATCGCCGTGGTGCGTCAGGTCGTACTCAATCTCGTGAGCGCGCGGAAGCACTACCCGGAAAGAGCCCCGGGGATCGTCCGAGGGCAAGTATTGAATCTCCGTGGTCAGAGGGCTACGGCTCGTGAGAAGGATGAACGCGCGGCTAGAAGTCTTCGACAAATCGACTTCGAACCGGCGGTCGGGCTCATGGTAGACAAGCGTGTCTGAAGCCTCGCCCAGAGCATGGCGGAAGACCTTGAAAGGGCGCTTCGCTTCGTCGAGAACCGTGTAGAACAAGGTCGCGTTGTCGCCCGCCCATTCCAGCGAATACGACGTGCCCTGAATCTCATCCGTCAGCAAATCGCCGGTTGCAAGATTCTTCACGCGTAACGTAAATACTTCATCGCCCGTTAAATCCGTCGAATAGGCCAGCAGAGCATGATTTGGACTGGCCGCGTATACGCCGATGCGGAAATATTTCTGCCCTTCCGCCATTGCATTCGCATCCAGCAGAACCTCCTCGGGCGCATCCAGCGACCCCTGCTTGCGGCAATAGATCGAATATTGCTTCCCCTCTTCGGTGCGGGAGTAATAAAAGTAATCGTCCCGCTTTACGGGCACACTTAAGTCCGTCTGCTTGATCCGCCCGAGCATCTCCGCATATAGCCGGGATTGAAGCTCCTCTGTGTCCTTCATTACGGCCTGGGTATAGCTGTTCTCCGCTTCCAGGTAGGGGATGGTGTCCGGATCGGAGCGGTCGCGCAGCCAAAAGTAATTGTCCGCGCGCACATCGCCGTGGACGGTCATGTATTTAGGCGCGATCTTCGCGACGGGTGGTTTAAGGGCCCCCTGGCCAGGCGGGGAGGTTAGGGTAGCGGACATGGGAGCGACGCTCTTATTCTAGCGGCTACAATGAGATCGGCTATGCGGAAGCTCGCGCGCCTGTGGTGCGGTTTAGCAATTGCCGCATTGTTGGTGTTCGCGGCCGGCCCCGGATTTCGCTCACAACGGCAGTTCGAGGAGCATTTCGAAAAGCACGGGCGCGAGTTTGGAAACGTTACGCCGCAGCAGTACCTGCATCTGGCCCAGGAACTGCGCGATGCTCCAGCCGGCGGCCCCATCCTGGAAGCAATCAAACCGGGCGGCATAATCACTCGCTTCGACCGGCGCACCGGCTCTTTCGGCGCCTATAACGCCGACGGGACCATCCGCACGTTCTTCATTCCCAACGACGGCGAACGCTATTTCCACAGGCAGGCGAAGAGGCCGGATTGACGGACGCCGAAATCCAGCATTACTTGTCCGAAAACGGCTACCCCGAGCACATTGTCCGCGAAGGCCGCGCCGGCCTGATCCGCCGCTGGCGCGAATTCATCGAACAGGTCGAGCGCGGCTATTCGCTAGGTCTGGAGGATTATCGCAACGATCTCGACATTCGCGCCATCCTTCGGCTTGCGCAAGCGGAAGACGATCCCGAGTTAAACGCACTGGATGAGCGTCTAAAACGGCTGTTAATCGCCACGGACCGCCGCGTTTGGGAAAGCGCGCCTGGGGATCCGTTTTGGGATTTCGGGTATCCGAAGAATGCCGGGGAAGAGCTTGTTCAGGGATTGCAGGAAGAGGGTTTGTTGTAGGGAGCCTGATAACCTTGAAGTCGTGATTACGGCCTCCAAGCTGCGTCAAAACGTATATAAAATCCTTGACGAGGCGATTGCGACTGGGGTCCCCGTCGAAGTTCTTCGTAAGGGAAAAATCGTGCGGATCATCGCGGACAGGCCTGTGTCGAAGCTATCCCGGCTACGAAAGCGGACGGGCTTCCGCGGCGATCCTGACCAGATCGCGGGTATGGACTGGTCCGCAAACTGGTCCGAGCTCAAGTAAGCATGCGGCCGACTTACCTGGATACGCACGTCCTCGTTCGCCTATACCGCCTCTAACCGGACAAGCTGAGCCTTCCCGCAAAACAGGCGATTGAAAGCGGCGACTTGTTCGCTTCGCCGGCATCCATGCTGGAACTGGAATTCTTACGTGAAATCGGCCGGCTTACACCTCGCGCATCGAAGGTGATGGCCTTGCTTAACGACGAACTCGGAGTTCGGATCTGTGCCCTGCCGTTTCGCGTAGTCGCTCAATTTGCGCTTGCGGAAAACTGGGGCCGTGACCCGTTCGATCGTCTGATCGTCGCAAACGCGAAGGCTCGAGATGCCGTGTTGGTCACGCGCGACGAGCGAATTCGCAGTTACTTCACCCGGGCCATCTGGTAAACGATGCTCCCTCCGTGAACGGATTGAGCATGTTCACGGCGTGCTTCTGTTTGGCTGCGGACGACGCACCGGTGTACACCAGAATATTGGTATCGAAGAACGTGGGGCGCATTATCGCCGCCCTTGTACACGTAAGCGTGTAAATAAAGTGAGATTTTCTCCCCCCACCGCGCACCAATTCACGTGCAACCTCCGACACCCGATCGCAGCAAACTCATCCAACAGACGCTACTGCAGATGGAGAAGCAGTTCGGCAAAGGCTCCGTCCTGCAACTAGGGTCCCGCAACGCCCAGGCGGTGACTGTGATCCCGACCGGTTCCATTTCGCTCGATGCCGCTCTGGGCGTTGGAGGTTTCCCACGCGGCCGCGTTATCGAGATCTTCGGCCCGGAATCCTCCGGCAAAACCACGCTCGCGCTTCAAGTCATCGCCGAGGCGCAGGCGGTGGGAGGCACCGCGGCATTTGTGGATGCCGAGCACGCTCTGGATCCCGTATATGCCCGCAAATTGGGAGTGGATATCGATAGTCTGCTCGTGTCGCAACCCGATTACGGCGAGCAAGCGCTTGAGATCACCAGTGCGCTCATCGCCTCCGGCGCAATCGATGTCGTCGTCGTCGATTCCGTCGCCGCATTAGTGCCGAAGGCCGAACTCGAAGGCGAGATGGGCGATAGCTTCATGGGCCTGCACGCGCGCCTGATGTCTCAGGCATTGCGGAAAATCACCGGCGCTGTTTCGCGCGCGAATGCCTGCATGATCTTTATCAATCAGGTTCGCGAAAAGATCGGCGTCATGTTCGGGAATCCCGAAACCACCACCGGAGGCCGGGCGCTGAAGTTTTATTCCTCCGTGCGGATTGAGGTGCGGCGCATCTCGGCTTTGAAGGACGGCGAGACCGTAACCGGCAACCGCACGCGCATCAAAGTCGTGAAGAATAAAGTGGCCTCCCCGTTCCGCGAAGCCGAAGTCGACATTCTGTATGGCGAAGGAATCTCCCGCGAAGGCGATCTACTCGACCTGGGAGTAGAACACGCCATCATCGAGAAGTCCGGCTCATGGTTCAGCTTCAGCGGCGAGCGCCTCGGCCAGGGCCGCGAGACCGCCCGCGTATTCCTCAAGGAACATGCCGATATTCGCGACCGCATCGATACCGCGGTGCGCGAAAAGCTCGGACTGGCCGCCGCCAAGCCGGCCGCCAGCGAACCCGCACGAGCCGCCGCCGCTAAAACCGCATAGTATCTGATTGCAGAAACCTGGCATACAGCCGCGGTGGGGCGGGCTTTAAGCCTGCGGCGGGCTTCAGCCCGCCTATAGCTTGAATCACTCCACACGCGGCCCGATTTTGCGATAGCCTAGGTCGATAGACTACGAGCGCGCAGGCATCGTAGCATTGTGCGCGATTCTTTTGAGGAGGTCCCCATGCGCACACGTCTGCTACTGGCAACCGGCATCGGAATAGTCTGCGTCCCCGCTCTGCTTGCTCACATCAGAATCTATCCAACTGAGTCCACATTCGGCGCCCGGGAGAAATACACCATGCGCGTGCCGAACGAAAAACAGGTGGCCACGATCCGCGTCGAAGGCGAGTTCCCGCCTGAATTGAATGTCTACGATTTCGAATTCAAGCCGGGCTGGAAAATCGATTTCAAGAAAAACGACAAAGGCAAAATCACCGGAGCAACCTAGCTCGGGAAAATTGCGCCGTATGAGTTTGTCGAGTTCGGAATGTTGGGCCTGAACCCGAAAGAGGGACAAGGAAAGGAATTGGTTTGGAAATTCGTCCAGTTTTATGAAGACGGCTCGAAGGAAGAGTTCACCGGCCCCGTGGGCTCGCGGCTTCCATCCCCGGTCGTTACGCTAAAATAGCCCGTTTGAAGGAGAATTTATGGTACGTACAACGTTGAGCGCCACTTTGGCGGTGGGGTTAACTCTGACCGCGACAGCCTTGCTGGCGCAAGGTCCGCCTGCCGGACGCGGCGGTCCGAAGGCCGGCCAAACCGTCGAAAAAATCCGGCAGCTTAAGCCGGACCTTTACATGATCACCGGCGGCGGCGCCAACACGTTGATCCGCGTCACACCGGAAGGCTTGATCGTAGTGGACACGAAGAACCCCGGGGACGAGAACTATAACCGCGTCATGGAGGAAATCCGGTCGGTATCGAACCTTCCGGTGAAGTACGTTTTCAATACGCATCACCATCCCGACCATGTTGGCACGAACCAGAAGTTCATTGATGCGGGCGCAACAGTAATCGCGCTGGACGCGCTCAAAACCCACATGGCCAGCGATCCGCGCACCAAGGACATCCCCGGCCGGCCGACGCAAACGTTCGCGAAAGATTACACGTTAAAGTTCGGCGGAGCCACGGTCGAAGCGCATTCATATGGTCGCGGCCACACGGGGGATGACACCATGGTCTATTTCCCGGATCTGAAGGTAGTGATGGTCAGCGATCAGATCACCGATGCCAATCCCATCGTCGATTTCGCGAATGGCGGGAGTGCCGTGGAATGGACACAGATTCTGGATGGCGTCCTGAAGCTGGATTTCGAGATCGCGATCCCCGGCCGCGGCGAACCGAAAACGCGCGCCGAAGTTAAAGCGTTCCGGGATAAATTCGCAACTCTGGTGAGCCGCGCATCCGATGCCATCAAAGCCGGGGCGACGCGAGATACGCTCGCGTCCCAGGTAAAGACCGACGATCTGGGCTGGATGTTTAACGCGGCGTTCTACGGCGGCCTCTACGACGAACTGACGAAGAAGTAGCTAGTGTCCTCTCCGGTAAGCGGCCAGCCGGCGCAACACATGCAGTGCATGGAGGTTTGGGGCGGCAGCCAGCTTACCGCCCAAGGTGTTACGTTCGGCGGACTCGAAGCCTGGGTGTATAGCAAACCGTTCGGCGGCGCACACAGCGGCGGTGACGTGTACTACGCCTCCAGCTGCGCCACCGGCCGCATCAATCGCTTACTACTGGCCGATGTCGCGGGCCACGGAAAATCTGCGGCGGCAGCCGCGGCGGATCTTCGAACATTAATGCGGCGGTTTGTGAACCGCCTTGATCAAGCCGAGTTCGTGCGGTTGCTAAATCAGCAGTTCGCGGGCCTGTCTCGCGCCGGCGTTTTCGCCACCGCTGTTGTCACCACCTTTTTTAATCCGACTCGCCGGCTGATGGTGTGCAATGCCGGCCATCCGCGGCCGCTTTTATACTCCTCGCAGAAGCGCGAGTGGGATCTGCTGGGCGAAACCGCCTGGGGTAACCTGCCGTTGGGTATTCTCCCCATTGCCGATTACCAGCAGTTCGATGTGGAGCTTGCGCCGGGCGATTGCCTGCTCAGCTACAGCGATGCGCTGATCGAATCCAGCGATGCCGACGGCGAGATGCTGGGCGAGGCCGGCCTGCTGCGCATTGTCCGGCTGTTAGGCGACCCTCCGCCCGCGCAATTTATAAACTCTCTTCTAAAAGAAATCGGCGAGCGATATCCCGAAAACCTTTCGGAGGACGATGTAACGGTAATGCTTGTGCATGCCAGCGGCGGGCAGCCGCACTTCTCCGCTTCTGAAAAATGGCGCGCGTTTCGAAGATTTGCAGGATCCGTACTTCGCGCGATCGATCCGCGTGCGGAACGGCCGCCATTACCGGATGCAAACCTGGCAAATGTGGGAGGCGCGATCATTCCCGCCCTAGCACGCCGCTGGAGATCCGGCAGTTAAGTCTTTCTTGTGGGGCCGGATGCCATCCGGCGCGCGGTTGCCAACCGCGCATTACTGAGTAATGGTAATCGTCACATCCTGTGACGTATACAATTGCCCGTCACTAGCCGTCGCGCGCAGTACATACGTGCCGGGCGCGCTAAACCGAGCCTTCGTATTAAGCGTGACGGGCTCTCCGTACACCACCGCGCTAGAATCCGGTTCGAATACTACCTTCGCCGGCCCTCGGTACTGAATCCACTTAATCTGCACGCCTCGCGGACGGCGCGGCTGGGAATCGCGGTCGGGGTTCGAGTTGCTGCGGCGGTATGGTTTCGGAAGACCGTCATCCGTAGCGCTGGCGGTTAAACTCACGGGTTTGGATATCGAACTGTTCGCAACAGGGGCCACGGTGAGGACCGGAGCCTTGTTATCCGGGTCCGGCACGCCCCCGCCCATGTTCTCCACGATGACGTCGTCGCTGAGCTCCCACTCCGGCTGCAGCCAACCCTTCGCCTGGTTCGTGTGTCCGCGAGAAACCAGCGTCCATATCACCTTCTGTTTCGGGTCCCAATCTCTCGGCACGACGACCTTGAATAGAAACCGCTGCCGCCGCGGATAGAAATGCGTCGGCTGCCCCTTGTCCCCGAACACCTCCGCGCCAATGCTGACGCTGTTATTAGCACCGAGCGGAATATCAACCTCTTCCTCGTAGTTGCGGTTCAGATACCCGAACACCATGCTGTAGCTGCCGTCCTGGTTACGCTGCCACCCTTCATAAACGGGAGCCACATCCTGACCCGTCGCGTACTGAACCTGAGCGTTCAAGCCGCTGCCGAAGAGTAAGGCGGCGCATGCCGCCCAGTGCGCGCGCATGCTCTACTCCGTTTTCGTAAGGGTCTTTTTCTTGCGCGCTTCCGTTTGCTGCTTGAATTCTTCGTCCGATAAGTAGTAATAGCTGACCCAAGCGCCGCCCATTTCATCGATGGTGCGCTGGCCGTAGGTGATCAGATTGTCGGGATCGGGATTGAATTTGTTCCCGGGCGAGTTGTCGTACCAGGAAATCAGATGCAGGATGGTCCCCGCGGGCAGCAGAGGCTGCTCGTCTTCGTCGTACAGATACACAAGATGCCAGGCGAACTGGTAGCGGCTGACGCAACTGAGTGTTTCGACCTTGTGCCCACCCGGATAAATGGCCTCCATGCAGGACGCCTTTCCGCGGTTGTGCAGGTGCGGTTGAAACGACAGCAGCCGCGCCGGTTTCGCGAGTGTTTGATATCCCTCGAACCGGACGTTGTCCGCGTTGGGCGGAATATCCAGATCCTTCGGATCGCCGATCTTCTCCGTGATCTCGTTGTAGTGCGGCGTATACCCTTTCGGATAGAGCTTTAGACCCAGCGCGACATTGATCGGCGTTTCCGTCCCGGTCGAATGCAGGTGCAAATTGAAATTAATCTTCGTGCCCGCCTTGATCATCCGCCCCGCTCCTTCGGGAAACATATCGGCGTTCTTTCCGAGCGCATATTCGTTCAGGAAAACGCCCTGTACGTTATCCCCATCGTCCGCATCGTCCTCGTGCTTCATCGCGGTGGTGACGTGATGCACGGAGCGAAAGCCCTTTATCGGCACGACCTCAATCCCTTGAATATAGCGGTCTTCGTTCAGGCCCGAATCCACCACCACGTCAATCCATCTGTCGGCGCCCTGCGCGGGCACGATTATGTCCTTTGGTAATTGAACGATTACATCCGGCTCGCCCATGTGCCAGGTTTTCGCGTCTTCGAACTTTCGCGGCGGGGGCATATCGGCGGGGTTCCCTTTAGGCGCTCCAGCGTCAACCCATTTCACAATCGTCGCGAGCTCTGAATCCGTGAGCGACACATCGTTTTTGAAGTGACGCACGCCGACGTTCTTGTCGATATACCAAGGCGGCATCTCACGCGCGATCACCTTCGCCTTGATCGCCTTCGCCCACGGGCGCGCCTCCTCATATGTCAGCAGCGACATGGGTGCGAACGTATCGGGCCGGTGGCAGGTTTGACACTTCTCCTGGAGGATGGGAGCAACATCTTTGGTAAACGTCACCTGTTCCGGCTGCGTCTGAGCCGCGGCGATTCCCGCAAGCGACGCGAAAAGGACGAGTTTCATGACGACCTCCAGCTTAGTTACGAAGCTATTCGCGATGATGCTTTAAGGAAACGTGGGTGTCAAGCGTGTGAAAGCGGCCGCTCGGCTGCCGAGCCCCGGGGTTTGCCGTCCCTACCGCGGCCACGGTGGTGGGCGTCGCTTGCGTGCCGCACGCCGGAGATCGAGCGCGCTCGAACTCCCGCATATTCGGGTTTCTACTGAATTGTGATCTGCACTGGATTGGCTGCAACGCCGCCCGCCGTTAGCTGCACGTTGACGTTGCCCTTGCCTGCAAGCGATTGCGGGATTTGGACGTTCACTTGATCCAACCCAGGCGTCAGCCCTTGCGGGCCCGAAAATGTAATCGGGGCGTTGACGCCATTGATCGTAACCTGCACGCCCGAGGCGCCCGCGCCGGATATTCCGGTGCCATACAGAGACAAGTAAACGTTATCGGTGGCCGCGCCCATATTGATCGGCGCAGCCACGATCGCACCAGAGTTGTTGAGCGAAAAAACAGACTCATAAGTTTGAGTTGTGCCGGACACACGCAAAACATACGCCGCCGCCAAACCGGAGCTGTTGATCGTAAATAATCCCGGCGCGGCATTCGCAATTTGAACGCTGCCAGTCTGGCTGGACCCATTGCTTGAAACAGTCACCTTCGCCGTGCCGGTTGCCACTCCGGTTGGAACGTAATAACCGATTTCGTTCGGGGAAACGTAATACAGCTGTGCCGCAGTCGTTTTTCCGGCCGCATCCAGAATAGAGACCGAGGTTCCGGCGAATATTGTGGGGAACAGCCCCAGGATCGGCCCGGGATTTCCGGACGCGATATTGGAGCCATCCGCGGCCGCCAGCGACCCCGGAGCAATCGCTGTGGCTCCTGGATTCGCAACGTTGCTGAACAAAGGAGTCCCGGATGTGGTTGAACTCACCGTC
Organism: Bryobacterales bacterium; assembly: GCA_019261985.1. Classification (GTDB taxonomy): domain Bacteria; phylum Acidobacteriota; class Terriglobia; order Bryobacterales; family Bryobacteraceae; genus Palsa-187. Next base: position 6,734 of record JAFAQY010000120.1, on the reverse strand, counting down.
GGCGCGAACGACACACCCCTTAAAACTTCGCCCCAATTGGCGCTGCGAACCGTGGTGAACTTCTCATTGGCTGCGACGGATGGGTCGGTGTTCGCCAGAGTATCGGTGATCGAAACCAGCTTGTTTGGATCGGCGCCTTGATCTCCGTTGGCGCTCACGGTCGAGGTGACGCCCCAAATCGTTACGGTGCCGTCGCCATTGACCTTTCCTGTGATATTGCGGATGCCGTCTGTAGCGGGATTCAAAGTGGTGGGGTATCCGGTGATGCTGTACTGCTGGCCGAGATTTAACCCGTTTTGCATCGCGTAAACCATCTTCCACGTCCCATTGGTGAGTACCCACTTCTCCAGTCCCGCGGTTTTGCTGCTCGCGGCGTCGGCTACCACTCCGTCGCCCTCATCGCCTACGTACAAAGTCGTCGAATTCGCGAACCAGATTCCGAACGGGTACGTCGCGGTGGTGGTGTCCTTCGCCAGCGTGACGGGAAATCCAGGCAAAACCGTAATCGGCGCGGATGCGGCAGTGGCCGGCGTAGGCAGCGAGCCTGCGTTTCCGACTTGATAGACGGTGTTTATGCCGTTGCCTCCGCTCCCCTTGGTGACATACATCGTGTTATTGAAAATCGTCAGACCTCGGAAATTGTTATCCTTGCCGGCCTTGTCCGCGGCATAGGGTTGGCCCGTTGCAGGATTCGTCACCTGAACGATAGAGAAATTTCCAATCATCGTCGGCGGCGTCGATGCCGGCTGTCCCGGCGTAGCGATTTCGGCCCCGGTGGAATTAATCACGTTGGTAGGCGTGCCGCCGCCGTTGTTCGAGTTACCAACCATATAGTAATAGCCGTTCGCTAACGCAGCAGCGCGGCCATTGTTGCCGCTATACGCGTTGGTGGGTGTTACCATAATGGAACCATTCGAGCCAACTTGAATCACCGCTCGATAATAGCTTCCACCGGCCGGGTTCGTGGGATCGTAAACACCCGGGGTGTTGGAGTTCGACACGTCAATGGCATTGGCCGGCACTACGTACGCCATGAACGTGATCGCCGAGCTATCCGCCGATAAATTCAAGGCCAGTTCCGATTTCGAGCTGAAGCTGGTATTCACCAGGCTCGACGGGATTGCAAGTGTATTCACCAGCGTTCCCGCCGGCGTGATCTGATCGAGATAGACCGGCGAGGTAACGCCGAAGCTGCCGTCGATAGTATTGTTATTCCAAACATTGTTGGTGTAGGAGACAGAAGGGTACAAGCCGTTGTCGGAGGCCTTGCCCGTTCCGCAGGATGCCGTCGACGGGCACACCGGCGGAATCGCTTGGCCGACGGCTATGATAGTCGCGTCACCCGCGTAAGCGCTGCGTGAAACGATTAGATTTCCTGGGGTGAAACCGGCAAATGGTTGAGCTATTGAAATCGAAGCGGCACAAGTAACAAACGTGAACGCAAGAATAGAGAGGCGGACGAATTTGGTCATGAGCTTTGGTTGGTGTCAAAGCTTGGAATGTACCAGTTGATTGTGACTATGACGTAAAAAAGTGGTTAAGATTCAGTTAAAAAAGTAGGGACAAGCTTAAGCTTGTCCTACTGGAGCGCCTCGTTGAGCGATCCTTGCCGGTAGCCTTCCAGATCCAGCGTCACGTAATGAAAGCCGAGCGGTTTGAAAATCGCGGTGAATGAGCGGGCCGTTTCGGCATGAAGCGCCTGCGGCAATTCTTCCGGCGCAATCTCGATTCGGACCAGATCCCCGTGAAATCGAACCCGGAATTGGCGGAAGCCGAGCGCACGGATCGCCTCTTCACCTTTTTCCACAGTCTTAACGTTTTCGATCGTCACTGCAGTGCCGTAAGGGATTCTGGAGCTAAGGCAAGCCGAGGCGGGCCTATCCCACGTTGTGAGTCCGGCTCTCCGCGACAGTTCGCGGATCTCAGTCTTGGTTAAACCGGCATCCACCAGCGGGGCTTTCACTCGGTGAATCTTCGCAGCACGCTGGCCGGGACGGTAGTCGCCCAGATCGTCCACGTTCACTCCGTAGATGACGTGTGCGAAATTGCGCTGCTTGGCCAATTCATCAAGAACGGTGAATAACTCGTCCTTGCAGTGGAAACAGCGGTCGCGGCTGTTTTTTAAGTAATCGGGATTCTCAAACTCGCGGGTGGCGACGTACTCATGACGGATTCCCCATGTCCGTGCAAACTCCTCGGCATCGCGCTTGTGCGATTCCGGCAGGGAGGGCGAGTCCGCGGTTATCGCCAGCGCGCGATCGCCGAGAACCCGGTGCGCAGCCCATGTGAGATATGCGGAATCCGCTCCGCCGGAATACGCGATGATGACGCTGCCAATTTGCGCGACCGCGTTGAAAAGAGCTTCCTGCTTGGATTCCAGAGTTCGAGAATCGGCCAGCGTAACCAGCCCCATAACTCAACTATGGCACGGCATGGGTCGGAACTCCCATCGCATCCTCGTACGCAAGGCGCACTTCCTCCGGTTGGCCGAGCTGAAACGGATAGCCCTCGCTTAGCTGCCGTCCATAAATCGGATGGTTGAGCAGTTGTTCCCGTGTGAGGCCTTCCGTTAATACCTTTCGCTCCGCGATCGGCAGTGGGAGGCAGCGGTTGAGCTCTGGGTCGCGGATTGTGGCTTTCGGGTCTTCGCCACGCGAGATAACATCCAGATCGCTAAGGAATCGCTTCCGCAGCATAATAATCCCGCGGTCGCTGGCGCCCAGATGTTCTTTCGTCCGGTCCGCGACAGTTCCTTGCCCCACCCAGGCGACGAAGTCCTGATTCATGACATGGCTCGAGATCCAGCGGCCAGATTCGGCTTCGCGGACCGGCCCGTGCCACGCTGGAATGCGTTCCTGCGCATATGGCTCACGCTCTTTCGGCACGCGGCTGAAGGCCCAGGTCACGCTCAGCGTATTGTGGTCGTCGACCGGCACGCGCCATTCAAAATGATCGCCGGTGAAGAGCGCATTCGGCCATAAACAAACACGCCCCACCTTCCACATGGGATCGTTTTCGCTCATCCCCTCGCGGATGCGACGGTAAACGAGGCCGTAATCGAACTCGTCAAACGCAAGCTTTAAATGCCGCGGCGAATAGGGCCCGAGCTTATCGGCGAGCCGCACGCTCCAGTTCATGTGCATCCATTCGAAATGAACGGGATCGACCGAATTTTCCTGGCACTGAAACCAGTTGCATGGAATATCGGCAAACACGATTTGCACGAATCCGTTCTTCCACGTGAAGGGCTCCCAGTTTGGGACAAGCGGCGCCGGCTCGGGCCCGAGGTAAGCCCAAATGAGCCCGGCCAACGTTTGCACTGGATAAGCCTTAATTCGCACCCGGTCCTTGAACCTTGCCTCGGGCGCTTCCATTTCTTCGTACGGCTGCTCCGTGCACCGGCCGGCTTCATCAAAGAGCCAGCCGTGGTAATTGCAGCGCAATCCGCACTGCTCGACGAATCCATAGGACATATCGGCGCGGCGGTGCGGACAATGGCGGTCGACTAAACCATACGCGCCGCTCAGATCCTTGTACAGCGTGAGATCCTCGCCCAGCAGGCGGACCGGCTTGATGCTTCGATGATCGAACTCCGAAACCGCGGCGATCGGCATCCAGTAGCGGCGCAGCAAATCGCCCATAGGCGTTCCGGCGGACGTCTGCGTGAGGAGTTGGTTGGTGGCGAAATCGAGCATCAGCAAAAGCTTACAACAGAGCGGGGCAGGCCAAAGTGGGGCAGCTTGCCAAGCGGCGGCCGATTGCCAATCCGCCTGCCGGTAGTTTTACGACTTCCGAATCATAATCCCAAGTTCCCGCAACTGCCGCTCCGGCACCTCCGAAGGCGCATCACACATCAAGTCCGTCGCTTTTGCGGTTTTGGGGAACGGGATTACCTCACGGATGGAGGATTCGCCGGCCAGAATCATCACCAGCCGGTCAAGACCCAGCGCGATGCCGCCGTGAGGCGGCGCACCATATTCCAGCGCCTCCAGCAGAAACCCGAATCGTTTGCGGGCTTCTTCTTCCGTAAAACTCAGCGCCGCGAAAACCTTCGATTGTACGTCGCGCCGGTGAATACGAATCGAGCCCGATCCCAGCTCCACACCGTTCAACACCAGGTCGTACGATTTCGCGCGGCAATGCGCGGGATCGCTGGTCAGCTTATCGATGTCTTCATCGTGGACGGAAGTAAACGGGTGATGAGCGGCGTTCCAGCGCTGCTCCTCCTCGTCCCATTCGAACATGGGAAAGTCTGTGACCCAGAGAAATTGGAGATTTTGCGGATCCAGCAGCTTGTGTTTGTCCGCATACTTCTGCGCAGCGTAGAGGCGCAACTGTCCGCACGCCAACAAAACGGTTTCGTCGGGCCTTTTGCCTTTCGGTTCTCCGCCCCATCCTGCGAGCAGCAGCAAATCATCTTCACCGGCGCCGGCGCGCTTGCGGACCTCGGCCATCGGCTCAGGATAATCGCGCTCCAGGCGCTTCACATCGTCGTACACGCGCAAACCCCGCTCCTGTCCGAAGGCTTTCAGTTCATCGCGCTCCTTGCGGCTCAGCGCACCCGTCTTGGGGATGTGGATGGCGACAAGAGGCAATCCTTCTGCAGTGAGATTTTGGCCCGCGAACAGATGTTCGACGCAGTGAAATGGAGGAATGCGCAAATCCGGCTTATCGATGCCATATGAGCGCATTGCCTCGGCATAGGTGAGGCGCGCAAAAGTTACGGGTACCGAGTAGCCCGCGGCCTTGCACACGGCCACGACCATTTGCTCAATGGTTTCATAGATCGTTTCCTGTTGCGGAAACGACATCTCCAAGTCGATCTGCGTGAACTCCGGCTGGCGGTCGGCGCGCAAATCTTCGTCGCGGAAACAGCGGACGATCTGGAAATATTTTTCGAAACCCGATATCATCAAAAGCTGTTTGAAAATTTGCGGCGATTGCGGCAGCGCATAGAACATCCCCGGACTGACACGGCTCGGCACCAGATAATCGCGCGCGCCTTCGGGAGTCGAGCGCGTCATGAATGGCGTCTCGATTTCGAGAAAGCCCATGTTGGTCAGTGTTTCCCGCACCGCAAACGTCATCTTTGAGCGCAGGATAATGTTCCGCTGCATATGCGGACGGCGGAGATCCACATAGCGATATTTCAAACGCGCGTCTTCCTTAACATCCACCGTCTCTTCCATCGGAAACGGGGGCGTGCGGGATTCGTTCAAGATCCACAACTTTTCGCAGACTACTTCCACTTCGCCCGTAGGAATCGCGGGATTGATGGTGTCGGGGCTGCGCAGCACCACCGGGCCTTCCGCCGCAACCACATATTCGGACGAAAGCAGCTCGGCCTTCGCATGCACGGCCGGGTCGCCATCCGCGCGGAAGACGATTTGCGTGACGCCGTCGCGGTCTCGGAGATGAATGAACAACACGCCGCCCAGATCGCGGCGCCGGTGCACCCAACCCATGAGGATCGCGCGCTTGCCGGCATCGGAGGCGCGCAACTGGCCGCAGGTGTGCGTGCGGCGAAGGTCGCCCAGAAAATCAAGAGGTACTTGTGCCATGTTTTGGTTTGATGTGTTCAGCCAGTTCCTCGCGCGAAAGCTGCTTGGCGTCTCCGGCTTTCATGTCCTTTAACTGATAAGTTCCTTTTGCAAGCTCATCGTCTCCCACAATGAGCGCGAAGCGCGCCCCAATCTTATTCGCGACTTCAAGCGCGCGCTTCAGCTTCTTGTCTACCGAGCGCTCGATGGAAATTCCATGCGAGCGCAGTTCCGCGGCCAGTCCAACGGCGTGCTGCTCGGCGTTACCGCCCAGTGGCGCCAAGAACACGTCCACCGCGGGTTGGAAGCGATCCGGGCAAGTTTCTTCCAGAGCCATCACCAAACGGTCCTGGCCGAGTGAAAATCCAACACCCGGCGCGGGAACCTTCGAGCCGATGCTTTCCGCCAGGCCGTCATATCTTCCGCCGGCGAGAATCGTGTTCTGCGAACCTAAAGCAGAGTGCGTGAACTCGAACGTGGTTCGGGTATAGTAATCGAGACCCCGGACCAGGCGCGGACGGACCTCATAGGAGATTCCGCGCGAATCCAGGTAAGCCCGCACGTGCCCGAAGTGTTCGCTGCACTCCGCGCAAAGATGATCCAGGATTGAGGGCAGGGTTTCGATGATGGGTTGGTCTTCGGCAACCTTGCAGTCGAGCACGCGCAACGGGTTCGTGACCGATCGCCGCTGGCAATCGCCGCACATCCGGGGCGCCACTTCGGCGAGCCGCTCGCGCAATAGATCCACGTAACCTGGACGGCACTTCGGATCGCCGACGGAATTTAGCAGCAGATGAAAACCGCCGATCCCAGAGCGGGAAAGAAGTTCGGCGCTCAATTCGATGACTTCGGCGTCCAAAATCGGCGACTCCGACCCGATCGCCTCGCCGCCGATCTGATAGAACTGCCGGTAACGGCCCTTCTGCGGCCGTTCGCGCCGGAACACCTGGCCGCTGTAAAAGAGCTTTTTTACGCCCGGAACCTGATCGAGGCGGTGCTCGATGTAGGCGCGCATTACCGACGCTGTAATCTCGGGCCGCAACGTTAGCGAGGCGCCGTCGCGGTCCTCGAACGTGTACATCTCTTTGCTGACGATGTCGGTCTCCGCGCCCACCCCGCGCGCGAACAGACTCGTTTCCTCCAGGATCGGCGTCCGAATTTCCTGGTAATTATAGAGTCGAAATATTTCGCGCG
>JAFAQY010000087.1 GCA_019261985.1 Bryobacterales bacterium | reverse complement strand
GACAAGATTCCGCACGCGCCGTCCCAACTCGTGCTTGGGCCTGCGGTGCAGTACGGTGACGGAATGATCCGCTTTGAGAAGTTCCGAAACCAGGTGCTTGCCAAGGTACCCGGTTCCGCCAATGACCAGGCAATTCATGAGTGAATTGTCGAGACGGTAGGATTAGTCGTAATACTCCAAGCCAAGATGGGTGATCAAGTCCTCTCCGCGCATCCAACGCAGGGTGTTCTTCAACTTCATCAACTGAATGAAAATGTCGTGCTCAGGATACAATCCGGGAGCCGTCATGGGGGCTTTGAAGTAGAAGGACAACCACTCTTGGATGCCTTTCATGCCCGCCCGTTGCGCCAGATCGAGGAACAGCACGAGATCAAGCACCAGAGGGGCGGCCAGGATGGAATCGCGGCACAGGAAATTGATTTTGATCTGCATGGGATAACCGAGCCATCCGAAGATGTCGATGTTGTCCCAGCCTTCCTTGGCATCGCCGCGCGGCGGGTAATAGTTGATGCGCACGGCGTGATAGAGGTCCTTGTAAAGCTGTGGGTATAGGCTGGGCTGAAGAATTTGATCCAGCACGCTCAGCTTGGTTTCTTCCTTGGATTTGAATGAGCCGGGGTCTTCCAAGACCTCGCCATCGCGGTTGCCGAGGATGTTAGTGGAGAACCAGCCGTTCAAGCCCAGCATGCGGGCTTTGAGACCCGGCGCGATCAACGTTTTCATGAACGTCTGGCCGGTTTTGAAATCCTTGCCGCAAATGGGTATGTTGCGCTCACGCGCAAGCTCGAGCAGCGCCGGCGTGTCAGTGGTCAGATTCGGAGCGCCGTTTGCAAACGGCACGCCGCTCTTGAGCGCAGCATAAGCATAAATTTGGCTGGGCGCGATCTCCGGATCGTTTTTCATCAATCCGCATTCGAAGTCTTTAACGGTTTGGTGGACCGAATCGGGTCGATGAAAAACTTCCGTGGACGCGCACCAGATCATCACCATCCGCGCGCAGCCGTTTTGTTTACGGAAATGCTCGATATCCTCCATCAGCATTTCCGCTTTGTCCATCTTCGTTTTGCCCTGTTTGATATTGGGACCATTGATGCGGCGGACGTAATCGTGATCGAAAACCGCCTTCATCGGTCGTATCTTCGACAGCGGCTCTTTTACTTTTTCGAGGAGGTCGTGCTCGAGAACCTTCGCGTTCACGGCAGCTTCGTAAGCGGTGTCTTCAAAAATGTCCCAGCCGCCGAAGACCAGCTCGTCTAAAGTGGAAAGCGGGACGAAGTCCTTTATGAGAGGGGTGCGGCCGTCGGTGCGCTTACCGAGGCGGATGGTGGAAAGCTGGGTGAGTGAACCAACCGGTGCGCCGAGGCCTCGCTTTACTGCCTCCACCCCCGCCATGAACGTCGTGGATACGGCGCCGATACCGGGGATCAGGATGCCGAGTTTTCCGTCCGGGGGCGCAATCTGGACGCTATCTTTTGCTGCCAATGTGTTGCACTCCTACTCAATTGTCCGGAGCGCTGATTGCAGCCCGGAACAGTGCGGGGACACCGTAACCTGCTTATTTTAGCACTGTGGCGCCGCTCGCCGATGTCTCAAGCAGCAGTTCGCGAGCGAGAATTCTCGATAACCACGCGGGGGTTAGGGTTGGCGGGAGGGATCGGCAGACTGCGGTCTTGTAAAAGATTCAGGTGATCTATCATGCCCCACTTCGCCTGATACAGGCAGTCTTCGATGGAGTGGCCGATGCCGCTAAATCCTTCCAGTTCGGGCGAGTAGAAGCCGAAAAAGGATGGGTCCTCCGTGGCCTCGATGACAAGCGAATAACTGAGATCAATCATGTGCCCTTCAACCCCGCAGCTTTCAAAATCGCTTGGCAGGTTCCGCTTGGAACCTCTTTCTTTCCATGATAGTCAACACGGATGAGCCTCGGCCAGTCTTGCTTCGCATAATAACGAATCGAGCCTTTTTCTCGTACAACGCGGAATCCCGCACCTTCCAGTCTTCGTATCAGTTCATTGAACGTCATGCCCGATTACGCCACCTGATCCATGGCTAGGAACTCCTGAATATGCGGATGCGGGCTTTTTTCGAGATCCTTGACCGGCCCGAAGTAGATCGCCTTGCCTTCGAACAGGACGACGACTTTGTCGGCCACTCGGCGCATCAGATCGAGGTCGTGGGTAACCACGATGCCTGTCAGGCCGAGCTGCTGCTTCAACCTGACCATTAGGTTGGCAAGGTGGTCGCCCATGATGGGATCGACCATGGTTGTCGGCTCGTCGTATAGAATGCATTCCGGTTGCGCCGCCAGGGCGCGGGCAATGGCAACCGCGCGTTTGTGGCCGGTTGAAAGATCGTTCGGATACGCGTCCTTAAATCCGGATAGATCAACGATCTTTAACAGGCCTTCGACGACATCTTCTTTGTTGCTTTCATCGTAATCGTCGCGGAGTTCGAGCGAGAACAGAATGTTTTCGCGGACAGTGAGCGAATCGAACAACGCGCCCGATTGGAAAACCATCGTCACCTTTTTCCGGATTTGGCGCAGTTGGGATTCGGGCGCGTCGGTTATATCCGTGTAGGATACGTAGATCCGGCCCTCGTCCGGCTTCAGAAATCCCATAATGTGCTGCAGGGTGACGGACTTGCCCACGCCGCTTCGGCCGATGATGGCCAGGGTTTCTCCGGCGTCGGCATAGAAGCTGACATCGACTAAAACGGGAGTATCAAACGTCTTATAAACATGTGCGAATTCGATGTAGTGGGAGGAGGAGGCGGGGAACTGTTCCTGAGCGGTCATTTGAGTTCGGCCGCCAGTTCTTCCGGGGTATTCAAATTCCGGACCAAATGGGCATCTTCAATAGGCCACAATACGGCATCCAGGCCGCGAACGAAATCCTGCATTTTTAGCCTTTTGGCTTTTACGGCCGATTCCGCCGCGGAGAGGACCCGCGCATGGTAGATAGCGCAAAGGGGCTCCAAACCGCCGGCTACCACGGGGACCAGACATTCTTTTCCGCTTTTTTCGGCGGCTTCGAACAGGGTTCGCAGAAAATCCGGCGTGATGCCGGGCATATCGCAAGCGACAATCAAATTCCAGTCCGCGGTGGTGTCGCGAAGAGCGGTGTAGAGGCCGCCGAGCGGACCGTGGCCTTCAACCCGATCCGCGATTACGGGCAGGCCGAGAAAAGCATACCGCTCCGGCGAACCGATCAGCGTCGCATTTCCGGCAGCCTTTTTAACGTAATCCGCAGTCTGCTCGACGAGTGTTCTCGGTCCCGCGGCAAGCAGCGCTTTATCGCGACCCATCCGGCTGCTGCGCCCGCCTACGAGTACGTATCCGGCCCGGCCGACTCCCTCCATGAGACGATGTTAACAATGCTTTTTTGGGACAGGGTGCGAGCCGGCGTGCGGTTGCGCGCCACGCAGGGATTTGAACAACGGTCCAGGGGGCGGCTTGGCAAGCCGCCGCGGGTTGGCAACCTGCCCCACTTGATCAACAAAAAGTTGTATATTTGTTTAATATTAGCGATCGTGTTCATGGCCGCCTCCCCTATTTGCGCCGCAGAGCTGGCTAGCTCCGGCCCGAGCCAAGCCACGCCAAAACGGCAAACGTTTATCGTGCGCGTCGACCCCCGCACGGGGAAACTGGTGCGCCGGGAGTTATCCCCGCCCTCGCTAAAACCGCCGAAAATGCCGCCGGCGGAAATTTCGAATTTGGTGGACCAAAGCGCGCGAAACCACGGCGTCGACCCGTTGCTGGTTCATTCGGTGATCCAGGTAGAGAGCAACTACGATCCGAACGCTATCTCTCCCAAAGGCGCCGAAGGGTTGATGCAGCTTATGCCGCAGACATCGCGCATGCTCGGCGTAAATAACACGTTCGATCCCGGCGAAAATATCGAAGCCGGAGTAAAATACCTGAGGTATTTGCAAGACCTCTACAAGGACGACCGGCTGGCCTTGGCTGCCTACAATGCGGGGCCCGGCGCCGTTGACAAGTTTAGGGCTGTCCCTCCCTTTCCAGAAACACGCAAATACGTGGAGAAAGTGGGGCAGCGGTATGGCGAAGCGAAGTCGGCCGTGAAACCCGCGCCGGCGGAAAACGGGAATCAGGTCCAGGGGACTGAACCCGTGACGCAAGAAGCGAGGTATCCAAAGTTGGAGCAGTTTGTCGATGAGCAGGGCAGATTGCATCTCCAGACTCTTCCCTAGCCGGGGCCGTAACAGCGCTTCCGTCGCGGTAGCGGCGCTGCTAGCCGGAGGAGTGTGTCTTGCCGCCGATCCCGGCGCCGTAAAAGTCAAACAGGTTCGCTTCTGGTCGCTTGGCGAAATCACCCGCGTCGCCGTCGAGGTAAACTCCGATTTCAAGTACAGGTATGACCGCCTGTCCGACCCCGACCGGATCTTCTTCGACATTCAAGACGCTCGGCCGGAAATGACGGATAGGAAGATCTTCACGATCCCCGTGGGCGATCCGTTACTCAAGCAAATTCGGATTGCGGAAACGCAACCCGGGATCACTCGCGTGGTGCTGGACGTGGAACAGCACGATCCTCCGGTGCAGTTCACGGCATCTCAGTTATCCGGTCCGGCGCGGCTGATTATCGAGCTACGCTTGAAAGACAAGCCGGCGCCGCCCGCCACACCCAGCGTTAGCGGCGCGCAAACGATTCCGGATAACACGGAATCCGAGCCGGTTCAGGTGGCCGCAAAGACGGAGCTGCGGCGCTTCGAGCCGCTCGCCGAAGATCCCGCTCCGGCCGCGAAGGCCGAGTTGAAAGCGCCGCTGGTTGCGCGGCAAACGGCTACCGTGAATGCCGCGCCGGCGCATGTTTCCGTCGCCACCCCTTCCGCGCCACAGCCAACGCCAGCCAAACGAAATTCGAAGGGCGAAGAGTCCTTGACTCGAGTTTTGGGTCTGAAGCTCGGACGCGTGGTCATAGATGCCGGCCACGGCGGGCATGACGAGGGAACTCGCGGGCCCACCGGACTCACGGAAAAGGAAGTAGTCCTGGACATTGCCCAGCGGCTGGGGGCATTGTTGCAGGATCGTTTATCGGCGGAGGTAGTCTACACGCGCCAGGACGATACATTCATTCCGCTGGAAGAGCGAACCCGGATCGCGAACGAGCACAAGGCCGATTTGTTTCTTTCCATCCACGCGAATTCTTCGCCGGTGAAATCGGTTTCGGGCGTCGAATCCTACTACTTGAATTTCACGACTTCCCAATCCGCCCTGGACGTAGCCGCGCGCGAAAACGCAACGTCGCAAGGGTCGATTTTCGATCTACAGCAGGTGCTGCAGAAGATAGCGGTGAAGGACAAGATCGACGAATCGCGCGAGTTTGCGACGCGCATTCAAAACGCGCTGTTTGCGGTATCCGCGAAGAGCAATGCGGCTGCCAAGAATCGCGGCGTGAAGCGCGCGCCCTTTGTCGTGCTGATCGGCGCTTCCATGCCGAGCGTGTTGGCGGAAATCGGCTTTCTGACCAATGCCAGCGACGAGGCGTTGCTGCGCAATCCGGCGCACCGGCAGAAAATCGCCGAGGCACTGTTTAAAGGCATCGCTTCCTACGCCGATACTTTGAGCCATTTTACCGTCGCGCAGCGCGATCCTCAGGCGCCATCCGCCCAGTAAGCACGCCTACTCCGATCTGTCCGTGAACGCCTTGATCGGGAGCGGCCACATCGCCTCCGCCGAACCAAACTCGGATTTTTCCGTCCGGTAGCAGCTCCACCTCGGGATCGCAGAGAACCTGGTTGTTCCACGCCTCGGTACCGGCAAGCGGGCGGAAACTCAGCTCGCGCTCCCAGCGAACTCCGTCAGAGGACCGCGCCAGTCCGATACGACGCGTCTCGGCGCGATCCCGCCCCGTATAAAGCATCCAGTAGGCGCCGCCGGAGGTCCAAACGGCCGGTTCGCCCAGGCCCATTTCGTCGAAGGCTCCGGCGTCGCCTAATTCGAGGACCGGATTCGAGCGCATCTTTTCCCAGCCTATTCCGTCCCGCGAGCGCGCAATTCCGAGCCGCTGCCTCGAAGCGCGGTCTTGACCGAGGTAGACCATATAGAACCACTCGCCGCGGCGGATCACGTAGGGGTCGGCGACGGCGCGCTCATCGAAGCTGCCGCGAGGTCCGGGCGAGAGTACCGGCTCAGGGTTCTTGGCCCAATCGAGGCCGCCGTTCTTGGAGCGCGCTAAACCGATCTTATGCGCGCCCGGCGGGCCTCCGACGTACCAATAAAAAATCTCTTTACCGGAAACAAGAGCTGTTCCGTTCGCTGCGATATATGACCCCTCCCAGCCCTCCGGCGAAATCGCTCGCCCGATTTTTTGCCACTGCGCGCCATCGGCGGCGCTGGCGATTCCGGTGTGCCAAGTGTGGCCGTCGTAGCCGGAGTAGAGATTGAGATAGATTCCGTTGAAGCGGACGATGGAGGGGTTCAGCACGTCGGACGAGTCCCACGCTGCGGGGTCGCCGCGGGTGAGAACGGGTGCGGGGGAAGCTTGCCACGTGAAGGGCGCCGTAGGACCAGAGGGATCGGGCGGGGAAAGAGTGAAGTCGGCGTAATGGCCGCAGCCGGAGAGAAGTAGTACGAACACGGCGCATTTTGCCTGCCTGGCCGATATTGGGGTGCGCCGTCGAGCGAGATTGGCAATCGCGCGCAGGTTGGCAACCTGCCCCACCCGCAGTGTCATGAGGGGATCCGGACCTCTAGCTTCGCCCCTTGGCCGGGCTGGGATTCGATCAGCAGGTCCCCATTGAGCAAGCGTACGCGCCGCTTGATGCTGATGGGCCCGAGCCGCTGCCGCTCCAGTTCGTCTAAATTGAATGTCCCGGTGAAAGGAAAACCGGAGCCGTTGTCTTGCACCGTAATTTGCAGATCATTTTCGCGCCGGCACGCCGAAACAAGTACGCGCGATGCGCCCGAGTGCTTGTAAGCGTTGTGTAGCGCCTCGCGAACAATCTGCAGCAGGTGCGGCGCGGCATCCAGCAAATCCGGAACGCCATTGAGAGAAAGACTTGCCGAGATGCTGGTATCGCGCTGAAAGATATCCACCAACTCGGCTAGCGATTCCCTCAGCCCAAGCTGTTCGACGGGCCGCATAGTGCGTGCAAAGGCGCGGAGATCGGAGGCCTGGGTTTTGCCGATCTCCTGAAGCTGGTTGACCTCTTCGGTCGCGGCATCGGCTGCGCCTCGCGCCAACAAAGTCTTGATTACTTGAAGGCGCATTTGGAAGCTGACGAAGCTCTGTAGCGGACCATCGTGGAAATCGGCGGCGATGCGCTCGCGCTCGGCATCGCGGGACGCTTCCGCCTGCGAACGTATGAAGACGTTCTGCCGCAGGACTCGGGAGAGCTGCGCCTGCACGTATCGCTTATAAAATGCGAACGCTACCGCGCATGCGCCCAGTGCTCCCGTGAACCACGCCAGCCGGAGGTCACTCGGGTACGGCAACACCAACGACAGAAAAAGACCGAGGGCGGCGAATGCCACAGCGCGCGCCACTTCGAAAAAAAGGACTGCGGAGGTGAGCAAATAGCTCAGAGCCAGCAATCCAACCCAGGAGCTTGGCGAAAAGCGGCACCACAGGGCAAAATAAGCCATGTCGACGACCAATGCGGCTGCATGGCTCCATTTCGATTGCCGGTGGTATTCGGGAATCAGAGCGATGGAAAATACGGCGTATGCCGCGAACACGACTGTCAACCCGTTCATGCGCGGCATTTGCGATGCCAATCCCGCCACCGCCAGCGCAACCCTCGCAATCCGAAGGCTTAAGCGCCCCCGATACGGAATCATCTCAACGCCGGTACAAGTACAGGCGGTGGCTACGGCCTTCGCCGTCGTCGTCGATGTCTACGACCTTCTCCGCCTTCCACGCGCTGAATTCAAAATCGTGGGCGACAATTCGCGCGCCTTTCTTCAATTGCTTTTCGAGAATCGGCGTGACCTTGTCATTGCCGATGGGAAGCAGATAGACAGTGATCAGATCGGCGGAGGAGTAGTCCTGTTGCAGCAGGTCGCCGTGGATAATGTGCGCGGTGGCCGAAAGTTTGAGATTGCTGATTTTATCCGCGCTCTGGCGGGCGAGGGAGTCATCCAGTTCGACGCCGGTCGCGTCGGCCTTATACTTTCGCGCCGCCGCGATGACAAGGCGCCCATCGCCGGATCCCAAATCGAACATTTTCTCGCCTGCTTTCAGCCCGCCGAGTTGCAGCATTTTGTCGACGACAATTTCGGGAGTCGGATAATAGGGCGCGAGTTTATCGGATCTTGCCTCCTGGGCTTGAACGAGCAAGGTTGGTGCAAGAAGCAGAATGGAGCAGCAGCGAAAACTCTGCGTTGGCCGCATCTGTGGGGCAGCCTTCAGCCTGCGGCGGACTTTTAGTCCGCCAGCGTGCGGGGCGGGCTGAAGCCCGCCGCAGGCTAAAGCCTGCCCCACTTGGGTTTTGATGCATTCTGGTGGGCTGCTGGCATATCGCATGCTAAGGCCCAATATATACCCGCACGGAATTGCTGACGTGGCCGTCGACTTCAATCGACAATTGCGCGGGGCCGTAGTTGACGATTTTCGGAAGCTCAATTTCGACTAAGTACAGACCCGTATAACCGGGCGCGAGCTTCGCGCTGGTGACATCCACCGGCATCCGGTCCAACATTGCCCGAACGGTCCTGACGAGCCGGGGTGGGTTTTCCAACGGAGCGGCCATTCCGGCCGGCCAATCGGGGCTTACCGGGCCGAGGCCGGTGGCCAAAATCTGAATGCGCGAACGGGAGTGCGCCTGGTTCATCGCATCCAGCAGCGTCCGGGTGGATGCATCCAGCAATAAGGGCGCGCCGTCTCGGGGATCTACAAAAATAGCGGGCGAAACCGGCTCCAGTGGCACTGCCGGGAGAACCCGCTGGCCGTTTGCGGAATCAATTGAAAGAGACAGCGTCGATCCGGGCGCATTGAACGGGATTTGAATCTGTGATTCGTCATCCCCGGCCGCCAGAACGGGAACCGAAATATCGCCCGCTTTAGCCGCGGCAACCTTCGCGCCCAGGATGCTCATCAGGGCTCCCGGGGCTGCCGCCCGCGCCACCATATCGGCCGCGCTTACCACGCGCGGGTCCTCAAGACGGTGCGGCGCGAGCGTTGAATAAACCCCGAAACCCTCTACCATCGCCCACAGCTGATTCTCCCCATCATCGAGACGGACATCGGACACGGCTCCATCGGGAAGCCCTGACATCCGCTGCCACGGGCCCGTAGGCCCAAGACCGTTTAGATCCGCTTTGGTATAGAAAATCCCTTGATCCGTCGCAACGTAAACCGCGCCACTCGAGCGCGATGCGGCAACGCCATGCGCTGCAATATCGGGAAGCTTCAGGTCATCCCAAAACGTGCCCGCATTTTCCGTCCGCAGAATGTGAATAGAAGCGATGCCGGGCTGCTGCGGCTTAGACCCAAGGACGGCAAGAGCCACCCGCGGGTCTTTCGGATCTACCCAAAACCCCTCGACCGCGCCGCCATTCGCAGCAAAAGTCTGCCAGTTTCGCCCAGCGTCCGTCGATACGCTGATGCGACCGTCGGACATTCCGGTGTAAATCGTATCGCCATGCAGTGGCGTGATCGCGGTCACCAAAGCGCCGCGATTTTGGCTAAAGACCTCGCGGAGCCGGCGCTCCACGTTCGCCGCGGCGGAATCGGCCATCCGCCATGCTTGTTTTTCACCGGGCGGCCATTCGATCACACTGCTTTCCCGGCCGGCGGCGCCGGATATTTCGACTTGCACGCCTTGGTCGCCCTGAGGAAGGGATCGTATTTTCGCCGCGGGCAGATTCGGGAGACCTTGATTTAATCCTGCCCAAGACTTGCCTCCATCGACGGACCGAAATACGCCCACCGCGCCGGCCACCACAATCTCACCGGGATTACGAGGTGAAATGGCCATATCGCTTAGATTCGGACCGACAATTGACTCGGATTTGTACCCGGTCAGATTATTCCAGTTGAATCCGCCATCTTGTGAGCTGTAAACGAACGCTCCAAACGCATACAGCACGGAACCTTGCCCCAACGGAGCCCGTACGGCGGCCCCGGACTCGGGAAGTCGCCTTGCCGCGGCCGATTGAAGCTGGGCAGGAGGAATGACCGCGCCCGGCAAGGCTTGCCAAGTGTCGAAATCGTTGGTTTGAAAGACTCGGCCGGAAGCGGTTGCGGCAAACAGGGCGCCGCCGTCCTGCGCATACCAAACACGGCTCACGGGACCCGTGGCCAGTCCGGCCAGCGATAGGTCGACCAGAGCGTTCCCCAGATGCGACCAGCCGGCAGCAGCGGCTGACGGAGCCTGCCCCCACACGCAGGTTCCCGTCAGCGCGAGGAATGCGACAATGCCCCCGCGGGGTGTGGCGCTCTTACACATGAAACGAGTCCATTGTACCCTTATCTATCGACAGTTTGGACCAGAAACTGTTGATCCCAGTAACATCAATCGTCGCAGGCATTCGGGTGAGCAATTGCACCCGCACTGCTGAAGCAAATGGCGGCACAATAAAGAACTGTGGCAGCGTTGTTTCGACGAGGACGGAGGCCATGGGTCTCTTTGTGCCGCTGTTTGTGTTAGACTGAGTTTTCTTTTTAGGGCTCATGCTGCTTCGGGCCTGCCAGGATAACTATTTCCATGCTTGGGCGCGTCCGGATTCGGTGGGGTGAGTGGTTGCTGCTTTTTGCAGTTACCGCTGGAGTGTGCCTGGCTCAGTTTCCCGGCGCCGATGCCGTCAACTACGCAGCGAAGGCCGTAACGGTGAACGGACAGGTTTCCGTGCTGCGCGATTCCGTTCCCTGGGCGATATCCGCGGGCGATTTGGTCCAGGTGCAGCAAGTAATTATCACCGGACCGAACGGCAGCGCGTTATTTCAGCTTTCCGACGGCAGTACGTTCGAGGTTTATCCCAATTCCAGGCTGGTTTTCCGCCGGACGTTGGGCGACTGGCGGGACCTGTTGGATGTGCTCGTCGGGCGCATCCGAGTCCATATCGAACACCTTTGGGGACAGCCGAATCCGAACCGGGTGATTACTCCCACCGCGGTCATCTCGGTCCGTGGAACCACGTTCGATGTGGAAGTCAATGACGATGACGAGACTACCGTCGTAGAGGTCGAGGAAGGCAGCGTGGAGGTGGAGCATGCGCTGCTTCCGCGCGGCCCTCGCAGGCTCGGGCCCGGCGAATCTATTCGGGTCTACCGGAATGAGCCGATCGCCGCCGATACAACGGTCGATAAAGGCACTATTTTTCGTTACATCATCCGCGCCGTACGGGATTGGGCAACCACCATGGGCACCCGCACCGCGCGGGTGAGCGTTCCCGGAGGGTCGGGGGGCGGCGGTGGAAGCGCAGGCGATTCATGCAAACCGGGAATGCCGGGATGTTCCGGATCGGTTCCGGCACCTCCGCCTCCGCCGCCGGCTCCGCCACCTCCGCCGCCTGTGCCGTAGAAGGTGGGTTGATTTATGCGCCGACTTATGCGCCGCTCCGGAACGTGCGAAACTGGCTAAGAGCGGCACAGGGCGCGAGGGGCCCTCGGTGGTTCCGGGAACTTGCGCGGTCCGGCCCGCGACAGGGCTCCGTTAGGCCGCGAGTTTCCGTAAAGAGGCGCCATGAGAATCATCCTTCCACTCCTGCTGCTTTCTTTGTGGGCGCATGGCCAAGCGCCTGCGCCGAGCGTACCGAATGCCTGGGATATCGCACCTATAATCCAGGACTTTTCCATGAACGCATTGCGTATCAAGCCTCTATTAGATCAACTCAAGCCGCAAGATTGGATTGCAAAAGGGGCTCCGGATACGTACCGCTCCCAGTTTTTGACCGCTCAGCAGGAATTGGACTACTTCCTCAAGTCAACGAAAACGTTTGAGGATCAGCCGGAAAAGCTGACTCTGGCGTTCGACTCCTATTCCCGCTGGGAAGCTCTGCATGTACGATTGCAGACGCTGGCGGACGGCGCGCGGAGGTACCAAGACCCGAATTTGGGCGACCTTTTGGAGGGCGCCTTCTCCGTGAACGCCTCGAATCACGCTGAGTTGCGGCAGTATATCAGCGACCTTGCATCGCAAAAAGAAGAGGAGTTCGCGGTTGTGGAGCGCGAAGCCCAGCGGTGCCGGGGCGTATTGGGCCGCCAAGCGCCCGCGAAACCCCAAGGAAAAAAATGACCCCTTCCCCCACCCTTACTTACGTGTGCAGCATCTGCGGCGAGCCGTCTACCCAAATCTGCGTGTATTGCACCAAGGACGCTTGCTCGAACCATCGCTGCGAGAAATGCGGGCGATGCAGCGATTGCTGTTCGTGCGAGGTCCGGCTTGCGCACGATTAAGCGCCTCTTTCGGTCCTGATGAAGGACGGATGAAGGCTATTGCCTCTATCGAGGTTCGGCTTTATACTGGCTTTTTTCGGATGTCCTCAGCGTATCTCGACGACTTCGATCCAATGGCGCCGCAGCGGGAGGCCGCGCTTTTTTATGCGCTCTTCCTTAGGGGCCACTCAGCCGAAGGACTGCGCCGGGATATCGACGTCCCTAAGAAGCTGCTGGATAAGATGTTGAAACGGCACCGCAACGAATCGGCCGTGCAGGCGAAGCTCCAGCGCGTTTACTACTACCGTAAGCAGGTTCTCGCGATCTTCGACGAGTTGGTGACGCGGGAACGGATCCGCGAGCGGATTCAGTAGCATTCTCCAGCACATAAGCAGCGGAGGCGGTCTTGAAAACCGGTCCCGTTCCCGCCAGCGCAAGAAAATCCTACACCGGCGAGCATTTCCGATCTCACTTGATTTCCTTCAAATCCGAATGAATTCGCTAAACTAAAAGAGTCGAGAGTAACTGTGACCATAACCTTGGGAGCTCAACCCGAAGTCGCAGCCGGACTGAAGGCGGAAGCTCAAGCCGCTGGTCTCACCTTGGCGGAATTTTTAAGCCGGGAGCTGGAGGCAATTGCTCCGTCGACGCCAGCCCAACCGCCGGGAACGCCCGCCGATGGCTCCGATCAATGGGAAAATGAGTTGGACGAGTGGCTCGAAAGCTTTCCTCAGCATCCTGTTCTCACTGACGAAGCACTGACGGAGAGAACTGGTATCCCGACCGGTGGTAACTTGCAGCGGATTCCGATACTGGTTGACACCAACGTACTGCTTCACGCCATCCAGCGCGACAGCCCATTGTGTCCGACCGCGCGGAAGGCGCCCAAGAACCTGCATCGGAATGGCCGACAGCTTTGCCTTGCGCCACAAAACGTCCGGGAATTCTGGAACGTCTGCACCCGCCCAACCGATCAGAACGGACTCGGAATGAGCGCCTCCGGCGCAGAGCGCCATGCGCAGTTCCTCGAAAAACACTTCAGCATCCTACCGGAGTCCCCGCTCATATACAGCACTTGGAGGCAACTGGTAGTCGCGCACGGTGTTCTGGGCGTCAAAGTTCACGATGCCTGGCTCCGCTGCGACGACGAAGGCCCATGGAATCGCTCACATTTCTCTCGTTCAACGCCGGCGACTTTACCCGGTACGACGGCATCGCTTCAATCGATCCATCGTCGATTTGAGATCCGACCTCTATCCCCTTGGATAAATCACCTATTTTTTAAAACAGTAAGGCACCGTTGGCTCCCCGCCGGCTATTGGTCGTCCGGGTCGGTCGCTTTTCGCCTGTCGCGCAGGAAAAAATTTGCGCTCTTGGGCGCCTTGACCTTAATGTGCAGCCTGGCCGGCTCAGTCAAACGGAAGAAGCCGGTTAAATCGCTGGTCGCGCGCGCATCCGCGAAATTCAGTCCGCCTTCCGGAATGCCGAAGTTGAATTCGATAAACCGTAGAATACTGCCGAAATCGTGCCGGTCGTTGTCAATGTGGCCCGCCGGCGTATAGGCGGAGACGACAAGAAGGGGAACGCGAAAGCCGTACTGATAATCGCCCTGGGGCTTCGCCAGAATGACGGGCGGTTCATGGTCGTACCAGCCTCCCCAATCGTCCCAAGTGATGAAGATGGCCGTGTTGTTCCAATACCCCGTGTTGCTGTCGCAGGATTTGCTGGCGCCGATGGCGTTCACGATCGACGCCACCCACGACGGGCCTCCGCCGTCATTCGAATTCGCGTGATCCGAGTTCGCGCCTGTGGGAATTACCCAACTCACCGACCGGAGCTCGCAATTGCCGATATCGCGCAACACGTCTGCCGGTTTCAGATCCACGTTATTGGTCCAATCGTTGCCCACGCACGTTCCGCCCGGCCCCGTCGACTGGCAGATGTGGCTGATCGCGTTGGGAGCGGTCCAGATGGAGCCGGCGTTCGGCGCATAATATCGCCAAGTGACGGATGGCGGCAGCAGATCTGCCATGGTCTGATGCTCAAAGCAGGGATAAACTTTTAAGTTTTCGCCTCCCGCGGATTGGATCAACTCGACCGTCGTCCCCACGGGCGCCGTGCATCCGGCGATGCTGCTCGCGCCGCCTGTGTTTTCGGAGGCGAAGGTTCCCGCCGCGTCATCGGCCGCGCTCGGCGCCGAGGTTCCTCCGAATAAGAATTGATGCGCGGGAAAGCTGGGACCCTGGTTGGTCTGAAACATGAGATTCGCCCAGCCGTATTGGGTGGCCAGAGTCAAATACGGGTTCACGATGCCGCCCGCATTATTGACATACCGGAATTGAGGCTTGGACACGCACGTGCCCGAGCAGGCGATAACGCCAGCGCCATCCATTTTGCAGATGCCCGTGGAAGAGTCCGCATCGCACATGTTCACAAAGGCCGAGTGGGCGTGACTGAGATCGTATTTGTTCGCCAGGTCCACCGTTCCCGGATGTGTGACTCCGCTGCTGGAAGTCTTGTCCAACCAGTTGTCGGTCTGAATGTCGTATTTCCCAGCCGAAGCCGTGGAGGAGCAAGCATCGGACGACCCATAAGGTGGCGTGCATAGCCCCTGGAACAGGTTGTCGGGAGTCCTGTTTTCTTGAACGATCACTACGACGTGCTGAAACCTGGGGATCTGCGCGCTGGCCGCCAGTATCGCGCACCCACCCAGCAAACAAATTCGTGTTC
Source organism: Bryobacterales bacterium (assembly GCA_019261985.1). GTDB lineage: Bacteria > Acidobacteriota > Terriglobia > Bryobacterales > Bryobacteraceae > Palsa-187. Next base: position 47,398 of record JAFAQY010000087.1, on the reverse strand, counting down.
CGGTTTTCATTGGACCTCCTTCTAGACCGGCGCATGCGCCACTTGTAGGAACCCGGCAGGAGTTTGATTGTTGCGCCAATGTGGGGCAGGCTTTAGCTGCGGCGGACTTTAACCCCGCGTGAGCGGTTACGTAAAGTTCGGCAATTAAGCCCTCCGAAGCTTCCCTTACTATCGACCGCCATAACGGCCGGGCCTGGTCCAACCACACTTCGGACACGTCTGTGCGGCCGCCGGTGGGTTGTACACTTCAACGGAGCCGCCGCCCAGCAGTGTGCAACCAAGGCGCGAATTGACGCGATGCCCCTCAAATTCGTGGCGCCTAATTTTGGCTAAAACCAGTGAACACTCCTCACCCTCGGAGGGTTTGTAAGCGGAGGCCGTACGGTAAGATCGGAGTTGGAGGAATGGCCGAGTGGTTGAAGGCGGCGGTCTTGAAAACCGTTAGCGGGGTGACTCGCTCGGGGGTTCGAATCCCTCTTCCTCCGCCAGCACGTTTTGAAATCTCTTTCGGAGTAGGAAGCGAGATTAACGCCAACCTCGCGATTGATGGCCGCTGAATCGCGCGTACCTCAGCGTTCCGCGATTCTGCCGTCGCGCAGATGGAACGACTCCATCGCCGTTACAATGTAACTTTTGTGAGTCGGCTCAGTTCCGCTTCAGTTCCGCGGAAAGGCTTGCGAAACATCCTCGTTCGGTGTAGAGCGCCGCGGCGGAATCGCGATCGACCGCGATCTCTTCGATGTGCAGAGCGATGCCGTATGCTTCATGCAAGTCGCTCCAGATCCGCATCGATGGGGGCTTTGCCGAGAACGCCGTGAATCATCGCGTCCGCGGTAAAGGGATGTCGCAGCTTATCGAGGTCGCAGCGATTGAATGTGCCGTGCCGTGCCGGTGCCGACGTGGGACGCGGTTGTAATCAGCGTTCCTGTGCCCCGGAGTTAAAAGACGGATAATGTTTGAACGACTCCCCGATGTCTCTGGAACAGGCCATTCTGGAAATAGTCCACGCTTTGCCGCCGGACAAACAGCGCGAGGTTTTCGATTACGCACCGAATCTGCGGACAGAGAGCACGAAGAAGCCCCCGTTCAGAAGTATCGAAGGCTTGTGGGCCCACCTGGGAATATCACTTTCCGGTGAAGAAATCGATGACAACCAGCGCGAGATGTGGCGCAACTTTCCCAGGGAAGATATCTGATGCCGGGTGTCGTTGCCGATACCCACACAATCGTCTGGTATTTATCGCAGGATTCCCGGCTGTCGGTGGCGGCTCATGAGGCGCTAACCACGGCGACGACAGGCGGCGATCTCATCGATATTCCGTCGATATTCCGTCGATCTGCCTGCGCTGGCGCTCCGAGTTCCGTTGATCAGCCGCGACCGAAAAATCCGAGCGTCGCAGGCAAAGACAATCTGGTAGCAGCACCTCACTTCTGAACGGTGAGGGTAATCCGCCGGTGAAATTTTGGCCGGATGTAAAATGAAGAAGTTACGTGTTTGCGTGCCGGCGAAAAGAACGAATGCTTCTTCTTCCTCCGCCACGGATCCTCTTTAGAAGCTGGCGTAGCTCAGTTGGTAGAGCATCTGATTTGTAATCAGAGGGTCGGGGGTTCAAGCCCCTCCGCCAGCTCCATCCTTCCAATCCTTTACGGTTCAGTTAGCGGCCTTGCTCACCATCTGGGGAGCCACCGAGGAAGCCACCGACTTCTGGATTGGCTCCGGGCTGATAACGTCGTCCATCTTGGAGATGATTTCCCGGTTCGCGTTCATGTAAACATGGCCGTATAGATCTGCCGTGAGCCGGATTTGAGAATGCCCAAGAATCTCTTTCACCTCATGGAGCGTCGAACCCTGGGCAATGAGTAGGCTTGCGGCCGTGTGGCGCAAATCGTGGAAGCGCCGCCGATCGATGTTGAGCGCGTCAAGCGTGCTATGAAAATGCCTTAACAGGTTACGCGGCTCAATGGGCGTTCCAACGCTGGACGCGAATACGAGGCCGTGTTCACGCCACTGGGTACCCGCGAACGCCCGCTCCCCTGCTTGCCGATGCTTATGGATTATCAGCGCTCTAACTGCGAAAGCGGGTAATGGCAGCACGCGCCAGAGGAAGTGCACGCACGCACACTTCGGGCTGTGAAAACCAGAAGGCGAAATGGACCTAAAGGGTACGATCCCTTTACTACCCGCAAATCACGGTCGCGCGACTTCAAGCCGCCGCTATGTCCGAAACTAATGTCCAACCAGGCTATTATCGAGCGCGGCAATTCGTGGTCCGGTTGGCCGGAATTAGACCGGCTCTGCCGAGAGCAAGACCAACGCGAGCGGCCCCTGTGAAGCTACAATGAGTATCTGTTTAAACCTGGAAATTGGCGCTTTACCCGTTAGTAGAAGGCTTACACCTTCTGCTCAGGCCCGATACATTAGCGAGCAACTATGGCCACAAGTGAGACGCAACCTGACGAGGTTGGTGCGACGCCAGCCGCGCCCTCGACCCAAAAAACAGGTCGGGCGCTCGATGGTGTTACCCGCGTCCTTACTGATGAGGAGTTTGCTTCTCCAGGTGCACGAAAGATGCTTCTCGAAGAACTTCAACGCTTGAGCGACGAAAACAATTTGTTGCAGCCTTACCGGGATAAATACCACGCCGTCGATAAGCAACTCGCCAAGCTTGAAGAGAAGCTGCAAACAAAACGATCAGTTGAGATCGTATCAGGAAGTTGCATCGCTATTGGAGGCGCTCTGATCGGCTTCGCGCTATCAAGCCAATCTTCCCCAAGCAGCCTTCCTTTCGGCATCTGCGGTGGGGTTTTGTTATTGGGTGGCATTGTGGCTAAAGCGATCAAATTATGAGGCTTGAGATCACGTCCTTTGCCGACGCAGGGAATCATGAGAATGAACGTCTTGTCATCAAGGCGCAATCTGATCTCGATATTGGAGACTATCTTGTCCTATACTCGGCAACTTCGCGGAAGGGCGGCCCGGTTTCGGGACGAAAGAGCGCGTATTGGTTTCCGGACGGCCTGATTGAGGCCGGAGATCTAATTGTCGTTTATACGAAAGCTGGCACCACCAGCACTAAAGAGCTCAGCTCAGGGCGGACAGCGCACTTTTACTACTGGGGTCTGGATAAGCCACTGTGGGGTGACGCGAACAAAACGGCAGTTATCTTGAGGGTTTCGGATTGGACCTACAAGACTCCTGATTGATGACATTCGCATGTCGTAATCTGGATGACATCCGCTGACATCTAAGGAACTCTCGACGATCCGCGGACCTTGCCATGACGAAATCAAAAGTTTTCGAGACAGCGACCAATTTGTACACCGCGATAAGATCTCTCGGCGAAGGCGGATCAGGAACCGTGTATCTGGTCAAAGACGACAACGGAACCGAGTTTGCCGTGAAATGTCTGCGGTCAACGGATCGCGCAAAACGCAAGCGTTTCTCGAATGAGTTAGATTTCTGCCAACGACCTGTACACGAGAATGTGATTCGAGTGCTGGGGTCTGGTATTGCCGAGGCTAAAGGAGAGCGCCTTCCCTTCTATGTAATGCCCCATTATGGCGCTACTCTTCGCACTTTAATCGTTCATGGCATAGCGCCAGATCAAGTTCTTCCACTGTTTGACCAGATCCTGAGCGGAGTAGAAGCCGCCCATCTGCACGGGGTTTGCCACAGGGACCTGAAACCAGAGAACATCCTTTACAATGCATCCTTAAATCGGCTGGTAATCGCAGACTTTGGAATCGCGCATTTTGAAGAAGACGTGTTACTAACGGCGGTTGAGACTCAGGATCGGGAGCGTTTGGCTAATTTCGTCTATGCCGCTCCCGAACAAAGAGAGCGCGGCAAGACGGTTGATCTCCGGGCGGACATCTTTGCACTTGGTCTCATATTCAACGAACTGTTCACTGGTACGGTTGCCCTTGGTGTTGATCATCCTACAATCGCTCAAGCTGCGCCCAAATACGGCTATTTGGATGAAATCGTCTCCCGAATGCTCAAACATTCCGCTGCAGATCGATATCAAACAGTAAACCGAATTAAAGAAGAGTTGATCGCAAGAGGTATGAAGTCTGTCCTTCTGCAGAGACGAGACGGCTTGCGCGAGACAATCGTTCCGGCGACAAGCCCTGATGACCCTCTCGATGGGAAAGACATTACGATTGTCGCATTCCAATATTCGCCGGAATCCGATGAGTTACTCTTTTGGTTTAACGCCGATCCCCCTGCCGCATGGAAAGTGACTCTGCAGAACCTGCGAGTGCCAAACTGGATGGGAGACGCAGAGCCTAAGAGGATTCGTTTTTACCATCGCCACGCTGGTATTCCAGCAACTGAACGCACCATGGTCCTCATTGGCAAGAATTTGAAACAATGGGTCGGAGAAGCAAACGAAGAATACCGACGCAAATTAGCCCAGGAAGCCGCTGCAAAGCATGAGGCTCTCGTTTTGTCCTTGGCAAAGCAGCGTGCCCTAGCTGACGCCAAGCTGCGGGCGGGTGACGCGCTCGCGGAACTTCTCTGATTTTGTATTGCTACTGCACCGGCGATCCGATGATGAGGGGTCCTAAGTATCAGCCGCGACGATCATCTTCCGGCAAAGCGCGCGCGTAGACCGTACGGTATCCGACACAGCGCTACGCCTCTCAGGAGACGCGGGGCCGTGCAAACAACGTGCAAACGCGCTGGAGGCACACCGTGCCACTTGCCTGCCCAGCCAGTGTCATTCTTTAAGTAGACTTGGACATGCGGATGTGCATACAACTGCGAAGGTCTACGCGCATGCGCTCTAGGAAAATGGGGAGCCCCCGAGGGAGCCACGGCAATGGAAACGCCTGCAAAATCTGGAGGGTTTTGGACTCCTACTCTTCGTAACCTGTTGCATTCTGGAAGCCCATAGAAACGATGAAACCGCCGCCCTCAAATTTGTAATCAGAGGGACGGGGGTCAAGCCCCTCCGCCAGCTCCAACATTCCAAAAGGTCCCATTTATTGTGCTTGCGCCCGTGGCTGAAGTGCAGGGCTTTCACAGCGGACCATCTCCGAATTTTGCACTTCCGGTCGAAGCGAGATAGCCCGGACCGCTTCGACCTTAGCGGCAATCCGAATGTGGCTGTAACGCGCCAGCATTGCGCGGCTCATGTGGCCCACCAGTGAAAGCATGGTGGATTCGACACGCCGTTCTCGGATAAGCGTGTGGCCAAAGTGTGCCGCAGGTCATGCAATCGGCAGGACACGCCTGCGCGGGTCCCGCAACGTTTCTCAAGCATGCTTAATATCCCGTCATCTGAGGTGTCGCCCCGACGCTCAGCGAGAAAGATGCCAAGTCGTCATTAATGGGAACTACACGCCCTATATCTCCACCTCGCCCGATATATCGGTCCAGGCCGCAAAAGGCTGAGCTACGTTTTGATGCAGCTATTTGCGCCTGCGCCCACTGTTGCTGCAGTTGTTGTTGAAGTTGTTCAACAGCCGAGGCATCCAAGACGGCGACGGTAAACGGCAAAGTGTTTGGTGCCCGGCGACCGAAAATAAGTACCTGAGGTTGCGGGGCATCGGGGGCATGGGCCACGGCTAATATGACGGGAATTGGGGCATTGTCCCGGACGTTGAACGCGGTTTCGAAATCTGCATTAGTGATTGTCTCGTCAGGGATACGCAAATTCCGGCAAATACTACGAAAGACGACTAGCAAATCCTTGTTGTTGGCGTTCTTGTTAGTAGAAGCATATGCGAAATCGCGAACTGCACGTACAACGTCGGGATCATCGTGGAACAAAACCAGAGCGCGATTCAGGGCGGCAGAGAATGCATCCCCTGTGATGTTGTATCGGTTGCCCATGAGTTCCGAGAATAGTCCCATTTTCAGCGTGTGGAGATGTTGCTTTCGAAACTGGAACCATCCAAACGCCGCGATGAGGCAGAGCGGCACCAAGTTAGCAAACATCGGCCAGATGAATGATTTCACGAAGTCATTCATATCAATACTCCTTTCGCCGCCCTCAGCCGCTGCCTTTATTCACTCCAAAACGCCCGTTCCTGGCGGTTCCTGGGGCGCAGTGCGTCGCCGGAACCGTCCCACAGCTAACGCCTGCCTGTTTGTACGCGACGCGGAAACCTTCCAGCGGCGACACCGCGTGATGGAGTGGCGGAATGGCGAACTCGCAGTTCGGCGATGGAGTTCACCGCCTAATCAGGATATTTTTTCGAAGCGAGGGGATGTCGTTTCTCGGTGACGCCTTCACGGTGGCGACGAAAGCGAATAACCACGGACTCAAGCTCTTCGTCGGAAGCATTCGCGTCGAGAGTCGCGAATCCCTCGAGGACGTAGTCGCTCGCTAGTCCATACCTGTCTCGAATAACGCAGCGCCAGTGATTCTTGTCCCAACTTATTTCGATTTCGTCCTGCAATATTTCAACACGAGCGAATTCGTCGAGAATCGAATCCAGTTCGTCCTGATGGGCTTCGGTTTCCTCGGCTTCGGTCATCTTCAGCCAGCACATTCGCAGCCGCTCTCGAATACCCACTAGAGTCGTGAGTTCCGCCTGGCTGTGTCGAGCTTCGGTCTGTCCTGGCTCGTTCAGTGCCGCATCAATATCCTGGATTGTTTCCGTTAGCCAGTGCTCGGCTTCCCTTACTTTTTGCTCCGTTTCGTCCGTCACCTGTTTCCCTCTATCCACCTGCGAGGACCTTCGCCGGATTATCCCGGCCAGACTTTTGGATAACATCCTGGTAACATCTCATCGCAACACGCTAAGCAGCGTAAAACGACGCGTTCAGAATGACATTAGAATCAATCGGTTAAGACAGGGTAACACAAAATACCAGAATAGCGAGCGGGTTCGAATCCCGTATCCCGCACCTGTGGACCGTGGCCGGTGGATCTACGCGGTGACGGCATACGCAAATTACTACAGGGACTTTGGTTCAATTAGTGAGTACAGGCGGGCAACCCAAGATATCCCCTGCTCACGAAACTCACTAATGACAGGCACACGAAGCACTCCTACGATTAGCGACGAAACGTGAGTAGCCCGCTTCCAGCGATTTGTAGTCAGAGGGTCGGGGGTTCAAGCCCCTCCGCCAGCTCCACATCGCATCCGCGCGATCACACATCCAAATTCCGCACATCTAGCGCATTCTCTTCGATAAACTTCCGCCGGCTCTCCACGTCCTCGCCCATCAGCGTCGTAAAGATCTGGTCGCTTTGTACCAGGTCTTCCAAAGAGACCTTCAGAAGCGTGCGGGTTTCGGCGTTCATCGTCGTTTCCCAGAGTTGCTCGGCGTTCATTTCGCCCAAGCCTTTATAGCGTTGGACGTTCACTTCGCGCGTGCCTTCGTTCTTCACGTGATTCAACAGGTCGCGCCAGTTGGCGATATTTTCGCGATGGTTGTCTTTGACCACCACGAATGGCGGCTTGTTCAGCTTTGCCGTCTGGCGCGCTAGCGAGCGGACGCGCTTGTACTCGGGTTGCGCAGCCAGCTCGACATTGATCGCGCGCTCGGCGTTGGTGGGATCTTTGAATGTCGCCATCCACGCGGAGTGCTCTTCTTCGCGCTTCAGCTCCGTTTCGAGCTTCAGGGCCTTGAACGCCTCGTGCACGGCCTTCACATTGGCTTGTTCCGTGAAGTCGGCTTTGCTGTCGATGGCGAGATCCACGCGTGTCAGCACCTCGACCGCCCGAGGTTCGCGTAAGCGGCGCTCCAGGCGGCGGAAGGCGATCTGGAAATCGTCGAGCTGCATCAGGAAATTGCGCAGCTCGGCGCCGTCCAGCACGGTCTTATCGGCCAGCTCGACTTTCAGGTTTTCGGTAGCGCGGCGCAGGATTTCGCGCGTGAACTCCTTGTCGTCCTTGATGTACTTCTCGCTTTTGCCGCGCTTGATGCGATAAAGAGGCGGCTGCGCGACGAAGATGTTGCCGCGCTTGATCAATTCCTGCATGTGGCGGAAGAAGAATGTCAACAGAAGCGTGCGGATATGCGAGCCGTCGACGTCCGCGTCGGTCATGATGATGATTTTTCCGTACCGCAGTCGCGCCGGATCGAAATCTTCCTTTCCGATACCCGTGCCGATGGCGGTGATCATCGCGCGAATTTCTTCGTGCCCCAGCATCTTGTCGTACCGGGCCTTTTCCACGTTGAGGATTTTTCCACGCAGCGGGAGAATCGCCTGATAGCGCCGGTCGCGGCCGCCCTTGGCGGTGCCGCCGGCTGATTCGCCCTCGACCAGGAATAATTCGCAGCGCTCCGGATCGCGCTCCTGACAATCGGCAAGCTTGCCGGGCAGGCCGCCGGAATCGAGCGCGCCCTTACGGCGCGTCAGATCGCGCGCTTTTCGAGCGGCTTCGCGAGCCCGCGCGGCATCGATCGCCTTTGAGACGATCTTGCGCATGACCGCGGCGTTTTTATCGAAAAATTCGCCGAGTTTTTCGTTGATTAATTGAACTACAAAACCACCGATGTCGGAGTTCAGTTTCCCTTTGGTCTGGCCTTCAAACTGCGGCTGAGGAAGCTTCACGCTAACCACGGCCGTAAGCCCTTCGCGGACATCGTCGCCCGTCAGGTTCTCCTTGACGTCCTTAAACAGCCCGCCGGCTTGCCCGGCCGCGTTAATCGTGCGCGTGAGAGCGCTGCGGAAGCCGGACAGGTGCGTGCCGCCGTCCACGGTGTTGATGTTATTCGCGAAACTGAAGACCGATTCCCCGTAAGTATCGTTGTACTGCAGCGCGACTTCCATCGTGATCCTGCCGCCGTTGGGCAGTTCGCGCTCGCCTTCGAAGTGAATCGGCTTGTCATGGAGGACGTTCTTGCCCTTGTTCAGATGCCTGATGAACTCGGCAATTCCGCCGCTGAAATGGAACTCGGCCGTTTTGGGCGGATCCTCGCGCTCGTCAGTCAGGGTAATAGTGAGGCCCTTGTTCAAAAAGGCCAGTTCGCGCAGCCTCTGCGCCAGCGTATCGAAGTTGAACTTGATTTCGGTCATGATCGACCGGTCGGGTTTGAAGGTGACCTTGGTCCCGGTCTTACGGCCGGCTTTGCCCGCTTTAGCCAGAGGCGCCAGCGGCACGCCCTTTTCGTAGTCCTGTTCCCAGGTAAATCCGTCACGCCAGATCTCGAGTTCTAAAGTCTCCGAAAGCGCATTCACGCAGCTCACGCCGACGCCATGCAGCCCGCCCGAAACTTTGTACGTGTTCGAATCGAATTTGCCGCCCGCGTGCAGCTTCGTCATAACCACTTGCGCCGCCGATACGCCCTCGTCCGCGTGCATATCCACGGGAATGCCGCGGCCGTTATCAATCACCGTTACCGAGTCGTCTTCGTGAATGGTGACATTCACTTCGGTACAAAAACCGGCCAGAGCTTCATCGACGGAATTGTCGACCACCTCATAAACCAAATGGTGCAAGCCCGCCTCGCCCGTAGAACCGATATACATTGCCGGCCTGAGCCGAACAGCCTCAAGACCTTCAAGCACTTTGATAGCTGTTGCGTCGTAGATCGGAGGGGTTGTGTCTTTAGTTGCCATGAATTCCTTTACTTCTCATCGGGACTGAGGGTCCCCGTTGCAGGCTCAATCCTTGCTCCACGAACCGTGGAGCTAAATTCTCATCGGCATGATGACGTAGCGATAATTTTCCGGCTTCTCGCCGCCGGGCCGCAGTTCGCCTGCGCTGTGGGGGTCTTTGAACAGAAACGTGACCTGTTCATCGTAAACCGCCCGCAAAAAATCGAGCATGTACTCGGCGTTAAATCCAATCTCGGTCGCCGGACCTTCGTAAGCGATCGGAATGCTTTCCTCGCTTTCGCCTGTTTCCGAGACGGACGAATGAATTTTCAATTCACCACTGGCCGACGATAAGCGGATGGATCGTGAGCGCTCATCGGAAAACTGCGCGACGCGCTCGATCGCGCCTTTGAACTCGTCGCGGCTAAGAGCCACTGCATGCGGCTGCTCCTTGGGAAGCACGCGCTCGTAGTCCGGGAAGTTTCCCGTTAACTTGCGGCTCATCAGCAACCGCTCGCCGAGCTCGAAGAACAAATGATTCTCATCCCCCGAAAAGCGCACCAGAGCTTCAGGCTGGGCTTCCGACGCCAGCTTCTGCAACTCGAGCATCGCCTTGCGCGGCAGCAAGGCGCGATACGATTCCCCGATGCCGGGAATCTCACCCGAGCTCTCGATCATCGCCAAACGATGCCCGTCCGTTGCGACCATCACCAAGCCCCCGGGCCTAAGCACCAGGAGCGCGCCATTCAACGTAAATCGCGATTCCTCACTCGAGATCGAGAAGACGGTCTTGCCGATCATCGAGCCCAGAACGCCGATCGGAATTTCCGCGAGAACCGGAGGCATCTTAGGCAGCTCCGGAAAACTCTCGCGTGACATTCCCGCAATACGCGTCCGCGACCGGCCGGACACCAGACTTGCCCAGTGGTTTTCCTGGATCTTGACCTGAACGTCTCCATCCGGCAGCAGACGAACGTAATCCAGCAGCCTGCGCGCCGGAATCGTTCCAGCGCCCGCTTTCTTTACGCGCGCCGGGCAGCCGCAACGGATTCCCAGCTCCAGATCGGTAGCGGTCAAAATCACGCGATTGCCATCGGTCTCCACCAGCACATTCGATAGAATCGGGATCGTCGTTTTCTTTTCCACGACACCCTGCGATAGGTTCAGTTCGCGAACCAGTTCTGCCCTGCTGACAGTAAATTCCATGAATGTACCCTAAATTAACTTCTCAGAATAAGAACAGAGTTTATAGGGGCTGTGGAAACTCTGAATTTCTTTCTAAATTATAGCAAGTCCGGGCAGTTACTGCCACTAGTTCCTGTGAGAAATCAGGTGTGCGGCAGTGCATGAAATGCCCGGTTTCGATCCATTCACCGTGTTTCACAAGCGATTCAAAAGCCCCTCTGTGGATAACGGCATAAACCTAGTGGATCGAATCCGTTACCTTCTGGACCAGCCTGTTAAGATCCGCATCCTTTTGCCGCAGCTGGTCGATTTTGCGGATGGCGTGGAGCACCGTGGTATGGTGTTTGCCCGCGAAGTTTCGGCCGATCTCGGGAAGGGAAGCGGGGGTCAGCTCCTTGATCAAATACATCGCGATCTGACGCGGATAAGCAATGGTCCTTGCATTCGACTTTTGCTTCAGCTGCGCGGGCTGCAATTTGAACTCTTCGGCAACGGCGCGGATCACAGATTCCATGGTGACGCGGCGTTCGGCGCCAGGGATCAGATACTTCAGAACCTGCTGAGCCATGTTCAGCGTCATAGCCGACCGGGTCACCGACGAGTAGGCGATCAGTTTCACCAGCGCGCCTTCCAGCTCGCGCACGTTCGATTTGGTTTTTGTTGCGATGTAGATACGAACGTCTTCCGGCAGCGAGAAGCCTTCCAGCTCGGCCTTTTTATCGAGAATGGCCATTTTGGTCTCAAGGTCCGGGGCTTGTACATCCACCATCAGCCCCCATTCGAAGCGCGACCGTAGCCGCTCCACCAGCCCCGGAATGTTCTTCGGCGTGGTGTCGCTTGAAATCACGATTTGCTTTTGATGCTCATACAACTCGTTGAAGGTGTGGAAGAACTCTTCCTGCGTGCGTTCCTTGCCCGCGAGGATGTGAACGTCATCCAGCAGCAAAATGTCTGCCGAGCGGTAATGCCGGTGGAAATACGCGATGCGGTTGGAACGCAGGCATCCGACCATGTCGTTCATGAACCGCTCGCCCGAGGTGTATACCACCCGCATTCCACGGAAGCTGTCCAACAGCTCGCGCCCGATTGCATGCATCAGATGCGTCTTACCCATCCCGACTCCGCCATAGATGAACAGCGGATTATAGCTTCGACCGGGCTGGCTGGCTACGGCGCGCGCGGCCGCATGGGCGAACTGATTGCACGAGCCCACTACGAAGTTGTCGAAACGGAAGCGCGGATTCAACTGCCCGACGGCGGATGCAAATATCGGCTCAGGCAAACTTCTGGACATCTCCGCGGACCCATCTTCGAGCGCGGCGTTCGGGGCCCGTTCCGCGTTGTAGCTTGGCGCCGGCGCGCCATTCATTCGCGAGCTGTAGATCACCCTGCGTATGGGCAGATTCAGCTCTTGAATGGCCCTGGCGATAACGTCGCCATACTCCTGCTCGAGGAAATCCTTCGTAACCTGATCGGGAACCAGCACGCGCAAATTGCCGTTCTCGTGCGCATCCATCCGGGTATCGGCCACCCAGTTATGAAAAGCCTGGGGTGGAATCCTGGCGGCTAGGCGCGATTTTATCCTTTGCCATAAATCCGTCCCGCTGGCTACTGCGGCATCCTCGACTTCTACTTGCACCATTACTCCTCCGTAAAAAAAAAATGAACGCACAATTCCCACAACATTTCCACAAGCTGTGGAAATTTACTGCGAATTCTAAATTGGGGGATAGTTTTAGGTTGTCTACACGCGCCCGACAGCGCCTCGAACACCTCGCCACAACCGGCGAGTTACCCTCTGCATACTGCCAGTGCGGAAATTAGAATACCACGAAACGAGCCGGGGGGAATAGGTAAGTTACAAAATTTTGTAGATCTTTATTTCCAATAGCTTGAATGGTGAAAAAAGGCTCCCAAAACATTTGGGTTACAAGGCGTTTTCAAGCCCATGTCAAGGGCAATTTGACATGGGGCGCGCCGCGGGGGACAATGTTTTTGGACGTACCCTCCACCGGCTCGCGGGAGTAACTCAGTTGGTAGAGTGCAACCTTGCCAAGGTTGATGTCGCGGGTTCGAATCCCGTCTCCCGCTCCATACACATCCTCTGAATCCATTTCTCTGTAGTCTGCGGTCCCTTGACACATTCACATAAATAACGCATTATGTCGTTATGCGACATGTCTCCATACGACGTATCGATGAGGGTCCGCTTAGCGAACCGGTTCTGCTCATCCTGACGGCGCTTGCGGACAGGCCCCGGCATGGCTACGCGTTGATAACCGAAATCGAAACCATCAGCCGCGGCCGCGTCCGCTTGAGCACAGGAACGCTGTATGGCGCGCTTCATCGGCTCCTTAACGCGGGATGGATCGAGCGCTTTGATCAGCAAGACACCTCCCGTGACAAGCAAGCCTACCGGCTTACGGCCCTTGGACGTGGACACCTCCAAACGGAACTCGACCGAATGCAGCAGTTAACGCGCACCGCAACCGCTCGCCTGAAAACCGCGGGGGCTGAGGTATGAAACGACTCTATCGAGCATTGCTATGGCTATTTCCGCCGGGATACCGGTTGGCATTTGGCGATGAGATGACGGCTGTGTTTGAAGCATTGGCCCGCGACCGCCGGCGCCGGGGAAAGGCGGTTTACCTCGAATTCCTCCTCACGGAGAGCATCACGCTCATCGCCGGAGCCGTTCTGGAATGGATCGAGAAGGCTGCAGGGCGGGAATACCCCGCGGACGTGGCCGCCGCACGGCGCGCCGAGACCGATGTTTCCGTTCCGGCCGAAATTATCGAAGCTCGTCAACGCGTTACCACTCTCGTGTCGCTTATGACAGATGCGATCTCACGCTACGACTATAAGCGGGCACGGTTTTATTCGCTGGCGGAAGAGCGGGAACGTCGACGCTTGCGCGCTCTCGAAACAGGACAAGCTTAAGCTTTGTCCTGCTTTTACGCGTTGGCGATGCGAAGCTGACGGTCGCTCAGGCGGAGCTGGCGCTGCAAGCGGCGGGTCGCGCGCTCGCTAATGAGGTCGGCGACTTTGCTGAGCAAGCCGGGGACGTCCTCCGGTTTAATGAGCATGGAGTTCGACCTGCGCACCGGACCTGGGCTTTCATTGTGATAAGTGGTAAGCAGGGCAGTGGCAGGTTTATAATCCATCATGCGAGCGTGTGCTAGGACCTTTAGTCCCGCTGATGGCGACTCCATTGCTAAGTCACTCAAAACAAGCTCGTATTCACCCTCTTCCAGTTTTCCCACCGCTTCGGCGCCGCTGGCGGCGGAATCGACCGAATAACCGCTGGCCTCCAATACGGTCTTTAATGTAAGCCGTGAGGTCGGGTCGTCATCTACAAGGAGAACCCTAGCCAGATCGTACTCCAGCGAACGTGGGGAGCGGTGCATTGGAAGATCCTAAATTGAAGTTTAACCCGAAAGAGCCGTTTTCGATTCCGTAATTTTTAGAAAATGTTTAGCACCTTCCGTAAGACACTCACAAATCTACGTCTTTTGGAATACGCGATGGAAGATCGCGTCAACGTTGGCTAAATGCCGGTCTAGGGTGAACGCCTGATATATCTTCTCAGGTGAAAGATAACGAAGTACTTGCTCGTCCGAAGCCACGCTGGCCCGAAAATCCCCGTCCGTCTCCCACGCTTTCATCGCATGGCCCTGAACGATGTGGTAAGCCTGCTCCCGCAGCATCCCCGCGGCGGCCAGATCCAATAGAAGCTGACCCGAATGGATCAGCCCGTGCGTACTTTCCAGGTTCCGCCGCATGCGCCCGGGATCGACGCGCATACCCTCGATCAACCAACGTGTCCTTGCCAGCATGTAATCGGTCAGAACAGCCGAATCGGCCAGGATGACTCGCTCGACGGAGGAATGCGAGATGTCGCGCTCGTGCCACAAAGCAATATTTTCCATGGCTGCCTGCACGTTCGCCCGCACCACGCGAGCCAGCCCGCAGATTTGTTCGCACACCACAGGGTTACGTTTGTGCGGCATCGCGGAGGAGCCTTTTTGCCCCTCGCTGAACGGCTCCTCGGCTTCGCGGACTTCGGTGCGCTGAAGATGGCGGATTTCGAGCGCGATCTTTTCAAGCGTTGCAGAGATAAGCGCCAACGCCGCAACCCAAGCCGCGTGGCGGTCGCGAGCAATCACCTGGCTCGAAATGGGAGCCGGTTTCAGGCTCAGGCGCGCGCAAATTTTCTCCTCCGCCTCGGGGCCGATGTGCCCGAACGTCCCGACCGCGCCCGAGATCTTGCCCACCCGCAGATCCTCGGCCGCCGATTCCAGGCGCGCCGTATTGCGCTGCAATTCGTCGTACCACAGCGCGATCTTTAGCCCGAAGGTGATCGGCTCTGCGTGCACTCCATGGGTGCGTCCGATCTGCACGGCGTCCTTGAACTCCCAAGCGCGCCGCTCTAGCGACGCGGACAGCGCCCGCGCGCCCTCGAGCAGGAGCTTCGAAGCCTGATGTAGAACCAATGCCTGCGCGGTATCGACGACGTCGTTCGAGGTCAGACCATAGTGCAGCCAGCGCGATGCGTCCGCGTGACCGGCCGCCGCCATTTTCTCCGCCACCGCAGTGGTGAACGCGATCACATCGTGCTTTACTTCGCGTTCGATTTCGTGAATGCGTTCGACGTCGAAACTTGCATGAGCGCGCAGAGCCTGGGCGGCTTCGCACGGAACCTGGCCTGTCTCGGCGAGCGCCTCCGAAGCCGCGAGCTCCACCTGGAGCCACTGGTCGAACCGATTTTGGTCGCTAAAAATACGGCCCATGGCCGGCCGCGTGTATCTGGCAATCATGGAAAAACGACGGGTTTGGTCGTGCGGCTGGCTTCGGCTATCAAAAGGTCGGTAAAAAGAGCTCGCCCTTCTAGAGCCTGAACGGCCGCCTGCTCAACCAGAACCCGATGATTGTTGTGCTCACTAACATGTCCAAGAATCACAGTCGAGGCGCGCGTATCCAGGCTGTCGCGAATAAACGATGCGGCGGCATCGTTCGATAGATGACCCAGTCGCCCCATAACACGTTGTTTGACGGACCATGGATACGGCCCGACCTTTAACATGTTCACATCGTGGTTGGATTCGATCATCAGCACGTCGGAATCGCGCAGATGGACACGAACCGAATCGGGGACATAGCCCAAATCGGTGGCGATCGAGATCTTGATTCCTTCGGCTTGAAATGAGAACCCGACCGGATCGGCGGCATCATGCGGAACGGTGAAGCTGGTCACATCGATTCCGCCGATCGGGAAGCTTGATCCTGCCTGAAACAGCTCCAGTTTTGGGATGTAGTCGCCCCATTCGATCGCGGGCGCGGTCAGGCGCGAAATATACACAGGGATGTCGAGCTTCTTCGCGATCACCGCCAGCCCGGCCACATGATCTGAGTGTTCGTGCGAGATCACAATCGCCGCAAGGCTTTCGGGAGGGACGTCCGCCGCGGCGAGCCGCTCGAAAGTTTCCTTGCGGCTGAGCCCGGCGTCCACCAGAATGCGCGTGTCGCCAGCCGAAACTAAGGCGCAATTGCCGGCGCTCGAGGAAGCGAGAACCGTTACGGAAACGATGGCGGCGCGATCTCCTTTATGTGAGCCGGCTTCAACCTGGCTTAGCTAGCTCTCCTGTATAATACCAGCGGAGGTTCGCGTCCGTGGCTCACGCAGGCAAAAGCGTCCTCTCACTCTGCCTGATACTCGCCATATCGGCAGTAATCGGAAGCGCACAGATCTACCCCGGCCAAGGTCCTTATCCACAGAGCGGGCCGTACCCCCAGAACGGGCCCTACCCGCAGAACGGGCCATATCCTCAAAGCGGGCCATATCCCCAAACGGGCCCTTATCCGCAAACCGGACCCTATCCGAACCAATATCCAACGGGCGGCGTGGGTCTTCCCATTCCAGAAATCAAATTGCCGAAGCGGGGTTCACAGGACGACAAATCTTCGAAGACGGCAAATTCAAGCCGCGATCTTTCTAGGATCAGCCTGCGCGCGGTCGATGGCACGCTACGTGAGCTCGGCGAAAAAGAGTTATTTCTCGAAGCCTCCGGGAAGCGCCTGTTCCACTTCCGCCTGCTCGAAAAAACTCAATTTCGAAACAAAGACGGCGACACCGTGCGAGATTCCTTGCTCAAAGCAGGCGATCAGCTTTCGGTTCAAGTGAACGAGGACGATCCCGAAACCGCGCTCCGGGTCGTGTTCCTCGACAAAGGCTCCATGTCGCAGCGGACGGACGCCGCCAAGCCGTTCGATCATGCGTCGGCGAAGGTGGCGGCGATCTCGGATACGCATTCGGCGGGGAGCATGGACGTCGCTCCGCCGGCAGCGACCGCCGCATCGCCGGCAAGCGCCTCATCAAAAGACACTCCCGCCGAGCCTACGCTCGAAGCTAAGACAAATCCAGCGCCACGTGCCGCCCCCCAGCCGGCTCCCGCCGATAAACCACCGGCCCCCGAGCGTCGTGCTGCGCCGCCGCTGCCGCGGAATGCTCCGCCGGTTGACGACATTGTTGAAGGCGCGCGCGACGCCGCGGACAAGCTGACTGAAATGCTGCCCAATTTTATCGTTCAACAGATAACCACGCGCAATTACAGCACCACGTTTCCAGCGCGCTGGAAGGTTTTGGACGTCGTGAGCGCGGAAGTGGTCAGCGAGAA
Organism: Bryobacterales bacterium; assembly: GCA_019261985.1. GTDB lineage: Bacteria > Acidobacteriota > Terriglobia > Bryobacterales > Bryobacteraceae > Palsa-187. Next base: position 30,033 of record JAFAQY010000087.1, on the reverse strand, counting down.
TGGACAGGAGCAGTATCGCAACATCACTATTAACGGAAAGCCCACCAATCGGCCCGTCGAGAAATCCGGCTCCTGGTCCACTGGTGAGTTCGTCTCCATGCTGGAAGATATTCTTTCCCCCTATACGCAGGCGGCGTTCCGGCGCAATGGTGACGATGCCATCGCGGGGCGTAAGGCATACGTCTACGATTTCACCGTGCTGCAGGAAAACTCGAATTGGCGCATTGTCGCTCCCGACGGCGCATCTGTGATGCCCGCATACTCCGGCAGCATCTGGATCGATAAGGAGAACAGCAATGTGCTCCGCATAGAAGAGCGCACCGGCCCAATGCCCACCGCTTTCCCGTTTGACAAGGCCGAGTCTTCCATCGACTACGACGTCGTTCGCATCGACGGTAAACCGTTTCTGCTGCCCATCGATAGCGCCGCGCTAACCTGCCAGCGCGGCACTCAGAACTGTACGCGCAACGATATCCGGTTTCAGAACTACCGTAAATTCGCAGCTGAATCGACAATCACATTCGACAAGTAGTTTGCCGCGCTAGGACCCGCATTGGGCCTCCTCTAAAACGTGAACCTCACCTGACTCTCTATCACCCGCCCCGACACCGACGAGCCCTGGAACGCGCCGTAAGGGCTCGATGGCGGCGAAACCGTCCGCGTAATCTGGCCGAAGGTGCTCCTATTCACGTCATTGCCCGGATTATCGAAGTTGGGGTGATTCAGGATATTGAAAAAATAGGCGCCGATCTGGAGCCGGTACCGCTCCTTAACGGCGATAATCCGGCTCAAGTTCATATCGGTGTCGAAGTACCCGGGGCCGCGAAAGGAGTTCCGCGGAATATTGCCGAAGTCGTGCTGATTGGCCGCGGTCGCGAACTGCGATGCCGTCACGCAGGGGGCATTCGGGCCGCTGCAAGACGGATATCCCACGCCGAGGTAATCGGCGAGAAACGTCTGCGTGGTCAGCCCGCTTGCCCCGCCAATACCCTGCGCTCCACGCACAGCCGTATTAATCGCGCTAAAAGGATACCCGGAGTGGAATAAAAACGTGCCCGCGACCATCCAGTTTCCGAGCGCGTGCTTCATCAACGAATTTTGGAAGTGAGCCGGCGAAACCGTGTAGACGTAGTTGGCGTTCAAGCTGTGCCGCGCGTCATAATCGGCGTTGCTGTAATTCAATGCATCCTGCCCAAAAGGGCTGACCTGCAGCTGAAGGCTGGGCGCGGACTGAGTATTGAACCGCTCCAGGCAAGCGTTGGAGCATGTATCCAGGGCATGGCTCCAGGTATAGCTGAATGAGCCGATGAAATCGTTGGTCATCCGCCACCGGAAGGACGTCACCAGTCCTTCATAATTGGACCAACCGCTGTTATTCAACTCGCGAATTTCATTGAAGCGCGGATCCGGCTGCGCCGCGGGCAATCCGGCGAAATTATTCGGCGAGAACGCATTTTGGAAAACGTTCTGGCTGATTTCGTCATACCCGTGGTTTCCTACATAGTTGACCGAAAACATGTAACGCGCGCCGATCTGCCGCTGAATTTCGAAGTTCCATTCGTAGTACTTCGGAGTCCGCATATTGGCCGACACGGTGTTGAAATTCGGCGGATTGAATCCGAGGGGAACCGCGGCCTGCAATTGCGCCAAAGTGGCGCCGCCGGCGAACCCCCGCTCGAACGCCGCATTCGAGTTTGCAACCGAAGCATAGATGCTGTTTGGATCGTTCAACGCGATCAAGCCGGCATGCGTGCTGAAGCTGGGCACGTTCGGGCTGTTGAGAATGAAGCGGTCCGCTACAACCGCCTGATTCAAATCCGAGAAGATGCCGAATCCGCCGCGCAGAATCGTAGACTTCGTTACGCCATACGCAACCCCGATTCGCGGCTCGGGAACAACCGCTTCCGATGCGGGGAACGCGTGAGACAACCCCGTTTGAATCACCTGATTGTACGGTATCGAAACACTGTGAGGGACCGCCGCAAACGGTGCGCCGAATTCCGTGAAGCAATTGCCGGCGCATTGGATATTACTATTTCGATCCAAACGCAGAGCCAGGGTTAGCGTAAGGTTGGGACGAAGCTTCCACTCATCCTGGCCGTAGAATCCGGCGCTATACTGCGAAAGATTCACTGCTCCGAGTTGCGGAAAGTTCTGGGTAAAGGTTGAGCCTTTCGTCAACGAGCCTTGGAAAAAATCGGTCATCGATGAGAACGTCACAAAACCGAATTGATTAATTTGCGTTGCGTAGTCGCTTGCCCGGTTCAGACGAACATTCGCGCCCGCCTTAAACGTATGCCTTGACCAAATCTTCGAGAAATCGTCGACCAATTGCCACTGACGCATTTTTCTGCCTTGCGGATAGTTGTAAATGGGGTAGCTTGCCGATCCGCCTAGCCCTTCGAACGGAGCGCCCTCCGAAAAGAGCCAGGTCCCTGGGAAAGTTTTAATCGCGGCCGCGTAGTCCGGCGGACTGAAGAAAAGCGATACGTACGATGCCGAAAGCAGCAATTGATTAACGATGCTGGGGCCGACGGATTTGGTATAACCCATCTGGCCGCCATAGATCGGCTGCGTGCTGTTTGCGCTAAAAACGGAATTGATCGGGTCTGTGCTGGTGGCCTGAAGACCATGGTCCATGTTGTAGCGGAAATAGAGCCGGTCGGTGTCGGTGACATTGAAATCAGTCCGGCCCGCTGCCAGCCATTCGGTGTTTAGGTTGTTCACCGTATTCTGGAAAACTTGCGCGCAGGGCGATGTCAGGCCGAAAGGCCCGGCTATGGACGAAATGGCCTGCGTTTTAGCCGCGTTGAGAGTTACAAGATCGCCGCAGCCCAGCCCCGGATCGTTCGACGCAGTCAAAGCACGCGCCCGCGAAGCACCGGACGCGCCGGCATACACGTTGAATGCGGTTTGATATAGCGAAACGGCTGCCGGATTGGTTTGTTGCAAGTGGGTCAGAACGTATTGCGCGAAATCGGGAGTCGGGATGTAAACCGGGCCGCCGCCCGGAAGGACGTACCGGAGCCCTTCCGTATCGAAAAAGAAGAAAGCCTTGTCCTTCTTGATCGGTCCGCCAATCGAGGCGAGCCATTGGTTCGAAACTGCGTGCGGCCTGGCAGTGGCGCTGGAATTGTTAAACCAATCATTGGCGTTCAGCGCGGTTCCGTTCCACACCCAGCCCGCATTTCCATGAAAGGCGTTGCCGCCCGATTTGGTCACATAATTTACTTGTGCGCCGGCTTGCCGTCCGTATTGGCCCGTGTACCCGTTCAGCACCACTGCCGCTTCCTGAAGCTCGTTCGCACCCAGGGTTAGATTACTCGCGCCAGAAGTGTTCTGGTTCAGGTATGGGTCCATGTTGTCCGTGCCGTTGATGGTGAAGAGGTTGGAAACAGCGGGTAACCCGTGAGCAGTGAAGTTACCGTAGCCGCCGCCCGTGCTCACCGTCACGCCGGGAGCGGTCTGGGCGTAAGCTGTAATGTCCCCGCCCGCAGCGGGCAGATTCGTCAACTGATTGTTGTTGAATCCAGTTGCAATATTCCCGTTGTCTGGCTGGATCAGCGTGGGGTTCTCGCTAACGATGACGAAGTCGCCCGGACGGGCTCCGATCTGGAGCTGCACCTTCACATCCGTGGGTTGTCCGACCTCCACCGTCGCCGCTTGTTCGATTCCGGCAAAGCCCGCCGCCGCTATGGTCAAACTGTAGGCGCCTGGGCGCAGCAGCGGAAACCGGAAATCTCCCGTGCTGCTACTTGTTTCCGTGCGCATTTCACCGGTGGCATCGCTTTTTAGTGTTATTTTCGCGTCGGGCACTACCGCTCCGCTCGGATCGCTTACGGTACCCGTGATCTCCCCCGTGACAATCGATTGCGCGTGCGCTACTTGCGCCAATAGGAGCGAGATTTGTATAACAATTCCGGCCATCGAGAAAGATCGGCTTCGAGCGTGCATAGGTCCTCCTTCGAAAAATCCTCTCTACGAATGAAAGCGCGATTGCAAAGGTTCCCCGCCAATCGCAACCAAGCCGCTTGTTCTCAGTCCTTACAGCCAGGGCGGGGTGCGAGTGCGGAATCCCGGCCCTTGAGGGCACGGTCCAGCGTACGTACAGGGTACGAGACAGAGCGATACTCCTTGTGGCCAAACTATCGGTAGGACTATCGTAAGACTACCGTGGGCCGTAATGCGGAACAGGACGGCCTATTTCCAATGCGCCCAGATCCGGAGCACGCCCGGTGAAGTCGTCGTTAATGCCCGGCAGCCTGACGCCTGTATCTACAGCCGCTGAACCCGGCTTGAGCTGAAAATCGAAATCGGAGGTTTTATAAAGAGTGCGCGGATCGCCGGCGGGAGGGGTTACTTTGAGGAACACGTCGTAGTCGACAAGTATGCTGTGGCGGTCCTGCCCCGTCGCCTCGGCGTACTCCTTTAGCGTTTTGAATCTGCGCGTTTCGCGAGCCTCGGCCTCGGCGCGCGCCTGCTGCTGTGTCGAGAGCTTCCCGAGCTCGCCGGGAAAGTTCGCGCGAACGGAGAACGGCGGCGAGCTCCATTCGAAGGAAAACTCCGCGCCCTCGTTGGGACGGAAGCCGTTGTAATCGGAGCTCGAATAGTTCGTATTCGTTTCCACGGCGAATATTTCCGGCGTCTCGCTCTTGCCGAGGATCAGATTGTTGCGGTAGTGGACGTTCGACGCCGCCAGCAGCATCGGCTTCACATTCGAAAGAAAGGTATTGTGATAGACGACGATGCCCGCCGAGGATGCCGTAAATTTCACTGCTCCGCCCTCAGGCGCGTTATAGACGATGTTCCGGATGAAGTACACGGGCCCGCCGAACATCGGCTGAACGCTCAGCGCGCGGTGGCCGTGATTGAAACATCGATTGCGGAAGATGCGGATATTATGCGCTCCGCCGTCGGATTCGATGCAGTTATCCTCAACGTTGCCGATGTCGTTGTTGTAAAAATCGATCGACACGGGCATGCGGTCCCGGATCGGGTTGGGCGTTCCATCGGGATTGCCATAGGTCGCCACGTCGATGCCATCGTGAAACTGCGCGACGGAGTTATAAGCCACTACATGGCCTTGCCCATAAATCTTGATCCCGTACTCGGAAACCAGCTTCGGCGGAAAACCGGGCAGATTCTGCCAGGTTCTCCCAGTGAATCCCATCAGGTAATCCGCTGGAAATTTCCCTGTGATTTCGTTGTCGGCGATGTAGTAATCTTTTGAGCCGGACCAGTCGGTATAAATCGCGCGCCCCACATTCTCAATGCGGCAATGTTTGATCGTCAGGCCGCTTGATCCGGTGAGATTCTTGTAGCCGCCCCAGAAGGCGAGCTCGGTATTACGAATTGTCAGGCCTTCGAAGTAGTTGTAATTCGCCGCCATGACGTTGAACAGGTTATAGCCGCCGTCGCCATCGAAAATTGCTTCGCCGTCGCCCGCGCCCTTGATCACGATGGGTTTGTCGGGCGTTCCGCTAGAGGTCAGGAAATATGTTCCACTCGAGATCGTGCCGAGCGGTCCGCCATAGCGGTAGCGGTCGTCTTTATACAACCCCGCGTGCACCAGAATGGTGTCTCCGGGCTGCACGCGAGGTGGATAGCTGTTGAAGTAATCCGCGCCGGAGGAGCCGGTGTAATACGCAGCCAAGAGTCCCGTGAATGCAGGGTCTTCTTTTTTGCCGTTGTAGCCGGGAGGATACACGTGATAAACCTTGCCGCCGGACGCGGGCATAGGCTCGGATCGCGTTTGCACCGTGACGACGTTCTCGATTTTGCCTTCGACGCCGTCAGGATCGCTCAGCACAAAGCGGCATTCGTATTCCGTACCGGGCTCGAGATCGAAGATGCTTCCCGCGAACATGTTCGGAACGATGTAGGCGAATGCGTTCTCGTTAATCCGCTCGCCGCCCAGCCGCAGCAACGGCAGACCTTCTTTCCACGCGCTCTGGCCCTTTTTGCGATACGACACGGCGACGGAGGAATTGCGATTGTCATCCCCATCGATGTTCCACTCGAACCCGAGCGAAATCAGAGTCGGCCGCTCAACGTAAAAATCTTTGGCCGTAGCCTTATCAGCGGCCAGGAGAGGGAGAGTTCCGAGCAGTGTGCAAGACAAAACAAATATCTCGCAAAGACGCAAAGGCCGCAAATAAAACCGAAGCTGGCTAATAGCCCGCTGTAGGGCAGGCTTCAGCCTGCGGCGGGCTTTAGCCCGCCTAGAGCGGTCGCGTGAAGTTCCGTACTTAATCACCAGGCGTTCCCTAATGCGGCTGAACAAGCTGAGGCTTGACCCTTTCCACCCATGAAATCTGATGCTCCGACAATTGCGGACGCTGCTCGTCCAGTATCATCCGGGCGTGCATGCTTCCGCGCTCGGCGGCGAGTTCCAACCAAGCGATCGCTTGAACCGTATCCCTCTCGCGCCGGTCGGGGCGTTCCAGAAGCAGCTTGGCTAAATGGACCTGGCAAGGCGCTTCGCCCAGGGTTGCGCAGAGCCGGTAATACTGCCGCGCGCGCTCGAGATCTTGCGGGACGTTATGCCCGTTTTCATAAGCCACGCCCAGGTGGAACTGCGCCCGCCGGTTTCCCAATACCGCGGCGTTCCGCATCAGCTCGATCCCTTTTTCGGTATCCACCGGCAGCCGCTTACCTTCCATCATCATTCGGCCGGTATCGTACATGGCCGCGGGGTAATTCTGACTGGCGGCTTCCAGGATCAGATGCAGCGCCTGGTCGGCATCCTGCGGAAATCCATCGCCGGCTTCGAGCATTTTGGCATAAAGATACATGGCCGGCGCGTATTTCTGGCGCGCCAGCTCCTTCACCGTATCGAGGGTTTGCTCATCGCGCCGGTTCGCTCTAATCGCTTCAACCGCTAAATTGTAGGACGTTCGATGTTCCTCGGGCTTGGGGTCGAACCACCGATGAAACAGGCGAAAATCGACCGGCACAATGGTCGTGGTCTCCACCGGTTGCCCGGCTTTTTTCCCGGGTTCGAACTGCCATTGCGACACGGCTTCCACCGCTCGGGCCTCCAAACCGAAGCCGAGCGGGCTTAAAACGGTCAGCTTGATTGGAACGCCGTGATCGTCGATTACAGCTTGCAGCAGGACCGTCCCTTGAACCGAGGCACGGCGCGCATCGCGGGTGTATAGAGGGTCGGTTTTGTGAATTACTTTCGGTGGGGTGATTGCGCCTGGATCGGCGGCCGGCATGAGCCGCGCCAAAAAAGCGAAGCCGAGCGCACAACGCCACGCCATATGTTCGTGACTATTATGCACCCGGCTTCGTTGCTTGCCAACCGGGTTTTCCGGCGGCGGCCAACCAGAGCCGAACTTACTTGTACGAGCTAACCAACTACTGACGAGCTACCAGGACCTTCGGCTCCGACACGTACCCTACGATTTCATCTTTTTTCACTTGGTTCACTACTAATTCGTAGGGCTGCTTGCTCCGGCTTAGATAGAACTGCACGGGTTCGTTGACGGTTTTGTCGGACTTTTGAACCTGCTTATCGTCGGCCAGAATTTCTACGGTATAACGATTCCGCTTTTGATCGGACTTCTTCATCGTGATCGTCACGTCACCGATCCGTTGCTGTGGTTTCTGCTTGCTCAGATCGAATTCGACATAGTTGCGCTCGCCCAGCGCGCGGAGCGCGCTGAGATCCTTGGCGTTCGTCGCAATCAAACCGCTCATCGTGCCCATGTCACCAATCACGCGCTTTAGATCCGCGGTCGTTTTGTCGAGCCCTTCCTGGGTTGAAGCAACGCCAGCCTTCACTCCACTCACATCCGCGCGAACTGTATCGAAGTTGCTCGAGACGTCCTGGAATTTAGAATCGGCGGTAGTCTTCAGATCGGCGAGCTCGCCGCTCAACTGCTGGCGTTCTTCATCCAGCTTGCCCTGAAGCTCATCGCTCTGGCGCGCCGCCTGAGTTCTCGCTTGCTTCAACGCGGAATTGAAACTGGTCTGCGAGTCCTTCATGGCGGAGCTGACCTTATCGTCAAGGCTCGCCAAGCGCTGCTCCAGAAGGGAAGTGGTCGCATCGCTCAACTTAGCAATTCGCGATTGCGTTGCGTCCTGCATTTCAGCCATCTGCGCGCTGGTATCGTTCAAGCGCTTCCACAGAAATCCGATTCCCGCGAGCGCAAGAATCAATCCCGCGGCCAGAGCAAAGGTAATGCCTCTGTGCTCCCGCGTAGCGACAATGGGGTTCTCCGAGCGGGCGAATTCGTCCGGCATTTTATTGTTCTCTCCTTTTTCTATCTGTACGGCGCGTTTGGGTCCGTGCCGCGATTCCCGATATTGCAATCGGGCCGCCAACTCCGATTTGGGTGCGGATCGCATTGTTTCTGGACTACTTATCGCGCGAAACGTTTCCTGCAACGGACGCGCTTTTTACGTAAGTGGTAATCGTTACGAAGTAACTTTAGAAAAGCCGCTATGGGGCAGGCCTAAGCCAGGATAGGATCGGGATAAAGCGGCGTGAAGTTAGTGAATAATAGTCATACAGGAAAGGAGTAGCGAACCATCCCGACCCTCCGAAATCGCCACAATCCCTGCCTGCGTTCGACCGTTTCGTTGGTACTACGCAAGGGGACTGGACCGTGTACGACAAGCAGACAAAGGGGACAAGCAACTACGGTTCAACGCCCTGCTGCATCACGTCATTGTCGAACTGCTACGCCGCGGCTACCAGCACCTGAAGAGGAAGGCGGCGGCGGGAGTGGATGGTGACGTGGCAAGCGTATGGAGACCGCCTCAACTGCCGGGGGCGCTTTGGACTTCGGGGAAAAAAAGGTCCTTCCAGGATGCCGGCACATTCTTAATCGAGCCGATGTCGTGCATGAAGCTCGCGTACTTCATCATGTTCTCGGGTGTGGTCGTGAACCGGATCGCGGGGTCCATCAGAATCTGCTGCATTTCTCTCACCGTGAAACCACCCCCGTTCATGGCATCGAACAACAATTTAGCCGCTTGGTACTTATCGGTGTTCATCATCTGAATCGCTTCTTGCAAAGCGGCGAACACGGTGGCGTAGACTTTCGGGTTGTGATCGCGAAAAGCCGTTGATGTTGAAAGCATCGTGAATGTGGCCGGTCCACCCAGGACTTCGTCCGAATTTAGAACCGTCCGTACGCTTGGGTCCTTGAGTTCGCGCTGATGAAAAGGCGGCGAAGTGAAATGTGCGTCTATCGCATTCGCGCCCGAAAGTAACGCGAGCACGCCATCCGGGTGAGTCATCGCGATGGTGAACGGATCGAAGTGCGGCGCCTCAGAAACGCCGTAACGGTCCGCTGCGTACATCTGCAATATGATCGCCGGGATGGAAACCTTAATTGCGGTGACCGCGATGCGATCGTCCACTCGGATATCGCTCAACTGCTTCATATGCTCCGCCCGCGTGTTGAGGTACATCGGGATGGACGAGATCGCAGCGACGCCGTTTACCTTCGTCGAAGTAAGCGTCTTATCCCAGAGCGTGAGAAATGCCGGAGGTCCCGCCGCGATGAAGTCCGCCGATCCTGAAAGCAGTGCGTCATTTACTACAGCGGGGCCGCCGATGTCGATCCAATGGACTCGCAGTCCTTTAACCCCCGCCATCGCGGCGTGTTTTTCGACCAGCCGGTACTTCTCCATTGCCATCAGGGGGAGAAAGCCGACGCCGCCCGCGCCTCTCGTGATGCGTATTTCGCTGACCTCACCCCTTCGAGAACTTGCACAGCTCGCCATCAGCACGGTCAGCAGAACAAAACTCACCTGTCGGACTACCTGACAAGACATGTCCTAACCTACTTGCGCCGAGTTAGACCAAAATAGTTCTGCAGTCTTCCACGTCCACAATCTGCCAGCAGAACTCGATAAGTTTTTCGACTTGGGACGCGGGCAGAACGGGAACTGCGTGGTCGCGGAATTTTCCCTCCAGTTCCCGGTCCGTCATGGGCCGGTGAACGTTTCCGAGCGACTGTTCTATGAAGACCTCAAGCTTCTCACCGTTTCGTAATTCCACTTCGATGTGCGCCTGATCTTCGGTAAGGGCGGGATCGGGAACGGCCGTGGTGCACTCGCGAACACGTTTGATTGCCGGGTCGTTCACGGCTTCATCGGTAGACTCCAGCAGGCCCGCTTTGCCGCGCACCAGGCCCAGTGCGGCGCCGTGATAAACCGAAAACTTGCCTTCAAGGCCCACCGTAACATTTCGCTTATTACATAAGTCGAGCACCAGTGGCGCGACCCGCAACCGCACGGCAGCGATTGTTTCAGGGTTGAGGTTGTATTCCTCGCGTATTTGTATGCAGCCATCGATAGTCGGATGAATCACGATGCCGCAAGGGAAAGGTTTATAGGTGTTGGCGCGAAGATCGTAATCGACGCCCAGGCCCGCCGTGATCTTTGCGAGATCGTACGTCCCGGCCGTTACGGCTGCAAAACCGCGCGGGCCTTCGAGCGAATGCTCGCCTGCCGTAAATCCGGCTTGGGCCAGCAAAGCCGCGGCATATCCGTTCTGCGCGGCTCGTCCGGGATGCAGCGCCTTCGCCATCGAGCCGAACATTTCTCGCAAACCCGCCGCCTGCGTCGCCGCCAGGCCGAGCGCCCAAACCATCTGATCTTCGGAAAGTTGGATCAGTTTGCCGATAGCCGCCGTCGCGCCGAATACCCCCGCGGTGCCGGTTATGTGCCAGCCTGCATCGTAATGCGCGGGATATACGGCGTTGCCGATCCGCGATTCGGCTTCGAACCCTAGAACGAACGCGTTTAAAAAATCCTCCCCACGCACCGGGTTTACGCTCGCGTATGCAAACAGAGCGGAAGCGACGGGCGAGCTTGGGTGGATGTAATTTTTGGGCGTCGTGTCGTCGTAATCATGCACGTGCGAGCTGATGCCGTTGATCAGCGATGCGTGCAGCGGATCCATGCGCTCGGTCCGTCCAAGAATGGATGCGGTGGGGGGGCCGGAATAGGGCGACAGCGCCCGCACAGCCGCATCGACCGCTTGTTCGTGGCTGCCTCCCAGCGCGCAGCCGACATAATTCAGAACCGCGCGCTTCGCCTCATGACGCACGTCCGCGGGAATATCTTGTACGCCGCCGTCAACTACATACGTTGCCAGCGTGCGAGTTTCTGACAGGGAACGAGATTTCGGACCAGCGAACAAACACCTGTTCATGGACCTCACTCCAATTCCACGGGACGGTGCGCGCTAAGCATCGTATGATAGCAGACGACCCCACCATCCGCAAAAGTACTCGCCAAATGATGTTGTGGCATTAATTTTGAGAGCTGCCCGTCGATGTAATCGAATCGACGAAGCTGCGGGTGCGGGATGTGATCGGATTGGCGCTCGCCGGCGCGCAGACACCATTCGGATGCTCCACCGGAGAGCGGCCGTTGTGCTTTCGCCTTCCGGTCCTTGCCGCATACTCGGCTTCGGAGACCAAGTCGGGGTCACATTCGCCGCATTCGCCGATGGGGCCTCGGCGCTGGAGTTTGACAACACTCATAACGAATCCATCGTGCATATGAGCAGCCCGGCGTATCGGCCGCTCTCGCGCTTCCGGAAACCAACAAGCTCCGCGGCCGCGATCTAATTACGGCGATCGCCCTCGGGTATGAAATCTCGTGCCGCGTTGGTAGCGTCTGTTCCAGCGAGCTGCACCAGCGCGGCTTTCATCCCACGGGCTGTTCGCCACATTCGGCGCGGCGTATCTTGCGGCGAAGATTTTGCGCCTCGATGCCGAAGCAATGGCGCGGGCCGCCGGTATTGCCGGCAGCTTTGCGTTGGGGCTCATCGAATGCTGAATAGACGGCACACAGACCAACTTTCTGCACCCCGGTTGGTCGGCGCAGAGCGGCACAGCCGGGCATAGGCCGTTGGGGATTATTATTGAGCGCGAGTCGCGGCTCTGCTGAAAATCCGATGAGCTATGCGGAACTGCGCGCCAAGTTCGACGAGAACGCTTCCGGGATTTTGTCGGCCGAGCAGCGCGATGCTTTTGCCGATGAATCGATAAATTGGAACGCCTCCCCGACGCTTCCACAATCGTTCAACTCGCTATATCATGAAAAAGTCTTTCTCGCAAAGACGCAAAGACCGCAAAGAGGTTGGTTTTCTTTGCAAGGAGGTTTTATGAAGGCCCTCTGTTTGATCCCTATCGCTACTCTGGTCGCCATGTCCGCGGCCGCGCAATCCAACGCTTCGAAACCCGTGCCTCGGCTGGCGAACGGAAAGCCCGATCTGTCCGGTGTCTGGGACCATCCCCGCGTCGGCGACGTGAGCAAGGATTACGAAGGACGCTGCGCCGGCGGGACTCCGGGATGCTCCAGTAAAGGCGCGCACGATCTCGATTCCACTTTAACTGCGTACGGCAAGGCCGAAAACGCGAAACCGAAATTCGATTACGGAGTCCACTGCCTGCCTTGGGGCTACGTGCGCTCATGGGGCACGCCGTACCCGGTCGAAATTTTCCACAAACCCGAAAAGATGGCCATTCTCTTCGAACAGAACAACATGTTCCACGTTGTGCCCACCGACGGGCGGGACCATCCCAAGCAACTCTATCCCATGTGGCTCGGCGATTCGGTCGGCCACTGGGAGGGAGACACGCTGGTTGTGGATACGATCGGGTTTAACGGACAAACCTGGCTCGATACCGAGCCGGAGCGCCTGACCAGCGATCAATTGCATGTGGTCGAGCGCTTCTCGCGGCCCGATTACGATCACATTCAATATCAGGTCACGGTCAGCGATCCGAAGATGTACACCAAGCCCTGGACCAACACGCGCGTATTTGTGTTGATGAAGCCCGGCCAGGAACTTCTTGAATACTCCTGCGAAGAGAACAACAAGGAGATCTCGGAAGGCCACGTGACGGACGAGCTGACCAAGAAAAAATAGCTCCGCGCCTATGAACATGTTTGGGAAATATTTGGCGCTGCTCGCGCTGGCGCCGGCGTGCGGTTTTGCGCAAGTGAGCCCGGCCGCCCAGGCCGACATCACTGTCGCCGGCAAAAAATTGGTGATCCGGTATGCGGCGCCCTCGGTGCGCGGACGCAAAATCTTCGGCGAGGGCGGCCTGCTATCGCGCGACCCGACGTATCCAGCGTGGCGCGCCGGCGCGAACTCGGCAACGTCCTTTCATACGGATGCCGATTTGGACGTTGGCGGCCTGAGCGTGCCGAAAGGCGATTACACGCTGTACTGCTGGGTCAAAGACCCCAACGCCTGGGAACTGATTATCAGCAAAGAGACCGGCCAGTGGGGTTTGGAATACAACCCCAAGATGGATCTGGGCCGCGCGAAGATGACGATGAGTACGCCATCCGCAAAGGTCGAGACGCTGAAGTACACGTTTACAAGCCAGGGAGGTAACAAGGTGAAATTGGATCTGGCTTGGGAGAACCACGCCGGATCGGTGATGATCGCAGTGAAATAGCCCACCGCTCAACGGACGTGAAACGGATATAATTGTGAGTAGAGCCATGATCCAAATCGCGTCCGCTAAGTCTCCGTTTTCTTCCCGCCGCGCCATTGTTCAAGCTGTTACGGCGCTCAGCCGCGCGGAGGCGATGGGGCTTCTTCCGGCAAACGAGTCAATCGAAACGCTCGATCTTCCGTCATTCCGGAGAGCTATCCGCCACATTCATCGCGCGGGCATCGCCAGAAACGTGGAGCTGGAGCTTGACGAGTTCAAAGATTCCAACGAAGCTATCGAGCGCACGCTTGAGCACCTGAACCTTGCGCTGGAGGAATCGCCCGCGCCGGAGTTCGAATGGAATCGTTTGACCGAGGTTATCGGGCCGGAGCTATTGGCCCGCCTGCTGGGCATTTCGGGCAGCAGTCTTCGCCGCTACAAGGCGGCTGCCCGGATGACGCCCGACGATGTTGCCGAAAGACTGCACTTCTTAAGTCTGATTGTGGGCGATCTTAGCGGCGCCTACAACGATTTCGGCATCCGGCAGTGGTTTGAGCGCAAACGTGCCCAACTGGACGGGCGCACGCCTTTGGACTGGCTGAAAGCGCGCTGGAAGCCTGCGCAGCCGGGGCCGCGGCGCGTTCAGGATCTCGCGCGAGCGCTCGTCGCCTCGCCCGCTACATGATTCTTTTCAGGCACGCCGATCCGCGCTTGCCGTTTCTTTGGGAAAATGCGGATCAACCGAGGGCGCGATGGCACGGCGAGGGCGAAGGTCCGGTTCAATACTTCGCCGATACGCCCGACGGCGCCTGGGCGGAATTCATAAGACACGAAGGCATCACGGGTGAAGCGGAGCTCATGAATGTACGGCGCGCGTTATGGGCCGTCGATGTGTCCGGCGATTGGCGAGCAGAATCGCCGGGGCTGGCTCGGCAGGTCCTCACCGGGGGAATCGCGAGTTACGAAGCTTGTCGCAAGGAAGCGCGGCGATTGCGACGCCGCGGGGCGACGGCTTTGCGCGCCCCCTCCGCCGCTCTGCTCGATGGCGGCGCGACAGGCTGGAAGGTCGATGGCGGCCTGCGCCCGGCGCCGAAGCGGGACGGAATCGTGTTTGCGTTCTTTGGACCTCGCCAGGATTTCGTTGGTTGGATGGCCGTGTTTGCCGGACAGCCGCGATCGGACTTGCTGGCCCGCGTCCGGCCGCTCGAGTTTTAGTGCTTCGTTTCCGCTTGACCGCGCCTCCAGGCGTAGTAACCCTCCAGCACCTGAAGGTTATCGAGATTGGGAACGGGAATCGCCTTTGACGGATCGTTCAAGTTCATGACTTGACCATTCGTGCTGGTGAAGTTGGGCCAACGGGGCAAACCGGCGCCATTCGGGTCGCCCGTCTTGGCGAAGTTCACCCAGTAAGACATCATCTCGTCCGAAACCGCGCGATCCGCCGCCGCCGCGGGCATCGCCGGGGTGAAGTTTCCGAATACGTAGGCGATCTCGCCTGCGTGAGCAGCGCCCCAATCTTTGAACGCCGGCGCATTTGGATAGGGCGGACGGTGGCTGAAATAATACACGTACACTTTGCCCTTACCGGCCTTCGATTGCAGTCTCGCCCACGCCCAAGTCGGCCAGGCGAATTCCGTGTCGCGGAACAGGTCGCGGCTGGAGCGCAGAGCTTCCGCATCCGAACCGCCGGGATAAGCGGCCAAAATCTTGTCCGCGTATTCGCCATAACCGGAGCGAGTGCCGCTTTGGTATTCGGCGGCTTTGGCGGATGCTACGAATAGAGCGCCCTCATCTGAATTGGTTCCAATGAGGACGGGCGTGTCGTTGTATTTCCCGGCTTCGTACAACTTGTATTGATCGCCAGGCAGAACGTAGCCATCGAATATCGGCCAAAAACCGCCCAAACCAGGAGGCGAGCGTTTCAGAATGTCGTCGGCCGATTTCTTGCGCGCATCGGCGATCGAGCCGGCGCCAAGCTTCGCAAGAAAAGCGCCGCCGCCCTTCTCCCCCATGGCGAGGGAGACCATGTTAACTCCGCCGTCATTCTCCTTCTGGCGCGCCGGGCCGAAATTTCCGCCACTCTCCGAGATGGCTCCCTGGAACAGGCCCTTTGCAAGCGGCGACGCCGCGAGCATGCTCACTGCAATTCCGCCTGCCGACTCTCCGAAAATGGTGACGCGATCCGGATTGCCGCCGAACGCGGCGATATTTCGCTTCACCCACTGCAACCCGGCGATCATATCCAATAGACCGTAATTTCCGGAGTGCCCGCTTTGCTCCGACGTGAGCTGTGGATGAGCCATGAAGCCCAAAGCTCCGACGCGATAGGCGACGCTCACCACCACGACGCCCTTCTTGGCCAAGTTGGTCCCGTCGTACAGTCCCATCGACGTTCCGCCGATGGCGAACCCGCCCCCGTAAATCCAAACCATCACCGCGAGCTTGTCTTTCGGTGTTTTTGCGGGAGTCCAGACGTTAAGGTAAAGGCAGTCCTCATCGGTCGCAACCGCGTCCATTCCAAGCGCCGCGTTCACGATCGGGACCTGCACGCAAGCGGACGCGAATTTATCGACGGTGCGGACCCCGGTCCACGGAGCCGCGGCTTCCGGCGCGCGCCATCGCAAATTACCAACCGGAGGCGCGGCGAAGGGAATGCCCTTATATACCGCGACGCCGTTCATGTCGACACCCTGTACCATACCGGCTTGCGTCCGGACCGGTTTCGGAGCTTGTCCCAGCATCAAAGCGGCGAAGGCCGCGCCAACGAACAAGGTTTTGAGGAGACTCATATCGCCATCCAGTCTAAAACATTAGGCAGGCATGTGTAGCAACCGCTACAGCATGGTGGGGCAGCCTTTAGGCTGCGGCGCACTTTAGTCCGCCACACGCCGGGCGGGCTGAAGCCCGCCGCAGCCTAAAGGCTGCCCCACAAAGGCTAAACATCCCACAGGCTATAGTGGTGTGAACATCGAATCATGCCCAATCTAGAAGTGAAGTGCTCAAAGGACATGGAGCAGTATTTCGTGGAAAACGATGCCGAGCTTCTCCGAAAAATGCACGCCCTGCTGAAAGATCATAAATCGCTCGACCCCTTAACAGAGGAACCGAAAAACACAGTTCTTCGAAACCGTGTGGCCACCACGCTAGCGCCGTGGGCGTTCTGCATCGTGGGAGATGAACCAGGACCTAGCAAGCGCATTTCCGTGAACTTCGCGCTCGGCGATAAGCCGGACAGAAAAGGGCCGCTCGGCGACCGCCTGCGGAAAGATCTCGGGCTCGACCTGGAGGAGGTTATCGTCGATTACCTCTCGTCGAAATACAACCTGCAGGAAGGGCGAGAGTACACCATGGTCTCGGAGACTCGCGAAGTGAACCGGCACCACTATAACGACCGGCCTCGCAAGACATCGAAACCGCTGCCGAAGAACATTGAACCCGATCCGAATCCCGAAAAGCCGGCCTTCCAGATGCCCTTGGGCGCCATCAACACGCATTGTCATGTGAATAGCAACGGCTTGACGCCTTTCCGCTGGTCGGAGGACCGCAAGTACGATCCCGCCTTCGCGCCCTGGAAGAAGCTGGAAGAGCTGGACAGATTCCTCGGGTTTTCGGGCGAGGTGGTCGTGGCTGCGACCTGCCACGGAACGGACAACAGTTTCATGCTCAACGCGCTTAAGAAATCGCAAGGCCGCGCAATGGGCGTGGCGTTCGTCGAAAAAACGATCTCCGACGACGAATTGGCGCAGCTTGATGCCGCCGGCGTGCGTGGCATCCGGTACAGCTACGTGAAGCGGCTCACGAACCCTCCGCCGCCCGAAGAAATGGTCACCATGGCCCGCCGGTTGAGGGACCTCAGATGCGCGGGGAAGCTTCAAAACAATTGGCATATCGACCTGTATTGCGAAGCCGCGGATTTGGAAGATCTGAATGCGCACATCAAAACGATCCCGTTGCCCGTCGTTTTCGATCATATGGCCGTGCCCGCGATCGGCAAAGGAGCCGCGGATCCCGGCTTCGAGCGCCTTCTTCAACTGTTCCGCGACAAGCCGGATTGTTTTGCCAAGCTGACATGCCCGGAACGCCTCACGGGAAGCAACGAGCCCGAGGAGTGGAGGAGAGTGCTGCCGTTCGCTCGCGCCCTCGCGCAGGAATTTTCGGAGCGCGTCATAACGGGTACGGACTGGCCTCACCCGAACATGAAAGAAGGTCAGATGCCCAACGACGGGAAATTGCTCAATTGCTGGATCTGGGAAATTGCGGACCGGAACAGCGAGAATCTGAACCGACTGCTGGTGGATAATCCGCGCAGGCTGTTTAATTTTCGATTTTAGTGCGTCATCCCGTACGCGATGTAGTTGACGGCGACGCGGATGCCGAGCCCGGACCATTTTTCGGGATACGAGGGATCGTCCGCGTATTCCCATGAATCGCCGAGATCCGAATTAGCGACAATGGCCAGTACAACCCGGTTTTTGCCGTCGTAAATCGCTCTCCAATACGGCGTATCGCCATCGTCTTGATACGGCCTGCCGAAACGGCCCCAAGCTCCGGTCACCCGAAAGCGGTCGTTCAGATCGTAGATCGTGTGGAACAGCGCGTCGGCGTTGTCCACGTCCACGGGCGGGCGATCCGGGAAAACGCGATTCATGCTGCGCATGAAGACCTGCCATTCGAACGTCCCCCAGAAGTCGTCGACCATGAGGAACCCTCCGCGTTCGATGTAATCGCGAAGCCTTTTCGCCTGCGCTTCCGTTAAGTCCCACTCGCCGGTGCGGACCGCGTATACCCAGGGCCAGTTGTACACCTCGTCATCATCGTCCAGGTTCACCGCTTGTTCGACAGATCGGGTATTTATCCGAGTCAGCCGCCGCAGCGCCTGTGCAAGATGCCGGTCGGCGCGCGGATAATCCTGCGTCCAACTGGACATGCCCTGGGCCCAGTACCGGCCGGCGCGATCGAAGCGCGCGGTAGCGGCCGGAGGATACATTAGCCTCGCGAAGGTGAACTCGGCGGGCTGGCGGTAGTCATCGGGCACAGGGAAATCGTTGTACTCGATAGCTGGGTATTCGCGAAAAGGTTTTTGAAAAGCCCACAGCGAGCAACCGAGCGCCGCAATTCCGCCGCCGATCAGCAGCGCCTGACGAATCTTCACAGCCACGGACTGAGCATAGCACCGGTGGAGCGGGCTTTAGCCCGCAACGGGCGCTTCAGCACCCGCCCAGCGCCGAGGCTGTTCCATACGCGCGAATTACCGATTCCCAGTAACCGGCTGCAGCGAGCTGCGTTATATGCCGTGTACGCTGAAGCCTGGAGTCTTCATGCCCGAATGGAAGCGCATCGCCCAAGCCTTGCCGCAGATCCGCAAGCTGCGCCTTTTATTCGACGCTGAATTCTACACGTCAAAATATCGCGACGTGGCCGCAGCCGGCGTAAATCCTTTCCGCCACTATCTCGAACACGGCGCCTTCGAGGGAAGAAAGCCCAACGCGCTCTTCGATCCCGAGTACTATCTTTTGCGCCAGGCTGCCGCGTCGAGCGAATTACCCGTCGTAAGTTTCTTACGGCAAACGGGAGAGCATTGCCCGAACCCGCATCCGCTGTTCGACTGCGCCTCCTATTTGCATGCATACCCGCATGCCGGCGATCGCGTCAATCCTTTGTTGCACTATTTGGTTGGGCGGCATGAGGCGGCGTCCGCGGAAGGCGATCCTTTGCCCGCCGGCTTCGAGATTGTGCGATTCACGTTCATGGATGTACCGTTGACGATCGCATTTGTGGAAGAAGAACTCAGCGTGGCGGAAAAGCCAAGACGGGACCTCGTTTGCATTTGGGAGGACTCAACAGGACGCACGCAATTCATCGCGCCGCCGGAACAGCGCCCGTTTTTCGAATTGATGAAGTACGATCAGCTTCGCGCACAGTTGGAGGGCCGTGGTGAACGAACACGGCATTAAGAAAAAATTGCCCGGTGGGTGGGGCCACATAAACAAAAACGGCCCCGATTACTCGGGGCCGTTAGGATTGAACTTGCTCTTAGCAGAGCCTTCGTTGACTACTTCTTTTTCTTCGGGGCAGCCTTTTTCTTCGCAGGCGCCTTTTTCTTTGTTGCGTTCTTCATCGATTGATTCTCCCTTTACATCAGATTGCGCGAAACTTCTTGAAGTACGCGCTTGTGTCCCCTTTATAAGGTTCTTTGCGTTGAAAGTCAAGAAAAAAATGAAGCACGCGAGTCTCCGCGGCTACATTCTCCACGCGCGGCAGACGGCTAAGAAGCCGCTTCTGGACAAAAAAACGTATTTAGGTAAAATTGTTTTGGTGTTCAAAGGCCCTATTCATGCGGGTTCGGCGCTATTCGCGGCGCTGCTCGTCTTCACGGCGGCGTGCGGCCATCATACAACCGCGCGCGTTCCACCGCCGCCCAACAAACCTGCCCCGATCGGCTGGACCCAGACCGGAATCGCGAGTTGGTACGGCGCTCCTTACGACGGACACCCCTCCGCCTCCGGCGAAATCTTCGACACCCACAAGCTAACCGCCGCTCATCCCACGCTCCCGTTCGACACATGGGTCGAAGTGACAAACCTGCGGAACGGCAGGCAGGTGAAGGTGCGGATAAACGACCGCGGTCCATTCATCGACGGACGCATCATCGATCTTTCCTTCGCCGCCGCGCACACCATCGAGATGGTGGGGCCGGGGACGGTGAAGGTGAAGCTAAAAGTGATCAAGGCTCCGAAGAACTAACGATCTCCGCCTGGAGCGTAAGTAGCATCGGCGAAGGTTCCGTCCGTTGGCGCCCCGATCACAACTCGGACCATACTTGGAAGCCGAGGCGAAGCGCCCGCGGACATTCTCGTAGTCGATAGCGCCGGGGATGCCCAGCTTAGATTAGGAGCGCGGCATCACCGCTCCTCGAAAAGAGCAGCGTTAACGCCTAAGCGCGGCGTCCACCGCCTCGGCGGCTTTCCGCCCCTCGGCGATTGCCCACACCACCAACGACTGCCCCCGCCTGGCGTCGCCGGCGGCGAAGACTCCGGGGGTCGAGCTTTGGTAGTTCTCCGTCGCGATGTTGCCCCGGGCGTCCAGCTTTAGGCCGGAGCTTTCGATAATCCCGCCACGGACCGGGCCAGTGAAACCCATGGCGAGCAGCACCAGTTCGGCATCGAGGGTAAACTCGGTGCCTTTGATCGCTTCGAACTTCGGCGCCGGGCCGACGCGCACGGCATGCAACTTTTTCACATTGCCATTGTCGTCGCCGCTGAAATGCGTGGTGGCGACGGCCCATTCCCGTTGACCGCCTTCCTCATGCGAACTCTCCGCCCGCAACTGCAGCGGCCAGAGCGGCCAAGGAGTTAGCGGCGAACGCTCCACCGGCGGCATGGGCATGATTTCAAATTGATAAACGGACGCGGCCCTTTGGCGATGAGAAGTGCCAAGGCAGTCCGCGCCGGTGTCGCCGCCGCCGACGATGATCACGTGCTTGCCGGTGGCCAGGATTGCTTCCGTCTGTGCGACCTTATCGCCCGCGCAGCGTTTGTTTTGCTGCGGTAGGAACTCCATCGCGAAGTGGATTCCTTTGAGGTCGCGGCCGGGGACGGCGAGATCGCGCGGCTGCTCGGCGCCCATGGCCAGAACGATGGCCTGATACTCTTTCCGCAGATCGTCCAGCGAAGTAACGTGCGCATTCGTGATGAACTCGACACCCTCAGCCTGCATCTGATCGATTCGGCGGTCGATACCGGCCTTTTCCATCTTGAAGTCCGGAATCCCATAGCGCAGCAGGCCGCCGGTGCGATCGGCCTTTTCGAAAACCGTCACCCAATGACCGGCGCGCGCGAGTTGCTGTGCCGCGGCTAAACCGGCCGGACCTGAACCCACAACCGCGACACGCTTGCCGGTTCGGGTGGCGGGAGGCTCGGGCTTGATCCAACCCTGTTCCCAAGCGTAATCGACCACCGTACGCTCAATAGTTTTAATTGCGACAGGAGGTTCGTTGATTCCGAGCACGCACGCCGCTTCGCACGGCGCGGGGCAGATTCGCCCCGTGAACTCTGGAAAATTGTTGGTGGAATGGAGCACGCGGATGGCGTCGCGCCAGCCGCCTCGGTACGCCAGGTCGTTCCAATCGGGAATGATGTTGTTCAGCGGACAACCGGTGTGGCAGAAGGGCACGCCGCAATCCATGCAGCGCGCGCCTTGTTTCTGAACCTTCTCGAGCGGAAAGTGTTCATAAACCTCGAACCAATCGTTGACGCGCTCCTCCACCGGACGCCGGGTAGGCGTTTCGCGCTCGTATTCTAGAAATCCAGTTACTTTGCCCATCAAGCTATTCGGCGTTTTTCCGCGCTCAACGTTAGCTGCGCGCCGCGGCGGCTTGGCGTTGTATGCCCAACACACGTTTATACTCGTGCGGGAACACTTTTACGAACTTCGGCAGCAGCCCGTCCCAGTTATCCAGGATCCAGTTCGCGCGCACGCTTTCCGTCTCCTCGGCGTGTCGCGCGATCCAGTAGCGCAGCTCTTCGATGTCTTTCTGGTCCAACGCATCCAGATCCACGCTGGCGCGATTGCACTTTACACTGGCGAACTCGCCCGTTTCGTCCAAAACGTAAGCGATTCCGCCGGTCATGCCCGCCGCGAAATTCCTGCCCGTGTCGTGAAGGACGATCGCCAGGCCTTTGGTCATGTATTCGCAGCCGTGGTCGCCCACGCCTTCGACCACCGCGGTCGCGCCGGAATTGCGGACGGCGAAACGTTCGCCCGCGCGCCCGTTAAAGAAAGCCTCCCCCGAGGTCGCGCCATATAGAACGACGTTGCCGATCAAGATGTTCTCTTCCGGCTTGAACGAGGAGTCGCGCGGCGGATAAACGATCAATTTTCCGCCCGAGAGTCCCTTCCCAACGTAATCATTCGCGTCGCCTTCGAGTTCCAGCGTAACGCCGCGCGCCAGGAACGCGCCGAAGCTTTGGCCCGCGCTGCCTTTGAAGCGGAAGTGAATCGTTTCGGGCTCCAGGCCCTTCGATCCGTGCTTGCGCGCGATTTCTCCCGAAAGCATCGCGCCGACGGTGCGGTCGACGTTGCGGATCGGCAGCACGAACTCCACTGGATTACCGTGCTCCAAAGCGGACTTCGCGTATTCGATAAGCTTGACGTCGAGCGCCGCCTCCAGGCCGTGATCCTGCGGAATCATGCACCGCCGGCCGACCCGGCTGGGCGCTTCGGGATTGTAGAGCAACTGCTCAAAATCCAGGCCGCGCGCCTTCCAGTGTTCCACGGCCGCCCGCATTTCGAGCATATCCACTCGCCCGATCATTTCTTCCATGCGGCGGAAGCCCATCTGGGCCATGTAGGTCCGGACCTGCTCGGCGATGAAGAAGAAGAAGTTAATTACATGCTCAGGCGTGCCGGTAAATTTCTTCCGCAGCACCGGGTCCTGTGTAGCGATGCCCACGGGACAAGTGTTCAGGTGGCACTTGCGCATCATAATGCAGCCCATTGCCACAAGGGGCATCGTGGAGAAGCCGAACTCCTCCGCGCCGAGCAGCGCGGCAATAGCGACGTCGCGGCCGGTTTGCAGTTTGCCGTCGGTCTGCACGACGATTCGGCTGCGAAGATCGTTGAGCACGAGCACTTGCTGCGTTTCGGCCAGGCCGAGTTCCCACGGAATACCGGCGTGGCGTATGGAGGTAAGCGGACTCGCGCCCGTGCCGCCATCGTGGCCGCTGATAAGCACGACATCCGCGTGCGCCTTGGCGACGCCGGCGGCTACGGTGCCGACGCCCACTTCAGCCACTAACTTCACGGAAATGCGCGCCTTGGGATTCGCGTTCTTTAAATCGTAGATCAACTGCGCCAGATCTTCAATGGAGTAAATATCGTGATGCGGCGGGGGCGAAATCAGGGGCACCCCGGGCGTGGAATGCCGCACTCGGGCGATCACTTCATCCACCTTGTGGCCAGGAAGCTGGCCGCCTTCACCCGGCTTCGCGCCCTGCGCGATCTTTATCTGCAAGTCGTCCGCGTTCACCAGGTAATTCGTGGTTACGCCAAATCGGCCGGAGGCCACCTGCTTGATGGAGCTGCGCCGCCAGTCGCCATTCGGATCGCGCCGGAATCGCTCCTCGTCCTCCCCGCCCTCGCCCGTATTGGAGCGGCCGCCGATGCGATTCATCGCGACCGCCAGCGTTTCGTGCGCTTCCTTGCTGATAGAGCCGAACGACATCGCGCCCGTTGCGAAGCGCTTCACGATTTCAGTCGCCGGTTCCACTTCCCTCAGCGCTATCGGCCTGGCCGCGCTCTTAAACTGCATCAACCCGCGCAGAGTGCAGAGCTGTTTGTTCTGTTTGTCGATCGCGTTCGAGTATTCCTGAAACGTCTCGTACTTCTTCTCGCGCACGGCATGCTGAAGCTTGCTGATGGTGTGCGGATTCAGCAGATGGTATTCCGCCCGCTCGCGATATTGGTAGTCGCCGCCGATGGGGAGCTCGGTGACGGATTCGGTCACCGGCTTGTAGGCATGCTCGTGGCGCATTTGAGCTTCACGCGCCAGCACGCCCAAGTCAACGCCTTCGATTCGCGAGGCTGTACCAGTGAAGTATTTATCCACCAGCGATCTGTTCAGGCCGATGGCTTCAAACACCTGTGCGCCGCGATAGCTTTGCAGCGTGGAGATGCCCATCTTCGAAAAGACCTTCAGCAGGCCTTTGTTGACCGCTTTCTTATAATTCTTCAGAGCCGTCTCGAAGCTGATATTTCCCAAACGCCCGCGCTGCGCCATGTCTTCGAGCGTCTCGATAGCCAGGTACGGGTTGACCGCGCTCGCGCCATAGCCGATCAACAGCGCGAAATGCATCACTTCCCGCGGCGCCCCGGACTCGCAGATCAGCGCCACCTGCGTGCGCGTCCGCTCGCGCACCAGGTGATTATGCACGGCCGTGAGGGAAAGCAGGCTTGGAATCGGCGCATATTGGAGGTCCACGCCCCGGTCGGAAAGGATCAGCAGCTTATAGCCGTCGCGAATGGCCAGCGAGGCTTGCTGGCACAGGCCGTCCAGAGAGCGCTCCAGCTCACTGCCCAATTCGATGGCGCCGCAATCGGCGCGAAAGACGCATTGGAGAGTTGTGCCGAGAAAATCGCCCCAGTTCACGCGCCGCAGCTTCTCCAGATCCTTGTTGGTGAGGATCGGGTGCGGCAGCTTCAGCGTATGGCAGTGCTGCGGCGTTTCTTCGAGAATGTTGCGCTCGGAGCCGATGTAGCTGGTGAGCGACATCACCAGCTCTTCGCGGATCGGGTCGATCGCCGGATTGGTAACCTGCGCGAACAACTGCTTGAAATAGTTGAATAGCTGCTGCGGCTGATCGGAGAGACAAGCCAGCGGCGTATCTACTCCCATCGATCCCACCGGCTCTTCGCCGTTCATCGCCATGGGCGCAAGCAGAAGCCGCAGGTCTTCCTCCGTGTAGCCGAAGGCGCGTTGCCGGGTAACGATGGTCTTGGAATCCGTGCCGTAAACGCGCGGCGGGTCGGGCAAGGCGTCCAGGGTAATCTGGTTTTTTGCCAGCCACTCGCCGTAAGGCTGCCGCGAAGCCAGCGTGTGCTTCATCTCCTCGTCGGGGACGATGCGATTGTTGACCAAGTCGACCAGGAGCATCTTGCCCGGCTGAAGTCGCCCTTTGTAGGACACCTCCTCGGGAGAAAAGCTCAACACACCAGTCTCGGACGCGACTACAAGAAGGCCGTCTTTGGTAACCAGATACCGCGCCGGACGCAGGCCATTGCGGTCGAGCGTCGCGCCCAGCCACTTGCCATCGGTAAAAGCAACCGCAGCCGGACCGTCCCAGGGCTCCATCAGAGAGGCGTGAAATTCGTAGAACGCTTTCTTCTCCTTGGGCATGGTCGAATCGGCATCCCATGCTTCGGGAATCAGCATGGCCATCACGTGCGGAAGCTCGCGCCCGCCCATCGTCAGCATCTCCACCGCATTATCGAGCGAGCCCGTATCGCTCAATCCCGGCCGGACCACCGGAAGAGTCTTTTCGAGATCTTCGCCGAACAGCGCCGATTCCAGCACGCTCTCGCGCGCGTGCATCCAGTTGACATTGCCTTTTACGGTGTTGATCTCGCCGTTGTGGCAGATCATGCGATAAGGATGCGCAAGTTGCCAGGTCGGGAAGGTGTTGGTCGAGAATCGCTGATGCACCATAGCCATGGCGCTGCGCGTCTCCGGGTCGGATAGGTCCTGGTAGAACTGCGGAATCTGCGGCGCCAGCAGCAGTCCCTTGTACACGATCGTGCGCGTCGAAAGCGACGGCACGTAGAAAAAGCTCTTCTCTTTAAGGTCCGTCTCGGCGATCTCGGCCTCGGCGCGGCGCCGGACCACGTACAGCTTACGCTCCAGCTCATCCTGAGTTATTCCCGCGCCGCCCCGCAGAAACACTTGCTCGATATAAGGTTGGCTAGCCCTCGCCTCGCGTCCGATCGCTTCTCCATTGATCGGAGTATCGCGCCAGCCTAGCACTTTGAGGCCTTCCTCCCGGGCGATCCTTTCCACGATGCCTTCGCAGATCAGCCGCTGCTGTTTTTCCACTGGAAGAAACATCATGCCGACGCCATAAGCTCCGGGGTCGGGCAGCGAAAAACCGAGTTCCTCGCTCTCCCGGGCGAAAAACTCATGCGGGATCTGGATCAAAACGCCCGCGCCGTCGCCGGTTTCCGGATCGCAGCCGCAGGCCCCACGGTGCGTAAGGTTAATGAGAATTTCGATGCCTTTGCGGACAATCTCGTGCGACCGCTCGCCATTAAGGTTTACGACGAATCCCATGCCGCAGGCATCATGTTCATACTGAGGGTGATAGAGACCCTGTGCTTGCGGCGGAAGAGGCATGCTTCAGAATACTCTGTTTGGCAATATCACGTCAACAAAAATTATAGGGGTCTAGTATAAGTCATATTAATTTTATAATGTCGCGAAAATTCTTATAAACATAAAGTTGTCAGCGACATCCCTTGCCAGTTCCGTTCTACATGTCTTTGCTGGAGTTCCACTTGCGGGTTTTACGGAACCTTTCCAGCCCCGGTGTGCGGTACCCTGAACTGGGCGTTAGAACCATCCGGTGGCTTCGTTTTTTCGTGTGCGCCTATGCGGTGGATCGGTCCGCCGGTACTCAGCCCGTTCCGCCGCCGTGGCTTCGTTTTGCGCGGGCGCGTATGCGTAAAGCGGCCGCCGGAGGCCGCCTTGAAGTATTAGTAATTCTGATTTATACTATTTCCAGTGACTTACGAGAACATTAAGCTTTTTAGGGATATCGCCCAAACCCACAGCTTCAGCCGGGGTGCATCAACAAATGGGATCAGCCAGTCGGCGGCGAGCCAGCATGTGCAGGAATTGGAGCGTTCTCTGGGAGTTGAGCTGCTGGACCGCTCCACACGCCCGCTTACGATCACACCCGCTGGCAGGCTATATCTCGAGTTCTGCCGGGACATCCTGCGTAGAAAGGACGATTTCGAAGCCGCTCTCCAACGTATTAAAGAGGAGGTGGAGGGCACCCTGCGAGTGGCGTCCATTTATTCCGTGGGTCTCAGCGAAATGGTTGAATTGGAACGCGAGTTCTCGCTCCGGCAGCCCGAAGCGAAGCTGCAGGTGCAATATCTGCGCCCCGAGAAAATATACGAAGCTGTTTTGGCGGGAGAAGCGGACCTGGGCTTGATCAGTTACCCCGAAGCGCGCCGCGATATTACCGTAATCCCATGGCGTCACGAAGAGATGGTGCTGGCGGTCGCACCGGCGCATCCGCTGGCCCACCGTGGCGGGGCCATTTCCGCGCAAGAACTGCGTGACATCGATTTTATTGCGTTCGACGACGATCTTCCGATTCGTCGCCACTTGGACCGCTTCTTGAAAGAGAACGGCGCCGAGGTGAACATCGCCTTGCATTTCGATAATATTCAGATGATCAAAGAGGCCGTGACCCACAATGTCGGCATCAGCATTATGCCGTTCCGCACCATGCGCGAGGACATCGAGCAGGGGCGGCTAGCCGCGGTTCGCATTGCGGATGCAACGCTATCCCGGCCATTGGGAATAATTCACCGCAAAAAGAAGCGCTTCCATCGCGTAGCCCAGGCCTTCCTTGACCTGCTGCGCGAGACGCCTGTGCCCGAAGCCGCTATGGTTTAATTCCGCGCCGCTGCCCGCAAACGCCGCGCTTCGGCCTGCACAGTCACCAGGCACATCAGCATCCCCAGAGGATGCGCCCCGGCGTCCACCAGCGGATGGGGCTTCAGCGAGCGCAGCACGTCGATGTTCTCATCCGTGATCAGCGCCAAAGCCTTGCTCTCCTGCGGATTCAACTTGTACTCGGCCGCGATAGCCAGGGGGTCTTTCAAAAACCGCAGACGCAGGTCCTGGCTCAGTCGCAGGTCGTATAAAACCTTGTTCAACTGATATGAGGAGGTCGCCGGGGGTTTGTAGAACTCGAAGCCACCCTGCGAGAACTTGTAAGCGGGCGGCACTTCTCCCTGCGGCGGACTCTGCCGGCGGTTCGGGATAAACCGCATCACCGCGTGGCCGTGATGCCAGGTCGGCTGATACGTCAGCAGCTCGCCGGGAACATTGCCGAGCGCGCCGAACAGGAAATACCACGGCAGCATTTCCGTGTTGCCCACTTCGTCCAGTTGTTCGCTCGTCAGACTGGTCAGAGGCTCGATTTGTCCGCGCTCCATCAATGCGATCGCCCAATAATCGAAGTCGTAAGCGGGCTGCGGATATTTCCACGTGCCGGGGTAATGCGACAAGCCGCCGCTGGCTATAATGGCGACGCGCTCAGGCCGCTCTTCGATTATTTCAGCGAGCGCCTTTCCCAGCGCAATGCAGCGCTGTGGAGAAGGCAGCGGCGGCAAATACGTATTCACGAACAGCGGAACGACAGGAATGTTCCGGCCGTCGATGAGCCATTCGTAAACGGCTGCGAACGAGTGCCCGAGCACCGCATCCTGAGAGTACGCCATATCGAAGCCGCGGTGCATCAGCTTTTCGAGCATAGCTTCGGCGAAGGGCAGGTGCACCGGCAAATCCCAGTTCCGGTTGGCGAAGTGCGCGTGCGATTTCTCGCCCGCCACCACCGCGAACGTAGGAACGGAAGAGAGGAAAAATGTTTCCAGATGATCGCTGCCGATAACGATCGCCAGGTCCGGCTTCGCCTCTTCAATATCCTTTCCAAGCTGCCGCATGGCGGCGATGTCGGCGTCTAATTGCTCCGGGACTTCCGTCGGTGGACGGACGAAAAGCTGCGGCGCATGCACAGTGGCTACAGCGGCGACGATTTTTCCCATATCCTATTCCTCCACAAATTCCACGCCCAAATCGTTGAGCTTTACGCGCAGCCCGTAGAAATCCAATCCGAGCTCGCCGTTGCGCAGCCGCTCGCGGGCCTTTTCTTCCTTGGTAATCCGGGCGTGGCTGGCCTTAACGACTTCTTCGGAAGACTCGCGCGGCACTACGACCACTCCATCCTGATCCGCCACGATCACGTCGCCGGGGTTTACGGTAGCGCCGGCGCAAACGATCGGAACATTGACCCACCCGGGAGTATCTTTGACCGTCCCTTGCGCATGAACGGCCTTTGACCAGACCGGAAAATCCATTGCCGTCAGCTCGCTCACATCCCGAACCCCGGCTTCGATAATCAAACCGACCACCCCGCGCGTCGCCAGCGACGTTGCAAGAAGCTCGCCGAACATTCCGTCCGTGGATTCGGACGTCGTGGTGACGACCAAAAAATCCCCCGGCTGGCAGACCTCGACCGCAGCGTGAATCATAATGTTGTCGCCTGGCGCGGATAGGACGGTTACCGCCGGCCCCGCGGCCTTCGCCGAGGGGTAAATAGGACGCATGTATGGCCGCATCAATCCGGTGCGGCCCTGAGCCTCATGCACGGTTGCGACGCCGAACTCGCCGAGCGCCTTAACGGCGGCCACATCCGGCCTGGAAATGCGGCGAACGACTTTAGGTTTCATCAAGAGGGTTGCTGCCGAGGCCATTCCAATCCTTTCAAAAGACGCGAATTGTCAGTTTATCATCTGTGTCCTGGAAAACTATTGCTGGGACGTTAGCCAGAAGAACATCTTCACAAAGGCGAATGCCGTGACGATTCCGGCGAGCGCCGCTGCGCCGCGCCAAGCCGCTTCTGCCGTCCGCGAAAATCCGGGAGTGCCGGCGATATATGCGATTACGAAGCCGCCCGCGATGCCGCCGATGTGCGCCGCGTTGTCCATAAAGGAAATGCCGATCAGAGAAGGCAAAATGCCGATCGCCAAACCGTACAGCGCCCACCGTCCATAAACACTCCGCACAGCGGCGCCGTATGACGACCGGTCCCGCACGCCGAGAGCGATCATAGCTCCGATCAGTCCGAAGATTCCCGCCGAAGCTCCGATCGACAACACCGGCGACCAGTATGCGCTGGCAAGAAATCCCGTGACCGTGGAGAGGAAATAGAAGACCAAGTACCGGGGTGTCCCGTAGACCTGCTCTACCTGAACACCTAGATCGAAGAGCACCCAGGAGTTCATCAGGATGTGCAACAAGCCGCCGTGCAGAAATCCGGCGGTGATA